>CP070655.1:0-4898 GCA_020354945.1 Candidatus Omnitrophota bacterium
AAAATGCAGGACTTTGGGAATAGATTTGGTTTCTATATTTATCCAGTAATTTAAACATCATTTATAAACAATAATTCTTAACTTCTGCCTAGGGGGTAATATGAATAAAGAGGGGTTAGATAGAAGTCACTTTCTTGATTTAGTTAATAGTCCAAAGGATTTGAGACTATTGAATAAGCAGCAGTTAGATATGCTTGCTGAGGAATTAAGGGGGATAATAATTTAGACTGTAAGCAAGACAGGCGGCCATTTAGCATCGAGCTTAGGTGTTGTTGAATTGACTATTGCTTTGCATTATGTTTTTGATTCTCCAAATGATAAAATCATATGGGATGTAGGGCATCAGGCTTATGCACACAAGCTATTAACAGGAAGAAAAAGTAAGTTCCATACCCTAAGGCAGCACAAAGGTTTAGCAGGATTTCCAAAATCAAACGAAAGCGCCCATGATATATTTGATACTGGCCACAGCTCAACAGCAATATCAGCAGCTTTAGGTATAGCGGCTGCAAGGGATTTGAATGGTTGGGCAAGCAAGGTAATAGCCGTTGTAGGAGATGGAGCCTTAACCGGAGGCATGTCTTTCGAAGCCCTTAACCATGCTGGTTCGCTGAAAAAAGACCTGCTGGTTATTCTTAATGACAACGAGATGTCGATAAGCAAGAATGTTGGCGCTTTGTCGTCCTACCTTTCAAAGCTGGTAACAAAACCAGGTTATGCAGAGATGAGAAAAAAGATAGAGAACATACTTGGAAAACTGCCTGGGATAGGAAAGAAAGCATCAAAAGCATTAGGCGTAGAAGAAACCATAAGGGCATTAGCAACAGCACCAGGCTTAATCTTTAGAGAGCTTGGATTTAATTATTTTGGTCCTGTTGATGGCCATAACCTTGGAGAGTTGATAAAAGCATTAAGAAATATAAGACAGCTTAAGGGACCAATTCTGTTTCATATTATAACAAAGAAAGGAAAAGGCTATAGATTTGCAGAAGCTGATAGGACAAGATTTCATGGAATTGCACCATTTAATATAGAAAATGGCGAGAGGATGCATAAAAGCAGTGTAACATACGCAAATGCATTCTCTGGCTGCTTAACCAAGCTTGCAGGGGAAAACGATAAGATTATTGCAATCACAGCAGCAATGAAGAGCGGAACCGGCCTAGAGCACTTTGCAAAGGCTTTTCCGGAAAGATTCTTCGATGTAGGTATTGCTGAGCAGCATGCAGTTACCTTTGCAGCAGGCCTGGCCAAAAATGGTTACAGGCCAGTCTGCGCTATTTATTCAACTTTCCTGCAGAGGGCATATGACCAGATACTTCATGATGTTTGCCTGCAAAATCTGCCTGTTATATTTGCAATTGACCGTGCTGGCTTAGTTGGGGAGGATGGCCCGACACATCATGGTAATTTTGATTTATCTTACCTAAGGCATATACCAAATATGACAATAATGGCCCCTAAGGATGAAAATGAGTTAGGCCATATGCTTAAAACAGCTTTAGAGCTTCATGGACCAGCTGCAATAAGATACCCAAAGGGGGCTGGCTCGGGTGTTGCAATAGAAAATCCATATCATTCATTAGAAATTGGAGAAGCAGAGGTTGTGCAGGAAGGAAAAGACCTGGCAATTCTGGCAGTAGGTCCTTGTGTTGATTTAGCAAATAAAGCAGCAGATAAACTAAAGAAGAGCAAAATAAGTTCAACAGTTGTTAATGCAAGATTTGTAAAGCCCTTGGATGAGAAATTGATAATAAGCTTGGCAAAAAAACCAGGGAAATTAATTACTGTGGAAGAAAATGCTTTGGAAGGCGGCTTTGGCTCATGTGTATTGGAGTTATTAGAGAAGAATAGCATAAAAGCAAATGTAAAGAGAATAGGGATACCTGATAGTTTTATAGAACATGGTTCAACAAATGTGCTAAAGGACGGAATAGGTTTAACAGAGGGGAACATAATAAAAACAGCTGAGTCGTTGTTAAGATGAGAAGCAAGACAAAGGAAATCAGGATAGGAAAAGTGAAGATTGGAGGAGATAATCCGATTGCTGTACAGTCAATGTGCAGCACAGACACAAAGGATGAGGAAGCAACGATAAAGCAGATTCATGACTTAGAAGAGCATGGCTGCGAGCTTGCAAGGGTTTCTGTTCCTGACAAGGAATCATTATTATCATTAAGAACCATAAAGGAAAATATAAGCATTCCTTTGATTGCAGACATACATTTTGATTACAAACTGGCTATAGAAGCAGCAAGGGTTGCAGATAAAATAAGGATAAATCCTGGAAATATTGGAAAAGAGAACATAAAATCAGTTGTTGATGCTGCTATGGATAGCAATACTCCAGTGAGAGTTGGAATTAACTTGGGTTCTTTGGAAAAAGATATTGAGAAGAAGTTTGGTTTGACAGCTTTGGGGATGGTAGAGAGCGCAATGAGGTCAATAAAAGAGATAGAAAGGCTTGGCTTCTACAATATTATTGTTTCGTTAAAGGCATCTGACGTTCTCAAAACAATAGAAGCATACAAATTATTTTCCCAAAGGTCGCAGTATCCTCTGCATGTAGGAATAACTGAGTCAGGAAGCAGCTTTAGCGGGACAATAAATTCCTCGGTTGGAATCGGCGCTTTGCTTCTGCATGGCATTGGGGATACAATCAGGGTTTCTCTGTCTGCAGAGCCTGTTGAAGAGGTTAAGGTTGCCTGGCAGATTCTTAAGGCATTAAGGCTGAGGAAGCGCGGCATCGACATAACAAGCTGTCCGACTTGTGCCAGAAAAGGTATTCACGTGATAAAGATTACAAAAGAACTTGAGCAAAGGACATCTAAGCTTACAAAACATTTGCACATCGCTGTTATGGGATGCGGGGTTAATGGTCCTGGTGAATCAAAAGAAGCTGATATCGGTGTTGTCGGCGGCAAAGGAAATGTTCTGCTTTACAGGAATGGGATGATGGTTGGAAAAATAGAGGGAGATGTTCTTGAGAGACTGATGAAGGAAATAGAAAATGCCTAACATTGCAATTATAACAGCAGCTGGAAAAGGAGTAAGGATGAAGGAAAAAGTCAATAAGATACTCTTAACACTGGTTGGCAAAACAATAATAGAAGAAACAATCGAGGTTTTTGAGAATTGCGATGCAATCGATTCCATTATTTTGGTTGGAAACAGCGATGATATTGACCAATTGAAAAAAATCATTGAAAAAAATCAATATAAAAAAATAAAAAAAATAGTTGAAGGTGGGGCTAAAAGGCAGGATTCTGTCTATAATGGGATAAAATCGCTTGAAAGCCCGAATGATGAAGATATCTTGCTGATACACAACGGAGCTAATCCCTTGGTTGATGAAGCAACAATCCTGGAATGCATCAACCAGGCTAAAGAACATGGTGCTGCAGTTGCTGCGATGCATGCAACAGATACAATAAAAGAGGCTGAGGATGGTTTTGTGGTTAAAAGTTTGGAAAGAGAAAAATTATGGCATATGCAAACCCCACAGGCTATTCAGTACAAAACAGCTAAAGAAGCTTTTGAGAAAGCCTACAAAGATAACTTCTGTGGGAGCGATGATGATGTTTTGGTTGAAAGATTAGGGAAAAAGGTAAGAATAGTGGATTCCACCTACGATAAAAAAAAGATAACAACAAAGAAAGACCTAGAAAGAGCAAGGCTTATGAAAACTTGTTCTGTGATTGGCATTGGCCAGGATTCACATGAATTTACAGATAAGGAAAAGCCATTAGTCCTTGGCGGAATTACAATACCAAATGAAAATGGTTTAGATGCTAATTCTGATGGTGATGTTATCCTGCATGCTTTATTCAATGCCTTAAGCCAGGCAGTTGGCGGAAGATCACTTGGCTGTTATGCTGATCCAATGTGCAAAAAAGGTGTGACTGACAGCAGGGAATACCTTAAGGTTGTCCTGGACATGGTCAATAAAAAAGATTACAGGATCAACAACGTTGGCTTTATGATGGAAGCAAAAAAGCCAAGGCTGGATGATTATGAAGAGAAGATAAAGGAAAGTATAGCAAATCTGCTGGGGATAGGAAAGGGGCAGGTTGGAATAACAGTAACTTCAGGAGAAGAGCTCACTCCATTCGGCCAGGGCAAGGCTATCCAGGTTTTTTCAGTTGCTAGCTTAAGCAGAAAATGATAGAATTAAAAGCGCATGCAAAGATAAACCTAACCTTAGATGTACTGGCAAGGCTGGATGACGGCTACCATAGGATAGAGTCTATAAAACAGCAGGTTGGTTTGCACGATGTAGTTACTTTAGAGCCTTTGGATGACATAAAGATAATCTGCAGCCATCCTGGTATTGCTGCAAGGGAAAATCTTGTCTTTAAAACAGCTTTGTTGCTAAAGAATGAGTTTAATGTAGCAGAAGGAGCAAAGATAACAATACAGAAGAATATTCCTTTGGCTTCTGGTTTAGCTGGCGGCTCATCAGATGCAGCAGCAGCATTAACAGGCTTAAACAGGCTTTGGAAACTGGATCTAAGCCAAAAGGAATTAACAAGATTAGCAGCAGAGATAGGCATGGATGTCCCTTTTTCTGTTGTCGGTGGAAGCTGCCTTGCGGGAGGCAAGGGGACTATTTTGAACAAAGTAGAGCTGCCTGAAATGAATGTACTTCTGGTAAACCCTGGTTTTGAGATTTCAACAAGAAGGGCTTATCAAGGCCTTGACCTTTCCAAAACAGGAAAGGCAATGGCAACAAGGAATTTGCTGAAAGTGAAGGACAAAGGTGTAAAGGAGATATCAAATGTGTTGCATAATGATTTTGAGACAGTATTGCTGGCAAAACATGCTGTCCTAAAAGAAATAAAAGAGAAGCTGATAGAGAACAAGGCTTTAAACTCAATTGTCTCAGGCTCTGGTCCGAC
>CP070655.1:4998-8329 GCA_020354945.1 Candidatus Omnitrophota bacterium
AACTGTGACAATGGTTCCGTCAAAAGCAGGTATATCCAAAAAATGCTTTTTTATTTCAGAGATTTCTTCTTTAGGCAAAGGTTTGACCTTACACGGCCTCAAAGGAGTGTTAATCTCTAACTCATCAGGTTTTATCCCTTCCGCTATGGTCGCTAATTCTTTACCTTTATCCTCATTTTCATCTATAAACATAATCTGTAATGCCAGTCTTCCTTCGTATTCTGCTTTAAATTTTTTTATTCCTTCAATTATATCTTGAAACTTTATATTTTGCACCGGTTTATTTATTATGTCAAGAAGCTCCTGCGACGGTACATCCAGTTTGGCAATGACAAAATCTGTCAAAGACAGGTCTTCTCTTACATCTTCCCTGTTCATCAAAGACGAATTAGTCAAAACTGCTATTTTTTCTTTGCGCAAGTCCCTTACGGCTTTTATTAACTCTCCCAAATTTTTAGCCAGCGTCGGCTCCCCTCTACCGGAAAATGTAATATAATCAAATTTGACGTGAGATAAAGACTTTATCTCCTCTATTATTTTTTCGGTTTCGACATAAATCTTTCTTTCTTTTGAAAAGGTATCTGTCGGACCGAGCTGACAATAAACACAATCAAATGTGCAAATCTTCCTGTCCGAGGAGATAGGATCTATTCCCAAAGAGCTGCCCAGACGCCATGAAGATACCGGACCGTATATATATTTCAGGATTTTTCTTTGCTTAGAGTCCAAAATCACTCACCCTCTGCCAGTCCTGCAAATATTTTAGAGGAGACGAAATCTTTTGCCTTGGGACTGTGTGAGGCTATTTCTACAATTGTCTTATCTGAGGATTCTTCAATAAAAAATATACCTACCTCTGTCGTATCAATACAGCTTTTGATTCCCATTGCTGTAATAGAATGGTCTCTTTTATTTTTCGTGTATATTATTGCTTCCATCTCTTTTAATAAGACCAAGGCCTGCTCAAAGGCTTTATCATAAGATATATCCAAAGATTGCCTTATAGCATCTTTCCTTGCCCTGACGAGTTCTAAACTCGGGTAATCAGCAGCTTCCCTTACCGAATCTACGAGGATGCCACAACCGGATAAGGTAAGAACAATAAATGCTACCAATAACGCAGAAATAAATCTCATTCATCTCTCCATATTATTTTGGCTTTACGCAAAATCCACTATAATAATGTTCATCGGGATTCTTGCCCTGGGCAAGCAATTTTTGACGTTTTTTCTTCCTCTTAACATTCTGTTTATGCTTGATTTGATATTGCTTCTTTCTAGCCATAGGACTTTTATATTACCATATTTGTCTATATTAGGCAAGTTTAAAGCACTTCTTTTCCCCCGATTATCACCTTTTTGATATAAAAATCTCTGCCCATTATTATTAAATCGGCGTCTTTGCCCGGTTCTATAGTCTTATGGGGTATTATGATAGTTCCGTTTTTGCTCAATAACCCTTTTGTTATAGTAGGCATATAATAGCATATAGAGATATAAAAGGCAAGTGACGGCAGGAGTTTATATAGGCAATGTGGCATGGGGTGAGTGGGGCGTCTTTTTGGCTGAGCGGGCATGGTCTCAGCACTAATTTTACTACTAACCCCCTTTATTCTAACCTGGTTAGATTTGCCCCTTTCTAACCTGGTTAGAAATTAGTGCTGGGGAGCGAGGCCAAAAAGCCGAGTGAAATTTTCCTCGCTGGGGAAAATTTCGCGTCCCCTGAACCCGCCTGCCACCCTGCCTTATATTTTGACAAATCCAGAGCAAAATGATATATTATTGCCTATGAAAAATGTCCTTGGATCATGGAATAAGATAGGCAAAGGCCTTCTCAACCTGGTCTATCCCTTAGAATGCCAGATTTGTAAAATAGAACTTGGGCCCTTTAAAGAAAGCTGTCTATGTAATGAATGCAAGGGCAGGATAAGACTGAATCTGCCTCCTTTCTGCCTGAAGTGTGGCAAATCTTTGATCAATTCAACTTATACCAATGCATACTGCCAGGATTGTATGCGCACCACTTACCATTTTCGCAGAGCCTGGGCAACAGGACATTACCAAGGCATATTAAAAGATTGCATTCATTTATTTAAATTTAATGGTAAACTTTGCCTGTTACCTGCTTTCACCGAACTGTTTTTGAACTTTACAAAACTCTATATCAAAATTAACGAATTTGATGCAATAATCCCTGTCCCCCTCCATAAAACAAAGATAAGAGAGCGCACCTTCAACCAGGCAGAACTATTGGCAAACGATTTTTCACGCAGGAACGGCATTCCAGTCTATGCCGATAATCTGATAAAGGCGAAGCATACGCCGCCCCAGACTGAACTTTCTAAAGAAGGGCGGGCTTCAAATATCAAAGGCGCATTTAAAATAACTGACTCTTCTTTCCTTAAAGGCAAAAATATATTACTGATGGACGATGTATTTACCACTGGCTATACGCTTAATGAGTGTGCTAAAATACTCCTTGAGGGTGGAGCCGGAAGTGTGGCCTGCCTGGTTCTGGCCAGAGGATAAAGAACTATGAAGATATTGAGGAATTATGTCCTGAAAGAACTGATAGGGCCGTTTTTCTTATCCATCATTGTATTCACATTCGCCTTATTGGTCGGAAATCTAATAAAGCTGGCTAACTTTATAATAACAAAAGGGGTAGATATAATCTCTGTGAGTAAGTTATTCTTCTATCTGCTTCCCTATCTATTGAGCTATACAATTCCTATGGCAATGCTTACAGCCTGTCTTCTTGCCTTCGGCAGACTAGCCAGCGACAATGAAATTACTGCGATGCGTGCAAGCGGTATAAGTTTATTCCGAATATCTCTTCCTGCAATAGTCGTATCTCTTATAATAAGTCTTGGTTTAATCCCTTTAAATAACAGACTGATACCAAAGGCCCGTTTCGTTTCACGAAGGATACTGAAAGAGATAGGGATAAAAAGGCCGATCGCATATCTTGAGGCAGGAACTTTCATTAAGGCATTTGGAGACTACATTGTCTTTATATATGCTATAGATAAAGATAAGCTCAAGAATGTAAGAATTTACCAGCCCCAGGAAGGCAAACAGACGAGAACCATTGTTGCTGAAGAAGGCGAGATTATATCCATCCCTAAAAAAAACGCTATCAGATTAAAATTGACAAACGGGACCAGCGACGAGCCGGACCCGAGGGACCCGGAAAATTTCTGCAAACTGAATTTTAAGACATACTATATGACGCTCAGCACAAAAGAAGCGTTCAATCCTAAGAAACTCGACAGAAAACCGAAAGAGATGACGTTAAATGAATTAAGGAACGAATACGAGAAGATGAAAGG
>CP070655.1:8429-11150 GCA_020354945.1 Candidatus Omnitrophota bacterium
ACTTCTGTCTGCCCCGGATGTACTTGGTAAGTTTCAAAATAATAATTCCTCTGCCCTTCTGCCCCGCCTGCCGGCAGGCGGGGTCTTTTTGGATCGCTCTTTTTGTTCTCGGGTATCGGTTGCTTTTAATTTCTCAGCGTTGTTTTCACTAAATGGTTTGGCCGAAATATTGCCCGATGAATCTTTTACCAGGACTTCTATCTTTTTCTGAATATCGTGTAATTTCTTTGTGCAAAATTGAGAAAGCTTCATACCTTCCTCATATTTTTTTATGGAGTCGCTCAGAGATAAATCGCCACTTTCTAAGTTCTCTACGATTTTTTCTAATTTCTTTAAAGCACCCTCAAAATTTTGCTCTTTTTCTCTCATGGTTTTCTCCTCATCCTCTCCCTTTTTGCTGGGTTTTTAGAAACGGTCTTTTCTTTCGCCACTTTGCTTATTATTTCGCCTTTTGCTAACTTTGTCTTTATTATATCTTTATCTTTTACCTCTTTTGCATCCTTTATTATTCGTCTATCTTCGACCTTCATGGTTATACTATAGCCTCTGGCTAATATAGATGTTGGGTTCAAGGCTTTAAGTTTTCCCGACAAATGGGTGAGTTTGTATTCCTTTGTTTTTAAAAAATGGCCCATGTCCTGCTTAAGAGATTTAGTCAGCTCATCTATCCTCTGGTAATTCTGCTGGACTAAAACAATGGGCTGTTTAAATGCGTATCTTTCTCGTAAGGCCTTTAGTTTATGCGTGGCCAAATCAGTTTGAGCTAATAGCGCATTTATAAGCCTCTGCCTTAAGGCATTGATATTATTTATAAAATCTGACCTTTTGCCGGCTACCAGCTCTGCTGCAGCGGATGGCGTCGGGGCCCTTAAGTCAGCTACAAAATCGGCTATGGTGTAATCTATTTCATGGCCTACGGCAGAGATTATAGGTATACCGGAATTATATATCGCCCGGGCAACCGGTTCTTCATTGAAGGCCCATAAATCCTCCAGGCTTCCTCCGCCTCTTCCCACGATAATGACATCCACATTTTTCAATCGGTTAAAAATTCCTATCGCTTCTTTTATCTGTCCGGCTGCGCCTGCGCCTTGAACCTTAACCGGACATAGTATTATATGCATATCCGGGAAACGCCTTCCGACCACATTAAGGACGTCTCTTATCGCGGCACCGGTAGGTGAAGTTACAATTCCTATTCTTCGAGGTAAAACAGGAATTGGTTTTTTATGGGCCGTATCAAATAGGCCCTCTTTTTGGAGTTTGTTTTTAAGCTGCTCAAAAGCAAGCTGTAACGCCCCTACCCCTTTAGGTTCTGCTTCCTCAATATAAAATTGATATTGGCCCCTTTTATCATAAACGCTTATTCGGCCAAAGCAGATTAGGTGCATGCCGCTTTCTATATCAAATGTGATGGTATTTGCTACATTCTTAAATATAACACAGGAAAGCACGCTTCCGGCATCCTTAAGACTAAGGTAACAATGCCCTGAAGTATGCTTTAGGAAATTTGAAACCTCTCCTTCAACCCATACAGCCGGAAAGCTATTCTCCAGAGAAAACCTGATTTCTTTGGTAATCTCGCTGACTGTATATATTTTTTTTGCCTGCCTGCCGGCAGGCAGGTTTTCTTTAAACAGACTCTTCGTTTGTTTGGCATTTCCTATATTGAGGTGCCTTGCCATTTCATTCCTCGGGATTGAATCCTTCTTATTGAGACTGCTTTTTGAGTCTTTTCATCGATAGTGACGACGGCCCCGTTTAAACGAACATCTCCTTTTGCCATCTGAAATCTAACCGGCATGCATGAAAGGAATCTTTCAAGTATCTGCTCTTTCTTTCTGCCTATAACAGAATCAAACGGGCCGGTCATTCCTAAATCCGATATATAAGCGGTCCCTTTTGGTAGAACCCTTTCATCCGCTGTCTGGACATGGGTATGAGTGCCAAATACACAGGATACCAATCCGTTAAGATACCAGCCCATAGCTACCTTTTCGCTAGTAGCCTCTGCGTGCATATCTACTAATATAATCTCAGTCTGCTTGGATATTTTCTCTATATGCCGCATTGCGCAACGAAAAGGGCAATCTATCGGTTGCATAAATACCCTGCCTAAAAGATTTATTACTCCAACCAATATGCCCTTTTCTGTCTTAAAAATACCTGAGCCGGAACCAGGGGTATTTTCAGGATAGTTCGCCGGGCGCAGGAGCCTTTCTTCTGTATCTATAATATCCAAGACCTGCTTTTGTTTCCATATGTGGTCGCCGGAGGTGAGCACATCGATCCCTAAATCTAATAATTCCTCACAGGTGTCGGGGGTAATGCCGCTTCCGCCGGCTACGTTTTCCGCATTGGCAATTGTAAAATCGATTTTTTCTGACCTTTTTAGCTTAGGCAGCAATTCAGCCGCTATCTCCCTGCCCGGGCGGCCTGTTATATCACCAATCAATAATATATTCATTAACACCTCTTTTCTAGACGACTCACATCATTTATGCAAAGTTCCCATAACAATTTGAGCAGGGCGTGTGCAGGCCGAGCGGGCATGGTTCGCCCTGGTTAACACATATGCGAGAGCGAGGCCGAAGGCCGAGCAAAAAATCCTCGCTGGGGATTTTTTGCGTCCCTGCGAAAATTGGTTATGGGGACTTTGCATTTACTTCGCATACTCCATCGCTCTGGTTTCGCGAACTACTGTTACTTTTATCTGGCCGG
>CP070655.1:11250-19123 GCA_020354945.1 Candidatus Omnitrophota bacterium
AATATGATAGGCGAGGTCAATCTCTTTGAGGCATTACGCAGCTTAAAACTAAATCCAAGGATTATTGTAGCGGGTTCTTCCGAAGAGTACGGCTTTGTAATAAAAAGCGAGCTACCAATAAAAGAAACTCATCCATTAAGGCCCCTTAGCCCCTATGCAGTATCTAAAGTAGGACAGGACCTTTTAGGATATCAATATTACAAAAGTTATTGGCTCAACGTAATAAGGACAAGGGCGTTCAACCACACCGGGCCCCGCAGGGGAGAAAGTTTTTCTTGCTCCAACTTCGCAAAGCAAATCGCCTTAATAGAAAAAAAGAAGCAGAGGCCGGTAATTTATGTAGGAAATCTTAATGCCAAAAGAGATTTCACAGATGTAAGAGATATGGTAAAAGGCTACTGGCTAGTTATGCAAAAAGGCAAACCAGGAGAGGTTTATAATATTTGTTCAGGCAAAGCCCATACTATAAAGAAAGCGCTTGATATACTTTTGTCTTTTGCAAAAGTTCCTATTAAGATAAAGCAGGCCCCGTCGAGAATGCGACCCAGCGATGTCCCTGTTCTTTTGGGTGATTGCACAAAGATGAAGAAACTCACCGGCTGGAAACCTACAATACCTTTTAAGAAAACTATGGAGGATTTGCTTAATTATTGGCGAGAAAAGGCATAAAACAAAAAATGAACTACGCTAGTAAACTAAAAAAACTCATAGATTCCAAGAAAGCTAAGATATGCATAATAGGATTAGGATATGTAGGCTTGCCAATTGCTCTTGAATTTGTTAAAAAGGGATTCTTTGTATACGGGCTGGATAATAACAAAAAAAGAATAGGGAGTTTAAAGAAAGGCAATTCTTACATAACCGACATCTCCTCTGATAGAATAAGAAAGATTCTCAAAAGCAGGCGATTTTTACCAACAACAGAAGAATCCATTTTAAAACAACCGGATATTATAATTATATGTGTCCCTACGCCGTTGCGTAAAAGAAAAATACCAAATATTTCTTATATAATAATGGCCGCCAAAACCATAGTAAGGTATTTACAAAAAAGCCAACTGATAATTTTAGAAAGTACTACATACCCGGGAACTACACGAGATGTTATTCTGCCTATTTTGAAGAAAAGCGGACTTAAAGAATCCAAAGATTTTTTCTTAAGTTTTTCTCCGGAGAGAATAGACCCTGGAAACAGAAGATATACATTTTCTAAAATTCCTAAGATCGTAGGCGGAATAAGCAAAAAGGCCGCAGAACTTACAAGGGTTCTCTATTCTAAGGTAATAGATAAGGTTATTCCTGTTTCCTTAGCTGAAACCGCTGAAGCTGTGAAACTACTTGAGAATACCTTCAGGATAGTGAATATCGGTTTAATAAACGAATTTGCTATGCTTTGTAGCAAACTTAACATAGACGTTTGGGAGGTAGTCGAGGCGGCAAAAACGAAACCATTTGGTTTTATGCCTTTTTATCCTGGACCTGGCATAGGCGGACATTGTTTGCCAATAGATCCGTTGTACCTGTCCTGGAAGGCACGCAAGGTTGGCTTTAGGACAAAGATGATAGATTTAGCTGCCAAAACAAATCTTTTTATGCCTCATTATGTAGTCCGCAGGATAGAAGGCCTGCTTAATGAAAAGGGCAAGGAGGTATCCGGAACAAAGATATTGATACTCGGGGTTACGTATAAGAAGGATGTAAAAGACCTGCGCGAGTCGCCCGCATTGGATATAATTGAGCTGCTTCAAGGAAAAGGTGCAAGGGTGTCGTATTCCGATCCTTATATACTGTATCTTGATATAAATAGCATTCGAACTAAGGGCGTAAAACTAACACAGGCAATTCTCAAAAAGAATGATTTGGTTATTTTGGTTACCGATCACAGGGAATTCAATTACAAAATGATAGCTAACTCTGCCAGGCTTATTTTAGATACCCGCAATGCCTTTGAAAGAGTAGGAATAAACGCTAAGAATATAGTAAAGCTTTAAGGAGAATTTTTTATGGCGTTGTATCTTGTCACCGGCGGTGCCGGCTTTATCGGCTCAAACATTGTCGAAGAACTGTTAAAACGCGGCGAATCGGTCCGTGTTCTGGATAATTTTATCACCGGCAAAAGAGAAAACCTTTCACCTTTTATGGACAAGATAGAGCTTATAGAAGGAGATATCAGAAGCAAGAACGACCTTAAAAAAGCATTAAAAGGCGCTGATTATATCCTTCATCAGGCAGCGCTTCATTCTGTGCCAAAGTCGGTAGACGACCCTTTTCTTACAAACGACATAAATGTAAACGGCACATTAAATCTTTTATTCGAATCAAAAAAGGCCAAGATAAA
Source organism: Candidatus Omnitrophota bacterium (assembly GCA_020354945.1). GTDB lineage: Bacteria > Omnitrophota > Gorgyraeia > JABMRG01 > JAFGKX01. The sequence goes on from CP070655.1 coordinate 13,589, forward strand.
AAGGGTAGTTTATGCATCAAGTTCATCCGTTTATGGAAATGCCAAAAATTTTCCGCAAAAGGAGGATTTTGATCCTCAACCTATTTCACCATATGGCGTATCTAAGTTAGCCGGTGAGAATTACTGTGAGGCATTTTCAGAGACTTTTGGCTTAGAAACCGTATCCCTGCGCTATTTTAATGTATTTGGGCCAAGGCAAAACCCTGAAAGTAAATACTCGGCTTGCATACCGGCATTCTTATCAAGAATGCTCAATGGTAAACCTCCGATAGTTGAATGGGACGGAAAACAATCGAGGGATTTTACCTATGTCTCAGATGTAGTAGAGGCAAACTTAAAAGCTACTGTTGCAAAAGGCATATCTGGCGAAGTCTTCAATATTGCTTGCGGGAGAAGCATTTCAGTTTTGGATATAGCAAATACGATTAACACTATTTTAGGGAAAAGCTTGAAATTTAAACATGCCCCAAAACGGCAGGGGGATGTAAGAAAAACCTATGCAGACATAACAAAGATGGAAAAACTCTTAGATCTTAAGCCAAAAATACAGTTTAGGAAAGGCCTTGAGAAGACAATCGACTGGTTTAAAAAGGATAAATGAAGAATTTGCAAAAAGATTAAAGACGAAAGAAGATGCTGGATGGGTTTGTGCAAATGAAAATATTACTTACCGGCGGAGCAGGTTTTATCGGTTCGCATTTATGCGACCTATTAATAAGAAATGGCCACAGTGTAATTTGTATCGATAACCTTATTACAGGAAAAAAAGAGAATATTCAGCATCTTTTAAGCAATCCAAACTTTAAATTCATTCAGCATGATGTAACAAAACAAATACGACCTAAAGAAAAGGTAGATTATGTCCTTCATTTTGCATCGCCTGCATCACCGGTTGATTATCTAAAATACCCAATAAAGACATTAAAGGTAGGCTCTTTAGGCACTCATAATGCTTTAGGTGTTGCAAAAAAATACAAAGCGAAATTTATGCTGGCTTCTACCAGTGAAATATACGGGGACCCATTGGTTAACCCTCAGCCAGAAACCTACTACGGCAATGTAAATTGCATAGGGCCTCGCGGTGTTTACGACGAAGCCAAGCGCTTTGCCGAGGCAATAACGCTTGCATATCATAAGAAACACGGGATAGACGTTAAGATAGTTCGTATTTTTAATACCCATGGCCCCAGAATGCGAAAAAACGATGGCCGAGCAATCCCTAATTTTATAGATCAAGCACTTAAAAAAGAACCTTTGACTGTTTACGGAGACGGTTCCCAAACCAGAAGTTTCTGCTACATATCGGATATGATAGACGGCATTTATAAACTTATGAATTCGAATCTAAATGACCCCGTGAATATTGGTAACCCTGATGAAATAACAATCCTGGAGCTTGCCAAGAGAATTATCGAACTTACCAGTTCAAAAAGCAAAATAGCGTATAAACCATTACCAGCAGATGACCCCAAGGTAAGAAGGCCGGATATAACATTAGCAAAGAAAAAACTTAACTGGCAGCCAAAGGTGAACTTAGAAGAAGGGTTGAAAAAAACCATAGATTGGTTTAAAAACCAAGGCGGTTTATTATAAATTAAAGAAAGCTTAAATCAGCTGAAGCTTAAATATGGAGAAAAGGAGTATAGCTAAGCAAGAAACTATGCCAGGATTGTATTTGAGGAGAATAATTCGGACGTTATCAAGTATATAATTCACAAAACATAGACTTACGGCAGCGAAAAGATAAAAAAGGCATTTGCTTTCGAGAAGACATTAGAAGATATCTTAAACTATTGGAGGGAGAAGGTTTGATGGTCCAGGCGAGATCCTTCTTATACCAGATGATATATTATGGATTGTTAGTTCTGGTCCTAGTGTTTGTATGGTTAATCCCTCCATTAAGATGGCAAGAGATCTTGCTACTAATCATACCCATATTGATTCTTATATTTCTACTACGGAGGTCTGCCAAAGGGGTTACAACCGCTGCCGATAAGCTACTTAATCTCAACATTGAGCGAGTAGCTTTCCTTTTTATTTTTTCTTTTATGGGGATGCATATCAATTCTCATATTCTCTTGATAGTTACCATTTTTCTTTTTATAATGGTAATGCTCCAAATAATCTACTTTCGATTACGTCCCATAAGATCAGCATTAGATATATCAGTTCTATGCAGCATTTGTTTAATCGTAGGCCTTAATATTCTATTTTTCTCCAGAATCAATCACCATACAAATTTTCTTGATCTAATTAAGCAGATTACGCCCTGGGTGTATCTATTTTCACTATACATTGTAGTAACAACTGCTCCTTCCACGCTCACTATAAAAGGCGGCTATTTTTTCATGGGGGCGTTAACAGGCCTTCTTATCATCTCAGTGGTTTTTACCGGCCGCCAGGCCCTCATGGCTTTTTCTCATTACCATCGAGGAATGGCGTATGCTACTATGGATGACTCAAGCAAGGCCGCGGAAGAGTTAAGTAAATTTATAAACATGGACGGAGGGCTCATAATTCCCTCTCTGACAGTAAGGATCTGCAATAAGCTGGGGTCTATTTATGCTGCTCAGGGGCTTTCAGAGGAGGCTATTAGATATTATAAAAAGTCATTAGCAGAAAATAAGAAAAATTTGATAGCACGCTATAACTTAGGAATTGTTTGTCAAAAGGAAGGGTTATGGAAAGATGCGGCTGAGCAATTTGAATTTATTGCAGAACAAAATTCTAATTATCCTGATATTTACGAAAGGTTAGCGGAGGCATACCTTTCTATGAAAAAATGGAACAAATTGACGGAGCTTATAGGAAAAAGTGAAAGCGTAAATGATAAGATCGTTTATTGGCTTGAGAAAGAGGTCTATTCTAAGATGGTAAATCTTCCAGAGCATCACTATGCCTTATATATTGCCTATAAAAACAGAATGATGGTAGAGAAAGGTATGATTGAACTCCATAAGGCCGCACAACTTAAATCAGATTTCATAGATGCCTATTACGATCTTGGATTAGCATTTATGGAGGAAGAGAGGTGGGAGGAGGCTATCAATGAGTTGAAGAAGGTCATCGCCATCGAGCCTGAATTAGCTACTCCTTTACATCTTTTGGCATCGTGTCTCGAAAAAACAGGTGAAGTCTATCAGGCTATTGAGGACTATGAGAAGGTGGCGTATTTGGTTCCGGCCTGTCAAGATGTAAAGTTGAAACTCAAAGAGTTATATCAAAAACTAGGTCTTACGGATAAACTAAATGAAATGGATAAACAAATACCGAGAGTTATTTATGGGAATAATGTATGGGAGTTCAAGATTCCTGATGACCCACAGGGTTGGGTTCCTCGCTGGAAATTTAAACCGTTTGAAGTTACAGATGGAAGTTTGAAAGCGCATGCCGTAGGAGAGTCACCATACATGGAACATTTTGGATTGAATGCAGATATAAAGACTTACAATATAGTTTCTATTCGTATGAAATTGAAATCAGGCAGCGCAGCATGTATCTTTTGGGTAACTTCTAAGCAAAACGAATCCTGGCAGATGAGCATGCACCGGTATTTTAATGTCATAGCCGATAATAACTATCACATTTATAACCTGGACATGAGCAATAGTCCTTTATGGGATGCAATCCTGACTCAACTGAGATTTGACTTCGTAAAGATGCAAGCTGGTAAGGGGGATATTGAAATCGACTATATCAAATTGGGCTATATTTTTTAAAGTAGCAAGATTGGAGAATCGAATTCCGGTACGATGGCAATGAGTCTTCAAGATGTGATTTTAATAATAAAATTTATTTTTGTATCTTTTGGTTTGCATAAAACTAGTCAGAGATGAGGAAGTGAAAAAGAAGAAAGCGTTTGATTTGGATGCAGTGAAGATGAGAAATCTCGATCAAAACTTAGGGATTCCAATCTGTTTACTTTTATGTATAGCTCACAAGATAAAAAGTGTGTTTAGTGCAAATAGACGAGTTGGCAAGGAAAAAATAAGGAAGATTTTAGTGATGAAATATCTTGGAATGGGAAGCATTATATTGGCAACGCCCATGATCAGATCGTTAAGGGAGACGTTTCCCAAAGCCAAGATAACTTTTTTAACTTTTTCAAATAATAAGCAGGTAATTGAATTAATTGGGCCGATCGACAGTGTGATGTCTTTACGGACGGATAGCCTGTTTATTTTCGCTGCCGATCTATTAAGGGTTTTGTTAAGGCTCAGAAAGGAAAAGTATGATATCGCTATTGATATGGAATTCTTCTCCAAGTTTTCTATCGTTGTTACTTATTTGTGTGGAGCGCCTATCCGTGTTGGTTATTTTCTCCGGGAATTATGGCGGGAAATTTTATTAACCAACCATGTTTATTATAACCATTACAAGCATGTAACGGAAATCTTTGTTGCTCTTGCCCAATCTGTCGGCGCTCAAACAACTGATTTTAGTTTACCTCGGTTGGAAGCGAAAGATAGAGACCGTGAATATGTAAAGCGCTTGTTGTCCAATAACGGAATTAATGACAAGAATCGGCTGGTGGTATTAAACGTCAATGCGGGAGAGATCTCGGTTCATTTGCGGCGCTGGCCAAAACAAAATTTTGCAAGATTAGCAGAGAAATTAATTGAAAAATACAATGTTTACGTTGTTTTTATTGGAAAAAAAGAGGAACGGGAATATACCGGAAGTGTAATAGATTTATTACACAGTAGATATAATGTTGTCGATTTAGCAGGCAGGCTCTCTCTTTTTCGTCTCATCGCTCTGCTTGAGCTGAGTAGTCTGCTTATTACCAACGATAGCGGCCCACTTCACCTGGCAGTAGCTATGGGCATTCCTACAGTTTCGTTTTTTGGCACAGAAACACCTGTGTTGTTTGGCCCGCGTGGCGAACAGCATACTGTGTTCTATAAAAATTTATATTGCAGTCCATGTTTAAATGTCTATAACCTAAAGAAATCAAATTGTAAATATGATAATAGATGTATGAAGCTTATAACAGCGGAAAAGGTTTTTAGGGCAATAGAAGGAAAATATTTGAAAGAGAATGGAGACGCAGAAAGTGAATCTTAATCATTGGACAAATTGGAAATGGTTACTGCTTTTACTTATTGGGATCATCTATTTATTCCCTATGTTTGTGCAATTTTCTTTCACCCGGGATGACAGAATAGAATCTGTTTCTTTATCAATGCCACGTATTCTAACAGGAGATGTCCCTCACTACCTGGTAATGGTGTATAGCTTAGTTGAGGACAAAGACCTTTGTTTAAAAAATAATTATGAAGATGCACGTTACAAGGGAGCTAATAGCGTGGGTTTTAGTTTTAGGTATCGTCCATTTCCATATCACCATGTCCGTTATATTAATAAAAAGACTGGTGATTGGTATGCTACCAGTGAACTTTTCAATCAGGAGGGTAGACTTCCTGGAAAGGAAAATATAGATCTGACTGAATTTGAAGAATATCCTGTCCATCCTCCAGGTTTACCACTTCTTGCTGCCTTGTTTCTATGGCCATTTGGGTATTCAGCCTTCAT
>CP070655.1:19223-24961 GCA_020354945.1 Candidatus Omnitrophota bacterium
CCAGAAGCTTCCTTACCTTTCCTTTCTCAGCTTTTGGTATTAAATCAACCTGCTGCGGCTTGAAGCTGACCTTGATTTCCCCGCTTTTCAATTTCTCAAAGAACAATTGTGCTTCAGTTCCCTTAAAATACTCAATTAAATCGTCATAACCTGCTTCTCCCTCTTGTTTGCCAAGATTTGGCTTTAGAATGCTCGCTAGAACCTTAATTGCAGTTGACTTCCCGATTCCATTTCTGCCTACTAAACCAACAACCTTGCCGAAAACAGGCGTTGGCAGATTCCACAGATGAAATCCATTCTTTCCGTATTGATGTATCGGGTCTTTTGTAAGCTCTTCCGGCAGGTTTATGATTGAAATTGCCTCAAAAGGACATCTGTTCTGGCAAATTCCGCAGCCAGTGCATAGACTTTCATCTATCTTAGGCTTCTTGTCTTCACCCTCAACAATGCATTCCTTGCCGGTTCTATTCACAGGGCACAGCCTGATGCATAGGAAATTGCCGCAGCCATGCGGATTGCATTTCTCCTTCTCGATAACTGCTATGCGTGTCATATTATTGTCAAATATCTAGGCGTTTTTAAATATTTAGATAATTATCGAAAGAATTAATTTTCACTCAAATAATCTATCTGGGTCAGTCAAATATATTTGGAATACAGCAGGAGCTCCGAGTTCTCTTACATTTTCCCTTATAGCAGGGACATATTTGTATTGTTCATGCCCTCCATGGAGAATATATTTCTCATACTCAGCTCTCGCAATCCCTAACTCCTTTAATTTGCCTTCAACAAAGCAATCAATAACACCTTCTATAAGACCCTCTTCTCTTCTGTCCCATTCTTCTCTTATCCTATTAATATCGTCACTGCCAACCTTTTTTGGTTTTCCTGCTTTAACCCACCAGTCATGTAACTCCTGATTTATTCGTCCGGTTGTTACATGTTTAACACTTAAAGGAACGCCCTCAGATAAAGGGGCTGCGTATGCAGAAATAGCTTCCCATCCTGCTGCAACAAATAGATGATGTATATTTACATCTAACGAAATTCCTTTATCCCCGTCAAAAAGCCCTTCATACTTTGAAGCAATCTGGCCTCTTTGGCTGCAATCATTTTGCTGGGAAATATTTACAATTGCCTCATCATTACCCATGTAATGAACTTTGCCTTCTATGTTTTCAAAACGCTTCCACACAACATAAATCGGAACCTTTTCAGATGGCGGCTTAATTACAGTATCTCTTAACAATAAATGCATCTCAATATCCGGCAACAATGCTCTTTGGCCAATATAATCATAGAACTCCGCAAAGGCTTGTTTTATTCTTCTGGCATATTCATTAAATACGCTGTTTGGAACAGCTAAAGGATAATGACCATATGTGATTTTGAGGTCTAAGCCTAAAGGCAATGAAGTGTCTATTGACACCTTAGATTGCTGAATCATCTCACCTAATTTATGTTCTAACTCTTTTTTTAAATCAGATACTCTTTCTCCCCCAATATCAACTTCAGGGCGATAAGTATTATGAAGAAAAGCTCTTCCTTTTGTTCTTTTAAAGTGCTTTTCCCACCATCTTGCATAATCTTCTGGCTTTAGATTTTCAGGTTCAAGAGTAGTTTTTGCTGGCCCATCATCTTGAAAACTATACAATATTGCGCCTAGCCCGCCAACACCTGCCAATGCTCCAGCACCTAGTCCTATCTTTAAGATAGTCCTACGTGACATTCCTTCCGCTTTAGCTTCAGCTTGAGGCATTACTCTTGCTTTAGCTTTATTCCTCTTACGTTTGTTCTTCCTACGTCTAGACATAGTAACCACTAATCAATGGTGATTTATAAACCTTACTGAAAACAGAATTATTTAGATTAATTTTTTAAACTCAAACATTTTCTTATTTGATATGAAATGCGAGATTTGCAAAAAGAAAATAGAAGAAACATTCCTGAAAAAGATTTTAGGCACTTATGTAAAGGATGCGAAGGGAAAAAAGCATTCAGTCTGCCCTGAATGCCAGAAAAAACTTACGACGAAAGAAGAGCTGTTAAAGCAGCTCAAATAAATTCTGCCCCGGTAGCACAGTAGCTAGTGCGTCGCTCTCGTATGGATTTATTTTCAAAGGAAAAGCGAAGGTCGGGAGTGCAACTCTCCCTCGGGGCTTTTATTAAGTGGGCTTGACGAACGAAGTGAGGAAACCCACGAAGGTGCCAGCTGACTTTTCAGCTGCGAGGAGTGCAACTCCCTCTCGGGGCTTCTTTCGAGCGGTGAAATTAAAAGCGAAGCGTTTATGGCGTTATTCGCGAGAAAGCTTGTGGGGGTTGATAAGGGCAGACTGCCCTTATTGAAACAACTGCTTCTTCCTGAAATAAACAACCATCCCTAAACCTATCAGCAGCATCAAACCAAGGGCTCCGAAATATCCCCAGCTCCATAACAGCTCAGGCATATTCCTGAAGTTCATACCATAGACTCCAGTTATGAACGTCAGGGGCATGAAGATTGTAGCTACAATAGTTAGTCGCTGCATAATCCTGTTCATTCTGTTGGATGTCTCGTTCATATTGTTGGAGGATATTGATAAGTAAGCATCGAATATGCTTGCCAGCATTTCCCTGTTTGACTCTAGGTTAGCATGAACCCATACGATATTATCGAGGACATCCATATAGTACATCTCTGCCTTTTCAGAGATAAATCTGAATTTCCTATGTGCAAGCCTGCCTATAATATCACGCTGAGGCAGTATACTCCTCTTAAACTCAGAAACATTTCTCTTCAGTTTAACTATCTTCTGCATAATCTTTGCAGTTCTTCTGGCAATGACTCTATCTTCAATCCTCTCTATCTCCTCAGTCATGTAGTTTATGATTGGTATATACTTTTCTGTGAATAAGTCTATAATGCCGTGCATGATAATATCAGCCCCATACCCCATAAAGCTTGGCCTGGAATTGATCTTATCCTTCATTTTTGTAATGCTTGAAGACTCAGCTTCATGCAGACTTACTAAGTAGTTCTTTCCCAAAAAGAAATCCATCTCTTTAGCAGCTATGTCTTCTTTTTCCTTATCATAGACCACCCGGTGGAATATCATGAAAATATATTTATCAAATTCATCTATCTTCGGAATTGGTGTAAAGCCTTTGCAATCTTCAATACTTAATGGGTGGAATCCAAAAATAGTCTCAAGAATCTTGTAATCAGCTTCTGTGGGGTCTTGAAAATCAATCCATACAACATACCCATTTTTAGAAATATATCTATTCAAGTTTTTGAGGTTCGCGTTCTTTACTAGCGACTTCTTGCTTTTATCATATACAAATAGACCAATCATAGCTCTATCCGACACTTTATCTTATTTAAATTTTGCTGATTATCATATGATTTTTAAACTAAAAGCAATTTCAAGCTTGATATGAAAACAACTCACTTTGAAAGAGCAATTTTCCTCAGCTGGTACTGTGCAAAAGGCGACTGCAAATTCTGCTATATGTCAACACAAAAATCCCTAATCAGAGATCCAAGAAAAGCCCGGCGCAGCACAGCTTCAATCCTGGCTGAGGCATTCTTATGCAAAAAGCTTGGATGGAAAATAGAATTTTTATCAGGTGGCTATGAAAGCTATACAACTGAGGAATTATTGAACCTGATTGGAAAAATAAGGGCAATATACGGAGAAAAGCTCTGGCTTAATATTGGAGTATTGAATGAAAAAGAACTGAGGCTGTTTAAGCCTTATATCCAAGGTGTTTGCGGGGCTGTTGAATGCATTAACCCAAAAATCCACGATAAGGTATGCCCTTCAAAACCAATAAAAGAGATAGAATCAATGTTCAGGCTCTGCGACAAACTTGGATTAAAGAAGTCAATGACAATAATCATTGGTTTAGGGGAAACAATCAATGATTTTCCACTATTGAAAAAATTCATTAGAAAGCATAAAATAAACAAAATAACATTCTACCGGCTGAAGCCCCATAAGGGAACTCCATTCAGGAAAGGCCCAAAAACAGATTATTATCTTAGATGGATAAGGAAAACAAGAAAGGAGTTTCCAAAATTAGAAATTGTAGCTGGCTCCTGGCTGACTCACCTGGACGAAATCCATCTGCTCTTGGATGGAGGAGCAGACGCTATAACAAAATTTCCGTCAATAAAACTATTCAATTCAAAATATGCAAAAAAGATAGAGCAAGAAGCAAAAAAAGCAGGCAGGAAGTTTACAGGAACATTAACCAAACTGCCTAAGATTAATTATAATGATTTGAATAAATTTGATGAGCCATTAAAAGAACAAATCACAGCAAAATTAAATATCTATATCAGCAGGATGAAAATCTAACCCTCTAATCCTTCAGGCATTTCTATAGGTATATGTTTGCCTTTCTTCCAGGTTCCAATACTAAACCAGATTGCACCTATAATGCTTGACAGGACAATTGATACCATAATCCCTATCCAAACTCCTTTAAGGCCCAAATCTGCCACAAATGCAAAGATAAGTGCAAGAGGAATGCTCAAAACAAATAATCTCACAGCAGTTAGTGCTAGGGAAGGATACCCTTTACCTGCTCCCTGGAAAGCTGCCCCCATAACAATCCCAATCCCGATGAAAGCATAGGTTAGCGAAACTATCCTTAGATAACTTATTCCATAGCTAATAATATCTGGGTGCTTATTAAAGATAGATATCCAGAATCTTGGAGTAGCGAAAAATATTACCCCCACGAGCTCCATAAAGGCAGCTGCCAATAAACTAGCTTTCCATGCTGTGCTCTCTGCCCTGTCAAACTTCTCTGCACCCACATTTTGGCCGACAATGGTAATAACAGCAGTGGCTATACCAAGCGCAGGCAGTATTGCAACTGAATCAAGCCTTCCTAAAAGACCGTAAGCTGCAATCGCATATGGACCAAAGAACGAAACTACCTTCATCATAAAGAACATTCCAAGAGACATGACAGACTGCGATAAGGAAGCAGGTATGCCTACGTGAAATATCTCCCTGATTATTCCAAAGTCAAACTTAGGCAGTTTAAAATCAAGCTTGAGCAAAGCATTTCCTTTGAACAGGTATGTTAGAACGACAATCGCAGAGATAGACCTTGCAATAACTGTTGCAAGAGCTGCACCAAAAATACCAAGCTCAGGAAAAATCCACAACCCAAATATCATGAATGGGTCCAGTATAATATTCACAACAGTGGCAAGAGCCATTATCTTCATTGGGGTTTTTGTATCCCCCTCTCCTCTTAAAATGCTGTTGCTAATAAATGCAAAGAACATGAAAAAGCTTCCAATAAATATTGTATAAGCGTATCTCAAGGACATGGATAATATCTCTCCCTCTGCCCCCAAATACATAAACAATGGCTTTGCAAAAAGCAGGCCAAAACAAGCAAAGAATACCCACATAAAAAAAGCCAATATCAAGCCATGCTTTGCAACCTCCTGAGCCTTATTGACCCTTTTTGCACCAATAAGCCTTGCAATAAACGATGTTACTCCAATACCTATGCCAGACGCTAGTGCAATAATCAGGAATATCACCGGAAATGTTATAGAAATTGCCGCAAGCGCCAAAGCACTATACCTCCCTACAAAAATAGTATCAATAAGATTAAAACCCACGTGCAAAGTAAAAGCAACCATCATGGGCCAGGCTAAGTGCAGGATATTCTTAGTTACACTGCCGTTTGTAAAATCTCTGCGTTTCATTCTTCTACTCATACCTTAA
>CP070655.1:25061-27920 GCA_020354945.1 Candidatus Omnitrophota bacterium
TATACATATTCCGCCGGCCTTTCCCATGATTTCGACATTTTATATTTCTCTTTAGGCTATTTTAAAACAATTGTCTCTGACCGCATTGAGCCGTCCGAAGAAAAAGACAGTGATGCCATTTCAGCATCCCTGGACGGAAATTTTATCGTAAAAGAGGTTGAGATTGCCTGGAATTTTAGCGAGGACGTGGAGCATGTTACCTATAAGGAAGTCCGCGAAGCCGACTTTATCTGCAGAACCAATGCTGGTATAAAATTTATTTTTCCTTCAACCCTTACTTTTGAAACGCAGGTTGGTTTTTATAATAATGATTATTATCTCAATGATACCGACAACAACGACACAGAGTATTTTATCGGTGTATCACGGAACTTATATAAGGATAACCTGGCATTTGACTTAAGCTATGAGCGTAAAAGTTATAATTATGCAGACGGCGATGATAATTATGCTGAAAATATCATAACGGGTAAGTTGAGTTATGTATATTAAAAAGGGGCGAGAATGAAAAAGAAATTATGCATGATTGTATGCATATGCATAGTGTTATTTTCTGCGGCAGCGCTTTATGCAGATGAAATTATGGTAAACGCTAAAAAAGTGCAGGAGGGGGATTCAGTTAATTTATTTCGTAAAGACCTTGTTGGCGGAAAAATAGAATTTTCTGTTTCGAAAAAAAATCTTGAAAAAGCAGAAATCAGCTTAGACGAAGGCAGAACATGGGAGGAGATGGAGCGGGAAAATGACAACTTTTTCTATAAATACCGTCCGCGCTCAGATGAAAAAATATATCCGGAATTTATGTTTACATTTGAGGATTCAACCATGCGCACTTTCCAGCCTGGCATCGCTGTTAACTACCAGCGCCATGAGCCTGAAGATGCGGTATTGGAACTGTTGAATAAGTTGAGAACATATTACGAAGGAGAAAATATAGGAAGGTTTATGGGGCTGTTTGCTTCACGGTATCCTGACAGGGTGAAATTCAGGCAGTCTATACAGAACGACTTTCATAATTACAATAATATACGCTTGCATTATCGTGTTGACCGAAAAACATTTGACAGAGATTATGAAAGCGCTGTCTGGGATGTGTATCTGGAGAGAAAATACAGCAGCCGCACAGGTTCAGGTTTTAGCGATAGCGCACGGATATCGATGCGCGCAGAAAAAGAGAGGAACACATGGCTTATAAGCGGGCTGGCTAATAATACCATATTCGGCTCTTCGTTATTAAGTTCCGCAGACCTGGTTATTACAAGCGATAAAATTACCGCCCCGGCAGCTCCGGACGGAAGCGTAACCGCGGTTATTAAAAATAAGGGCAATGCAAATGCTGGAAGTTTTAAAATTAAATTTTATCTCAGCGCCCCCGGTCCGAAGATCGAAACAGGGTATGAGAATGTATCGGCGTTGAAAGCAGGCTCTGAGATTTCTGTTACGCATACATTCCCTTTACCGGCGCCAGATGTTCCTTATACGGTGACTGTTACAGTTGATCCAGAGAATAAAATATCGGAAAGTAAAGAAAATAACAATCAGGCCTCACGAACCTTCAAATAGTATATGAGAAATTACACAAAGTTATATATTGTGCTTTTTTGCCTGTCCCTTATTTTTACGATGGGAATGTCCAGCACTCCCCGAGACAACCACATGCCCGCAGAGAAACCACTGCAAGATAATGCGCTGACAAATTTTTTAGCGCAAGTCAAGCTTGCCTATGAGAAGCGTTCCTTTACCAATTTTATGGTGCTTGTGGACAGCGATTTTCCTGGACGCTTAGAGTTTGAGGCTAATCTTCAGCAGCAATTTTCCTCTTTTAAATGGCTTGCCATTGACTTTTCTGTTGATACTCTGCTCACAGACGCCGGGCGGATAAGCGTGCGGCTGCGATGGTTTAGAAAAAGCAGGGATACTGCCGGGGTTATGGACAAGCAGCAGGACAGCTGCCAGTTTATACTCAATAGCGGCACAGAAGGGTATAAACTGCTGCAGATAAGAGGCGCGAATCCGTTCTTTTAGCGCAAGAATAAGGGGAATAAAGAGCTGCAAGATTATCACAATTATGAGGATATGGGATATTTCGCCGGCTAAATTATGTAGAAACCACTTACTTGGAGAGCATAGAGAGCTTCATGCGATTTGGTCGGTTTTAACTAAAAAGAAAAAAGGTTATTCCAGGCACCCTGAGACATTAAGATGGCACGGTAAGCTGAAAGCGCTATTTTTAAGGCATAAAAAGCTTGTTGCCGAGATGAAAAGAAGAGGGTATTGCCATAAGAGCGCCCTTGAGGCAAAATTGGCAACCGGAAGCTATAAGCAATACAGATATATTACCAATCCCGTGCAGCAATTAAAGATTCTCAAAAATAAAAAATGCAACTGTAAAACTTAACCCACCTCACACAAGCTATAACCACATAGATTACGCAATAGATTAATACCATTATTAGGCCAACTACGGTGTGCCTGGCCGCATATTCGGACCTATCCTGCATGTATTTTCTTCAAGAATATTAGATTTTGCTTGCCCCATTAGAATTTTTAGTATATCATTTAGTAAAATAGCGGTAATATTATATAAAGGAAGCAGGCATGAAAAGATATATATGCATACAACTTTTTATATTATTTTTGGTGTTAATAATTATTGCATTAAATGAAGCGCAGGCAGAAGATTCATTTACCTGGGGAGACTGCGTAAAAGAAGCCATTGCAAACCACCCTGATTTAATATCGGCTGCTGAAAATGTCAAACAGGCGAGGTCAGACAAAGATATAGATTTAAGTTCTATGTTGCCTGATGTAACAGGTGAAATATCGGGAAAAAAATCAAAAACAGGCGGCAAAAAGGCA
>CP070655.1:28020-30996 GCA_020354945.1 Candidatus Omnitrophota bacterium
GGAACGTAATAAAATATTTCGCGCTAATTTCGGCAATACTATCATCAATTTTTTTCGGATATCTTGGTGTTATTGCGGGAATACGTGAATATGAATTATATTTATATGAAATTCAAAGCAAAGAAGCTGTGAAAATAAGAAAGGCTGTTTAGTTTTAATTTTTTCTGATTCTGAAAATTCAAAATGTTTATATAACCCAAAAATAAGAAGCCATATATGCTCAGCTGGAAGAAGCTTTCCAGGCTTAAAAAAGAGGATATTAAGAAACTGCAGGACAAGAAATTAAGGTACTTCTTAAGGCATGAGATACCATATCATCCTCACTACAGGAAGCTGTTTGATAAATTAAAGCTTAAATTTGATGATATCAAAAGCACTGATGACCTGGTAAAGCTGCCTTTTTCAAGCAAGGCTGATATTGCTCCAACAAAGGCAGACAGCAAAAGGCCAAGGGAGTTTATTCTTCAGCCGGATAAGGAACTGCTTAAGCAGTATGCGCCAAAATCAAAATTGATTAAGTTCCTGTTCAACAAAGAGCTCGTTTATTATGAATACAAGCCAATACATATGCATGTGACAACTGGGAGAACTGCTTTGCCAACACCTTTTCTTTATTCAGGCCAGGATCTGGAAAGACTGAAGGAAACTGGAAGGCGTATGTTTGATGTCTTTGGCTTCAGCAAAGAGGACAGGGGGGTTAATGCATTTCCTTATGCACCCCACCTTGCTTTCTGGCAGACATATTACGGCTCAATAGCAAGTGAAACACTGTCCCTTCCAACAGGAGGGGGCAAGATAATGGGCAGTGAAGCTATAATAAAGGCTATAGAAAACCTAAAGGCAAGCATACTTATTTCTATGCCAGGCTATGCCTATCACCTTGCAAGGAAAGGAGCTGAGGAAAAGAAGGATTTCAGCAACCTGAAGAACATAGTATTTGGAGGCGAGCGTGTTCCAGCTGGTTTAAAGGATAAATTAAGGGAGGTGCTGGCTAAGACAAAATGCAGGAATCCCAAGATATTATCTACTTATGCTTTTACAGAAGGAAAAGGAGCCTGGGCTGAATGTGATGAAGGCTCTGGCTATCATCTTTATCCTGATTTGGAGTTTATTGAGGTTATTGACAAGAATGGCGACAGGGTTGGTGAGGGTGAAGAAGGGGAGGTGGTGTATACTGCTTTAGACTGGAGAGGGACAGTTGTTTTGAGGTATAAAACAGGTGATATTTCCAAAATTTATTACGATAAATGCTCCTGCGGAAGAACTGTACCAAGGCTGGATTCTACTATTGAGAGAAGCTCTGAGATAAAGGAATTCAGGTTTAGCAAGATAAAAGGCACTTTAGTCAACCTGAACAGGTTCTTTGCATTGATGAGCGGTCATAAATCCATTGATGAATGGCAGGTTGAGATAAAGAAGAAAAGGAATGACCCTTATGGTGTTGATGAGCTTATTTTATACATAGCTCCAAGGAAAAAGGTTGATGTTGCAAAGCTAAAGATGGAATTAAAGAAGATTGTAAGGGAAGCCACAGAGGTTACTCCTGACATAATCATGATGGATAAGGCCAGGCTGCTTGACAGGTTAGGAATGGAAACAGAGCTGAAGGAGAAAAGGATTGTTGACAGCAGACCAAAGAAATAAGAAAGTTTAAATATTGCCCAAGCTGAGGAAAGTATATGGCAGAAAAAAGCCGCATCACAGAAGCTGGTTTTGTTATTAGCCTTATAGCTGGAATAATAATCCTGGGGGTTGCTTTTGCTGCTACATTTTTAGCAAGGGACATAATAGCAACCTATGGAAAGATAATCAGCATCTTTGCTTATTTTTTGCTTGTCTCTAATTATATAGCTGGGGTAATGATTGTTGTAGGGAGTATATTAATCAAGCATGAGGATCATTCCCTGTCTGGAAGCATAATTGTGCTTATAATGAGTCTTGTTGGAATTGTCTCTGGCATGGGTGTGTTTGTCGGGCCTATATGCGGCATTATTGGCGGCGTAGTTGGCTTAAGAGAGCACCAGCATCTTATTCTGCATAAGAAAGAGTATTGATACACACAATGTGTGTATTATCCCACTGGGTAGAAAGTTCTGATTAATGCAGTTCCTTCCGCATCCCTGCAGGTGCAGCCAAGTGACTTTGTATTGCGGTTATAGTCTGTTGTGTACCTTGCTGCTTTAGAAACGCCTGAGCAGAAATCGCTGCAATCATTCTCAGAGAATTCCATTTGTTTGTAAAGCATAATGTTGGGCAGTATAAAAAAATTGAAGACAAGGACGTATGCTACAAAAGCGATTATTGCATATGTCAATACTTTTTTTCCAGGCATGTTGCTAATATTTTGCCAGCGATATTTAAGCTTTGCTAAAATGGTTATGATAGGATAACTATATAAATGACTATCAGTTAAGATAAGATATGGCTATAAGGTACAAACAACTATGCATTAGATGCAAGAAAAATTATGTAAGCGTGACTTCTAAGCAGCGATATGCTGTATGCTATGAGTGCCAGATGAAGAATATTGATGCGAAGGTTAAGGATCCTAAGATGAAAAAACTCCTTGATATTCCTGAAGAGTATTACAGGAAAAATAATTTTCTCGCAAACATCAAGCTGAATTACTTGAGATTTGGAAAGCTTAGTGAGAAACAGATTGAGGTATTCAAGAAAGTAGTGCAGCAAATGAAGAAAGGTTCTTAAGATAACTTTTTTAAATGAAGTTACGTTCCTATTTCCCGGTGTTTAGATGGAGGTTTCTATAATAGCTTCAGGCAGCAATGGCAACTGCTGTTTGGTGCAGAAAAAAGATGTTTCTTTTTTGATTGATGCTGGAAAAAGCTGCAGGGAAATAGAGCACCGCATGGACAGGCTTGGCAAAAGCCTGGAGAATATCGACGCTATAATCCTTACCCATTCCCACCAGGACCATGTTGCTGGAGCAGGCGTTATCTCAAGAAAGTATGGAACCCC
>CP070655.1:31096-42933 GCA_020354945.1 Candidatus Omnitrophota bacterium
GGAGAGGAAGAAGTTAAACCGACCGAAAAGTCGAGTATTGCCTTTCAGGTTGCCCACCACCTTGCCAAAGAATTTAGGGGTGCAAAAGAAGATGAATCCATCCGCGAAGTTGCAAGGGAAAAAGCGGCAAAGTTGCAAGAAGGCGTTTTCCAAAGACGGCTTCAGGAATTAAGGGATATTTTCTCTGATGGAGATTTCGCCAGATACGAAGCCCTTCTTAGTAGATATACAACTAGAGACTACGCCAATGATGATGAAAGATTAAAACGGTTAGCAGAATTAGATAAAGTTCTAAAAACCTCGCCAACCAGGGCCGAACAGCCTGCTCAGTAGATTTCTTTAGAAGGCGTTAGAGCCACAGAGAGTTTTTCTATAGACGATGAAAAAAATAAACCCACCCCTACAGAGAAACCATTTCCGACTAAAGTTGTAGAAGGAAAACGTGAGGTTTACATCAGACAGGGAGATCTCCTCTTAATTGAAGGGGAGGACGAGAGCCTTTCCTTATCTATCTGCGCAAAGGAAGTAGCCACATGTACAGCCGTAGCCATAACAGGTAAGACAAAAGAAGGAAGGCCGGTTTTAGGCCTGGCTCACATAAAGCAGGATATATTTAAAATAGATAAAAGGCATTCTCAAAGAGTAATCGAGAATATTTTAGAGATATTAAGAGGAGACGGCGTAAAAGATATAAAATTGGTTATCCTTTATGACCCCCATGCTTCTGAGATACTAACCGAACCTGATTTTATAAGAGCAGGCGCAAAAGAAGCTTTTATTTATCCAAGATTAGGTTCGGACAGCGAGACAATAGCAGATTGGGGAATAGCTGATGTAACAACCAATTTAAAAGAAACTGAAATTTCTTCAACTATACATGCCAAAAAGAATCTACCACCGGATATTACCAAAATTTCATGGGGAGTCTTAGAGACAGCACACTGCCTGCGTGCTGCAGTAAGCCATTACATCAGTAATGCCTTTATGCGTATTTATGGACCTATGCAGCAGGCAGAAACGAAAGGGAATAATCTCCAACCATATAAAGAGAAAATAACAGAAGCATTGAAAAGATTAAAAATGCTGTTTGGGAATATTCAAAATTATTCATTGGGAGAAAGTCCCGATAAAGAGGTGCTGGTTGAAAAATACCTCGATGTAGGCAATATAATAAGGCTTGATCCTGCCAGCGAATTACCACTGCTTTCGCCCATCGAGGAAAATGTATGGATTCAGGCAAGAGACCATTTGATAAACACCGAGAAAATGCAGAGATTGCATAGTCACATAGAAGGAATTGAAGCTGCCTTAGATAGAAACGATTTTGAGGCTTATAAGTTAAATATCATAGGGTTCAACAACATACTTGTTGATGTTGGACGGTACTTTTCAAGAATTGAACCCCCATCCCCAACAGGATCACAGCTAGGCACAGGCGTTAAATCCTCCTCAGCAGGAGAAATCCTGAAGGGAATATTAGAACAGGTAGGGGCAGATGAAGAATTTAAACAGGAAGTTATGGAAAGGGGCTCTACGTCCGAGTGGATTGCCGAGCTATTGCAGAATGAGAAAAGGCGTGAGCTGATTCTGGAAAGAATAGCGGCCATCTGGAATCTTAGAAAAGAAGGCATGAAATTTCCTATCCGGCTCTGGATGTTTAGGTTCAACGCAGATACTTTAAGCAGAAGAATCAGAATATTGGCAGGCAGGGTTCCTGTTACTTTAGGAAACTTCAGAGACCTTCACAGTATCGACAAAGAAGAAAACCGTAAAAGTGAAGGCAATATAGACCTTTCTAAAGTAAGCCCCGATATTGCCAAATCAAAAGATACGCCGCTTTTTAATGCCTTATTTCCCGGCGAGGGACTCAATGAACTTACCCGGAGGCTTAAAGAAACAGAAAGAGAACTTGCGACAGTCCGTGAAGAATTAGAGCAGATTCGAAGGGAAAAAGCAAGGCAGCAAGAAGAACTTGCCAGAGCCAATGCTATTATAAAAGAACTGCGCGAAAAACTACAGGAGGCCTCGCAAAAAGCAAGGGTAGAAAGCGACAGGAAACCTCCGCCAGAAGTTGTAGAGCCGGCAGAAGCAAAACCAGATTATAAAGAGCAATTCGGCCAGCTGGTAGAATTATTTAGAAAAAAGGAGTCGGATGGAAAAATAGACGCAAGAGCTGCGAAACTTTTAGCCAACGTAATAAGAAACACAGATATTCCCAAATTCGACTGGTATCCGCACCAGAGAGAAGGCGCGAGAGGGCTTTTTGATGAAAAATTTATATGGATAGGATGTTCCGGCGGTAAGACACTGACAGATGCTCTGGCGAAAATTAAACAACTTGCAAAGGCAGAGGCTGAAAGATTGAATATACGCTCTATGACACTTGCCCCCAGCGATGACGTAGTTGAGCAGAATGCAAAAGGGACTGCTAAATATTTAAGCCAGCTTGGAATCAATGTAATCATATTAAAACAGAATCCAAAAGGCGGATATCCGCTTGCCTTTATTTATGATGAAAATTATAGGGCAAAATCTGCCGAAGAGATGGATAAATGGAGACCCATAAGATTTGAAGAAGCTTGCAAAATTGAAAGAGCCGTATTCCACGCCAGGCCGGATATTGTAGTATTCCAATGGGCGATAGAACAACTTATGTCTACTGTAGAGGAAAGAATATTTACAGGTTCTAGAAAGGGCAGGCCGAACTTTGACGAAAGTGATTTGACCTTAGAGCACGAATTAGCAAATGGATTTAAACTACAGGTGCCGGTTGATGAAAAGGACCCGCGGTATAAAAAGCTTAAAGAACAGAATACCCAGAGGTGGCAGATATCCAATGAAATAGCAAAGGGTCTTTTAGAGCGTAAGGATGCATCAAGCCTATTTAAAGTAGATGGAAAATCAGCGATACTCACAAAAGAAGGCCAAAAGGAAGTAATAAAACTTTTAGACGATGCAGAACTTTCAGGCATAGAACCTATTGAATGGCAGATGAACGTAGAGAAATCTCTCACAGCACATCTTTGCTATAACAAAGGTGAAAGAAAGGGGAGCGATTACGACACAATAGACGAAAAGATAGTGCTCAGGGATGAAGCAACAGCGAGGCTTTTACATGGCAAAAGGCTGGAGCAAGGCATGCATTGTGCCCTTGAGGCCAAAGAAGGCGTCGAGATTAATTTAGACGGAGAGGCCTTAATATCCGTAAGCATATTAGATTTTCTCTATAGCGATTTTGTAAATGGACATTTCAGCGGTATGACCGGTACTCCAAACTCTAAATTTAATAAAGACATATATAACAAGGAAACCCTTGAAATTGAAAGAGAAAGGCGTGAATGGTTAAGCGCAAAGAAAGATTACGAAGAGCTTAAGCAAGAGCTGCCTCGAATATCCGTAAATGAAGCAACAAAATGGCAGGAGGTAGTATCTTATATTGCTGAAGAGTTGCCACGGGATGAAGAAACTGGAAGGATAGCCCCGGCATATATATACGTTGAAGATTCCAAGATCGATGAATTTGAAGAAAGATTAGAGACAGAACTTAAAGGGATGAAAGATTCCGGTGAAATAACAAAAATACAGTCTATAAGAAGCCGTTCAGACCTGACAGAAGAGCAGAACACAGCAGAAAACGAAAAGGCAAAACAAGAAGGCGGTAAACTCGGCGTAATAACCCTGGTTACAAAAACAGGCGGCAGAGGCATCGACTTACGTATCACAGAAAGTGAAGAAGGAGATATTGTAAGAGAATTGGGCGGCATAACCGCTATATCAACCTGCATCGATGAATTATATGTTTTTGAAGAGCAATTTAAAAGGCGTGTAGCAAGGGATAGAGACCCCGGAAGATTCGTTGCGTTCTGGTCTTTGGATGATAAACTTTTAAATGATTATATCAGGGATTATCTTCCTGAGCATGAAGCAGATATGCGCCGGTTGGCTAAGAGAATGTCTGATCTTAAGTTAAGACTTGAAACCAGGGAAAGGCTTAAAAAAGAGGCAACCAGCATAATAGCAAAATTAAGAGATAAAATAGCGGAGAGAAGAATCTTATCCGCTCAACAGCAGATGGAATTTTCTAAAATGACGAGCGAGCATCTAAAACAATTCCTTGAGGAAAGAGAAAAACACTTAGGCGATGAAAAAGGGCTTGGCTTACTTGATGCAGCATGGAGAAGTTATCAAACCCGAGCAGACAGGATAAAAGATTTTCTTATGAGGCAGCAGCGGTATTACCGCGAATACGAGCAAATAAACCAGATGTCCCTTATTACGGAGTATAAGGATCTTGCAAATAGAATATTTGATGATGAGTTTGACAAACTCATAAAGGAGAAGAAAAAGGCAAAAATAGAGATAGGAAAGGAGAAGGAACAACCCGAAGCAGGCAAGAAACCTGAAGGATTAACCAATCTTATAGTATGGGCCGCTAATCTCCTCCCGATAGCTGCGATTGTATTTGGTAGCGTATGGGCTGTAAGATGGCTATTTGGTCTTTTTGGGCTTAAGTCGATAGGGGCGCTATTTACCGGCGCTGCTGTGGCTGAAAGTCCACTTGCAGGTTTGCTTACAGCCGGAATATTTGCCTCTATGTCTCCACTTACTCTTTCTATCCTTGTATTTGCCGGAGTTGCCTTTGTTGCAGGCTGGTTTGTCTTAGGTAAAATTCAGAAGAGATTAGCTCAGGAACAGGCCCAGGAAGAACTAAGACAGGAGTTGAGGCGAGTTAGTGGTTTAAAATGGACGCAATGGGCAAGATGGAAAGCAATCCTAAGGTCACCTGTTACAAATTTATTATCTGTTGGGGCATATTTACCGGTACTTGCTGCTGTGACAATATTTTCCCTGTTGACGCTTGTGACAGTAAGTGCGCCAGCAGCAGCCCTTTCAATAACTGCAATAGCAGCTGTCAGCGGTGCGGGATTTTTATCAAGAGTTCTCATAATAGCCATAAACTGGAAGTTTATAAAAGGAAGATCAGGCCATATTACTGCTAAGCAAAGAGTTTTCAGAACTGCGGTTGCAGGTGCATTAGTAACACTTACCGCCTTTTTAATACCGGCGATATTGTTAGAAGCAGTTGGAATGTCGGCTGTTGCTGCATCCATAGGTATTGTCTTATTATTGTGGTATATTTCCATACGTCTAAGCAGTGCTATAGAGCGTAATGTTTATAGCCCGCAGAAAATATTTGACGATGGCTCAGTGTCTAAGCTTCCCACGACAACAAGGTCCAGCCTGTACAGGGTTGTAGCTGGATTTGCTCTGGGTAGCATAGGCATACTTTTATTATCGTTTATCCCCGCCCCTGTGGTTATCTCACTTATCCCGATTTTAGGCGCAATAGTTACGTCTGTCTTTATAGCTCAGGGCATATATTTTGTGATTGCCGAAGGGAAACAGCGTTTACTCTTAAGACAACCGCGTTCTGCAGCAATCGGAGAAAAGGGACTCGAGGCAATGACAACAAAAGCAAGTATTGAAAACCTCGTAATAAATATGCGCACTGTGTTTTTTGCTGTAGTAAGCCTCACCGGCATGTTAGTAGCAGCTGCTTCGATATTTACCGGATTGATACCTGTGGCTATTAGCACACTTATGGCAGGGGTGACAATAGGCACTGTTGCAATACTGGTATTACTTGGCGCGCACAATGCGATTGAAAGAGCCTCTTATCGATTAGCATTGTTTAAGAAACCTTCGAGAAGATTACAGGCACACCTTGAGAAAGTATCCAAAGAAAAACCGGAAATTAATAAAGACAATAATATATTAGAGGCAGTTAGAAAATACAAGGCAGAAAGAGCCGATGTCAATAATAGAGGTTTATATTCATTGGCCCTTGCCCAGATGGAGGATTCAAACAATCCTATATTACAACAGCTTAAACATCAAATAGAAGAGAATTCCCCTCCCGAAAAGGACGGATATAGGTATTCCAGGGCTCACGCATACCAAGTTGCCCGCGCCGCAGTAGACACAAATAACCTTACAAAATCCCTCCCGGAACCGTTAAAGAAAGAACTCACCGATACATTATTATCTGTAATGAGCGATATGAATTTAATAAGCACTAATATGTATCTTTTATCCAGAGTGCTCAGTGACCCCAAGAAGATATTAAAAGGAATGCAGTATACAACAGGCGCTGCAATTGCCCTGCCCTTTACTGCTGCGGCACCGACGATAAATTATTACACCACTACACTATATATGGTTAATAAAGAGTCACTTCAACAAGAGGCAACGGTGTCCAGCCCAGCAGATTATGCAAAGGCCTTAGGTGCGACAATAGCATCTGTTTTTAAATCTGAAGAAGCAAAACCGACAACGTCAGAAGAAAAACCAAGGGCACCGACTAAACAGAAAAAGGCTCCATTAAGAGAAGTTCCTGAGGAAACCCGGGAGTTATTACGCGGGATTGGAGAAACTGCCGAGGTTCTGCATGAGGGAATACCTACATATCAAGAATCAATGCGCGATCCTTCAGAACCACCCGCTTCAGCTTTTGAACCTACAGGCCTTGCTACTTATTTGAAATCCAGCGCTATTGCCATTGATGAAGCGATTGTAACGCCTGAAGAAGCACAACGCCTTGAAGAGCTTAGAAAACTCAGAGAAGAAAAGCAAGCAGTAGATGAACAGATAAGAAGACTACCCTGGAATAAAGAAGATTTAATAGCAGCAATAGAAGAATTGGCGATATCATCCATAGAATATCCCGAGTATAGAGAACAGCTGAAAGCACAGATAAAAGAACTAATGATGCCATTTTTGGAAAGGCCTACACAAAATGATATATCGAACTTTGAAAGGCAGATAGATGAATTTACAAGGTCATTATTATTAGAACGTCCTGATATTGAAGAATGGCTAAGAGAGAAGTTAGAGCCAAGAATAAAAGAGTTGACAGCATCGCTTCCAGAACTTCCTAACGATTTAGAGCAAGTAAGAAATTTAGGGAGATTGCAAAATCGATCGGAAAGATTGCAGATAGAAATAGAGCCGGCTAATGGCAGGCTTGTTGTGCCGTCTGCGGCAAAAGATATAGTGCCGGGCATAACAACTCCGATTCATAATAATATAGAGAACCTCAAAGAAGAAATAGGACAACTCCAGAGACAGAAAGAGATTGACCCCAAAACAGAAGAACGAATACAACACCTGCAAGCTATCTTGCGCATTATTAATAAACTATTAGCGCCGGAGGCAACCATTACCCTCTCCAGCATCGAAGAGGCAGCGGGAGAAGAAGGATTTTTTGATGATGAGAAAGATAAAGCCGTAGATGAAATACTCAGTTATATTACAGCAGTTGAGCCGCAGATAATAAGAATCATCTATGATTTAATTAAAGAAGTTGATGAAGGCTATGCTGAAAGCTTTATTTTAGAACGAGTGCTAAATCCCAAGGCATTAGATAATGCATTTAAGAAAATCTTATGCTTATTCGATTTACGCGAAAAATATGATGAGGAAACCTTGCGCTCCAGCAGGGCTTATAATATATATCAGACTGTTCAGCAGATAATAACTGATTATTTAATGCAAAGGCCAAAAGCAGAAATCCCGGAACTGGATAAAAGCAGAGAAGAGCAAGCCCGAAGAGAATTTGAACGTTTAAGAGAAAAGGTTAATACAGAAATGGCTGGACGGAATTCGTTCTGCATTTATAACCCGGAGGCTTATCTTGAAATTACCGATAGTGAAGAAACAAATATAAAAGCAGGACTCTTTACTGAGTTTGAATTTGGCTCTGACCAGATTGACCCAGAGCTCATAAGGGATTATCGAGACGCATTTTCTGAATATTATTCTATTATCATAGAAGGCCGGGTCAGTATGCTCGTTCCTTACCTCTATTATGCCCGCATGGAAGAGAATGCCAAAGAGCAAATACAAGGACTCAAAACCATAGCCGATGGATTAACCACCGAAGATCCAGAACAACAATTTGTAAAAATAAGAATACAACTTTTGATTAATTATCTACAAAGATACACAGATATAAAAAGACAGTATTTAACTAGATTGGAAGAACAGGGCATTGTGCCGAAAGACATCCAGCAGCATCTGAAAAGTCTGGAAAATGCCTTGTTTGGTAAAAGTGCCCCGCCGCAAGACATCATAGCAATCTTTGAACCAGAAATAGATGCGCTCCCTATTTCCGGGATTCTTAATCCTGATGAGAAAAGTTTTCTTGAAGGATTAAGAGGTTCATTTGGGTTGGGTTTTGATTTAACAGATAGCCAGGATCCTGTTTCACAAATTCGCAGTTTTCTCAGATTCAGTTATCCTATATATGACAGCACAGATCGAATAAACAGGCAACTTCAGGATATCTATCTTGCTGAGGCGGGAGAAAGATTTGCCGAAGAAGTAACAAGAAGGGAAAGTGAGATATCTGAATGGGAAAATCAGACTCGAAAAGCCAGAGGAGAACTTGATATAGTTGATGAGGGCATAGCAACTAATTTAGAAATGCTGGAAACAACAGCGGTATCAGAATCATTTGACATCTCTGAAGCCTTATCAACCCTTAATAATTTAGAACAACAATGCAGGAGTATCCCGGGATTTTATCAGGGTTATGAATTTAATGAGGAGACCTATCAGGGATTATTAAGCAGCGTCATTCAAACAACATTATTAAGATTTCAGGTAAGGAATCTACTTGATAATCAAAAGGAGTGGACTGAAGCAACCCAGCCATTAACCAGGGAGGAAAAGAAAGAGATTAAAGTAAAACAAGCTGAATTTAATAAAAAGTTTGAAGACCTAAGGAATAATATAGCAGAGACAAGGAACCTGTCTCAACTTTCTGGGCATATTGATCAAGTGCGCCGGTTGGCAAGAGAATATAGAAGATATTATATAGGAAAATCACGGATAGAGTTTGATAATAAGATAGACGATATTATATACGGAAGCGATAATAATGATATAAATGGGCGGGCGCTTTATCTATTAGAGAAGAGACTTCCCTTAACAAAAGATATAGCAGAACAGTTGAGTGTTTTCCTGCAGAATATGCGTTATTACGCATTAGAAAAGTCTGCTCAGCAGGAGATATTCAGAGATTGGCAAAATTCTCTTGTAAAGGCATTTGATAGATTAGGAATAGAACCAGCCAGAGTTTCTGGAGACTATGGATTAGAAGGGGGCACCAGGAGAGATAGGAGGAATTTAAATAGCATGACCCAGAAGTTATTAATGATACAGAGTATAGTCGAACGCGCACCACCAAAGGCTCCTGCTGTTGGCGATGTTGTAACCTATATCAGCTCTACATTCTCAAGGTTTCATCAGCAGGCAGATTGCATAAATGAATTATATGGATATGAAGGAAAAATAAATCGTGCAGATTCTCTTAAGACACTCAATGATGTTATTGAAAATCTGTCAGCATTTATTAAGGAAGATGCACGATATTTTATATCTAATGAAGAAAGAGAGATATTTGAAAGAAAGCTTGAGTCACTTGAAGATGCTGTTGAGGAAAAGGCACGATCCATCATCAAAGAGCACGCCATTATAAACGATGATTTTATAAAAGAGTTTACCAGGTTCTTTAAAAATATGCAGTACAGTGAGCTCAATCCGGACCAGCAAAAGCAGGAGGCCAAAGACTGGAAGGATATTATAGAAGATGAAAAACTTATAAGCAGAACAGAAGATTCAGGCATAACAGCTGATGAGATAGCTCGCAAACAACAGATACTTGGCAGTATTATTACAGACGTATTTAAGGATGTCCATAAGCAGCGAGAATTTAACGAATTATACAGCCATCGTGACCGTGAGCATCCCGAAGAAAATGGCGTTATTCAAAGACTGGATAATGCAGAGACCCTTAAAGAAGTCACTGATATTTTAGTCGAACTTAATGACCTAGAGAAAAAGTACAGCCAGCATTTTAGACGGAGAATAATAAACTTTAGAGATAAGATTCAAAAAGCAAGAGTAAGAGCTCATAAAAAGTACTTATCCATTATAAGAGAATTAGTAGATGATAAGAAATTTACAATCGATAGCAATTTTGCAGAGCAGATTGCCTCATATCTTAAGGTAATATCCTATGATAGATTTTCTCTTGAAGAACAATCGCGTGCATATAAAAATTGGCAAGGTTTATTAGATGATATCGTAGAAAAAGATACTCGTCTAAATTCTTCAAGAAAAGACATCCTTCCAAAAGGCAGACCGACCCATCTTCATATTGCCAGAATAGCAAGTATTTCTAAAGAAACTCATCCATCCTTTTCTGCAACCGTAGAAGGCCTCAACCGAGCATTTGTAGATTTTCTGCCAACTTACATAATAAGGCAAGGGTTAAAATTAGATGAGACCACAAATTTCCTCCTTGTAGATTTTATCAGTTCAGTCGGTTTATCAACACTGCCTTCCAACGTGCGTGTAGGCATTCAACATGCCCTTATTTCAGAAGTAGTCCAGATGGCAGAAAGGACAAAGCCCTTGCGAGGATTCTTAAGGGAAACAAAAGAAAAATTACAAGAGACACCTGGTTTTATAGGCCGCCTGCCTACAGATAGAGAATTGCTGGATGGCCTTATATTAAGAGCGGAGAAAAACGAAGATTTAAAAGGCTCAGATGCGCTTAAGAATCTGAAAGCATTTCTGCAAAACTTAGATTCAATTTTTAAAGAAGCAAAAGATAAAGCAGCAGCAGAAGGAGTTACCGGAGAAAGACCAGCAGAATCTTTGGCATTGGCTAAGGCTGAGCTAGAATTTGTCCTTAATCAATTTGACAGAACACTTACATCTATTGAGCAGGCCATAGAGGATATCACTCCAGATGTAGATATTTCCAATATAATCGATGGCACTTTAGCCGAGGATATTTTGACGCAGATGATAATCACAGAGCGTAGTTTGCAGATGTCATTGCCAAGATTGCTTATCAGAGCAGGAAGAGAAGATGAGAATTATTTTGCCACAATTGCTAAGTATAGAGAGAAACTAAAAGAAATAAGGGCCAGCTTAAAGGACTATCTCACAAAAGCTGTTTTAGAAAATACAGAAGCTGACTTAGGCCAGAAGATTAATGCCTTTGGTTATTTGACAATTGACTTATCTCAAGCAGGTGTTCATTTAAACACAGAAGAAATTATTGATCTAAGAAATAAAATTATGGCGCAGGTTAAATCTGCCAGAGATGCAAATATTATTACTCAGGAAGAAGCAAAAAGAATGCTGGATGATGAGTTAGACAGACTAAGGTTCAACGACGCCATTGCAAATAGGAAGCAATATATAAAGCAAAGGATAGATTCATTAATAAGTGAGATAACTGCTCAAACCCCTGAACACGGCGTTGATGAGATAGAATTATTATTAGAAGATTTGTATACTGAAGCAAAAGAACAGCGCTATATGACAGACGATGAGATAAATGCTAAAAGAGGCGAGGTTGAGACTGCTAAAAATAATGCAAAAACAGAAAGAGAAAAAAGTATAGGCGAATTCAATAGAATTTTTGCTGCTCAGATAGAACAGTTAAATCCTATAAGCAATTTTGAGCAATTAGCTCAGGCCTGGTTAATTATCTGCAATTTAACTTTAGACAACATAACTTTATTTGATGAGGCAGGGAGAGAAAGGATTGTACAAACGGCAAGAGAGGCATTCGAAAAGTATGATTATGCTATAAGAGAAAGAGAAAATGGCCAGAGACAATTTAATGCCGGGTTGCTACAGATAAGGCAAGACCTTCCACTTATAGAATCCGATAAACGCTTTTTAGAAAATATAAAAGAAATATCAGAAAGAGTCAAGGCACTCCAGGATTATGCCCGGTATTTTGAAAACTCACC
>CP070655.1:43033-57644 GCA_020354945.1 Candidatus Omnitrophota bacterium
TACTGGAGTAGTTATCAGTAATCGGTTATCAGTTTGGTGCTGGTAACTGAAAACTGACAACTGAAGACTAAAAAATGCAGGAGCAAATTCTACTTACATGTAACGAATGCAAAAACAGATGGTATTCTACCGTAAAGAATAAGAAGAATGTAACTAATAGATTAGAATTAAAAAAATATTGTAAGTTCTGCAGAAAAAGAACTGTTCACAAAGAAGCAAAGTAGTAGCAAGAAGTAGAGTCAGGAGTCGTCAGACACTGAGAATTCTTTAGAGAATGAACATAGTGTCTGACACCTACGAACACGAGTAAGACCTGCCGCTTTGATAGCGACAGGTTTTTAATCAGAGGCCTGTAGCTCTAATTGGCTAGAGCAGCGGACTCCAAATCCGCCCGTTGGGGGTTCGAATCCCTCCAGGCCTGCCAGCATTTGATAAATATAGACTGGCCTTGACAGGGATGAGAACCCAAAATGTTCGCAAAAACAACAAATTTCTTAAAAGAAGTTAAAGTAGAGTTAAAGAAGGTTAGCTGGCCGGACAAGAATGAACTGCTAGGTTCTACTACCGTGGTTATAATAAGCGTAATTATATTAGCGTTGTTTATAGGCATTTGTGATTTTATATTTTCGAAAGCTATGCAGATTATAATAAGATAGGCCCTTTAATGGAAAAAAAATGGTACGTTATACATACCCTGACTGGAGAAGAGGAAAAGGTCAAAAAAAGGTTGTTGAACCTGAGCAAACTTAAGAATATCCATGATAAAGTATCGCAGATTTTGATACCTACTGAGATAATTTCTGAGGTAAAAGGCGGCAAAAAGAAAATATCGGAGCGAAAATTTTTTCCGGGTTATATATTAGTGGAAATGGAATTGACCGATGACATCTGGCACTTAGTTAAAAATATTATCGGTGTTACAGATTTCGTGAGTTCTGGAACAAAGCCGACACCGTTGCTAGATGAAGAGATTGCCAATATCCTTAAGCAAACTGAGGAAAAAAAGGAGAGGCCTACCCCTAAGGTAACGTTCGAAAAAGGTGAAGGGGTTAAAATAATAGATGGCCCATTCATAAATTTTAACGGGGCTATCGATGAAATCAGTCCTGAAAAAGGAAAAGTTAAGGTCTCGGTAATGATATTTGGACGCCCGACACCTGTTGAGCTTGAATACTGGCAAATAGAGAAATTGTAGGAAAGGCAGCTTTCAGTTACTGATAACTGAAAACTGATAACTGAAAAATGGCAACGCCAAAGAAAAAGAAAAAAAGAAAAAAACCTATTAAAGCTCAAATAAAGTTATATTGCCCTGCAGGAGTAGCTAATCCCGCTCCACCGGTTGGGCCGGCCTTAGGTCAACATGGAATAAATATAATGGAATTTTGCAAAACTTTCAATGAACAGACAAAGAACAAGGAAGGTCTGATACTGCCCGTTGTCATAGATGTTTATGAAGATAGGACTTTTTCATTTGTGGTAAAAAGCCCACCATCTTCAATTCTGTTAAAAAGGGCAGCTAGTATTGCAAAGGCTTCGGGCGTGCCAAACAAAGAAAAGATAGCCACGATAACAAAGGAGCAGGTTAGAGATATTGCAAAAGAAAAATTGACGGATTTAAACACCAATAATATTGAAGAAGCGATTAAAATTATTGCAGGCACAGCCCGCAGCATGGGAATAGACATTAAGTAAACTTAAAAGCTGATTACTGAAAACCGATAACTGATAAAATGGTTACAACGATGAGTAAGAGAATGAAAGAGGCCAAAAGCTTAGTAGATTCATCAAAGTTACATAACTTGCAGGAAGCTGTGGACACATTAAAAAAGGTGCCGCAACCGAAGTTTGACCAGAGCGTTGAGATTTCAATAAAATTAAACCTGGATTTAAAAGAAAAGCCACAACCTGTAAGAGGTACTGTAATTTTGCCGCATGGCACGGGAAAAACTGTAAAGGTAGCTGTTTTCTGCAAAGAGAAGGATGCTCAGGCTGCAAAGAATGCAGGAGCCGATTATGTCGGAGACGCTGATCTTATAAAAAAGGTAAATACAGGGTTTTTGGATTTTAATATAGCCGTAGCCACTCCGGAGATGATGAAGGATTTAGCGAGGTTAGGTAAAATTTTGGGACCCCGCGGTCTTATGCCGACCCCAAAAGCAGGAACAGTAACAAATGATGTAGCAAATGCGGTAAAAGAGGCCAAAAAAGGTAAGGTTGAGTTTAAAATGGATAAGACTGCTTGTATAAATATGGCAGTATCTAAAATATCTTTTAATGAAAAAGCTATTTGTGAAAATATACGTTCGCTTATTCAAGCGGTTAAGCAGAACAGGCCCTCTTCTGTGAAAGGTCAATTTATAAAAAGTATCAATTTATCCACAACGATGGGTCCAGGAGTAAAACTGGATTCATCGGAGTATAAATAGTTGGGAGTTAAATTTGTGGAAGAACACCTAAAGCCTGGAAGGCTATTAAAACAGCATATGATAGATCATATTGCTGCCCGTTTACAGGGCGCTAGCAACCTATTTGTGACTGAGTGCGGTAGTCTTTCTAATAAACAGATGGAGGAGTTAAGAGGCAAACTAAAGAAAGCATCCAGCAATTATATGGTGGTTAAGAATTCTATGTCCATAATGGCATTAGAAAAGATTAATTTAGATATGACCAGGGATCTTATTAAAGGCACATGTGGAATTAGTTACAATTCAAAAGATCCTGTAATGACATCTAAAATCTTGGTAAATTTTACTAAAGAATATAAAGAATTTAAATTCAAAGGAGCCTGCATAGAGGGAAAAGTGGTTTCTGCGGACACAATAAAAGAGATAGCCGCTATACCGCCTCGAGAAATATTATTGGCTAGGCTCGTTTCTTCGCTCAATAGCCCGATAAAGGACATGGCAGGAGTATTATACGGAATTATAAGGAAATTGGTTTATGCATTAAATGCAATAAAAGATAAAAAACAAGAAGGAGGAAATTAACATGGCAGATGAGGCAAAAAAACAAGAGAGTAAAGCAGTCGAAGAAAAAAAGAAGCAACCAGCGGAAGGGGCAAAGCAGGAATCTGCAAAAGCTGCAAGCGAGACAAAAGAAGTAGAGATGACTAAAGAGCAAGAGAAATTTGTTAAGAATATTGAAAGTATGTCTGTTTTAGAGTTATCGAAGCTTGTAAAAGTCTTAGAGGAAAAATTTGGTGTTCAAGCAGCAGCTCCTGCTGTATTTGCTGCTGGCGCAGTTGCTTCTGGAGCAGCGGCAGAAGAGGAAGAAGAAAAGGTCGCTTTTAATGTTGAACTGTCTGAGATAGGCGCGAACAAAATTCAGGTCATAAAAGAAATTCGTGCAGTGACTACCCTCGGCCTTAAAGAGGCGAAAGATCTTGTCGATTCTGCTCCTAAAATGGTTAAGGAAAATGCGACAAAAGAAGAAGCAGAAGAGATAAAGAAAAAGTTAGAAGCGGTAGGCGCAAAGGTGACGTTGAAATAGAATTAGGAACGTTTCTCGAACCTAGCAAAAAAGGGACGTTCCTAAACGAGGGGAAAATGCCAAAAAAGAGGAAAGATTTTTCCAAACTCAAACAAGTATACAGAATACCACATCTGTTAGATGTTCAGATTAACTCATATAGAGAATTTTTACAGCAAGATGTAGCAAAAATGAAACGCAAACACCAGGGCCTGCAGCAGGTATTTGAAGAAATATTTCCTATCGAGAGTTATGACAGAGAATACAGACTGGAATTTGTTAATTACACCTTAAGCAAACCTAAATATAATATCGATGAATGCAAAACTAGAGGGATGACTTATGCCGCTATTTTGAAAATAAAGGTTAGATTAAGAGGTAAAAAGGAGATAAAGGAACAAGAGGTCTATATAGGAGAATTACCACTTATGACCCCTGTCGGAACTTTTGTCATAAACGGTGAAGAGCGGGTAGTTGTAAGCCAGTTGCATCGTTCTCCAGGCGTATCTTTTGAGTACGAATTACACCCAAGCGGCAAAAAGTTATATTCTGCCCGAATAATCCCTTATCGGGGTGCATGGATTGAGTTTGAATTCGATGCATATGGCGTTCTCCATGTTGTTATAGATAGGCGCAGAAAAATTTTAGCCACCACATTGCTAAGAGCGATGGGATTATCTAAAGACGAAGACATATTAAGAGAATTTGGCGGCATAAAAGAAATAAGATCGCCTAAAAAAGAAGATATTAAAAAGCTGATAGGGCTCTATACTGCAGCAGATATAGTAGAAGAAGGGACAGATATAGTAATTTTGCCAAAGCGTGAGAAGATTACCGCAGAATCTGTTCATAGACTTGCCCATCATAAAATAAAATCGATTAAAGTTATAGAAAGACCGGTTAAAGAGCTTATGGATACTTTGCACAGAGATCATACCAAATCTAAAGAAGATGCACTTTTGGATATATACAGGAAACTGCGTCCAGGCGATCCAGCTACCATTGAAAGCGCGACAGCATTGATTACCAGGTTGTTCTTTGATGCAAGAAGATATGATTTAGGTCGGGTTGGTCGTTATATTTTAAATAGAAAGCTAAACATGAAAGTTCCTTTGTCAAAACGAATAATTGACCTTCAGATTATATTAATAGCTATAAGGGATCTTATAAGGCGCAAGCAGGTGGAAGCCCCGCCTGACGATATAGACCATTTAGGCAATAGAAGAGTGCGTACAGTTGGAGAACTTCTGCAGAATCAATTCAGAATAGCTTTAGCCAGAATGGAACGTGCGGCAAGAGAAAGACTCTCTATTTATGAATTAGAAACTGTACTGCCATATAATCTGATTAACTCCAAGATAGTCTCTGCAATGGTTAGGGATTTTTTTGGCAGGAGCCAGCTCTCACAGTTTATGGATCAAACCAATCCATTAGCAGAAATGACCCACAAAAGAAGAGTTTCTGCGTTGGGCCCGGGAGGGCTTTCAAGAGAAAGGGCAGGTTTTGAAGTCAGAGATGTGCATTATTCTCATTATGGTAGAATCTGCCCGATAGAAACCCCTGAAGGCCCTAACATAGGCCTTATTGCTTCATTAAGCACATACTCTCGCATCAATGAATTTGGTTTTATAGAGACACCATATCGCAAAGTAGAAAACTCAAGCGTAACAGATAAAATTGAGTATTTATCTGCTGATGTTGAGGATAACTATTATATCGCTCAGGCAAATTCGAAGGTTGACAAATCCGGCCGGTTTCTTAATAGAATGGTGTTTTGTAGATACAAGAACAACTTTTTGATGGCTCCCGGTAAAGATGTTCAATACATGGATGTTTCGCCAGCTCAGTTAGTAAGCATTGCAGCCAGCCTTATACCATTCTTAGAACACGACGATGCAAATAGAGCATTAATGGGATCTAATATGCAAAGGCAGGCAGTTCCGTTACTCTATCCCGAAGCGCCATTAGTTGGCACAGGCATAGAAGGAAAGTGTGCATATGATTCAGGCGCTATAATAACTGCCAGGGCAGATGGTAAAGTTAAACATGTCCAGTCTGATATGATAAAAATCGGCCAGATTGCATATAAGTTAAAGAAATTTAGAAGATCAAATGCATCTACGTGTGTCAATCAAAGGTCTATCGTAAAAATTGGCCAAAAGGTTAAGAAGGGGGATGTAATCGCAGATGGTTTTTCGACTAAAGATGGCGAATTAGCATTAGGGCGTAACATATTAGTAGCATTCATGCCATGGCGTGGTTATAACTTTGAGGATGCTATATTAATAAGTGAAAAGGCTGTAAAAGAGGATGTTTATACTTCTGTGCATATAGAAGAATTTGACATTGAGGCCAGGGATACCAGATTAGGGCCTGAAGAAATAACCAGAGATATACCCAATGTTGCTGAAGAAGCATTGGGCAACCTTGATGAGGGTGGTATCGTCAGAATAGGAGCAGAAGTAACAGCTGGAGATATATTAGTGGGTAAAGTATCGCCAAAGAGCGAAACCGAGCTTTCTCCTGAAGAGAAGTTATTGCGGGCAATATTTGGCGAGAAGGCCGGCGATGTAAGAGACGCATCTTTGGTAGTTCCACCGGGAGTGGAGGGGATTGTAGTTGATGTTAAAATCTTCTCCAGAAAAACTCGAAAACCGAGAAGCAAAGAAGAACTAAAGAAAGAATTAGACCAGATTGATGAGATAAAGAAATTTTATACATCCCAAATAGAAAATTTACGAAAGGAAAAACTACAAAAATTAGCAAAACTACTTGAAGGTCAAAAGATAACCGCAAGTTTACTCGATAAGCAGACAGCCGAGGTATTAGTCCCGGCAGGCAAAGTAATAAGGTCGCACCATATAAAAAAATTGACAAAATGCGATATATCCACCTTGCGTTTAGCAGATGAAAACCAGCAGCTTGAAGAAAAAATCGAAAGTGCAATGAGAATTTTCGATGAGCAGATTGAGGAACTAACATACGAACAAGATAGAGAAATCGATAAGATAAAAAGAGGAGACGAACTTCCACCAGGGATACTTAAGAGAGTCATAGTAAATGTTGCCAGCAAAAGAAGGATTTCAGTCGGAGATAAAATTGCAGGCCGCCACGGCAACAAAGGTGTGATTGCCAAGATACTTCCCGAAGAAGATATGCCTTATATGCCGGATGGCACCCCTGTCGATTTAATCTTAAATCCCTTAGGAGTTCCTTCTCGTATGAATGTAGGACAGATATTAGAAACTCATTTAGGTTGGGCTGCAAAGGTATTGGGGTTTAAGGTGATAAGCCCTGTATTTGATGGAGCTTTTGAAGAAGAGATCAAAGAATCTATGCATAAGGCGGATTTACCAAAGGATGGCAAAATAACATTGCGCGATGGTTTTACAGGGGAGGAATTCGAGCAAAATGTGACAGTAGGATATATCTACATGATGAAACTTATACATTTAGTCGATGATAAGATACACGCTCGTTCAATCGGTCCATATTCTTTAGTGACCCAGCAGCCATTAGGGGGGAAGGCTCAATTTGGCGGACAGAGATTGGGCGAAATGGAGGTATGGGCATTAGAAGCATATGGCGCTTCACACACTCTACAGGAATTGCTTACAGTAAAAAGTGATGATGTCACCGGCAGAACCAAAGTTTATGAGTCAATAGTAAAGGGTGAACATGCCTTACAGCCGGGGACACCTGAATCTTTTAATGTCTTATTAAAGGAGCTGCAAAGTTTAGGATTGGATATAAGAGCTGAAAGAACGGAGAAGGGCCTATGATAGAGCGTAAAGATAAAAACCATTTTGATAGAATTTCAATAAACGTAGCTTCACCGGAAACAATAAAGCGCTGGTCCCGTGGCGAAGTTAAAAAACCTGAAACGATAAATTACAGGACCTTAAGGCCTGAAAAGGACGGCCTGTTCTGCGAAAGGATATTTGGGCCTACCCGTGATTGGGAATGTAGCTGCGGTAAATACAAAAGGATAAAGCATAAGGGTATTGTATGTGACCGTTGCGGAGTAGAAGTTACACTTTCGAGAGTCAGGCGAGAACGTATGGGCCATATTGAATTGGCAACGCCGGTATCCCATATATGGTTTTTTAAAGTAAGCCCTTCTAGAATAGGGACTGTATTAGGTTTAACTTTAAGGCAATTGGAAAAGGTCCTGTATTATGAGGAATATATAATATTAGATCAGGGAGAAACCCCCCTTAAAAAGAAAGACCTTCTTACAGAAGATAAGTATAGACAGTATAAGGAAAAATATGGCGGGGGTTTCAAAGCCCAGATGGGCGCAGAAGCCATCAGGAAATTGCTTGCTGAAGTTGATTTTTCAAAAACGGCAGCCAGATTGAGGAAAAACCTGAAAGAAACCAAAAGCACTCAGTCCAGGAAACGACTGGCTAAAACTCTTAAATTAATAGAAGCTTTTAAGACCAGCGGCAATAAGCCTGAATGGATGATTATGGATATTATTCCGGTAATTCCACCGGATTTAAGGCCGCTTGTGCCGCTTGAAGGGGGTAGATTTGCTACAAGCGATTTAAACGATCTTTACAGGAGAGTAATAAACAGGAATAACAGACTTAAAAAATTAATAGAATTAAAAGCACCGGAGGTCATTATTAGAAATGAGAAAAGGATGCTTCAGGAAGCAGTGGATGCACTATTTGATAACGGAAGGCATGGTAGAGCTGTCCTTGGCCCAGGGAATAGGCCCCTTAAATCATTAAGTGATATGCTAAAAGGCAAGCAAGGCCGGTTCAGGCAGAACCTTTTAGGCAAAAGAGTAGATTATTCCGGCAGGTCTGTAATAGTAGTTGGGCCGAAACTTAAATTATATCAATGTGGCCTGCCAAAAAAGATGGCGTTGGAACTTTTCGAACCCTTCATTATAAAAAAGCTTAGAGAAAGAGGTTTTGTGCACACCATAAAAAGCGCAAAACGTATGGTTGAGAAGGCAGAGTTAGAAGTCTGGGATATATTAGATGAGGTTATCAAAGACCATCCTATTCTTTTAAATCGCGCACCCACTTTGCATCGTTTGGGGATTCAGGCTTTTCAGCCTTTATTAATAGAAGGCAAGTCCATAAGGATACATCCTTTAGTTTGCACTGCTTTTAACGCGGATTTTGACGGGGACCAGATGGCTGTTCATGTCCCGCTTTCAACCGAAGCACAGGTAGAATCTAAGATACTTATGCTCTCCTCAAACAATATATTTTCGCCGGCTAACGGCAGCCCTATAACAACGCCTACTCAAGATATTGTTTTAGGACTCTATTTTGTCACAAAGCAAGAAGAGAAACCAAAAGAGCAGATAAGGACTTTTTCTTCAAAAGACGAAATAACAGTGGCTTTTAGCGACAAAGTGATATCGATACATGAAACTATAAAGTTGAAAATTAAAGATGAATTAATAAAAACGACAACCGGCAGAGTCTTGTTCAACGAGATACTACCAAGAGATTTTCGTTTTGTAAATGAATGCCTGGATAAGTCAAAAATCCAAGGAATTATAACCGAATGTTATAGCAAATTTGGACATTCGAGAACTGTACAGCTTTTAGATGATTTAAAAGAGATGGGTTTTAAATGGGTAACATTAGCAGGTCTTTCCATATCGATGGACGATCTGGTTCTGAGCAAGGAAAAGGAGAAGATTATAAAAACCGCATACGATGAAGTAAAAGATGTAGAATCTCAATATAAAAAAGGTTTCATTACTAATAGAGAAAGATATAATAAAATTGTAGATATCTGGACTCACACAACCGACACAGTTTCAGAAAAGGTACTAAAAGGTTTAGGGGAATTTAATCCTATATATATGATGGCCGATTCTGGTGCGCGCGGTTCAAAACAACAAATAAGACAGCTAGCCGGTATGCGCGGATTAATGGCAAAACCGTCCGGTGAAATCATCGAAAATCCAATAATAGCAAGTTTCAGAGAGGGATTAACAGTGCTGGAATATTTTATTTCAACCCACGGAGCCAGAAAAGGCTTAGCAGATACCGCACTTAAGACAGCAGATTCAGGTTATTTAACAAGAAGGTTAGTGGATGTGGCCCAGGATGTTATTGTGACAGAAGGAGACTGCAAAACATTAAATGGTATTCTAATCAGCGCAATAATAGAGGGGGATGAGGTTGTAGTTCCTTTAAAAGAAAGAATAATCGGCAGAATTGCATTAGATAATTTAGTCGATGTTATAACTGATGAGTTATTGCTAAAAGCCGGCGAAGAGATTGATGAAGAAAAGGCAGCAAAGATTGAACAGGCTGGTATCGAAAAGATTAGAATAAGAAGTGTTTTGACCTGCGAGGCTAAAAAAGGTGTTTGCGCTAAATGCTATGGCAGAAATTTAGCAACAGGCAGGTTAATTGAGTTGGGCGAGGCAGTGGGGATAATAGCTGCACAATCTATAGGCGAGCCTGGCACACAGCTTACTATGAGAACCTTTCACATCGGAGGCACCGCCAGCAGAATATTTGAACAGTCCAATATAAAAGCCAAAAACGATGGAATAATAAAATACCATGGTTTAAAGACAGTAAAGAAGGAAGAGGCCAAGGAGATTATAGTGCTTAATCGAAATGGCCAGATATCCATTAACGATACCTCAGGCAGAGAGTTTGAACGTTATACCGTTCCTCATGGGGCAATCATAAAAGTTGAAGATGGCGCAAGAGCAGAAAAGGGAGAAGTCTTTGTTCGGTGGGATCCCTATATGTCACCTATTATTACCGAGGTCAGCGGCAGGGTTAGATTTGAGGATATTAGAGAAGGTGTTACTATGCGGCAGGAGATAAATCCGCAAACTAAACTCATTGATACGGTCATCGTTGAACACAAAGGAGAATATCACCCTCAGTTAATTATTCAGAATGAGAAGAAGGAGGTATTGGCGATATATCCGATTCCTGCAGGGGCCCATATTCTGGTTAAAAATGCTAGATTAGTAAAAGCGGGTGATTTATTGGCTAAGATTCCAAGGGTAATTACAAAGACAAAGGATATCACCGGTGGATTACCAAGAGTGGCTGAACTTTTCGAAGCTCGCCGCCCCAAAGACCCGGCTATTATTAGTGAAATAGACGGTACGATTGAGTTTGGTGGTTCAAAGAAAGGACAAAGAATTTTAGTTGTTAAAAGCCCTACAGGGATGAAGAAGGAATATTTAATACCGCATGGCAAACATCTAAATGTATACAAGGGGGATAAGGTCTATGCCGGACAACAATTAATTGATGGTCCGGTAGTGCCACAGGATATTTTAAGGGTTTCAGGGGATAAGGCCTTGCAGGAGTATCTGGTAAACGAAGTTCAGGAGGTCTACAGGTTGCAGGGGGTTAAGATTAATGATAAGCATATCGAGATAATAGCACGCCAGATGCTTAAGAAGGTAAGGATTGAAGATCCCGGTGATACAAATTTGCTAATAGGTTCACATGCTGATAAGGAAATATTTAATGAAGAAAATCAAAGAGCATTAAAGAAAAAAGGTAAGCCTGCCAGTGCCACCCAGATATTGTTAGGTATTACCAAGGCGTCGTTAAGCACCCAGAGTTTTATCTCCGCAGCCAGTTTTCAAGAAACAACAAGAATATTAACAGAAGCCGCAGCCGAAGGGAAAACAGACCAACTTTACGGATTAAAAGAAAACGTCATTATGGGACATCTTATTCCGGCTGGCACAGGTTTTAAAGCCCATAGTAACATTGAAGTAGTTAAGGTCCCGGCGCTCGGAGAAGAGAAACCGGCAGAAGCAGCCGAAGCAAAGAAGAAGAGAAAGAAGAAGAACGTAAAGGTAAAGGCAAAGGTGAAGGTGAAGAAGGGGAAATGACGTGTTTCGTTATGGTGTTATAGCGTTTGATACGCAATAACGCAATAACGAACGAGTATTCCAAGGAGTTAGCAACGTGCCAACCATAAATCAACTTATAAGAAAAGGAAGAAAAAAAATAAGAAGCAAAGGTAAATCCAAGGCCTTACGAAATTGCCCGCAGAAAAGAGGAGTTTGTTTACAGGTTAAAACCCAAACGCCTAAAAAACCAAACTCTGCTCTAAGAAAGATAGCCAGGGTAAGGCTTACAAATGGCATAGTTGTTACGGCCTATATTCCGGGTGAAGGCCATAATTTGCAGGAGCATTCAATCGTATTGGTGAAGGGCGGTAGAGTTAAAGACTTACCAGGAGTAAGATATCATATAGTCAGAGGTACACTGGATACACAGGGTGTAGCCAATAGGACAAAGAGCAGGTCTAAATATGGTTCGAAAAGAGGCAAAGGGGTAGTTGCCCCAGCAGCCGCTGCCGCGACGCCAGCACCTGCGCCGGAAGAAAAATAATGAAGTCAATAAGGATGCATAATGAGACGTAAAAGAGCGCCAAGAAGAGATATAATAGCTGACCCTAAATATAATTCAAAACTGGTTTCGAAGTTTATAAATATACTAATGTTAAAAGGGAAAAAATCTACATCTGAGAAAATAGTTTATGGGGCTTTCGATATAATCGAAAAAAGATCGGGTAAAGATAACCCTTTAGAGGTTTTCAAGAAAGCTATAGAAAATGCCAGGCCTAGAGTTGGGCTTAAACCCAGACGAGTGGGGGGTGCAACGTATCAGATACCTGTAGAGGTTAAAACTGACCGGGGTACTGCAATTGCGCTCAGGTGGATACGCAATTTTGCAAAAGCAAAAAAAGGCAAACCAATGAAAGAACGTTTAGCCGATGAGATTCTGCAGGCTTATCAGAATCAGGGCGCTGCAATAAAGAAGAGACAGGACACCCATAAGATGGCGGAAGCAAATAGAGCCTTTGCGCATTTCAGATGGTGAAGGATGCGGAATAAACACGATCTAAATAAACTGAGAAACATTGGTATCATTGCTCACATTGATGCCGGTAAAACTACCACTACTGAAAGAATGCTGTATTATACCGGCAGGGTGTATAAGTTAGGCGAGGTAGACGAAGGTACTGCAACTATGGACTGGATGGCTCAAGAGCAGGAAAGGGGCATAACCATTACATCTGCTAGCACCACCTGTATATGGAAAGATTATACCATAAATATACTGGATACTCCTGGTCATGTAGACTTTACGGTTGAGGTAGAGCGCTCCCTGCGAGTATTGGACGCAGGGGTAGTTATATTTTGCGGAGTAGGTGGAGTTGAATCACAAAGTGAGACAGTCTGGCGGCAGGCAGACTATTATAGAGTTCCCAGGATATGTTTCATAAACAAAATGGACAGAACAGGCAGTGATTTCTTTAGAGTCGTAAAACAGATAAGGGAAAGATTAGGTGCAAATGCAGCTGCTATTCAATTACCTTTAGGAGTTGAATCAAATTTTAACGGGATAATAGACCTTATAAATATGAATGCAATAGTATATAAAGATGAGAAAGGCCTGAATTATAAATCAGGCAAAATTGCGGATGAGATGGAATCTAAAGTAGAAGAATATAGACACAGGCTAATAGAATCAGTGGCCGATGCAGACGATGAAATTATGGCAAAGTTTATCCATGATGAAGAAATAACACCGGATGAATTAAAGGCTGCGATACGTAAATCAACCATTAAAGCAAAATTTATTCCAATCACCTGTGGAGCGGCATTAAGAAATAAAGGGGTGCAGCCATTGCTTGATGCTATCTGTGATTTTCTGCCCAGCCCTTTAGAAGTGCCGCCCATTAAAGGATTCCAACCAAGAACGAGCAAAGAGATTTCGAGAAAACCGAACAATAATGAACCATTCTCAGCACTCATTTTTAAGATAATGAGCGATCCTTTTGTTGGTAAATTGACATTTTTTAGAGTTTATTCCGGCAGATTAAAGTCCGGCAGTTATATATATAATTCATCGAAAGAAATCAAAGAAAGAGTAGGTAAAATTGTAAAAATGCACGCTAATAAACA
This sequence comes from Candidatus Omnitrophota bacterium, assembly GCA_020354945.1. Lineage (GTDB taxonomy): Bacteria > Omnitrophota > Gorgyraeia > JABMRG01 > JAFGKX01. Next base: position 56,442 of record CP070655.1, read on the forward strand.
GCGGATAATTCCCGAAGTTTATGCCGGCGATATAGCAGCAGCAGTTGGTCTGCGCGAGACAAAAACCGGCGATACTATATGCGATGAAAGGCACCCCATCATATTAGAGAGTATGCATTTTCCTGAACCGGTCATATTTTTAGCCATAGAGCCAATATCTAATAATGACCGGGAGAAATTGGCCCTGGCATTAAAGAAATTTCAAGACGAGGACCCTTCATTTAAAGTAAGACATGATGAAAATACAGGGCAGACGATCATATCGGGCATGGGAGAATTACATCTTGAGGTTATAGTAAATAGGATGCTTAGAGAGTTTAATGTGATTGCGAATGTAGGCAGGCCACAGGTTGCTTATAAAGAGACATTAACTAAACATGCCAGCGCAACTGCGAAATTTATTCAACAGACCGGAGGAAGAGGTCAATACGCTCATGTGGTACTTGATGTAGCGCCAGCAGAAAATGGTTCAGGTGTTACTTTTGCCAGTAGAATAAAAGGAGGGGTTATACCGAAAGAATTTATACCGGCAGTAAAAGAAGGCATTATGCAAGCATCCAGGAGCGGAGTTGTTTCAGGTTATCCGGTTACGGATATATCTGTAAGATTGATTGATGGTTCATCTCACGAAGTCGATTCTTCTGAATTGGCATTTAGGACAGCAGCTTCAATGGGCCTTTCGGATGCTTTAAGAAAAGGAAATTCTGTATTGTTAGAACCATTTATGAAATTAGAGATAGTTTCTCCTGAAGAATATTTGGGAGATGTTATAGGAGATTTTAACTCAAGAAGAGGCAGGGTTGAATCTATTAAACAACGCGGAAATATCAAGGTTATAAAAGGGGATGCGCCATTGGCAGAGATGTTCGGATATGCAACAGCATTAAGAAACCTTACCAAGGGTAGAGCAACTTATACCATGGAACCTGCTTATTATAAACAGGTTCCCGAACACGTAATGGAGAAGATATTTTAATGGGGACGCCTTCCGAGGTGCCACCCTTCAACATAAAAAAGGAACATCTGTGCTGAAGGGTGGCACCTCGGAGGACATCCCCAAATCAAGGAGGAAGAAATGGCAAAGGAAAAATATGTAAGGAGCAAACCTCATATAAACATCGGTACCATAGGTCACGTAGACCACGGTAAAACTACTCTTACCTCAGCCATAACTATGCTATTAAATAAAAAGGGTATGGCTGA
>CP070655.1:57744-60838 GCA_020354945.1 Candidatus Omnitrophota bacterium
ATTCTTGCTAACGCGGCATAACTGTCATTTGGTATTGTGAAATATGTAACAGTTGTCTCAAGTTTTAAGGCAGGGTTTAGCTCTTTTAAGGTCAGCTCATGCGGAGAAATTATCATCCTGTTGTTGCAGGGGCTTGATTTCTCATTAAACACATCATAAAAATGGCCCTGGCTTTTAATAAAGGTCCTGAATCCTGTGATAGAGGTCATAGCATATGCCTTATTCGCAGGATAAAACTCCATAATAGGGTGGTCTTTATCGCTTGTGCCAAAAGAGGCTATTGCCTGCGCCCTGTTAACATAAAACACCCACATAGGCCTGCCCCATAATCCTGCAATGCCTGGAAAAAAGCTCGCAAAAGGACTCTTTGCCTGATAATTCTCTATAACAAATTCTCCCATTTTATTCAGTTTCATATTTATCAAACGCCCAAGAAGGCCCTTAGAGTAGTTCTGGCAGTTTCCATAATGCCTTTCGATTTAGTGCGAAGATTGTCATATTCATTACTAAAAAACGTATATTGTTCTTCAAACTTTGCATCGCTTACACCGTCCTTCTTTTTTGGCTCCTTGATCTCCCGCCATAGTAAAGAAAGCATTCTTTCAATTCTCTCTATCTGGTCAATACATCCCCCGTAGTCTCTGAAAGACTTCTGGTCAGACAATCTTCCTAAAGGATATGTAGATATGTTATATCTCCATTTTGTTTTATCATAATTCCAGGACTTAATGAGAAAATTCAGAGTCTGTTCATAAGCAAATTTTTTGTTATTTATTAAAAGATCGCGCAAAACAGATGTTTTGATATTAAGAAACTCAGACCTCGGTCTATGAAGAGGTAGGGATTTTATGCTTTTTGAGATCTCAGGAAACCAGTTTGCCAGAAGTGGATATGTGCCATAAGTATCTACCATGCCTTTTGCGCCATACTTGTCCCCTGTTCCAAAATCTCCTATGGCAATATCTGAACTTGTTGTTTCAATAAAGCCTTTGAGATTGTCGTAGAATTCAACATCTCTATCAACATAATCAATATCACCTGGTATTTGTACAATCCTCTCTGTTTCGGGATAATTATCAAGCACATGGCCCCAGCCAGCAAGCCATGTCTGGCATGTATCAACAGACCAGGTTTGTATAACCTCAAGGGTCTGGCTTCTTTTATCCTTCATAAAAGAAGCGGCATCCTGCTTTATGACCGTATCCCTGGATAACATAACAATTGGCCTGGGATCAATTTTCTTACATCTATCAACTGTCCACCAAAAATACCATTCACACTTTTTATTATGCTCATACCCCAGGTATGGAAATATGATAACTGGTTTTGAATTTATGCTTTTATTATCAGGCTGTTTTGTCATGTCTTTCTTTAAGCTTACGCTTTTCCTCGTCTTTTTTCTAGCTGCTTACGAATGCCATATGCCTTATCTTCTGAGATTTCAAAGGTCATAATAATGAAAATAGCAGTGAGAGAGGTTACAATAGGAATGCCAATGTCGAAGAGCCTCATATACAATAAAGCGCTGGCTGATTGGTTAGCGCCTAATGCAACATCGAAACCGGTCGCATTGAGAAGGAATCCGGAAATAAGCGATGCAGCTGCTAATCCCAGTTTTACCATCCACCAGTAAATAGCACTAAACATACCTTCTCTGCGTGTGCCGGTTTGTAGTTCGTCAAGGTCACAAACATCGGCTACCATGGAACTAACCAGTGTGAAGAGCGATCCTAGACCAAACGCTATGAATGGAGCAGCGATCAGCAGTAAATATGGCATATCGGGGTTATATCCTATCCATTTCAGAGCATAACCGATGATCGAAATGGAAACGGTGATTAAAAAGGTGTTTTTCTTTCCGATCTTTGTGGAGACCCATGTGGCTAAGAAGATGACGCAAAAAGTACAAACCGAACTAATCGATCCAAACCAACCGAGCAATGTCCCGCCTTTTGAATAATCGCCGCCAAAAACATAGAAGAAAATGACATAGGCTGTGAAGGCGGAAGCGAGCATGAATCCGTTGAAGATCAAAAATGTTGCTGCGCAAAGCTTAACAAATGGACGGCATTTGAAAGTAATTACAGCACCCTTGAAGAAGTCTTTCATAACACTCCAAAGGCCTTTTTCTCTTTTAGGTTTCGGTAAGTTACCGAAATGCTCTTTGTTAAAAATAGCCGGAAGTATACCGCCAACTATGATAAAGCCCCCCATGACTATGGCAAGGACTCGCGCTCCATGAACAATATCCGTAAACATATTCTTGTTGTTCATGATTTTGAAGAACCAGGGAGCAATCACCCAGGCAAATTGAGCGATAAAGTTACTGGCGCCCTGCAGTCGTGTTCGCTCATGATAATCTGGTGTCATTTCATACCCTAGCGCAATCCATGGTATCGAATAACAGGTAAACCCAATGAAAAAGAGAATCTGAAACCCTAAGAAATACCAGAAATAGAAATTTTCGCTATGCCCCTTATATAGCTGGAACATTAACGCGAATAAAAGTCCCGCTAAAAGAGCTCCAACGAATATAAAAGGCCTGCGGCGTCCGTATCGGGTTCGGAGATTATCTGAACTGTAACCGACAAGGGGATCTAATATGGCATCGACAATACGGGGAATGAATCCGACGATACCTACTAAAGCGGGATTCACGCCTAATCCGAGGTTTAAGACAATAACCATCGCTCCAAGGGCGGCGGCCTGAATGCTATTAACGAGTGACCCTATACTGTATACGGCTTTTTGAAAAAAAGGAATACGGTCTTTGCGCGCTGTCAAATGGTGGGTTGAATGCTCAATTACTTGGTCCATTAAATACCTCCCTCTTTGTTCTAACCAAGTTAGGATTATGATTGAAGTTATAAACTATTCGTATCTTATATCATCAAGATAAAACACGCAGCCGTCAGGATTGACATCCAGATTAATAGACCAGCAGAACCCCCCGCTTATATAAGAGAGGTCCTTGTCGGCTAAATCTATCTCATACTGCTTCCATTCTTTTGTCAAAATAACAGGGCCGATAGATGCAAAATCTGAATCAGGATATGCGCCTGATATCCCGCCCATCTTAACCTCTTCTATGCGC
>CP070655.1:60938-64346 GCA_020354945.1 Candidatus Omnitrophota bacterium
TTGAATTCCGAGCTCACGCGGGGGAAATGTCGAAGAGATTTACCCCGCATCCCCGTGAGCCGGAACAATACTTAATACTTTGCTACAATAACTTAAACTGAACCTTCCGGGGTTAATTAGCAATCTCAACCCCAGAGTGCTAAATTATACTAAGTAGAGAGAAGTTGTCAAGAGGTTTTTTTGAAAAATTTCAATGAGACTTAGTCTCGATGAAATCGGGGCTGTAGTCGAATTGAACCCCGTACCGTGCGACCGAAGGGAGCTCTGGTTCGAGGTAAATACTTATACTTCGTAACGAACCTATTTAGCAAGCAACAGCTGCTTCATAGAGTCAAAAAAGAGCATCTCCCCTATATTAACGCCTGCTTTGTTGAAGAAATCAGGGGTTATGCCCGGCAGCTCTTCAGGAAGCAGGCCCACAGATACCTCCAGGGCAATATCAGCCATTATAATGCCTCCGAGCTCTTTGTTGATGCTTGAAGACCCCTGTGCTGTTACATTTATATAGTGATAAAATATTTGAGCGAATTCTTTGTTGGATTTATGCTCGCGGTATAATTGCCGAAAGTAATGCACTTCTCCCATATCTATGTTATTTTCAACAACAAATTCCAAGTGCTGCCTGATATCAGCGTCTCTTTCTGGACTTTGAGGGGCATCGAAAAACAGCTTGATATTCCCTAAAAGGGCATTTGTCAAGGCTATAGGGTCATCCCTATGCTCTTTTACCGCACGCGCAATGTCAGAATTTTCTTCTGTAAAGGAAGTGTCTCCTTTAAAAGTCTTTAATTGAACAATCAGCCTTGAGAACTCAACGCCTCTTTCCGGCGTTAAGCCGGCGAGGATAAATCCGGCAAAGCTGTCTCTATGTTTTTCAGGCAGGCAAAAACCCTGAAAAATATCTATAACTGGCAAAACCTTTTGCGGCGCGTCTCTAAGGACTCTTTTAATCGCATCAGCAGCTCTTTTATTGCTGTCAATAACAAGCTCGTTGCCTTCGATTTCAGTTTCAGATATCTTTCGCACTCCCGGCACAGGGATATTGTATTTGCCGATATATTCTATAAGCATTTTGTACCTAGCGATATAGTCTTTATGTATATCTTCATTTTCTATCGTGCTGTATTTATCCAAGAGCTTCAGAAGTTCTTGCTCCGAGCCGCGCGCGGCCACACCCAGCTCGTCAGCTAAAGATATAAATTCAGAGATAGCTATACTTGCCTCCTCAATGACATCTTTAGCCAGCACATTGTTGAAAAAGGCAACATTATCTTTTACGGGATACTTTTGAGCCAAGGTTGCAATTAAAGCCCACATATACCCGCTGATTACGATTTGCTGTTTTTTTAAAATTCTCCATACATTATCAACTAAATCCTGCCTTTGAAATTTAATGGCGTATTTAATAATGGACGTCATTCCTTCTGAAACGTTCTTTGCTACATCTTCATGCTCTTCAAGCTGCCAGCCAAATTTTTCAAAACAGGGAGTCAAATTATCAATAAGGCTTTTAGTTAAAAAATCTTCCCTAAAAATAGGGATGTTGTATTTTATGGCTATATCTGTTAAATCATGTATTGGCCCAAAATATGGTTTTGGCGTTAACGCATTGTTTTCTTGCATATAGTCCAGATGCTCTTTCATCAGTATAAGAAAATATTGATATGCTTCTTTAGACATATCCACTCCGTGCCTTTTAGCGACCTCTAAAGTATTTGCCAATTTTCCCGGCTTATCTGCATTTGCGTACAGCGCCTGCGTGTACACTCCTTTTAAGGCTACAAAATTAGCCTCTATGGAAGAGGAAAGCGTTTCATTTTCTTGGGGGATTTTTATCTTATTAAGCAGGTCTAAGAATTTAGCTGCGGTTGAGTCCTCCCCTTCATCAGATGTTACTTCGTTTAGTTTATTTAAAATAACCGCTGTAAAAAACTCTCTATGTTTTTTAGGTACGATATAATTATTAAAGAGGCTTGTGAAGGGGGAGTACTGTTCCTGTTGCAGCCTGCTTAAAAGAATGTTGTTGATTTCATTGGTAATAGCGATAGCGTCTTTTTCGTCTCCATCAGCAACTGGCATTTTCCCTACTCCCGGCACATTAACGTTATTTTCAATAATATATTGTAAAACCTCAAGATAGGTGGTAAATGTTGAAGCAGCATCTTCGCTGTTAACGCTAAGGTTATCCAGCAGCTCCCTTAATGAAACTTCCGAGTTATGCATAGCAACACCCAGCTCATCAACTACAGCTATAAAATCAGCAGGCTGAACTCTTTTACTTTTAAGTACATCATTTCTCAATATAGAATTAAGAGGATAATCGTCGCCTTTTGCAACGTAATCTTCGATTATGAGCTTATACAGGTTAAGCATATTGTTGTGTGTAATGTCAACTTTTTTTAAAAGGCCTAACAGTTCTTTGCCTAAATCCTGCTTGTTAAACTTAACGGTATATCCGGCAAGATCCAGGATGAGATATAGATATACATCAGGGACTCCAGCATTTTTATTAAGGCGTAAGGTTAAGGTAAGGAGTAAGGTTTTTAGGTCACTGATAATCTTTTTGCCTAAATCCTCAGTGTCTGCTTTTTTCTCTAAAAGAGCTATATTGTGTTTTACGGCAATATTTACCAAATTACGCATGCCTTTTAAGTCCCAATGTTGAGGGTCAGCCTTATCGCCGTATAAAATTACTTTCAGCAAAGAAAGCAAATGCTCTTGCGCTTCTTTTAAAATATCTACGTTTGCGGCTTTAGCCATGCGTAAAGTCTTTTTTATTCCTAATGGATTATCGACGTTCATATTTAGCAACTCCAGGAATGTTTCCTTGGGGTCTACAAAATTGTTCTCTATTGAAGAGGAAACCTCTACAGAGGGGTTGGGCAGGGTATAAAGAACTTCCATTGCCTTAAAAACCTTTACAGGGTTATGAGAGCTTTTATTCATTATTTTAAGCCACTTAAAAAACTTTTCTAAGTAATTAGTAGTATATTGCTCGTCTTTAAACATCTTGAGCATGTCAAAATCCGGGATTTCATTATTTGGATCTATATCTTCTTTGACTATTTCAAGCCAGTGCCTGGCAAGATGTACGGTGAATGTATCTCTATGTGTTTTTATTCTTTCGGGGATTTTCATTCCACGCTCTTTATAACGCCAGTAGAAGTAGTTTATAACCTCCGCGCAGGAAAGCGTATCTTGCTGCTCAACAAAATATTGCATAAGGCCCAGTAAGGTTTCATCTGAATACCTCAAGACTAACTCAAGCTTTGCTGCCAATTTAAGATACTTAAAGATTATACTATTAGCCTCCCCACTAGAACTTAAGAACTCATTTCCCTTAAGGCTTTTTATGCGGTCTTCAATCCATATTACAGCGCGAGTAACTAGGTAGCCTACTTCTTTAAA
>CP070655.1:64446-73354 GCA_020354945.1 Candidatus Omnitrophota bacterium
AAGCCCATAGAAGAACTTAAAAGGGAGCTGGGATTAAAGGATATAATTAAGCTGGCATCTAATGAAAATCCTTTAGGCCCATCACCTAAAGCTATTAAGGCACTATCTGGGGCAGTTTCCGGGGTAAACAGGTATCCCGATGGCTCATCGTTTTATCTAAAGGGAAAGATTGCGAAAAAATTCGGATTATCAACAAAGAATATTACAATCGGCAATGGTTCTGATGAGTTGATAGATACTATTATTAAAACATTTACAGAAGAACATGATGAAGTCCTGATTACAAAGCCGGCGTTCTTAGAATATTCTATTTTATCTAAGGCTCGTGGGGTAAAAGTTAAAACAGTACCAATTAAAAATTTCCAATATGATATAAAGTCTATCCTGAACGCAATAAATAGTAAGACAAAAGTAATATTTATCGGAAATCCCGATAATCCTACCGGGGCTTATTTAAATAAAAAGATGTTAGGCGATTTTATCAAAGGTTGCCCTAATGATAGAATCGTAGTATTTGATGAGGCATATCGTGAATTAGTAGATAAGAAGGATTATTCCAATCCTTTTAAATACATAGACAGAAAAAATATTATAATCCTACGTACTTTTTCCAAGTCCTATGGGCTTGCGGGATTGCGGATTGGCTACGGGCTTGCTAACAAAAGGATAATTGCGGCAATGGAAAAGGTGCGTCTTCCGTTTAATGTTAATCTCCTGGCCCAGAAAGCAGCAGAAGCGGCCCTGGGTGATGTAGCCCACATAGCAAGGACAAAAAAAGTTATAAAGACAGGCAAGAAATTTTTAGTTAAAAGTTTAGAAGATTTGGGTTTTAAAATAGTTATATCGCCGACAAATTTTATACTGGTAAACTGCGGCAAAAAATCAGGCAATAAAATGTTTAAAAAGCTATTAAAGCACGGCGTTATAGTTAGAGATATGAAAGCTTATGATTTACCCAAATTTTTCAGAGTCAATGTAGGGACAATGCGAGAAAATAGGCGATTTATAGAAGCGCTGAAAGCAGTATACAGTTGACAGTTTGCAGTTTGCAGCATTAATTTTTGAATGCAATCTTTTTCAATTAAAGGGAGGAAATAGATGATAATAGTATTAAGGCCGGAGGCAACAGAAAAACAGATAAGGCATATTGTTGATAAGGTTAAGAAATTAGGCTTAAAGCCTATGGTATCAAAAGGGATAGAGCGCACCATTATAGGTGTAATTGGCAAAGAGGACATATTAAGGGTTCAACCGTTAGAGGTATTCCCGGGCGTTGAGAAGGTTATGCCTGTCCTCGCTCCGTATAAGCTTGTATCAAAGGACTTTAAGCCGGAGAAGACTATTGTAGATGCTGGCGGAGTAAAGATAGGAGGGAAAAAGGTAGTTGTAATAGCCGGCCCTTGTGCAGTAGAAAATCATCAGACATTCCTTAAGATTGCCAAAATAGTAAAAAAGGCAGGCGCTTCTCTTTTAAGAGGCGGAGCATTTAAACCAAGGACCTCGCCTTATAGTTTTCAAGGATTGGGAGAAAAGGGTTTGAAGATTCTGCGCGAAGTAAGCAAAGAGGTGGCCCTGCCAACAGTTACTGAATTGATGGACATAAGAGATATCGATGTGGTGGAAAGATATACGGATATGATTCAGATAGGCGCAAGAAACATGCAGAATTTTAATCTCTTAAAAGAAGTGGGCTTATTAAAAAAGCCGGTTATGCTTAAAAGAGGCCTGATGTCAACGATTGAAGAATGGCTTATGTCAGCAGAATATATTCTTTCAAATGGTAATTTTAATGTGGTTCTATGCGAAAGAGGCATAAGAACTTTTGAGAAAACAACCAGGTTCACTTTTGATGTAAGCGCAATTCCTGTAGTAAAGAATTTAACGCATCTTCCTGTAATAGCAGATCCCAGTCATGCTACAGGTAAATGGGGCCTGGTTGCTCCGGTAGGAGCTGCAGCAATAGCAGCAGGAGCTGATGGTTTGATTGTAGAGGTGCATAGTACTCCAGAGGAGGCATTGTCTGACGGTGTGCAGTCTCTGATGCCGGCAAATTTTAACTCGCTCATGGCAAATGTTACAAGTGTAGCCAGGGCAGTGGGAAGGAGTATATAGAATAGCACCGTTAACGGTGCTATTCCTAACTATGTTATTTAAGAAGATTTCTATAGTCGGTGTTGGTCTAATTGGTGGCTCAATAGGTATGGCCTGTCGAAAGAAGAAAATAGCCGGAGAGGTGGTTGGCATTGGGCACCGTCGCTCTTCAATTAATAAAGCCAAAAAGTTGGGAGCTATTGATAAAGGCACCCTCAATCTAAAAGAAGGAATCAAGGAGTGCGATTTAATAATTATATCCACTCCGATTAACATAGTAACCGAAAAGATAACCGAATGCGCAAGATTCGCTAAAAAGGGTGCCATAATTATAGATGTAGCCAGCATAAAGGTTAAGATAGTAAAATTGGCTGATAAGAGCGTTAGAAATAAAGAAGGTATATCATATGTAGGCACTCATCCAATGGCCGGTTCCGAAGAAAGTGGTGTCTCGGTAGCTAAGCCAGATTTGTTTAAAAACGCAATATGCATAATAACACCTTCTAAATATACGGAAGACTCGGCGCTTAAAAAAGTCAAACGCTTTTGGCGAATGTTAGAAGCAAAGATAGAGATTATGCCTGCTTCAAAACATGATTTTGCTGTAGCACAGATAAGCCATCTTCCTCATCTATTAGCTTACGGTCTTTGCGCATCTATTCCTATTGAAGGAGCCCGTTTAGCAGGGAGCGGCTTCAAAGACTTTACCAGGATAGCCAAGAGCGACCCAAAGATGTGGACTGAAATTTTTCTACAAAATAAAGCCAATATTTTGAGAGCAAGAAATATTTTTGAGAAAAATATTAAGCTATTACAATCCAATATAATCAAAAAAGACGAAATAGGATTATTAAAAAGAATAACATCGGCAAAAGAAAAAAGGGATAGCATTGGATAGTATAATTGCTATAGATGGACCAGCAGGTTCAGGTAAAAGCACAGTTGCTAGATTAGTAGCTAAAAAATTATCTTTTACTTATGTTGACACAGGGGCTATGTACAGGGCGCTGACGCTGAAAGCTATAAGGGAAGGTATCAACTTGCAAGATGAAAATGAATTAGCCAATCTTGCCAAGCGGACCGCATTGGACGTTACTAATGATAAAAATGGAAACATAAAAGTCTTGCTGGATAATGAAGATGTAGCAGGTTTTATTAGAACGCCCGAATTAACGGCCAAGGTTCATTATTTAGCCGGTGTGGGAAGGGTGCGCAAGAAAATGGTTAAATCGCAGCGAAAGATAGGTCAACGTGGCAGGTGCGTATTTGAAGGAAGAGACATAACCACAGTGGTTTTTCCAGAAAGCAAGTATAAATTTTACATTGATGCAAGCCTAAAAGAGCGAACAAATAGAAGATATAAAGAACTTATCGAAACAGGCGAAATAAACCCTGAGGATAAAACCCTCGATGAGATTGAAACAGATATAAGAGTGAGAGATTCTAAAGATAAGACAAGAGATATTGCTCCATTGCGCAGGGCTGAAGATGCCATTTATATAGATACCACCGATATGGCCATAGAAGAAGTTATTAATGAGGTATGCTCGTATATTAAATGATTTATTGGATTACAGTATATGTCGTATATTGGCTTTTTAAGATATTTTTTTCACTAAAGGTAAAAGGATTAGAAAATATACCCAGTAAAGGGACATTTATAATTGCCTGCAATCATGCCAGTTACTTAGACCCAATGGTAGTCGGCTGCTCCTCTAGGCGCAAAATTAATTTTCTGGCAAAAGAGGAACTCTTTAAAAATAAATTTTTCAGCTGGTACTTGAAGAAACTGAATGTTTCACCTTTAAAAAGATACAGTAGCGATAGCAGGGCATTAATGGGGGCAATTAGGAAGTTAAGAAAAGGTAAGGGGCTTGTAATCTTTCCGGAAGGCACAAGAAGTAACGATGGCAGCATAAGAGAAGGCAAAATAGGAGTATCGGTCTTATCTTTTATTACTAAAGCGCCTGTTACACCGTGTTATGTAAAGGGCGGTTATGATATATGGCCGCCGAATAGCCATTTTTTCCATAAAGGGAAACTGGCGATTTTTCTTGGGAAGCCTTTAGGCCTGTCCCTTGTTAGAGAAGGCAGGAAGAAGGAAGATTATTACGAGTTTGCTCAAAAGATTATGTCGCATATAAAAGCCCTTAAAGATAAAGCAAGTTATGGTTATGATTAAGAAGGCCAACCCGGTAGGATTTTGCTGGGGCGTAAGACGGGCTATTAATATAGCAGAGGATGCATTAAAGAATAAAACAAAGATATATTCTTTTGGGCCAATAATACATAACCCTTTAGTGGTTAAGGAACTTCAAAGCAAGGGCTTAGAAGTTATAAAAGATGCCGACCAGGCCCTTGATGGAAGGATATTAATAAGGTCACATGGGATACATCCGAGTATCAGAGAAAAAATAAGAGCAAAAAAGATAAAGATACTAGACGCAACCTGCCCATTTGTTAAGAGGTCGCATCGGATTGTTAATAATTTAAAAAGGGAAGGTTTTTATATAATCATAGCGGGGGAGGCAAACCATCCGGAAGTAGCAGCTTTGGCAGAAGCAGCCGGGAAAAATAAAAGAATAGTAATTAATAGCAAACAGATGAAAAGACTCAATCTAAAAAATAAAGAAGTAGCTTTATTGGCCCAGAGCACTTTGACTAAATCTTTATTTGAAGAAATAACTCAGAGCCTGCGGGATAAAAACCCATCCAAATTGAAGGTATTTGATACAATCTGCAGTGACGTTGCTAAAAGACAATATGAGGCAGCAAGGCTTAGCAAGACTGTTGATTTAATGTTTGTGATTGGCGGCAAAGTGAGCGCAAACACTAAACGGTTAGCGGAACTTTGTAAAAAAGAAGGTGTAAAGACTTATCATATAGAAACAGAGAAAGAAATTAAGGACGAGTGGTTTAAAGGCGCAAAATCGGTAGGGATTATAAGCGGCTCTTCCACCCCTCGCTGGATTGTAGATAGAGTGATAATTCGCATAAGGCGTAATGTGACAATATGAAACGTTTAAATCCGAAATCCGAAATCCGAAGCATGAAACAATTTCGAAATTCAGAATTCGAATCTGTTTCGGATTTCGATATTCGAGTTCCGGATTTAACGAAGCTAATAGACGTATTATACGAGGAGGTTACCTAAATATGTTGGAACGTGAAAAAACAGAAACAGATGATGCAAGAGCTAAAAAGGAGCAGCTATATTTCGAAAATTTAAAGGCCCCTAAACAAGGCCAAATTGTTAAAGGTAAAATAATATCTGTTACCAAAAAGGATATAGTTGTAGATATTGGTTTTAAATCAGAAGGGGTAATTTCATTAGACGAATTCCCGGACAGAAAAGACCTTAAAGTGGACGATGAGGTAGAAGTTCTGATAGAAAAATTAGAGAATGACGAGGGAATGGTCGTCCTTTCTAGAGGCAAGGCTGAGAAGATAATCGGCTGGGAAAGGATCATAAATAATTATAAGGAAGGAGATATTATAACTGGCAGGGGCTTGCGAAAGATTAAAGGCGGGCTAATGGTAAATATAGGAGTAGAGGCATTTTTACCTGCCAGTCAATCGATGCTTAGGCCCCCTATAGATTTAAATGGTTTGGTAGGGAAGGATTTAGATTACAAAATAATAAAGATAAATAAGTCCAGAAAGAACATTGTTGTTTCAAGAAGAGAGGTATTGCAAGAGAATATAGAGCATAGAAAGCAGGAGTTGCTTAACAAGTTGCAAAAAGGGCAACTGATAAAAGGCAAGGTTAAAAATATTACTGATTTTGGCGCATTCATTAATTTAGGAGGCATAGACGGCCTCCTGCACATAACGGATATAAGCTGGGGGAGAATAAGCCATCCCTCAGAAGTATTGGCAGTTGGTGACGATATAGAAGTTGTAGTTCTTAACTTTGATAAGGATAATATGAAGATTTCCCTCGGGCTTAAACAAAAAGAGCCCAATCCGTGGGAAGATGTTGATAAAAAATACATTGTGGGCTCAGATGTTAAAGGCAAAGTAGTTAATATAGTTCCCTACGGCGCCTTTATAGAATTGGAAAAAGGCGTGGAGGCGCTCGTGCATATTTCAGACCTTTCCTGGACTAAGAGAATAAATCACCCTTCCGAAGTCCTGGCTATAGGGGATATGGTAGAGGCAGTGGTGATGAGTACAAATAAACAGCAACGAAAGATATCGTTAGGAATCAAACAGGTAGAGCCTAATCCGTGGCTTGAGGTGGTTACAAAATATCCTGCTGGCAGTAAGATAAAGGGAAAGGTTAAGAATCTCACCGATTACGGAGCATTTGTTGAATTGGATGAGAATATAGACGGGCTTATTCATATCTCAGATATGTCCTGGACCAGGAAGATAAATCACCCGTCAGAAATTTTAAAAAAGGGTGATAGAATAGAAGCGATGGTGTTGTCAGTCGATGAAGAAAACATGAAGATAGCACTCGGGCTTAAACAACTAAAAGATGACCACTGGCCGTCGCTTGTTATGAAATACCCCGTTAATAAAGAAATAGAAGGGACTATTACCAAGATAACCATTTTTGGTTTATTTGTTGAGATAGATAAGGAACTGGAGGGGTTGGTGCATATTTCAGAAATACCACAGCAGATAAAGCCCCCTTTAGAGGAGAAATATAAAGTGGGCGAGAAAGTAAAAGTTAAAGTAATCAAAGTGGATAATGAGCAGAGAAAGATAGGCCTTACGATGAAGTAGCAAGAATTAAGGATTAAGAATTAAGTTTAACTTAATCCTACAAGGAAAATTAATATGAGCATAAAAGAGCAGCTTGAAATAATAAAGCGGGGTACTGTAGAAATAATAGAGGAGCAACAACTAAAGGAGAAGCTTGAAAGCTCCATAAAAAAGAAATCCCCTCTTATTGTTAAGGCAGGATTTGACCCAAGCGCGCCGGATATTCACTTGGGGCATACTGTGCTTCTTAGAAAGATGAGGCATTTTCAGGGCCTTGGCCATAAGGTTATATTCCTTATAGGAGACTATACTGCTACGATCGGCGATCCTTCGGGTGCCTCAAAGACACGCCCACGTCTTGCTAAAGATGAAGTTTTAGAGAACGCAGCAACTTATAAGAGGCAGATTTCTAAAGTCTTAGATATAGAAAAACTGGAGTTGCGTTTTAACAGTGAGTGGCTTGAGAAGTTGAATGCTTCTGAAATTGGTGAGCTTATGTCTAAGTATTCAGTTATGCGCATGTTAGAAAGGGACGATTTTTCAAAAAGGTATAAACAACATAAACCCATTAATATGTTAGAATTTTTATATCCTCTATTGCAGGGATACGATTCGGTAGCGCTAAAAGCTGATGTTGAACTTGGCGGCAATGACCAAAAATTTAATCTTCTAGTAGGCAGAGACATACAGGGTTCTTATGGACAGAGCCCGCAGGTTATTATAACGATGCCACTCCTGGAGGGTACAGACGGTATCCAAAAGATGTCCAAGAGTTTTGGAAATTACATAGGAATAACAGAATCTGCAATGAATATGTTTGGAAAAATTATGTCCATTTCAGATAGGCTTATGTGGAAATATTATGAATTGCTCACCGATATTTCAATAAAAGAAATATCAAGAATGAAGAAGGAAGCCCACCCAAAGGATGCAAAGGTAAGACTTGCCAAAGAAATAGTAACTACGTACCATAGCAAAAGTGAGGCAGAAAAGGCTGGAAAAGAGTTTGAGCGGGTTTTTAAGAATAAAGGGGTGCCGAAAGATATACCTGTTTATGAAATAAAACCCGGAAGACATAATATAGATGGCACAATATGGATTCTTTTTTTACTTACAGACAGCGGCCTTACAAGCTCAAATTCGGAGGCAAGAAGACTTATACAACAAGGTGGCGTAACTATAGATGGTGCAAAAGCTTGCAATCCCGATGAGCAAATTAAACCAAAAGATGGCATGATAGTTAAAGCGGGCAAGAGAGGTTTTAGAAAAATTTCAACAAAATACGCACCTTAAAACACAAAAAAATTCTTGACAATATCTTATATTTATGCTATTTTATTTTAAATTTAAGGTTGGGGCTTTTATATATAATATATATAATAAATATTGATTTTTCTTGATATATATGTTACACTTATAAGTTGGCGGAAGGGGTATCCGTTAGTACCGCCAAACTTAAAGGAGGAGCTTCTTGCAGAAGCTGTTTGAAAAAATCTAAAATCTCGGTGGATCGGTGGAGGATAAGAGAGGATGTTTTAAAGGCGTCGTCTTGACGCCTTTTTTGTCGTTACTTTTTAAATAGCGATAAAATTTTGTTCTTTGAAAACCAAAAGCTAGTGAATCAAAATACCACTGTTGTGTAAAACACAACCCTAGATATTTAACTAGAGAGTTTGATCCTGGCTCAGAACGAACGCTGGCGGCGTGGTTTAGGCATGCAAGTCGTACGCCCCGAATGTAGTTCTTCGTAAGAAGTTCAACCTTCGGGGAGTGGCAAAAGGGTGAGTAATGCGTGGGTAATCAACCCTCAAAATGCGAATAACTCTGTGAAAACGGAGCTAATACGCAACGAGACCACAACCTGAAACTTCAGGATGAGGTTAAAAGTGGGGATTTAGTAGTAATTTTCGCGAGAAAATTAATATTAAGCCTGCTGTTTGGGGACGAGCCCACGTCCTATCAGCTAGTTGGTAGGGTTATTGCCTACCAAGGCATTTGACGGGTAGCTGGTCTGAGAGGATGGTCAGCCACACTGGGACTGAGACACTGCCCAGACTCCTACGGGAGGCTGCAGTCGAGAATCTTTTGCAATGGGCGAAAGCCT
>CP070655.1:73454-80653 GCA_020354945.1 Candidatus Omnitrophota bacterium
AATAATGGCATCTTTTAATGCTGAAGCGCAATGGCAGTTTCTCTGTCCGGGTATCTTTGGAATAACCCTTTTGATTATCTCCTTTGCAATCGTAGCATTCTTTAAGAGATTCCGAATAATCATCTGCACATTGACTGATTCTGCTTGATACCAGCAGTCATAATCGGTTACCATCGCCATTGTAACATAGCAAATTTCAGCTTCTCTTGCGCACCTTGCCTCCGGCATATTGGTCATGCCAATAACGTCCATGCCCCAGCTTTTGTATAGCCTTGACTCCGCCCTTGTAGAAAAGGCCGGGCCTTCCATATTCAAATATGTTCCCCGTTTATGAACCGTTGCCCCTATCTCTTTAGCGGTTTGCGCGATCATTTCTCCTAAAACATTACAGGAAGGATCGGAAAAATTAACATGGGCTACTATACCTTTCCCAAAAAAGGTTGTCTTGCGGGCTTGGTTGGTTCTATCAACATACTGATCAGGAATTAAGACATCAAGAGGTTTTATATTATCTTTAAAACTTCCCACCGTTGAAACCGATATTATCCTTTCAACCCCGAGTTTTTTCATTCCATATATATTGGCTGTATAATTCAGTTCGGTTGGCATTATATGATGTCCTCTGCCATGTCTGGGTAAAAATGCAACCTCTGTTCCTTGAAGTTTGCCCACCAGATATTCGTCTGACGGTTTGCCAAAAGGGGTATCAACCTTAACCCATCGTGTATCTGCCAATCCTTCTATCTTATATAAACCACTGCCGCCAATTATTCCAATCCTTGCCATTATCAATCCTTTCAAATCCGAAGCACAAAATTCGAAATCAGAAGTTTTTGAATTTTGAAAATTAGTATATGTTTCGGATTTTATCTTTAACTTTTACCACAGTCGCACGGGCCTTTGTTTAAATTCTTGCCGCATTGCGGACATAAACCTTTACAGTCTTGCTTGCACAGCACCTTCATCGGATAATCAATAATTATTTCATCCTTCAGGTTATCATCGAGCATAATACTTAATTCACCCTTCAATTCATAGTGTAAATCTACATCTTTCTCTATATTCATATCAAATTCCGTAAGGCATCGGCTGCAGATCTCTTTTGTCTGAGCAGTCAACCTGCATTTTGCAAACAAATCATCTTTTGACCTTGTTAAAAAACATTCTGTCTTTATGGGCGAAGAAAAATTTATCTGTTTTGTAGCTAAATTAAGTTTCGCAGGGTCAAGTTCTCCTTTAATGTTCAATCCTTCGGGAGGTATTTCATTTACTAGGACTTTCATTGGTATATGCGCCGTTTGGGAAAGCAAATGGGAAAGTGTCCAGCAGGCGTCAGGCACTGGGGAAATGCATTATTCATTCCTGGTGTCTGAAGCCTCCGAACTACTTTGCTTTCAGAAACGGTGCATTTTTTAACACATGCGCTGCCTGCCTGGCTATCATAAGCTCTTCATTGGTAGGAATAACTAATATTCTGGCGGAGAATTTTTTAAGTGTATTTTTAAGTGCGTTTTTTAACTTTTGATGAAGAGGGGTAAAATTTTCACCTATACCTGCGGTCAACACAATGGCATCAACTCCATCCATTGCAGCAATATAAGCGCCAATGTATTTTATAATTCTATAAATAAAAACCTCTATAGCAAGAGCTGCCCTTTTGTCTCCGGATAATGCCTTTTTATTAACATCGCGCATATCATTGCTTACGCCGGAGAGCCCCAGCAGGCCACTTTTTTTATTGAGTAAATCGTCGGCCTCTTTAATGCTTAGATGTTCTTTTTCCATTAGATAAAGCACTGCAGCCGCATCTATATCTCCGCATCTTGTACCCATCATTACGCCTTCTAGAGGGGTAAATCCCATGCTGGTGTCAATGCTTTTACCATGTTTAACCGCAGTTATACTGCAGCCGTTTCCCAGATGGCAGGTAATTACCTTCAACGACTCTAAAGGTTTCTTTAAGCGTTTTGCAGCTTTAACAGCAACATACATATGACTTGTGCCATGAAAACCATATCTGCGCAAACTATACTTTTTATAGAATCTATATGGGATACCATACGTATATGCTTTTTGCGGCATGGTCTGATGAAAGGCCGTGTCAAAAACAGCTATCTGGGGAATCTCTTTTGAAAATTTCCTGCAAGCATCTATTCCCAAAACTGCGGGTGGATTATGCAATGGTGCCAGCTCACTAAATTTCTTAATAACATTAAAAACCTCATTAGTAATAATGGTCGGCTGGGTAAAAATTTCAGCTCCGTGTACGACCCGATGCCCTATGCCCGCAATCTGCGAAAGAGACCTTATCGCTCCTAAATTAGGGTTAGTTATAATATCATAGATATGCCTTATTGCCTGATAATGGTCAGGCGCATAGACATTATTAACAAGAGGTCTTTTATCTAATTTCTGATGGGTAAGCAAGCTTTTCCTCGTCCCTATCCTTTCTACAATTCCTCTGCATAATGGATAAGGCTTCCTGGTATCAAATAACTGATACTTTATGCTTGATGAACCGCTATTAATTACAAGTATTTTCATCCCGCACCTTTCATATGCCTTTTTCTTAAAGCTGTAACTGCAACTATACCTACTATGTCTTCCCAGTTGCATCCTCGGGATAGGTCACTGCAAGGAGCCTGCAAACCCTGAAGCAATGGCCCTAAGGCCCTGGCCTTAGCCAATCTCTGAGTGAGTTTGTAAGATATGTTCCCTGCTTCTAAGTTGGGAAAAATTAAAACGTTGGCACCCCCTTTTAAAGGGCTCTGTGGTGCTTTTATCTTTGCCACCTCGGGAACCAATGCTGCGTCTGCCTGAAGTTCTCCGTCTACAACAAGGTCCGGCCTTGTCTGTTTTATTATCTCTATCGCCTTAATTATCTTTTCTGTTCCTGGAATTTTTCCACTGCCTTTTGTAGAAAAAGAAAGCATGGCAACTTTTGGCTCGGTTCCAAAAAGCATATTCATCAAATCACTCGAAGTAACAGCAATATTTGCAAGTTGTCTTGCTGAAGGATTAGGCACTATACCGCAGTCTGCGTATATGATTATGCCATCTGCTCCAAAATTCTTATCTGGCAGAATCATTATAAATGAACTGGACATAGTCTTTATATTTTTATCCAAGCCTATGCACCACAAGACAGACCTGGCTACATCCCTTGTGGTGTTAATAGCGCCTGCCACAAAACCGTCTGCTAATCCATCTTTTACCATCAATGCGCCAAAATACAACGAATTATTAATAATTGCATTCCTTGCATCTTCTTTGCTTATACCTTTATGTTTCCTCAATGCGTAAAACATATCAATATATTTATCTAAAAGAGGTGAATTTTTGATATCTATTATATTGATTCTCCCAATATCTGCATTTTTCTCTTTAAGCGCCTTTTCTATATTGTGTGGATTTCCTAAAAGTATTATATCGGCTATTTTCTCCCTTGAAATATATGCTGCTGCTTGAACTACGCGTGGTTCTCCACCTTCCGGAAGGACAATTTTGGCTTCCGCTTTTTTGGCCTTTTCTCTAAGCATCTGTATTGTTTCCATATGGCATACGCACCGTTTGGGAAAGCATGGCGGTAACTGTCCCAGTAAATGGGACATTTGCTACTTTGCTTTCCCAAACGGTGCTATTCTCTTAAGTCTTTTTTTGAGTGCAGCGTCTACAAACGCCGGAACAAATCCTTTTAAGTCTGCTCCGAGTGAAGCTGCTTCTTTGATCAATTTCGAAGAAAGATACGAATAAGATTCAGCGGGCATCATAAAAATTGTTTCTACAGATGGATTCAATTTTCTGTTGGTCAAAGCCATTTGAAATTCATATTCAAAATCTGATATCATACGCAGACCTCTTAAAATAACGCTGGCTTTCTTTTTTTTGGCATAATTAACTATTAAGCCTTCAAAAATTTCTGTCTTTGCATTTTTTAAACTCTTTACTGACTTTTTAATCATATTCGCTCTTTCAGCAGGAGTAAATAAAGTCTGCTTTTGCGAGCCAGAAGATACGGCAATAATAACTTCATCAAATATTTTAACGGCCCTGTTTATAATATCTATGTGACCATATGTTATTGGATCAAAATTCCCGGGATAAATTGCTCTCATTTTTTTATCTCCTGTTAGCTAAAAAATCATAATGTATCTCGCCCGAAACAAAAGAATAATTTACCCTTGCATATGTATTACTTTCGTATATAAAACCAAGCTCAATCGATTTATTAATCGATGTCCTTTTGAAATTTTTTATTATATCAGAAGCTATCATCTTTATGGTCCAGTTACTGTGCGGTTTAAAATGCAACTCTACTATGCCCTTGTACACATGATTAGAGTAATCTAAATCAATAATTGTGTATTGTTTATTATAAAAACCGCTTTCCTGCAGCAGATTTTTTACATATTCCGGCTTTTCATAAGGGTTAAGAATATCCGCATCTTTTTGATAGTGGACTTTGTCTAAGCGCGGTATAGTAAAGATAGAAAGTGCAGACATAGTTATAGCGATTAGTGTAAACGATGCTAATATGATAAGCGCTCTCTTTGTAGTAACCACATGCCTGTGTATTTTCTCATGCTCAATAAGATTTTGGGCTTGCAGGCTTAGCCTCTCGCTGATATCCCTTGCCTTTGTCTCAAGCATATTTTGATACTTTTTTACTTTTTCTTCCATAGAAACTGCCGCTTCGTAAAAAAGCCCTTCTGAATATTCCGGCAGCTTATTATTCTTTCCACTTTCATATTCGACATTTGTTTCGTTTTGTCGATCTTTCAGCATAGATTCCAACTTCATTATCTCTTTTTCCAGCTGGATAATCTTCTGCCGATAGGCCTCTTCTTTGATAGACTTTTCGCCAAAAAGTCTTATCTCTTTAGGATCCTCGTTTTTTGGTATATTTGGCATGTGGAGATCTTTTTTTGCGGTTCTTCAATCTTGTTCCTCAAATGTCCCTATTCGCCTGTCTTCCGGCAGGCAGGTCGCATTGTTCGGGAGAAAACTTTCCTTCGCGAAATTTTGGAGCGGGTGACGGGAATCGAACCCGTGTAGCCAGCTTGGAAGGCTAGTGCACTACCACTGTGCGACACCCGCCTATGCAGTTTTAAAGCTTGCTAAATGAGGCCGCAGTTTACGGAATGAAGTAACGTAAGCTATTCTTCAACAAACTCCTTAAATAATAGCCAAATTTGATTCTGCACTTTTACAAAGTGTGGAAGAAAACTGCTATTCTACCACTGAACTACACCCGCATACAATTGCTTCGCAGTTGTAAATGAC
Organism: Candidatus Omnitrophota bacterium; assembly: GCA_020354945.1. Classification (GTDB taxonomy): domain Bacteria; phylum Omnitrophota; class Gorgyraeia; order JABMRG01; family JAFGKX01. The sequence goes on from CP070655.1 coordinate 78,738, forward strand.
AAATTTCAAAATCCAAATATCAAATTTGTCATTTGGATTTTGGCATTTGAATTTCCAATTTTGGCTATGCCAAAATTGGTGGTGGGCAGGGGAGGATTCGAACCTCCGTAGGCATAGCCATCAGATTTACAGTCTGACCCCTTTGGCCACTCGGGTACCTGCCCATAGCACCGTTTGGGATCACAAACAGTGCATTCTTACTATCTAATTCCTTTTCTATCAATAACCAAATTCTTAACGACGCCCTTGCCGGCTGTGCCAATATAGTTCCCGTTAAGGGTCAATTGCAAGGCCTCGGCCCTTCCGGTCCATATTGTAAAATCTTTTTCTGCCTTCCAGGATTCTGATGCACCTTTTTTTAATATATTTTCAAAAATTATCTTTCCATCTACTTTTAGCCTAAGCCACACATCGTTTGTAGTATCGACGGCAAGAATGAGTTTTTCTCCCCTTGGGATAACTACAGCTTTTGAGGGGGGCTGTTGTGCTTGTAGTTTTTTTGAAACCGTTGCTTTTTTGGTCGTTTCAGTAGCAGGCTGACTTTTAACTTGGGTAGCTTTAACCTGTTTTGCGAGCTGTTTCTGTTTTATGTTTTGAGCAAATTTAAATACGCCCCTTAACACAACAACTGCTAATACTATAATAGCTAGCCATTTGAGAACCGGTGTAGCATTTTTTGCTAGCCGTTTTACAATCTCCAATTTCTGCAATTTTTCCGACGGAGGTTCAGGGCTGGGTTTCCCTGCCTTTTGTGGCTTATTATATTCTTCTATAATCTTATTCACATCCAGCCCCAAAAAAGAAGCATACTCTTTTAAAAAACTTCTAATATAAGTAGGACTTAATATATTCTCATACTCATCCGCCTCAAGTGCCTTTAATATATCTGGATGTATTCTAGTGTGTCTATAGGCTTGCTCTAAGCTTATCTTCTTTTTTTCTCTGGCCCCTGTTAATTTCTTTCCAATGCTCATTTGTCAGTTTTCAGTTATTAGCCTGCCTCTCGGCAGGCAGGTTTTCGGTTGTCAGTTAGATTTAATTACGTGGATTCCCCTTGTTGTATTCTCTCGCGTAAATAAGCCTCGCGGTCAACCAAAATCTCCCTCGGTCTAGAACCCTGATATGGACCGACTATCCCTTCAATTTCCATAGTATCTATTAAGCGTGCGGCTCGCATATGCCCAAGTTTCATACGCCGCTGCAAGAAAGAGACCGAAGCCAGGCCGCTTTCTAAAATCAGCTTTACTGCCTCATCGTAAAGTTCATCTTGCTCCTCAGCAGCATATGCTTTCTTCTTCTCTTGAGCCATTAATAATTCGCCTTCATATTGGGCAGGGACCTGAGATGAAATAAAACATACCACTATTTCTATTTCTTTATCCGATACCAGGCTTCCCTGGGCCCTGACCGGTTTGGCAGCGCCAGGTTCTATAAATAACATATCGCCCCTGCCAAGTAATTTGTCTGCTCCGTTCATGTCCAGCACAGTGCGGGAGTCCACCTTGGAAGCAACTTTAAATGATATCCTTGCCGGAAAATTTGCCTTGATAACGCCTGTTATAACATCTACAGATGGCCTTTGGGTAGCGAGTATTATATGTATTCCAACAGCCCTGGAAAGCTGGGCTAATCTTGTAATTGCGCTTTCTATATCCTGCGAGGCTATTGCCATTAAATCTGCCAGCTCATCAATAACTACAACAATATAAGGGAGCTTCTCAGGCATATCTCCTTCAATTCTATCTTTCGCGCTTTTCTGGTTAAATCCCTCTATTTTTCTTACGCCTAATTTAGCGAATAATTTATATCTTTTCTCCATCACTTCAACTACCCAGTTTAATGCTACGGATACCTTTTTTGGATTGGTTAACACCGTGCATAAAAGATGCGGCAATTTATTAAACAGGGCAAGCTCT
>CP070655.1:80753-84803 GCA_020354945.1 Candidatus Omnitrophota bacterium
ATTTCAATAAGTCTTTGTAATTCTGTGGTGGTATCGATCTTGCGTCCAGATATGCTCAGTCTATTTGTGCCAGCCGTCACCCAAACTGTAGGATGAGAGTATTTAAGGCCCGCTTCTTCCAATTCTTCTTTTGATAAAACTTCTAAGTTACCGTCACCAATTTCCACGCCACCTGGAGTAGCATCAGTAAGCATGCCAAAGTAGATATCTTCTATTATGCAGGGCCTGGGGATATTGTTTTGTTCTAGGTCTAACTTCAAATCCTGGGATACCCATCCTATCTCAAAGTCTATGCAGTCTACACAATAAACAGTGCCAACTTCTTTCCCATCAAGTTCGATAACCACAGGATAGACACACTTAATGGGATAGTTTACTTTAAAGTCCTGTCTGGCTGATAGAGGTTCAGTGTAAATTAACTTAAAGGTAAGTCTTCCTTCTCTTATGAGCCGGGATAAGGATATGGAGCTTCCGTCTTCTGCAATCAGGGATATGCCACTTGTCTCAATTACACTGTCACTGAACATACCTTGAACCATCTTTAAGGCCTGAGTAAACTTCTCAGAGGAACTTTCCCCTTTTAGCCTTCTTGTTCTTACCATATACCTGCCATAGTAGCCTTCTTCTTGGGCATTTATGTCTGAAGCCATTCTTAAAGCAAGGCCCATTCTGGCGATTCTTCCTGTTCCATCAAAGATCTCATAAAGTTTATCTGAAGGTAGGACTCCTTTTGGACTATCTACTTTTAAGTATCTAAAGGCTCGGGTAAAGGTGTCTTCTGATAATAGTTCTGCTAATTGTAAGATATCATAGGCCCAGAGGCCTTCTTCTTCACTATAGAGCTGGTAGATTTCTTTTAGGGCGTCTTTCTCTTTGCTAGAGAGGTCTATACCTTTTCTCAAGAGATGCTTAATTACTGTAGAGGCTAAGGCAGTATTTACTTCACGGGCATCTTCAGCTCTTATTGCCCTGCTTAATCTCTGGGCATAGTCACCAAGTTCAATCTTCAAAGGCTCAAAGATGGTAATATCCTGGAAGTGGGTTTTGGCCAATTTAGTTAAGTGAACATATAGCCTGTAATAAAACCTGACAACACTTTCCTGTAAGGCCTTATCTTCTACAGGAATAGCTCGTTGAGTAAATTCATCAAATTGAGGAGCAGCTAAGAAATATAATAATAGAGATAGCTGCTGGATAGTATTCAGGCTGGCTAGGAATTTTTCTAGGTGGCTGCCAAAGTAGGGTATTTTTGAGTCTTTGTCCTCTCCAGATATAAATACACCTAAGGTCTCATCGTAGCTAATGCCCTCGGGATTAACCAAGTCACTTACATCTATCTGGTCAATGAGTTGTTTTAGCAGTTCTGCTCTATCAAGATTTCCTTTGGAGAATTCATCAAAGAAGAACGGTGCATGCCTACTTAGGGCCTCAATTGCTGATTCTGAGTCTGTTACTTTAAGAGAAGACCAGTCTGCATCTATCTTGAATTCCTCTTGAGGTAATCTGGATATAATAAGCTCATTCAAGGCTTCCAGGGCCTCAAAGTTATGTTTTACCCAGAAGTGAGCCTGGATTAATAAATCACCATTTTCAGTCAAGACAGCAATTAGTGATGAGATATCAAAGCCTATCTCACCAACAGCTTCAGGCTCTAACTTATGAGAGCGAGTCTGCTTCTGGACAACAGAGATAGATGTGTTTTGGAAGTACTCTTTTAGGTAACCAATGGCTACTTTGGTGATGGCCTTTTCATCTATCTTCTCTTGAGATTGGATGGTTTCTCTTAAGGCTTGAGGGATTGCACTTTCAGGGACGATGATAGGTAATACTACATACTCATAGGATAACCTCTCCTGGTCTTGGCTTTGGCCTTGAGGTATTTCTATATAGAAGCCTTTTCTCTTGAGTAAATCTAGGGTTGCTTTTCTGTCGGTATCACTCTCATTAATTGAGGTATCTTTGGCTAAGGATGAGAAAGTAGGAAGGATAATAGCTTGGGGAAAGGCTTGATCTACAATATCTACTAATTCTTGGATAATTGGGGATGAAGATGCCTGGGCTTCTGCGCCTGTTTTTTTCTTTTGCGTAGACATTTTGTCAAGAAGTTCGTTAACTTTTCCAAAAAATTCCTCAAGAGCAAGCGCTGCTTCTTGTTGCGTTCCCTCATATGCAATACTTGCAATCATGCCTTTAGGTTTTATTTTAGAGTCTGTTAATCCGACAAACGGCGCTGCAAGCTGATTCTGCATTTCTATATTTACATTTTTCCCGCCTGGGACTGTCGCAGCTTCGGTAGGATAAACAGCTGTAGTAAATGTAATCTCTTTCCCTAAGCCATCAGCCATATCCTGTTCATTTGCATGAAGGTCATCCGGCCATGCAGCAATCAAGGAAGGAATTCCATTTTCTGTAAATAAACTTTTCCTTATGCGCGCAAATGCGGCTTCGGTCGGTTTAGACATTGTGCCAAAAAGCCCTAGCTGCACCTGTTCAAAACGGTCTAATGCTTTAACGAGCTTAAAAATAGCGGCATAGACTGCTGCAGGATTATTCATATCATAGCCAAAGCTTTCAACTTGCTTTTTTATATCTTCATATTTTAAAATTCCCGCTTTAAGAAGAGAATAAAAATATAAAGAAAGCTTGCCTGATTTAGAGCCTATCTTACTCCTGCCGTCCTGTGTAATCTCTGGCAATTTAAGCGGTTCCCCTTCTGCTATTTCCTCCATAACCGCTCTTGTCGCATTCTTATGCTTTTCTACGGCAGGTTGAATTACAAAATGTATATTAGATTGATATGCTATAGCAGCTGTTGTTAACTGAAAACCTGCCTGTAAAGCGCCCATATCCTCTTTACCGTTTAATGTAATCTCAAAAGTAGGCACATTAGCTTTTTGCACTGCATCCCAAAGCGCCTTTTCTGTTTCAGGCTTTTGCCGCAGGTTTACGCGGAAAAATATCCTTCCCTGCCTGTTAAAATCTTCGGCCATCTTAGGAGTAAATTCCTCGCCATATAGCACCTCAATACCTTTGCCTTGTTTTCCTAAGGATTCATGTATAAGCTGGACTACCCAAGGCGCAAAAGGCTTTAATTCTTCAGGGAGAAGAAGGGTTAGTTTGTTATATGAGCGTGTTGTTGAATGCGGTATTTTTGTTTTGGTCATCATATCCAGGAATACGCCCAAAGTTACAAATTGTTGTACATATAAAGGATTTGTTGTATCTAGTATTTGTATTCTCTCATCCGCGTTTTCTAAATACGGGACAACGAGGTCTGAGTTTATAAGGGCAAGTGGGAGTAAAGCTATCATGGTTGTCGGAGATGTAAATCTTCCTCCAACATCATCCCTTTCATCAACCTGTATCGGAATCCATTTATATCCCCGGGCAATTCTGCCGGCAAAGAAATTCTTATCAGGATTCTTCTTTGCTGTATCAGGGTCTGTAATAAGAACAATATGTTCTTTAGGGTCTAACCCATGGTCATTAAATAGATTTTCAAAAAACTCTACTTGTTTCCGCGTCTCTGCCGTACTGCCTGATTTACTTATTGCATAGACAACCAGTTCTTCCAAAGCTTTTTTAAGGCTGCCGCGATACCTTTGCTTAAGGTCTGCTATCATAGCAGCCTGCTGGTCCCTGGAAGGAGTTGTAAGCGTATATATCTTTCCATCTTCTGGCTGGCCATAAGTTCCTACCATTGTTGTAACTCCTAATCCTGAGCCACCTATGCCGGTAAAGGCGAAGCTTTTCTTGCCTTTGTCTTTTATGCTATTAACATAGTCGATTACACTCTCTTGTAATAATTTACGGTTATCCAATAACGCTTTGATTCTCTCAGGAACCCAGCCGAGCATCATTCTGCCAAGGCCAGGGTCATAAGCTATCTGTGCAAACAAGTTATGCTTTTTAGCTGCTTCAACCTCATCAGCTTTAAGATTAGCAGCCTCTGCTAATAACCCTAGCATCTTTATTACGTCAAGTTCTTTTAAACGAGTTTCAAGAGGTTTGATATCTTGCTTTCTCATGCCTGCCGAGGAGGATTTGGTG
>CP070655.1:84903-102828 GCA_020354945.1 Candidatus Omnitrophota bacterium
ATAGTGTTATTGCAGCAGAGGTTATTAAGTACCTGGATAGTGAATATTAAAATGATTTTGAAGATAACCGGTTGGGAGAGATGTTCGACCTATCCAAGAAAAGACATAGATTAAGAATTATTGTTCCGGCCTATCCGGCATTTAACACCTATTCCTTTATTGCCCAAAGAACTACGGCTTTGGGTCCAGTTTGTGTCGCAAGTGCCGTAAATGAAATGGAAGGATGGGATGTTGAGATTATTGATGAAAACAACCTTCGTAGATCCGGGCCCGGAAAGGATTCAGGCGGAGCTGACCATGAATTTTTACAAAACTTAAGGCCTGCAGATGTTGTTGGATTCTATGGCGGGTTAACAAGCACCATACCCAGGCTCTATAAAATAGCCAGTTTTTATAAAGATAAAGGTATTGTGACAATCGCCGGAGGCCAACATTTTGTTGAAGACAATATCGCTGAAGCATTAAATTCTTGCATTGACTATCTTGTTATTGGTGAGGGAGAAGAAACCATTAAAGAGCTTTTAGAAGCTATCGAAGGCAAACGAGATTTGAGCAAGGTAGGAAGCATTGCTTATTTAAATAATGGGCAGGTTATCTGTACTCCAGAAAGGGAGCCGCTGATGGATTTTGACAAGTTGCCTTTACCCGATTTCTCCTTGGTACGCTATGCCAAGATTAAACTTTATCCTGTTGGGCGGATACGGGGTTGCGGTATGGATTGCGAGTTCTGCACTGTTAAGGGTAAGTCAAGGCATGCTTCTCCTGAACGGTTGCTTGAGCAAATCAGCTTTCTTTTAGAGACAAAGGATGCCAGGCATTTCTTTATCGTTGATGACCTTTTTGGACAACAGCGAGATGAGACAATAAGATTCTGTAATATGCTTAAGCGTTATCAAAAAAGTATAGGTAGAAGGTTGGATATAAGCGTTCAAATAAGATTGGATAAAGCGAAAGACCCAGAGCTGCTTTCTGCTATGCGTCAGGCAGGTATTAACACAATAGCCATCGGATTTGAGTCACCTATTGAAGAAGAGTTAAAGGCTATGAAAAAACGTATCAGGCCCAAAGACATGGTATCTCTTGCAAGGGCATACCATAAATTTGGTTTTTTGGTGCATGGTATGTTTATCTTTGGCTATCCTTTAAAAGAAGACACAAGTTTTAAAATATTGCCAAAGGAACGCATAAAGCATTTTAAGAATTTTATCAGAAAGGCTAAGATCGATACTATACAAGTTTTGTTGCCTGTTCCTTTACCTGGAACAGAATTAAGGCACAGGCTCCAAAAACAAAAAAGGATTTACTCAACTCAAGATGTGGGCTGGGAATATTATGACGGCAACTTTCCTCTCTTTGAACCAGATGAACCTATGACTGCTGAAGAGATGCAATCTTCTATAATGAAAATTATGGGCAAATTTTACCAATTTAAGTATATGTTTATAGTGGGCTTACATACATTTTCATTTCCTGCTTTAATTTTCTCTTTGCATAATATTAAATCAGGATGGAAAAGGTGGTATCGGCCCTGGCGCAATCACCTACTTCGTTTTGGCGGTTGGATTATTATGAAAGCATGGATTTCAGCGTTTAAAAAGGGCACCTTTTCTCAAAAACTGCAAAAGGCAAAAGAGCATCTAAAGAAATGACCAAAAATGAGTATGACTAACTATAATAAAAAAATCTACATCCGGACTTTCGGATGGCCTTTTGTTTCGGCTTTACAATGTTCTCTTTTCGTTCTTTAAAATTCAATGAACTAATACACCGCCCGCTGGGGCGGGCTACTTTGATTGGTGCATGCACCGTTCGACCTCACTGCTTCGCTCGCTAGGCGGTTATGTAATGGTTCGATTAGGCTTCTTCGTGTTTGGCACATTTTGGGTGCATGCAAAATGCGCCAAACACTATGCGTCCTCAACCTCGCAAAAATCTTTTATTTTTTCGGCGGCCAATTTATCCCGAGCGTAACAGAGGAAAAAATTTTTAAAAGGTGTTTGATTTTTGCTCGGTCGACTCCACCACTTGACATCTTCGATGTCAAGTGGAAGCCCCATTTTTCATGGTAGCATGGGTGGGTAGCTTTTTTAGGGATATTGGATATGGTATAATCTGATATAATATTGTGTTACCTAAAGCGGAGCTTATACGATGTTACTCAAATGTTATTTAGCAGTAGAGCATGTAGCAAAACAACTTGGTTTGTCTGAATACAGAGCGCGAGAACCCATATGAGAAAAACAGATCATCGCCGTAAAAATAGGAAGGTGGCGCGTAAAACCAAAAGATTTGCAAGTGTTTATCAAGCCCAGATGGATAAACAATGAGATTATTTTTGGCTATAACCGCATTGATAACAACAGCCGTGGCGACAACGCTTTTATATCAACATACGCAACAGGCTGATATAAATTATTACCAAGGGCACAGATATTTTGAAAAAGGTAACTATAAAGAAGCTATACCGTATTTTATTAAGGCATTATCAAGTAACCAAGAACACAAAAGCACATTAATAGAATTGGCTTATTCTTACAAATGGACAGGCGAGCTTAAAAAGGCGATAGAAATTTTTCAAGAGATACTCCTCATCAATCCGCATGATTATAAAATTAAGAGATCATTAGCTGAAACATATTCTTGGAGCAAGGAATACAAAAAAGCGATATCTTTGTATAGGGATGCTGTGATGGATAAGAAAGAAGATATCGATACCCAAAAGAAGTTAGCCGAAGTTTATATCTGGGATGGCCAGCATCAAAAGGCAATAGAACTATTAAAGCCTATTATAGACAAGCGTCCCTATGATTCACAAGCCAAGTTACTAATGGGCAATGCGCTGCATTATTCAGGAAAGTCAAAGGAGGCGTCTGAAATTTATAAAGAGCTATTAGGGCAGGAGGAGAAATAGGAATAGGGATCCCATGAAGAAAATTCTGATATTTTTAATTACATTCCTTTTATCTGGCACTTGCGCCTTCAGTGAAGAGGGCATAAGAAAAGAGGAGCTGAGGAAACTGTTAGGAGAGACTTATATTATGGAGGGGGATTACGACAAGGCCATAGATCAATATATGGAAATCTTAAAAAAAGATCCTTCTAACTTAGAGGTCAGGGTTTTGTTAGCGGATGTTTTAAGCTGGCAGAAAAAATACGAAGAGTCTATAAAAGAATACAACAAAGTTTTAGAAAGCGAGCCTGGCAATATAGAGGTTAAGATAAAACTTGCACGCGTTTACTTGTGGAATAGAGATTACAAAAAGTCCCAGGAGATATATAAAGATATAATAAAAGAAGATCCCCATAATATGGAAGCCAAAGAGTTAATTGCCGATTCTTACGCCTATAGCAAGGAGTTTGACAAGGCTATAGCACTTTACAGGGAGCTTCTAAGCGCAAAATATGACAGAGGCGTTAAAATAAAACTGGCAGATACTCTAAGCTGGAATAAGAAATATAATGAAGCCCTGAAGTTTTACGATGAACTCATAGATGAGAAGGCTGATTTGAGGTTAAAGTTGCAAAAGGCGCGCATTTTAGGCTGGGCAAGAAAGTACCGGGAATCGTTAAAGGAGTATCAAAGTATAGTAGATACGGAAGGCGATGAATTGGCGAAGAAGGAGATGCAGGCAAAAAGGGCTTATTGGAATAACAGGGTAAAACAGGCAATAATCTGCTATAGAGCCCTTATTGACGAATTTCCCAATAATTTAGAGGCCATGTTTGATTTAAGCCAGATATACTCCTATCAGTCGATGTGGAGTGAGGCAATGGAGGGATACAAAAACATACTAAACCGGTCACCTAATCACTTCAGGGCTAAAGAAGGCTTAAAAAAGGCAGAACATATATCAGAAAATATTGCTTTGAAATCAGGATATGAGTTTTTCGAAGCAGATAGCTCATCAAGGGACTCTGATATAAAAAAGAGTATTTTTTTCAACAATCTCAATATACCACTTGCCAGAAAAAGTGATTTAAAAATAAATTACAATTTAACAGGTAGGCAGTTTTCAGATTTCAGCGACGTGATTGAGCATGAAGGCGGCATAGGGTTTGCATACAGACACAGCCCGGATTGGGCGGTTGACAGTTTTTATAATTTTATAGAATACGATAAAGATATAGAAACAATGCATGAATTTGGAGGTATTTTTAAATTCAGGATTTTTGACGTGGGCGAGTCGCTCTTTTCTTTCGAAAGAAACCGCCTTGAGAATAATAGCGTGGTAATACGCAATAAGTACAGCTGCGATAATTACAAAATAAGAGCCGATTTTGATATAACCAAAAAACTTAAAATAGGAGCAGATTATTTGTATTCTGGCTATTCCGACGATAATTATAAAAATGAACCGGGCGGAGATATCCTATATTATTTGTCTCTGGAGCCAAAGGCGCTTTATGTTAAATATGAATACTTTTTCAGGGATTTCGATAAAAAAGTAAATGAGTACTTTTCGCCACACGATTTTTCAACTCACACGATAACAGTCAATTGGCGCCATTATCTTAATAAGGAAGAGGTGTATTTTGGAGCGGCAGACCTGTATTATGATTTGCGTTATGGCGTATCTTTGGATTCGGATGATATTGTCGGCCATAAATTTACAGCCGGCTTTACCTGGGATATAAATGAACGACTTCAGATAAAAACCGAAGGGCAGTATGTGCATTCAAGCGCAAGCGTCTATGAAGATAAACGGGCATTAGTATCTGCAAAATATTACTTTTGACGATGATAAAAAATAGAAGACCAGGGTTAACCTTTATTTTTTTACTGTTTACTATTATAGCAATATTGGTTTATGCTGTTATTAGATCAACCTTGCTTCTTTTTGCCGACTATAATCCAGTTGAAAAAATATGGGCAATATTACTTATATCTGGCGAGTTTTTTATACTCCTGCATGCAATGGGGTATGTGCTTAATATAGCTAAAGCTAAATTTAAAAGCCAGGACATAATTGTCAAGCAAGGTGGTTTAAATCAAAAAAAACCTTATGTAGCAATACTCGTTCCCGCAAGGCATGAGCCAAAAGAGGTACTTGAAAATACTTTTATATCTATAAACAATATTAATTATAACAACAAAAAGGTATACCTTTTAGATGATAGTACCGATGAAAAGTATAAGCAAGAGGCAGAGGAGCTTAGCAAAGAATACAATTTAACGCTTTTTAGAAGAACCAGACCGGCACACGGCGCAAAAGCCGGCATTATAAACGATTGCCTGGAAAATTTACAGGAAGATTATATAGCTGTTTTTGATGCGGATCAGAACCCACTCCCTGATTTTCTAACCATAACTATACCAATCCTTGAAGATGATGAAAAACTCGCCTTTATTCAGACGCCACAGTTTTATTCTAATATAGAAAGCAATCCCATAGCGCGAGGAGCCACATTTCAACAGGCAGTTTTTTATGAATATATATGCGAGGGTAAAAGCCTTAGCGATTCGATGTTTTGCTGTGGCACAAATGTAGTTTTAAGGAGAGAAGCTCTCATGCAGATAGGGGGGTTTGATGAATCTACAGTAACCGAAGATTTAGCCACTTCAATAAAATTGCATACACGTGGATGGAAATCACTTTATTACCCTCATGTATATGCTTTTGGTATGGGGCCCGAAAATCTTACAGCATATTTTCAGCAGCAGTTCAGGTGGGCGGCCGGCACAATATCAGTTTTTAAAAAAATATTAAAACAGTTTTTGCTAAAGCCATTTTCGTTAAAAACCGTTCAGTGGTTTGAGTATTTTCTATCAAGCACGTATTACTTTACGGGCCTTGCGCTCTCGATACTTATGCTCTGCCCTCTTTTATATTTAATATTTAAGATTCCGTCATTTTTTGCAAGGCCTGAAATCTATCTTTTTTCGTTTCTTCCGTATATTATTTTATCAATGAGCATTTTTTATCTGGTGTTGCGAAAAAGAAATTATACCCCAAAAGACCTTTTTATTGGGCAGCTGTTGGGCATAACCGCTTTTTCAGTATACATGCGAGCAGCTATTAGCGCGCTTCTTGGCATGAGTCTTTCTTTTGGAGTTACTTCGAAATCGAAAGGCACGACTATCCCCTATTTTAGGCTATGGCCCCAAATTGGATTTATATTGCTGAATTTCATTGCTATAGTATGGGGTGTCAACAGATATATATATGAACTTAATCCTGCGATATTGGTAAATGGCTTCTGGGCTTTCTATCACATGAGCGTTTTGTCGGCAATATTTTATTTTAACAGGGAACTGCGATGAAGTTTTTTTTGTACGTTATTTTGATATTACTGTTAGTTTTCTCTGTTTCCTGCGAAAGGCTGCCTGGCCCAGGTTGCCTCATAGGCGCTTTTATAGCAGATAGCCCTACCAGTTATGATATAAACAGGTTTAAGTCCGACTACGGTAAGAAGCCTTATCTTGTAATGGTATTTGTTGATTGGGAGAATTTTGTAGGCGATAATATAATAAATGATGTTTATGGGAACGGTTCCATCTTATTTATCACTTGGGAGCCATGGTACGCTGTGGATAAAAAAGGAATATATTACGATGGTTTATTATCGGGAATGTACGATGACTATATAAAGTCTTTTGCTAATAAGGTTAATTCCATTGGTAGGCCCGTGTTCTTGAGGTTTGCCCACGAGATGAATGGGAACTGGTATCCTTGGTCTGGCTCCAAATTAGGAAGAAAAAAATACATAGCTATTACAAAATACGTAAGAGCTATATTTGACAAATCCGGCGTAAATAACGTCAAATGGGTATTTTCTATAAACTGGGAAAATATTCCGGATGGTAACAATTACAAACTTTATTATCCCGGGAATGAGTGTGTTGACTATATAGGGATAGATGGTTATAACTGGGGCAGTACAAGATCCTGGAGCAAATGGGCGAGTTTTAAAAGTTTGTTTTCAACGGTCTACACTAATGCAAACTTACTTTACAATAAACCCATATTGATATCAGAGTTTGGTTCTACCGGTAAAGGCGGGGATAAGAAAGAGTGGATAAGAAAAGCCATGAATGGCATAAAAAATATGCGACAGATAAAGGGATTTATCATTTTCAATGTGGATAAGGAGGCGGATTGGCGGTTTCAGCCCGGCGAATCATGCGGCGAAGAACTTAAAAAACAATTAGAGGATCCTTATTTTATGGATAAACCAAGGGGCCGGTTGTGATAAAGAAGGAAGAATTGTTAAAGTTATTAAGTCGATGCCTTGATGCTGAGGAGAAAGGCATACCCATTTATTCAAGGCATTTAGGAAACACTCTATTTTTATCAGATTTTAAAAAGGAAGAGCAAAAGAAAGTCAGAGATACGCTTGAAACCCTAAAAACGGATTCCGAAACCCATAAAACAATTTTTGAAGATTTGATTAAAAGGATAAAGGGCTCCACGAAAGATGTTTACTAAAGAAGATTATAAAAATTATTTCATGCAGATAGGCAGATTGGAAGGAATGATGATATATGCAGTCCAAGATGCCGTGGCGAACATAGAGGATTCCGATCTTAAGAACACCTTATCGAAGATAGCAGATAACGAAGCAGAGCATTACTCATATATAAGAGATATCTTTGCAAAGCTATTGCTAAGAAGTGAGGATGATAGAAGGCGGCATATTAGAGAGTATTTTTTAGGAAAGGCCGTGGTTAAAGCTTCGAATGGCGAAAAAGAAATAAAGGCTTTGTGCGTTGATGTATCAGAAGGCGGAATATGCCTGGAATATAATGATTTTTTATCTATCGGCAAGAAAGTCAGTCTTGAAATTAGTTTATATGGCCAGAAGAATATCATACGCCGCAACGGTGTATTAATATGGTATAAAGAAATAGAGCCGGGCGCATATATTGGAAAAATAGAATTTAGGAAATAGAAGTTTTAAAAATTTTTTCCTCTGTTACGCTCGGGATAAATTGGCCGCCGAAAAAATAAAAGATTTTTGAGAGGGAGAGAACACAAAGTGCCTGGCGCATTTTGCTGCCGCCAAAATGCGCCAAACACGAAGAAACCGAATCGAAACTCTTGCATAACCACGAAGGCCGCCGACCCAGGCGGCCGTGAAGAATTCGGCGAATTACTAAAAAATAAACTCACAAGTGAAATCATAGTTGGAGAGTATTTGAAAGAGTACTTGCTGTAATTCAAAGGGAGGCTATTATGAACTGGCATTGGGCTGTTATATTAGCATTGATGTTGTTCTTAGTGATTTTTACGGTACAGAACTACGAAGTGGTCAATATTCAGTTTCTTTTTTGGTCGTTCAGCACTAGCAGAGCTATTGTTATATTCGCAACATTAGTTGTGGGTATTGCTATTGGCTGGATCAGTTCATACGTTTGGAATAAAAATCGGTAAAATGCACCCTGCGTGTGACCGTAAGTGGATCTAATAGTTTCTGTACGTTATCTATGAACAAGAACCAGGAGGTTTTTATGAGTAGTAACAAAAGCTTTAGCTTTGATGAAGCAAAGAAAATTGGAGACCAGCTGGGGATAAAGTGGGATAAGTTTGATGTAGAGCAATTTAGGCAAGGCATGGATGTTGAGCTAGAGCATGGGTTGCGTGATTCAATGACAAATGTTACGAGCAACGATCCCTTAACCACAGGGAAAATTGCTCTCGCGCATCTTAGCGAATTCCCGGATTATTACACGCGGCTTGAAAAGATGGAAAAAGAGGCAGAGGATTTTTGGGAAAAAGAACAATAACGCTTTGCTTAATAAATCAGAGGAGGCTTAATATGGCAGTAGAAAAACTAGGCGAGAAGTATCGTTGTAATGTTTGCGGTAATGAAGTTACGGTAACAAAAGCAGGCGGAGGAGAGCTTGTTTGTTGCAATCAGCCCATGGAAAAGATTTAAAGGAGGCTGAAATGGAAGTGAAAGTCTATTCAACGCCCACATGCCCGTATTGTAAAAAGGCTAAGGAATATTTATCTTCTAAAGGGATTTCTTATCAGGATATCGATGTTTCATCAAATAAAGCTGCGGCTGATGAAATGGTAAAACTTTCCGGGCAGATGGGTGTCCCAGTAATTACAATTGATGGAAGCGTCATAAATGGATTCGACAAAGCCAAGATAGATTCCTTGGTGAAAAAGTAAGGCAAAGCATAAAGCAGTCCTAGATTAGACGTGTCTTTGCTTTTCGTTGGAAGGGGATGATAATCATGTATGCGAAGTCTAAACATCAGCCTTTCACGCCATATTTATTACTCATGGTGTTTTGCATATTGGCGAATAATTCGTTTGCAGATGAAGTTTATCTGAAAAATAAAGATAAGATATCAGGCGAAATAATAGAAGAAAGCGAGGATGACGTTTCTGTAAAAACAGAAGCAATGGGAGTGATTTTAATAAAAAAAGAATTTGTTGATAGAATTATTAAGACCGATAGAATCGCAAAAAAAGATGAATCAAAGAAAGAACCAGAAAAGCCTCAAATTATATGGCAGAGAGAGATTTCAGCAGGATACAATATGTCAAGGGGCAATACTAGAAATGAACAATTTTCACTAAACGCCCTTATAAACAGAAATAGAAAACACATAGATGAGTGGACTTTTAAAGGGAATATGTTTTATTCTGAAGCCGATAAGAAAATAGATGCGCAGAAATGGCACGGAATAGGTAGATACGCATTTAGTTTCTGGACCAGGAAAGCATGGTATAATTTTTACCGCTTAGAGGTAGATCACGATAGATTTGCAGACGTTTATTATAGAATTATTCCTGCCTCAGGCGTAGGGTATTGGTTTTTTGATTTACCGGAAACTAAACTTTTAGCGGAAGGAGGATTGGGGTTAGAATATACCAACTACTACGGCGATGAAAAAAGCGCAAGTAACCTTGTCGCGGCTCCGCGGTTATTTTATGAACAGCAACTATTTGAACGAATAAAGTTTACCCAGGATATTTATGTTTATCCTAAGCTTACAGATTCAGGCGCCTATAGAGTGCATTCTGAAAGCGCATTTACACTTTCTATAAATGACAGCTTAGGGTTGCGGCTAAGCTTAATCGATGATTATAATTCAAAGCCCCATAGCGACACGAAGAAAAACGACCTGACTCTTATGTCATCGCTTGTATGTTCTTTTGGTAACTAAATTATGCAGGAGGTGATCATATGTCAAAATTTATCAAGAAGGTATCAAAGACAATCGGCCTTGCTCCGGGTAGTCTTGTATATGTAGGTGAAAAGGAACTGAAAAAACCCCGCATATCTATTATTGATTACGATCAGGAAAACTTCCAGGAGAAAGAAGTAAAACAAGTGGAGGAATGTTTTCCGTTTAAAGAGTCCACTACAATAACCTGGATAAACATTGATGGAATCCACGATACAGATATAATCAGCAGAATCGGGAAACATTTTGACGTTCATCATCTTATCCTGGAAGATATTGTGAATACCTCTCAGCGGCCCAAGATTGAGGAGTCAGAAAAATATATCTTTATTGTTCTAAAGATGTTATATTTTGATGAGAAAGAAGATGAGACTAAAGCTGAACAGGTAAGCATTATCCTCGGCTCAAACTGCATTATTTCATTTCAGGAAAGGGAAGGCGATGTTTTTAACCCCATTAGAGAGAGAATTAGAAACAACAAGGGACGTATAAGGAAAAGCGGCGCTGATTATCTTGCCTATGTGCTTTTGGATGCGATTGTTGATAATTATTTTATAATACTGGAAAAAATAGGAGAAAAAATAGAAGGCATGGAGGACGAGTTAGTAGCTCATCCTACACCTGAGAACTTGCAGACAATTCAAAACTTGAAGAGAGATATGATATTCTTGCGCAAATCCGTATGGCCATTGAGAGAGATAATCAGCGGGCTGCAAAGAACAGACTCAGATTTAATCCAGGATTCAACCGCAATCTACATGAGGGACCTGCATGATCACACAATTCAGGTTATTGACACGATAGAATCCTTACGGGATATGGTTTCCGGGATGCTCGATATCTACATGTCCAGCATAAGCAATAAAATGAATGAAGTAATGAAAGTCCTTACAATTATAGCAACGATATTTATTCCTATAACGTTCGTTGCTGGTATATACGGTATGAATTTTGACCCCAGCATTTCTAAGCTTAATATGCCTGAACTTGGATGGCCGTTCGGCTATATCTTTGCTTGGGGAATAATGATTATGATAACCATTGGAATGGTAACCTATTTCAAGAAAAAAAGATGGCTATGAGGGAGCGTATATGAATGTAAACAACTGCCTAACAGTAGAACAAGCGGCAAAGAGAATCGGTTTGACGGAAGAACGCGTCAGGGAGTTTATCAATCTTAGGGAGATCGAGGATACAAAGATCGGCCTCTGGTGGATTAAACCGGAGAACTTGCAAAGTTTCATTAAATCAAGAACAAATAAATAAAGAACAGAAAAGCGTAAATGTAAGATGATAATCAAGCATCTTTTAAAAATTTTTTGACCGCCGCCACAATATAAAAATGACTTCTTTATTTATGATTTTTGCGAGAGAGAGGACGCAAAGTAGCAATTAATGCAAGGTTCTTAAAGATAAATAAATGAGTAACACAATTTAGAATGGAGGTGTAGAATGTGGGGACATATGGCAGGTGAAGGTTATATGATGGGTGGTTTTACTATGCTTCTTTGGTGGGCAGTTTTTATCTGGTTTATTGTGTTCACGATACTTGTGATTGTAAAACTGGATAAAATTGTCCAACTGTTAGAAAAGAAATAATTTCTTAGAGCTGTAACATTTAGAGCAGTAGCTGTAAGTCTATTGAATGCTAAACTTGTAAGGAGGTGTCTTATGATCAATTATGGATTTATAAAAGAGTCGAATATTCCTTTTGAAAAAGCAATAGAAATAGTCACTGAAGCGTTGAAAAAAGAAAAGTTTGGAGTGCTTACTAAAATTGATGTGAAAGAGAAATTAAAAGAGAAGCTCGGTATCGACTTTAAAAAATACGTGATATTAGGAGCCTGCAACCCTTCTAATGCTCATAAGGCTATTATTGCGGAGGAAAATATCGGCCTGATGCTTCCGTGCAACGTTATTATTTACGAGAAAGATGGTAAAACGGTAATCTCAATTATAAAACCGACAGTAGCAATGGGAATGATTAACAATGAAGAATTAAAACAGATTGCAACAAATGTAGAGAGGCAATTAAAAAATGTATTTGATACGATAACATAGAAGAGCACCTTTTAAAAATTTTTTCGCCGGATTTCCAACGCAGAAGAAGTCAAAAAATGGATCGAAGAAGAAAAATAACATACAATAAAAAACAATCGATTCTTATTGAAGGACGTAACGTATAAGAACAAAAAAGCCTTTTTACGATATATATTATTTTATACGCTGGGATATTGTATAATTTTAAGATATAATAAAAACAAACTGTATTACAGAAAGGAATCAGCCATGAAACGCCAGGAGGAGAAACGTTACGAGAAACTCAGCCCCTTTGAACTAAAGGATAAGCTGATAAAACTTTCCAAGGCACATCACGAAAGGCTTATGCTGAATGCCGGGCGGGGAAATCCCAACTGGGTAGCAGTAACTCCCAGGGAGGGATTTTTTCTTTTTGGCCGGTTTGCGCTTCAGGAGTCATTAAGGGTGACGGACCTTCCCGCCATAGGCGGATTTTGCGAAAGACAGGGTTCGGGAGAAAGATTTAAATCTTTCCTTAAAAACAATAAAGAGGCAGAAGGAACAGTCTTTCTGCAGAAGGCCTTTGATTATGTCAAGGATGAGATGAACATCGACCCGGATGATTTTATATGCGAATTGACGGATGCGGTTCTTGGAAACAATTATCCCGTTCCTGACAGGATGCTCATCAATTGCGAGAATATCGTCCACAGGTATCTTGATAAGGAGATGTGCCAGTCCAGCCCTCCCCCGGGCAGATTCGACCTTTTCGCAACCGAAGGCGGCACGGCAGCGATGGATTATATTTTTACCAGCCTTATGGAGAACAAGCTTTTGCATAAGGGGGATAAGGTAGCCCTGGGGACCCCGATATTTACCCCTTATATAGAGATTCCAAAATTAAACGACTACAGGTTTATAGAACTCGAGATAAAACAGGATGAGAATGCAGGCTGGCAATATCCTGATTCCGAGATTGAAAAGCTGGCTGACCCTAAGGTAAAGGCCTTCTGTTTGGTTAACCCGTCCAACCCCACATCGGTAAGCATGCAACCGGCCACGTTAGGAAAAATAGGCAGCCTTGTGCATAAGAAGCGGCAGGACCTTATAATAATTACGGATGACGTATACGGGACATTTGTCAACGGTTTTAAGTCTATCGTTACGGTTGCGCCGCAGAACACAATTCTTGTATATTCCTTTTCCAAGTATTTCGGCGCAACCGGCTGGAGGCTGGGGGTAATCGGAATACATCAAAACAACGCCTTTGACAGAATGATAGCCGCTTTGCCGCTTAAGGACAGAAAACAGCTGCATGAGCGGTATTCAACCGTGGCATTAAATCCGGATAAGATGAAGCTGATTGACAGGATGGTTGCAGACAGCCGCTCTGTAGCCCTTCATCATACCGCAGGGCTTTCCACGCCGCAGCAGGTGCAGATGGTGCTATTTTCGCTCTTCTGTCTTACCGACAGAGAGAATAAATACAAGCAGGCTGCGCAGTATATCGTAAGGCACAGGATAAAGACGCTCTACGATGCTCTGGGCAGCGGGTATGCCCAGAGCCCCTATGATACCCATTACTATACGACTATCGATATACCCAAGCTTGCTCAAGAAAGATACGGCGAGAAGTTTGCCAGCTACCTTGTTAAAAATTTCGAGCCTATAGATTTTGTAGTAAAGCTTGCCGAGAAAAAATCGATAGTCTTAATGGACGGAGGAGGTTTTGACGCGCCGAATATGTCAGTCAGGGTTTCTCTGGCAAACCTCCCAAACAGCACCTACGATGCCATAGGAAAGGGAATCAGCGACCTTTTAGAAGAATACCATAACGGCTGGAAATCCCGGGTGTAGACAGATGCATATTATATTGGATCTTTGCCGCAGCAATCCGCAGATCGTGGTTTTTCTTGCATTGGCCTTAGGCTATCTTGTAGGCAAGGTCAAGGTCTTCGGTTTTAGCCTGGGCGCGACGACGGGCGTGCTTCTTGTCGCACTCCTGCTGGGTCAGATCGATATAGAGATACCGGCTGTTTTGAGAAGTATCAGCTTTGCGTTATTTACCTTTTCTATAGGCTACAGGGTAGGGCCGCAGTTTTTTGGCGCGCTTAAAAAGGAAGGGTTTAAGTATGTCTTGCTTTCGCTTATCGTTGCCTTTACGGCCCTGGGGACAGCCTTTATACTGGCTAAGGTCCTGAAGTTCGATAAAGGGACTGCTGCAGGATTCTTTGCCGGTTCAGTTACGCAGTCTGCCGCGATAGGGACAGCGGAGGGCGCAATAAGCCAGCTTTCCGTTTCTGCTGAAGAAAAGTCCAGCCTTGATACAAATGTTGCGGTGGCATATGCCATAACCTATATATTCGGTACCGCCGGAGGAATACTCTTTTTCAAGATAGCCCCCCGCCTGTTAAAGATAGAGCTGAAAGAAGAAGCCAGAAAACTGCAGGAGAAGATGTCGGGCAGAAATAAAGAGGCGGAGAGGCCGGAGCTTTTTTCCTGGAAAAAACAGCTTGAGATTCGTGCATACGAAGTTGAAAATAAAGATATTGCAGGAAAGGCCGTCAAGGATTTAGAAGGACTCTTTCCGGGCAGGGTAGCCGTAGAGAATATAAAACGCAGGGGACGGATTATTAAGGCCGGTCCGGAGACAGTTATTGAGTACGGTGATATAGTTGTTATTATCAGCGGCCCCAAGCCTATTATATCCGCCTCTGTCTTAATAGGAAAAGAGGTAGATGCGGGCGATATGACAGAGGCCCTGGGCGAGATTTTAGATGTATGTGTGCTTAATAAGGATGCTGCAGGCAAGAGCCTCGGTGAATTAAGCCAGAGCAGATATGCCCATGGAGTTTTTTTAAGGAGGGTTATCAGGCAGGGGCATGAGATACCCATAACACGAGATACGGTTATCAATAAATGCGATGTGCTGCAGCTAATCGGTGAAAAGGAAGATATAGAAAGGGCGGCAGGATTCCTGGGGTTTGCCGAGAGGCCAACAGCGGTTACTGATTTAGTGATGGTGGGCATAGGCTGCGTTCTGGGGACTCTGCTGGGCTTATTGGCAGTGAAGGTTGGCGGCATTCCTATAACACTGGGAGTAGGGGGCGGTGTCCTGGTGTCGGGGCTGATCTTCGGCTGGCTAAGAACCCTGCACCCCACCTTCGGACAGATTCCCAGCGCAGCTCAATGGATTTTTACCAATCTCGGGCTTAATCTCTTTGTCGCCTGTGTAGGCCTGGGGGCGGGAACTGCGGCAGTCAAGGCGTTTGAAACAACAGGTCTCTCGGTTTTTCTTGCCGGTATCGTCCTGTCGCTTATGCCCTTTGTCATTGGGTTATTTTTTGGAAGAAAGATCTTAAAGATACACCCGGTTTTACTCTTGGGAGCCCTGGCCGGTTCAAGGGTTTTAACTGCGGCGCTTAATACCCTGCAGGAAGACGCGGATAGCTCCGTTCCTGTCCTGGGATATGCTGCACCCTATGCGTTCGGAAATGTGCTTCTTACTATTTGGGGAAGCGTGATTGTAAACATATTATAATCGCTTATGAAGAAACTCATTGCTCTACAAGAAGTTAGAGAAATTGAGAAGGAGCGTTCAAAGAAGTATTTGAACAGGGCAGAGGAGTTTTTGGAAAGCTATAATCCGAGCAAGAAAACAATGGATTTAGAGACTAAAAAACTTATCCTAAATCTGCTTTTTAAAAACATCAAAATCGTCCAAAAGAATTTTTTCGTTTTCCTTTTTCGCGCCTTTTAATTTTTTCTTTTTTCAAAAGGAACAAAAATCATTATGCCAGAAAAATCAAAGAGTTATGAAAAATCTGCACCGAAAAGTCTATATTAGGACTTTCGGCTGACCGAACGTGTAAGTACCGACAGATGATTTTGAAGATATTAAAGAAGATAAATGGTTATGAATAAAGGAAATAAGAAGCGCAGGAGGTAGCCATGCCCCCTAAAAAAATAGCTTTAATTGTTTTGGGAGTATTACTTCTTATTATTTTGCTCCAAAACACGCAGGTTGTTTCGGTGAGATTCTTATTTTGGAAACTCAGCATGTCTCGGATTATACTGCTTCCTTTGTTCATGCTTATCGGGTTTATTATAGGTTTTTTTGTAGGTAAAAAATCAGGGGAGTAAAAACAACACTACAATTCTATACAAAAAATTTATTGGGATAAATACTCCTATAGCAGTGATCGTTTACAGGGGGGGTAGAGTATGATAAAAGTTAAACAATTTTTTGCCGGAAGCTGTCTTTCTTATGTGCTTGAGGCGGAACAAGAAGCTTTGATTATTGATCCCCATATCAGCCTTAAAAATGATTATGTAAATTTTATTAGAAAAAGAAAGCTCAAACTTAAATTTATTATCGATACCCATAGTCACGCAGACCACTTCTCTCTCGCAGCAATTTTAAAAAAAGAATTTAACGCCCCGGTTTTAATGTATGAAAAGGCAATTTCTAACGTTGCAACACAGAGGTTAAAGGATAACGACGACATCAACTTAGGAAACGAGATAATAAAAGTAATTTATGCTCCGGGTCACACCGATGATACAGTTAATCTTTACACAGCCAAGTATTTATTCACGGCGGATGTTCTGTTAATCGGCAGTGTAGGTAGGACCGATTTTCAAAATGGCTCACCCGAGTCGATGTTTGATACCTTGCAAAGGCTAAAGAAATTACCCGATGAAACAATTGTTTATCCAGGACACGATTATCACCAAAAGCGCTCAACTACCATTAAGCGCGAAAAGCAGGAAAACCCTTTTATCAGGCAAGATGATAAAGATGTTTTTGTTAAAGATATGCGTTCCAAAAAACTCGCTAAGCCTTTTAATATTGATAATATAATCCGTCTGAACCAGAAGGGGGAGGCCGTAAGCCTGGAGACTATTTCTCCCAAAGAAGCTAACGAATTTGTTCACAAAGACTTAAAGACGAAACTACTCGACGTGCGCAGTGTTCTTGAATTTGCCGAAGAACACATTGAGGGTGCGCAAAATATCCCGATTGATACGCTTGCTTCGCGTATCAAGGAACTGAGCGATTCTGGCAATAGCTATATCGTACTTTGTCGTACCGGAAACCGTTCGCCGATGGCTGCTGATATGCTACTTCAGTCAGGTATGCATAATGTAAAAGTTATGGATGGCGGAATGATCAGATGGAAGAAAGAAAAACTCGGTGTGATTAAGGGAGTGGGGGGAATTTCTATAGAGCGTCAAGTAAGGGCATCGGCAGGAACCTTGGTTTTACTAGGGGTTTTGTTAGCTTTTTTTGTACATCCTGGTTTTATCGCAATTACTATCTTTGTAAGCTGCGGCCTCATTTATTCGGGGTTATCGGATAACTGTCTAATGGGAATGCTATTAATGAAACTGCCTTACAATAAGAAGCTTTACAGTTCTAAACTGGACGGGGGAACTTGTTCAATAGGTGGATGAAAAAGATGAGATGAATTAAAAAATGAAGGAATGGAAAAAGTTTCTTTATGCTGTAACAGTATTTTTAGAATGTTTCTACCTGCCTGTGGAATTATTACCTTTCAGGAATCCTATATTCGAGGCACTGGCTTTGGTGCGTTGGTACGCCCGGGAGCATGTTTTGCTTTGTCTTGTGCCGGCGTTCTTTATCGCAGGGGCAATTTCAGTATTTGTGAGTCAGGCATCCGTGATTAAATATTTCGGCGCAAAGGCAAATAAGTTTTTAGCCTACAGTGTTGCCTCGGTTTCAGGAACGATACTCGCTG
>CP070655.1:102928-111254 GCA_020354945.1 Candidatus Omnitrophota bacterium
GTGGTATGGCCTTTAATGTGCACTGTGTCGCCTTCGGTAAGTGCGTCTTTTAACTTTATCACAGCAGCCTTTACATGTGGAAAGAAATGCGTTATTTCGCCGATTTCCACCTCGTTGGGTTCTGCCTCTTTAGGTTTCTGCTCTACCATTTTACCCCTCCTCTCTTTAGGTTTTTTGGATTTTTTTAGTTTTTTAGACCCTTTTAATTTTTTAGGTTTCTTCTTTAACCGGGCCTTTCTTTTAGTCGTTTTTCTTATTTTTTTCTTTTTCCTCTTTTTTGGTTTAGATATTCTTATTTTTTTCTTTTTTCTCCTCCTTTTCATTCTAGGCCTTGGTACAAGTTTTTTGAAAATACTTCTTATTTTTTTATCTATTTTTCTTTTTTTGCGGCGTTTCTTTGGAGTCGTTCTCTTTGAACCGGCCCACTTCTTACGTGTTAATACCACCTGCCTTCTTTCAAAAAATCTCAGCGCCATAACAAATTCACCGATAATATGCTATCATATAACAATACCATTTTCAATAATTATGTGTGAATACTTTCGCGCTAATATAATTTTTCACTTAAACTCATTTTCGTGCCGGGGCGGGTGAAAAATAGATAGCGCAAAGGCCAAAAATAACCGTCTACCCCCAGCAGATATCGTAAAATTCGCATCTTTGGTTCTTTTGCGTGCCGCACTTATCCTTATCGGGCTCAGGTAGTTTCTCGAACTCTAAATTATTAATCCTCCTCCAGCAATCCCTTATTACCTCATCAAGTTGATTAACCATATCTTGAGAAATACGTATCTCTTTATTTTTAAAATCCTTTTTTGCGGCGCTGTCTATAAAAATGAGTTTACCTGCATCTACTTTATAGCCTTTATTTATCTTTACGGACCCGTCAAAAAGCATTTTATAAGCAACAAGCTGCCTTAGGTAATCATCGTACTCATCGCTGGCCATATCAGTGCATTCTTTAATCGCCCTTATGTGCTTGTCGGGTTTTCCTGTTTTATAATCGATGACTCTGACTGCCTTGGTCTTTTTATCTATCAACTCTGTCTTATCATAATAGCCTGTAAAGACTATGCCGTTGAGGTTTATCGACAATCTCTGCTCTAAGCCAACCGGCTCAATGGGGCTTTTTGCCTCATTGGCAAACCAACCTCTTAAGTTCTCGACCTCGCGTTCGCATTGGGCATATATCGATTTCTCGACCCCCTGAAAATTAAGCTCTCTTTTAAACGATTCTTTGAAAAACGCAAAATTGGGGAATTGTTTTGTCTCTTTAAACCTTCTATAAGTATCCTCAAGGGCTTTATGCACACAGGTGCCGAATATCAACGGGCGCTTTTTGGTTGACGGGATTTGCAATATATTATTGTATAAGAATTTTCTCTTGCATCTTATATATGTATTTATGCTGGTCGGATTAAGCGTAAGAGCGGACGTCAAATCTTTTAAGATATTTTCGGTGCCGATAAACGGGTCCTTTTTATCCGATAACGAAAGAGCGGCCTTTATTACATCCTCTTCTTTTGCTTCATAATCTTTCAGGGTAAGCCCTAATTTTTCAATGTAAAAACTGGTGACTCTGTTTTCTGCCGGGCTGGCAGTATAGATTAGATGCGATTTCGCCCGGGTCGAGGCTACATAAAAAAGCCTTATCTCATCATAAAGAATGAGCTGTTTAATCTTGGATTTATCCTTTACCCTTTCCTTGGTTTTGAAAATCTCAGGCGGTAATGGTATCAACTCGGGCCTCGGGCGCACAGGCCAGTTTTTATCCTGCAGGCAAAACGGCAAAAAGACCACGCTGAATTCTAACCCCTTGGAGCCGTGGGCTGTAAAGACTCTCACGCCCTCCTGCGTTTGAGTTACTAAATCGCCCTGCAAGGAAATCCCGTGCTCCTTGCGTATCTCTATCTCTTCTAAAAATTCTGGGAGTTTAATGCCGGGCCTGGTAAGGTCGGAGGCCTTTACCATGTTAACAAATGAAGACAACGCCCTCAGGTCTCTTGTTTTTAAAACTTGTTTATCTTTAAATGCTTCTAATATATAGCCGTATAGGTTGGCGTCTTTGATAAAATGCATAATTATTGCATGCGCAGGCGTGTCCTGCGATTTACTAAAAAGCCTGTTTATGACCCAGCTTGCAAAATGAAGTTTCTCAGGCGCTTTAAATGATATCTGTTTTAATACGGGAAGTTTTTTGGTTTCGCTCGAAGGCGGGGCAGTATCTTTAGCTTTTATTGGGAAAATATCCAAAAACTCTTGAAGCAGCGTGGCTTGTTTTTTGAGTTTCATTTTCTGCTGATTTACTTTATTTATGAGCCTTAAGATATCCTGCGTGGGTATATTAAAATAATCGCTGGATATTACACGGTAAAAATAGGCATCTTTTTCCCTCGCATCTGTCGTATTCCGGCAATTTACCAGATAAAGCACATCGAGCATTTGCCTTACGCGCGTTTCATTTGCTATGTTTTCCTTGCCGTCTGTGGCATAGGGAATTCCTTTTTTCTGAAAAACATCTATTACTTTAAGTATATCCTCTCTTTTTCTCAGCAGGACAGCTATGTCGCTGTAAGAGACGGTTTTTTTAAGCCCTTCTATTTTTTTGGCTATGTATAAGAGTTCTTCGGTTTCTGTGCTAAACTGGTTAAAGTCTATTATCTTATTTTTATATTTGCATGTCACGTTGAGCCTTTTTGTCTCAACACGTTCATCGGAAGGAAGCTGGTCGATAATTTTTGCGGTTATATCTATTATCTCTTCGGTTGAGCGATAACTATCCTGCAATGAAACAAGGCTTGCATCTGGAAAGCGTTTTTTAAAGACTCTGAAATTGCCTGTACTGGCGCCTTGAAAACGATAAATAGACTGGTCATCATCACCGACGCAGCAAATGTTCGGGCTTTTATCCGGAAGAATGCTAAAAAGTAATTCAAGCTGTGCGCCGTTTGTATCCTGATACTCATCAACCATTATATAAGTATACTGCCTCTGGATTTGTCTCTTTAGTTCTTCTTCCTTTTTAACAGTTTCCAGCGCCAGCATTATCATATCATCAAAATCATACCTGCCTCTTTCATCAAAAAGTTCTTCATTCTCGCCCCTTTTATAAGCTTCGTATAATTTATAAACTTTGGCAAAGGCCTTCAGGCGCGGAATATGTTTGTCTTGAATATATATATCGTCTTTTTTAACATTATCTGCATATTTTTGAAACTTTTCAGGGCTAACGCCTTCTTTTTTCAGCTCTCCTATCCTTTTTTCTATCTCGCTTCTATATGTATAGGGCGCTCTGAACGGCCTCACTGGGTCTATCCCTTCGGTGTGGTCTAAGATATATTCAAAGGCGCGCATCTTTTCTATGCTGCTTATCTCTATCTTCTCCTGTATATAATTTGCAGCTTCTTCAGATTCCAGTATTGTGGAATTTGCAAAACTGTGAAAGGTGCATATTTCCATTTCATAGCCTTTTGGCCCTAAGATTTTGCCCAGGCGTTCCTTCATAGTTTTGGCAGCGGCGTTTGTATAGGTAAGGATGAGTAAATTCTCCGGCAGGGCCATCTTTTTATGTATAATATTTGCTGCTCTGACCGATAGCAGTTCTGTCTTGCCGGTTCCAGGGCCGGCTAAGACTAAAACAGGGCCGTCTGTAGTATCTACTGCCTGTCTTTGCCGAGCATTAAGCTTATTGTAATATTTTGTGAAATTAACCATAGTTCAGTTATCAGTTATCAGTCGTCAGTTGTCAGTTGAATGCTGAAAACTGAAAACTAATAATCATTTTCCTATAAACTGCGCTATCAATTTACGCGAACGAGGCCTGTTATCAAAGTCTATAAAGATAATCTGCTGCCATGTCCCTAATGTCAATTCGCCTTTTACAAACGGGACTGTCAAGGAAGCGCCAATGGTAGAAGCCCTGATATGGGAATAGCCATTTGCGTCTCCCCAGGTAGCATCGTGGGCATAAGAAACATCAGAAGGGGCAATTCTTTCAAACAAATCCTTTAAGTCCTTTATAAGGCCGGATTCGTATTCTACTGTTGTTAAACCACCTGTTGAACCCTGAACAAAAACAGTTACAGTGCCATCTTGCATATCTGTTTCAGAAAGGGCCTTATTGACCTGGCCGGTAATATCTATTATATGTGCGTTTCCTTTTGTCTTTAATGCTATGTATTTAGTGCTGACTTTCATAACTACACCATTTGCGAAGCGCGCATTCTGAACATATCGGCTTTTTCTTGCAAACCCATTTTGCATGCTCAACAATTAATGCGTGATATTCATTAAATAGTTTACTGCTTTTAGGAAGGTTGTTTTCAAAAAGCTGCTGAATCTGCTCATAAGCAGTATTTGGTTTTATCAAACCCTGTCTTTCTAATATTCTTTTAGTGTATGCGTCTACGACAAATACGGCCTTTCCTGCTGCATATAATAAAATAGAATCCGCCGTTTCTGGCCCTATTCCGTTGATGGCCAGAAGCTGTTTTCTAATAT
Source organism: Candidatus Omnitrophota bacterium (assembly GCA_020354945.1). Taxonomy (GTDB): domain Bacteria; phylum Omnitrophota; class Gorgyraeia; order JABMRG01; family JAFGKX01. Next base: position 107,429 of record CP070655.1, read on the forward strand.
TAGCTGTGGAATTTGAAAAAAATTTACTTAAACTGCCTTTATAATTTTTAAACAGGTAATCTATAAAACTTTTAAGGCGTTTTGCTTTTATATTATGATAACCGCAGGATTTAATGAGCGAGGACAATTCCGATATTTTTATCTTATAAAACTGCCTTGGTGAAAGTTTCCTCTTCCTCTTTAGATTCGCTATTGCCTTTTTGACATTCTCCCAGGATGTATTCTGGGTAAGTACGGCCCCGACTATTACCTCAAACGGAGAATCCGCAGGCCACCAGTTTCTCGGGCCATGGATTTTATATAGGATATTATAAATTTTGGATAATCTTTTTGAGGTCTTTAGCATTCTTTACCGCATAACCGTGCGCGTCATTATTAAAATACATATATACGTCTTCACCTTTAGAGAGGTGCCTTTTTATCAAATTCGCATCCGCTTTAAGTTGCGCGCCGGAATAGCATCCGGAATATAACCTTGCGCCTGCGCCATGGCGGCGTATATAAATAAAATCGCAAGTTTCATGTATATCATTAGAGCATTCCGGCCAATCAGCGCTGCATATAGCGATATTTGATTCTTTAAGCAACTTATATATATATTTATTAAACCAGCTCGCATCTCTAAATTCGAATACATGGCGAACGTTTTTATATTTTTGCAAGTTTTTTAAGAAATCAGAAAGCCGCTTAATATCGCATTTAAACTTAGGCGGAAGCTGCCATAAAACCACATCTATCTTTTTGGAAAGCGGCTCTGCTCTTTTAAACATAAGCTTAAGCGGCTCTGCGGCAGCGCGAAGCCTCTTGATATGGGTAATAAATCTTGAACCCTTGATAGCGAAAACGAAATTTTTAGGGGTGCGCTTATTCCACCCTGCAAATGCTTGCTTTTGAGGGAGCCTGTAGAATGTGACATTTAGCTCGACTGTATTAAAATGCTTGCAGTAGTATTCAAGCCATTTATTCTGTTTTAACCCAGAAGGATAAAAAACGCCGCCTGACCAGTGATTATAAGAATAACCACTTGTCCCTATATAGAGCTTTCCGGCTTTCACCTTTTTTTATAAAATTTATCTATAAACGGGACAATTTCGTCGGGATTATCAATTACTTTAAAGATATTGAGGTCTTTTTTATTAATCCTGCCTTCATGGCACATCTTTTTATGCATCCAGCTTATAAGGCCTTTCCAGAATTCTGCGCCGACAAGTACGACCGGAAAGGGTGTTATTCTCTTTGTTTGAATAAGAGTGAGGGATTCAAAAAATTCATCCATTGTCCCAAATCCGCCCGGCAGAACTATGAAGGCCTTGGCATATTTGGTGAACATTACCTTGCGGCAGAAAAAATAACGGAAGCTCAAAAGGTGTGTAATATAAGGGTTGGGCTTTTGAACTATGGGAAATTCTATATTTAATCCTATGGATTGGCCTCCTGCCTTTTTTGCCCCTTTGTTAGCCGCCTCCATAATACCCGGCCCTGCTCCGGTCACTACTGCATAATCGGCCTTTGCTAAATTATAGGTTATTCTTTCTGTTAACTTATAATATTTCTGGGCCGGCCTAGCCCTGGATGAACCAAATATAGCCACTGCCTTTTTAAGGTGGGCCAATTCCTCAAACCCATCGACAAACTCGCTCATTATCCTGAAGACCCGCCAGGGGTCTTCCATAGTGAAATCTATACCGGTTTTCTCTTGAATTTTTTTCTCAGGCATAATAATCCTCCTCTATAAGCAAGCTTAATTATAATGCCTGAAAACCTTCATTTCAAGCAAATTCGCACAAGAAAATCTGCCTTCGGCAGATAACTCTGGTGTGCGATTTCAAGTCGAACATAATTTTGAAATTCCATAGAAAAATCCAAAAAAACTTAAAAAATTTAATTTTTTTGAAATAATTTGCCTAAAAAAATCGTCTATTTATAGTGAGGGGATTTTGAAGAAAAAATCAAAAAAAGGCAAATTCTGCTTTTTAGGAAGGGGGTGAAGGAAATGGATAATGAAGCAATTATGCAATACTTAAAAAAACACAAAAAGCAACCCCGACCACCGAGATTGCTTATATTGTGTAGAAATATAATACACCTGTAAAGGGCCTAAATCAAGCCAAATATTTGTATATATTATATAGTACTTGCATAGATATATAATTATTGCTAAAATAATATAATGAAAGGTGGGATATAAAAATGGACAAACCAAAGATTTTAATATGTGATAATGAGGAAGCTGTGCTTGAATCACTACATAATATTCTTGCAAGAGATTACGAAACAATCCTAACCAATAGCAGTGAAGGAGCTCTGGAAAAGTTAAAAGAAACCAAAGACATAAAGGTTGTATTACTGGATATAAAACTCGGTGGTATTGAGACCCTAAAGCAGATAAAGAATATGCGTGCAGATTTACCTGTAATTATGGTAACCGACTATCAAGCCACTGAAACTACAGCTGAAGCAATAAAGCTGGGAGCATTAGACTACATAATAAAGCCTATAAATGCTGCTTCTGTCTTAGGTTCTATCCGTAAGGCTTTGTAAACCCATCAGGCTCTCCTTTTATGTTCTAAAAGACACATCCAGCTTAACAAACTTCAATTTATGGGATTTTTCGTATTCACTTTAGAACGGGAGAAACTTCATCCATAGCAACAAGCTCTTTTGGCTTATGAGCAACTCCGAAGTCCCTGATGGGTGGATTAAAAGGAGTCTGCCTTTTCATCATTGCAAACATAACCCTGTTAAGCTTTCTTGCAACAGCGATGACAGCCTTACCCCAGGGCTTCTTCCTTTCATCCCTTAGGTAAGTGTAATACCTGCCGAAATAAGGCTCGTGATATATCACAATCGATGCTATTCTAAACAAAGTAGTCCTTAAAAGCTTATTACCTGACTTTTTTATCCCTAAGTTCTTGCCTGTATAATTGCCGCTTTGTTTTATTTTTGGGCAAAGGCCAGCCTTTGAGAAAATCTTACTTGCATCTTCATATTGGTTAATATCGCCTAATGCTCCTATATAAAATGCCAGATTTAAATCTGAAATACCCTTTATTTGCCCAGAAATACATCTTGCTGGGGTCTTCATAACAAGTTTAACCATCTGTTCTTCTATCGTTGCAATCTCTTTGGTAATTATTTTAAGCAGTCTGATATCTTTTCTAAGAAGCTCTATGTCTTTATTTATAGTAGAATCAACTATAAGTAATTTGCCTAAATACCTGCTGAATCTTTCTGCTTTGTCTCTACCCATTATGAAATCTCTCTCTTTAAAGAATTTAATCAGCTCCTCAGGGCCTTTTTCCTTAAGGCGCTTCCAATGTAATAACAAATCAACCACTGCCCAGAAGTTTTTGGTTTCAAAAGCGGTTTGATAAAGAGGTTTGTTCTTATTAAACTTCGTATCCAGCCCTGGAAATATCTTATCAATTCTTCTCATAATCTGGTTTTTAAGGCTGATAACCATCCTCATTTTACTTTCTCTCCAATATGTATTCTCTTGTAGATTCAGACAAATGTTTTCTTGAAAATTATATGGATAGCATTCACCCCTTATGAGCAAGTCTCCTATTGAGCATAGGTCTATATCGTCTGTTTTTAAACCGAGTAGCATCTTCTGGTTTCTATTTGAGGCTGTAGCCAAACTGTTAATAAAGTAGACTTCTTTGAAGTCTCTTTTAAGACATCGAGTTAGTTGGTAGCCATAGCAACGGGATGGCTCTAAGCCTATAAACACCTTTTTAGCTTTTCTTCTATCAACTGCTTTTTCTATGCGTCTTAATAGCTTCTTATAACCAGTTTTAAACACATCAATAGCAAAAGGCTTAAA
>CP070655.1:111354-116793 GCA_020354945.1 Candidatus Omnitrophota bacterium
GTTTGTTTTGTGTTCTGCTCACCAGGCTCTTCAAAATACAATACTTCGTTTTTCATCATAAAATTCTCCTATTTCAAACATCTCATCATCAATTAAAATTCAATCTATCAGACTTTGATTTATATTATGACTTTTCTATTCGATAAGGTTTAGAGTTATTGATGATAAACATCAATTACCATCATTTTTAGGTTTTTACTAGTTTTGGAATCGATATATTTTTGTTTCTCTAAAATTGTCAGTCCATCATACAATGATGTTTCAACATTAGCGTCTTTGAGATAGTTATTATCTGCTAAGATATTCATCAATTCCTCTCTGATTGGCCCCTTATCCTCAATCTTATTTTCAAGTAAAGGTTTAGTAATATCCTTTAAAATCGGTTCTAAAGGTTTAATCGGCGGTGGTTTCGCGATTGAAGTGAGTTTTTCACCTACCGTTCCACGTTTTCCAAGCATAAGTGGTGGTAGGACCTGAAACACTTCTTTTCCTTCTTCATTCCGATATTTTGCAACATAAATTGGGATATATGCTTAAAGCCAACCGGTGTTTCTAACAGCTCTAATTTAAAATCTTTAGCTATCTTTCCAATTAAATCGGTCCCGGAAATTGTTTTTATCACTGCCCCCTTAAACTTTCTATATTCAAGCAGATGCAAAAGTATAAGGGAGATTATCTGTCCGCTGCATAAATATTCTCCTTCAGCGCCACAGGCAGCTATCCTATCGGAATCACCATCGAGTGCAATAGCTAAATCGGGTTTTTCAACTTTAGCTCTGTTTAAAAAATCCTTTAAATTCTTAGGCACAGGCTCCGGACTTACTCCACCAAAAAGGGGGTCTTTTTCTATTCTCATAGCAGTTATTTTACAGCCGCTGCTTTTTAATAATTTCTCGATATAACCTGCTCCTACCCCATGCATATAATCTATTAATAGATTGGGTCTTGTCTTTTTAATTATATTTATATCTATATAATTTCTTATAAAGTTTATATAGTCTTTATCAACATCTATCATCTTTATTAAATTTTTGCTTAAGGCCCTATTAAAATCTACCGATTTCGGCTTAGCCTTTGTTATCAGCTTCTCTATTATCTTTGTTACGGTTTCATCTGCAGAAGTGGCTTCTTTAGTCTTAAATTTTATGCCATTAAATCTTGGTGGGTTGTGGCTGGCGGTTATAACTATTGCGCCGGATAAGTTTTTCATTTTTATAACTAAAGTAACAGCAGGAGTTGGGGCAGGTTTGCATGTAAAAAATACCTTTATATTATTAGCTGCTAAAACTTCACAAACAGTTTTAGCATATTCTTCGGATAAAAACCTTCTGTCATATCCAACTATTACCTCTGGCTTTTTCCCTTTTACTGATAACTGACTTATATAGTCGGCTATGGCTTGAGAGACTCTTCGGACATTACAAAATGTGAAATCTTCGGCAATAACTCCTCTCCAGCCATCTGTACCAAATTTTATAGTTGTCATTCCTGTCTCAAAGACCTGATTGCTCTGGCTGTATTCTTTGCGCCGAATATATAACTACCGGCTACTAATACATTGGCTCCGGCACTCTTTGCCTTCTTTGCAGTAGTTTTATTAATGCCTCCGTCGACCTGGATATATCCGCTAAAATTGGCCTTTACCTTTCTTATCTTAGGCAAAACGCTTCTTATGAAGGCCTGTCCGCCAAAGCCTGGCTCCACGCTCATAAAAAGCACCATATCCACCATATTCAATAAACCATTAAGCGCAGCGATAGGAGTCCTCGGTTTAAGCGATACGCCGGCTTTTATGCTGCTGGCCTTTATCTTTCTCATGATAGATTTTATATCTTTAGCTGCTTCTATATGGACGGTTATCACATCAGAACCTGCTTTTATAAAATCATCTATGTATTTATGAGGGTTTTCAACCATAAGGTGTGAGTCTAAAATTAGATTGGTTCTTTTTCTTAAGTCCTTTACTACAGGCGCGCCAATAGTTAAATTGGGGACAAAATGCCCATCCATAACATCGATGTGTATCCAATCAGCCCCTGCGTTTTCCACGCGTTTGATTTCATTTGCCAGCTGACGGAAGTCAGCTGCCAATATTGACGGAGCTACAATTATGTCATCTTTTTTCATCTTTTACTTCCTCGTACCCCACGCCCGGGTTTTCCTCTTGTACCGTGAATTATCTTACCTTCCAACTTTGCCTTGCTGCCAAAACCGGTCCGTTTTATTTTACACTTATAAAATTGCCTGGCTTTTTTCTTCTCGCGTTTTGCCTCTTCAAACTCCTCTTTTACCCAAAATTCATGTTTTTTCTTATCTTTTTCTTCAGCCATGACTCGTTCTCCTTTTTAGGCGTTCTTCAAAAGCGAAACTTTTCCCTTATCCCTATCTTATCCTTCTGTTTTTGAGGGCCTATGATAGCCATATTTAAAGAGCTGTTAATAAATAGGGCGGTAGCAACCCTTTTTATATCATCAAAATCTACCTTTTCTATACCTGAGACAATTCCATCTTTTGTAAAGAGCACTCCTGCGCTAGAGATTTGCTCGCCGAGAAACATCATATTAGATATTGGATCTTCAAGGCCCATAAGCAATTGACCTTTGTAATATTCCTTAGCTTGGGTTAGTTCTTTTTTGCTAACCTGTTTATTTTTTAGCTTTGTCAATTCAGAGATAATAACTGATATTGCCTCATCTGCTTTGCTATTATCAACTCCTGCATGAACAAATAATGCGCCGGTATCAACATATTTCCTTATACCAGAGCCTATCTCATAGGCAAGGCATCGCTTTTCCCTAACTTCGTTAAAGAGGCGACTTGACATATTTCCGCCGAGTATCACGTTTAAAATGCTCTGTGCATACCTATCAGGATGCAATCTATTCAATCCATGAATGCCTAAACATATATGGGTCTGCTCAGTATCTTTATGATAAAAATTTATCTTTGGAATTTTCTGACGTCTTGTTGCCTTTTTAAAACCTATGCCTGCTTTTCTTTCCTTCTCCTTGAATACTTTCTGCAGTAAAGCTACAACAGCATCGTGCTCTATATTGCCACAAGCCGCTACTATTATGTTAGGTGGAATATGATATCTCTCTTTGTAGCGTACCAGATCGTTTCTTTTTATAGCAGAGATGGTATCATATGTTCCTAACAAAGACCGGCCTAAAGGATGGCCAGGCCATAACAACTCATCTAAAAGCTCATGCACATATTGGCTCGGCAAATCCATATACATCCTTAGCTCCTCAATAATAACATTTCTCTCTTTGTTAATCTCTTTCTCATCAAAAAGCGGACGTAATACCATATCAGAGAGTATATCTATTGCATGTTCTAAATAACCTGAAACTATTTTTATATAATAACAGGTATATTCTTCAGCGGTAAATGCATTAAATACGCCTCCTACTCCTTCTACGGCTTGTTTAAGCTGCTTATAGTTTCGGGTCTTGGTGCCTTTAAATAAAATGTGTTCTAAAAAATGGGATATACCCTGTAGATTTTCAGGCTCGTATCTGCCGCCTGTCTTCAGCCAGAATCCAATTGCCAGTGAGTTAGTATTAGGCATCCTGTCTGTTATTATGGTAAGATCATTATTTAACCTGGTTAACTTATGCATTGTTTATTTGGGGTCAGTGTTTTTGGGGTCAGACACTAGGATGGGCGTTAATCATTCCCGGTGTCTGACCCCAAAGTCTGACCCATCCAATCCAAATATGTCTGTAAAATAATCTGAGCCGCTATCTTGTCAATAAGCTTCTTTCTTTTTCTTCTGCTTATATCAGCCTTGATTAACAGTCTTTCGCCTTGAGCAGTGCTTAATCTTTCATCAAAAGATAGCACAGGGATATTTATCATTTCTCCTAATATATCAATAAACTTATTAACCTTTTCTGTCTGGATGCTCTTTGTGCCTTTCATTGTCAGGGGCAAGCCAACAATGATTTTGCCTATTTTATACTCTTTTGTAAAATCTTTTATTCTCTCTATATCCTGCTTTAAAGTTCTTCTTTCAATGACATCTACAGCAGTGGATATAATATTCGTTTCATCGCTTACTGCTACGCCTATCCTTTTATCACCTACGTCTAAAGCCATTATCCGCTGCTGCATTATAAAAATCTTCTCAAAGCTTTTTTGCTCTCTATTTTATCAACGAGGTTTTTTACTAACTCTGATTTTTCTTTTTTGCAGACTAAAGTGGCATTATCTGTGTGGATAACTACAATACCATTAAGGCCTATTGTGCCAATAAGATGTTTCTTTTTAGCTATAATAATTGAGTCTTTGGTATCAACTCCTGTGTAAGGACCGATTATAATATTACCTTTTGGGCCAGGCTTAATAACCTTATATAAGTTTTCCCAGGAACCTATATCATGCCACACAATGTCTGCTTTTATAACGTATACCTTTTTCGATTTTTCCATAACGCCGTAATCTATTGATACATCCGAAAGATTTTTATAATATCTATTTAAATCTGCTTCGCCTTTAATAAACCTTAAGCCTTTTGCAAGTCCAGGCATATATTTTCCTATCTCTTTAAGTATGACAGGAGTCTTCATTATAAAAATCCCGCTGTTCCATAGATAGTTTTTATTTTTTATAAACGCCTTTGCCTTTTTAAAATTAGGTTTTTCTATAAACTTATCTGCTTTAAAGATACTTACCCTGAGTTTCTTTCCGGCCTTTATATAACCAAAGCCGGTTGCCGGAAAAGTTGGTTTTATGCCAATAGTAACTAAAACATCTTTTGATTTTGCTAGATTTGCCGCAGTCTTAAGAGCATTTCTAAATTTGCATTCGTGTTTAATAGGGAGGACCTGATCAGCAGGCAAAACTATCATTGTCCCATCAGGATTTTTAGCATTAATAATTGCAGCTGCCAGAGCTACTGCAGCAGCAGTATTTCTGCTGAGGGGCTCAGTGATAATATTTTTCTTATTAATTTGGGGTAATTGCTTTTTAACGCTGAGGTATTGAAGTTTGTTTGTAACAACAATAATGTTTTTACTCTGCACAAGGCCTTTTAATCTCGATACTGTATGCTGTAATAAAGTGCTTCCCCCCCCCGGCAGCCTTAAAAGATACTTCGGCCTCTCGATTCTGCTCTCAGGCCAGAATCGTTTGCCTCTTCCGCCAGCGATTATAACAGCGTACAGCGACATGTTTTTTATCTTTTCAACCCATTAATCAATTTCTTAACTGAAGATAGTATCTTTCTTCTGTTCCCTAAATTGGCTTCTATTCTTTTAATAATAACGCTTCCGACGATGACGCCATCGGCAAATGATGTAATCTCTTTAACCTGTGACGGTTTGGAAATACCAAATCCAACGCAGACAGGCTTTTTGCTGTAGCGTTTTATTTTTTTTACATCGCTTTTTATCTTTGCGGGTAACTTCTCCCTTGCTCCGGTAACACCTGTTA
>CP070655.1:116893-119655 GCA_020354945.1 Candidatus Omnitrophota bacterium
AATATGCAATACATTCCATAGCCATGCTGCCAGAAAAGATAAATAACCCTGAAACTCCATCTTTTTAATGCCTTTGATATTATAAATTACCCTATTTATTCTTTGTTTTAAAAATTTGGGCAATATTCTTATTAATGTCCTGGCCTCGTAGTTTTTTAATAATGTCAAAATTCTGTTTCTCTCTGTGAAAAATCGTACTACCAAAGAATCTCTCTTCATAGTGACTCCGAATTTATGATAAACTACTGACTCAGGTACATACGCTGCTTTAAAACCTATCAGGTTTGCTCTCCAGGCATAATCTAAATCCTCATAAAGGTAAAAATAATCTTTATCAAAGCATCCGATTCTTTCTATTATCTCTTTTTTAGTCAGCATCGCTGCTGAACAGCCGAAAAAGATATTTTTCTTGTTGTCATATTGATATCTATCTTCTTCAAAGACGCCCCGTCCCCACCCATCGCCGTATATATTGACTGCACCGCCTGCACTGTTTATCTGTTTTTTGTTATGGAGAAAAAGGACTTTAGGAGAACATATAGCGATGTTACCGTTGCTGATGATAGTATCCACCAGGGGTCTTAACCAGTTCGCTTCGACCTCTACATCATTATCTAAAAAGGCTATCAGGTTGCCTTTAGCAATCTTTATGCCAATATTTCTGGATTCTGCCGGGCCTTTAGTCTTTTTATTTCGGATTATCTTCACAGAAGGAAATTTATGTTTTATGAAATCTACAGAATCATCAGATGATGCATCATCTACTAATATAATTTCCAGTTTCTGTTCAGGGTAGTCAATATCCGTTAGAGACAAAAGGCATCGAGCTAAGTATTGCCTGCTGTTAAGATTGGCTATTATAACAGATACAAATGGTAAATCTTTCATAATCTGTCCTTAAGCAATTTCTTGAAATCAAAATAAGCAGAACATGGAAAAGTCAATATGCCAATAAAGATAAATTCAAATTTTTTGCTTTTAATATCCTCTAATATCAATTTCAAACAATTAATGAAGTTAAATATCAGGCGCGATATATATTTAGGTTTGTAATCATAAAAGTGCCAGCTCCAGTAAGTTTTTAAAATGGAGCCTATTGTGTCTTTTTTAATATGTCTTGCTACGGCATCGGGGTTATAAATCAAATCTAAATCTTTTTTCTTTAATCTCAAGGAAAAATCCACATCTTCATAATTTCTCTTAAATTTTTCGGCATTGTAAAGCCCGACTTTCGCAAATACCTCTTTTCTTATAATTATGTTACTTCCAACCAAAAAGATAGGATTAACCTTTCGTTTGCCCCCCCAATGTTGCTTTAAATGAGCTGCCTTCCATCGGTATTTAATTTTTTCATTGTTTTCATCCAGCAATCTTCCTCCTACAGCTGCTATATTTGGCTTAATAAAATCCTCCATACACCTTTGAAGCCAGGTCGGTTCAATCAGGCAATCCGCATCTACTGCGGCTATAAAATCACCTTTTGCTTCCATGACAGCGGTATTTCTTACAGACGCAATGCCTCTGTTATATCTGTGTCTTATTAATTTAACAGGAAACTTAGAAACAATCTCAGCGGTCTTATCCGCTGAACCGTCATCTACTACTATTATTTCTTCTATCGGATAAATCTGCTCTAACACCTTCTCAATGCATCTTTCAAGATATATTGCGCTGTTATAAGATGGGATATACAGGGAAACTTTTCCTACCATTATATGTCTTCGATTTTAATCGTTCCTGAAAAATATTGTATGCTAAAATTAGTTGAAATTCAATAAATAGGCAAGGTTTCTCAAAATATGGTATACTATAACAAAAACCAAAGGAAAAGCAAAGATATATTTGCTTTTTATTCCTAAAAAGATAGTTCTTGCATATAAGCCCCATGCCAGAGTTGAAACATTACCAAGGCCCAAATTTTCTTATGATTATCTCTTATTCCTTTAGTATGTTCATTTATTAGTTGGTGTATATAAGAATAATCAAAAAGACCTATTTTATTTATTTTTTCTTTGCTAAGTATCTCTTGAACGAAGCTATTTAATCCCTCTCTAATCCACTGCCTTAAAGGAAGGCCAAAGCCCTGTTTTTTCTTATTAATAATCTCCCTGGGCAAGATGTCCGCTGCTACCCTTCTTAATAAATACTTAGTAGTAAATCCGTTCAATTTATAAGAGGTTGGCAAACTGAACATAAATTCCGCTAACCGATGATTTAAATAAGGCAATCTTATTTGGAGAGAATTTGCTTTAGTTAACTGCTCCAGTTTTACCAACAAATCATCAGCTAAATATGTCTTGATATCTAAATACTGTAGGCTCCTTATGAAATCATTATTATGCCAGATATTACCAAATTCCTCTGCTTCTTTAAATATATTAGTTTTACCTAATGCTTCCCTAAACCAAGGCTGATATAATTTTGACCTTTCTTCAGGATTAAACACGCCCAACCAGATTATATCGCGCATATAAGTAGAAAAGGGGATCCCTTCAATAAATTTCTTGGCTCGATAAGCTAATCCATAGTAGCCTTGGGAAACAGGTAACTTGTAAATTATCTTCTCTAATATATTCCTTCTTATTGGCAGAGGAACCAATTTATATATAGGAACCAGCTTATGGGCACAAAGGGTAGGATAACCTAACCCCAACTCGTCTGTCCCTTCTCCTCCACTGGCTACTTTAGCATATTTGCGAGTAAGTTTCGAAAGAAAATAGGCAGGGAAAACCGAAGGGTCAGCCAGGGGTTCATCCAGGGCC
>CP070655.1:119755-124151 GCA_020354945.1 Candidatus Omnitrophota bacterium
CCCGAGATAAGGCCTACAGAATGATACAGCGGACCGCTATGAAAACCTTAGAGAGCGAAGAAGGCGATTTTAAGGAGAATCTGTTAAAAGATAAAGAGCTGCTTAAAGCCCTTAAGCCCAGTCAAATAGCAAGCTGTTTTGACCTTAAATATTATCTTAGAAATATTGATAAGATTTTTAGAAGGATAAAACTGTAAAACACAAATTCGGAAAACACGAATTCGTGAAAATTCGCGTTCCAAAAATTCGTAGAAATCCGTGTCTAAAAATGAAGAAGCTTACCTACAAAAAAGCTGGAGTAGATACTAAAAAGGCAGAACGCCTGGTTGGCGAAATAAAAGGTTTAGTTAAGAAAACCAAAAAGGGAGCAGTTTTATCTGATATAGGCGCTTTTGGAGGATTATTCGGAATAGACGTCAGGGGATTTAAGAGGCCCGTTTTGGTTTCATCCACCGACGGAGTAGGAACAAAGTTGATGATTGCTAAAACTTGCAACAAACACAATACGGTAGGGATAGACCTAGTGGCTATGTGCGCAAATGATGTTGCAACAACGGGAGCGCAGCCTCTATTTTTTCTCGATTATATCTCGACCGGGAAGATAAAACTGAAAGTTTTAAAAGACGTAGTCGGCGGGATATCAAGGGCATGCAGAGAGACGGGTTATGCATTAATCGGCGGTGAAACCGCCGAGATGCCGGACATGTATGCTCCCGGGAGTTATGATTTAGCAGGGTTTTGCGTCGGGATTATTGACAAAGGCGATATCATAAACGGAAAAAGAGTAAAAATAAGCGATATTATTTTAGGCATTGCATCGAGCGGGCTGCATTCCAACGGTTTTTCTTTAGTGAGAAGGGTTTTTACGAAAAAAGAGCAAAAGGGCTTACAGGCAGAACTTCTTAAACCAACCAGGCTTTACGTAATGCCTTTGTTGCAATTAGCAAAAGTTGTAGATATAAAAGGAATTGCCCATATAACCGGCGGTGCGTTTTCTGGTAAGATACCAAGAATAATCCCTAAAGGGTTAGCAGCCCTCATAGGCAGGAAATCATGGCCTGTTCCCCGAATATTTAAAACGATACAAGAAAAGGGTAATGTATCCGAAGATGAGATGTACAGAGTCTTTAATATGGGCATCGGGATGGTGGTTGTTTTATCTGCTAAAGATGTAAAAAAAGCCCAGGCCCGGTTGAAAAAATTTAATATGAAATCCTGGGCAATCGGTGAGGTTGTGAAGGGAAAGGGCGAGGTAAAGTTGATTTAGTGAATAGTTCGATTCACAATTCATGAACGACTAACGCTAATCATGAAAGTTTTAGTAATAGGTTCAGGGGGCAGAGAGCACGCCATTTGCTGGAAGCTCGCTCAAAGTGAACGAGTAAATAAAATCTTTGCAATTCCGGGAAACGGCGGCATAGCCCAATTAGCAGAATGTACGGATATTAAGACGGATGCCATAGAAGGAATAGTCGATTTTGCTCAGGAAAAAGAGATAGATATAACCATAATAGGGCCGGAAGCCACTCTGGCAGCAGGGATAGTGAATAAGTTTAATAAGAAGGGCTTAAGGATATTTGGGCCGGATATAGAAATGGCCAAGCTTGAAGCAAGTAAAGTTTTTGCAAAGCAGACTATGGCAAGATTCAAAATACCAACTGCCAATTTTGCAATTTTTGATAATCCTGACGAAGCAAAACAGCACATAAATAAAAGAGGAACTCCTATGGTGGTTAAAGCAGATGGTCTGGCAGCAGGAAAAGGTTCAATTATATGTCAGAAGAAAAAAGAGGCCATTGATGCCGTAAAGATGATTATGGTAGATAAGAAATTCGGCCCATCAGGAGACAGGGTAATTATTGAAGATTGTCTGGTAGGTGAGGAGGCCTCAATCATTGTAATAAGCGATGGAATGCATTTTGTAAATTTGGCCTCGAGCCAGGACCATAAAAGAATATACGATGGTGATTCCGGACCGAATACGGGTGGCATGGGAGCCTATTCTCCCGCCCCTGTCATAGACGATGTCATGAATAATCATATACAGGATAAAATCGTAAAACCCCTTATATTCCAATTACATGAAGAGGGCACTCCGTTTAAAGGCGTCCTTTATGTAGGAATTATGATTACTAAAGATGGCCCTTTGGTTTTAGAGTTTAATGTGCGGTTTGGCGATCCTGAGACACAGGCCATATTTCCAAGACTAAAAAGTGACCTTATGGATGCGATAGAGGCCTCAATAGACGGCAATATAGAAAATGTAAAATTGGAATGGGACCAACGCCCATGCGTATGTGTAGTATGCGCTTCTGGAGGTTACCCGGGAAAATACAAAAAAGGCATTCCAATATACGGCTTAGATGAAACTGCAAAACTGGAGGATGTTGTAGTCTTCCATGCCGGCACAAAACAGACGAGATACGAGATACGAGATATGAAATACGAAACCAATGGCGGCCGGGTACTTGGCGTAACTGCATTAGGCCGGAATATAAAGGCGGCTATAGATAAAACATATCAGGCCTGCGGGAAGATAAGTTTTGAAGGAATATATTATCGTCGGGATATTGGGTATAGAGCGTTAAGAAGAGAAGGATTAAGGATTAAGGATTATAGTAGGAAAACTTAATTCTTAATCCTTGCAACTTAATACTAAAACAGGGAGTTTTTATGGCTAAAGTAGCGGTTTTAATGGGAAGCAAGTCAGATATGCCAACTGTGCAATATTGCCTGGATATATTAGATGAATTCAGCATAAAGTATATTGTAAAAGTTTTATCAGCGCATAGGACGCCAACCAAAACTACAAGATTTGCCAGAGAGGCCCATAAAAAAAGGATAAAAGTTATTATTGCCGCGGCTGGGAATGCTGCACATTTAGCAGGAACTTTAGCCAGCCATACTATATTGCCGGTAATTGGCGTACCAATTGAAAACAAATCATTGGCCGGGATAGATGCTCTATTTTCTACCGTGCAGATGCCAGGAGGTGTCCCTGTTGCCTGTATGGCGATAGGAAGTTCGGGCGCTAAAAACGCCGCCATTTTAGCAATTCAAATTCTGGCTTTGTCTAATGATAGGTTGCAGAAGAAATTAGTTAATTATAAAAGAAAATTGGCACGCAAAACACTGTAAAACACTTGGAACACCCTGCAGCACGAAAAGTAAGCCCAGACGTTGCAAAACTTTTCGTGCAGCGGAGTGTCCCCATCGCGGAAATGCGAACGAAGATAATAAAGATAGACCCGTATAATTTCGACCCTAAAGCAATAAAAGAAGCAGCCATGATTTTGCAAAAAGGAGGAATCGTTGCTTTTCCTACCGAGACAGTATATGGGTTGGCAGCAGATTATAACAATGAGGATACAATTAATAGATTATACGATATAAAGAAACGCCCGAAGGATAAACCATTTACTATACATATAGCTAAAAAAGAAAAAATCACCGAATATATTGATGAACCCGACCAATTAACCAAGAGGCTAATTGATAAATTCTGGCCAGGGCCGCTAACCATAATAGTTGAATCAAAAGATGGAAAAGCACTTGGGTTTAGGATGCCGTCTAATAGGATAGCGCTTGAGTTGATAAACATGAGCAGCTTAACTATAGTTGGGCCAAGTGCAAACGTATCAGGCAAGCAGGAGCCGGTTGAACCTTTCAGCGTCGTAGAAGCCTTTGACGGCCTTATCGATATGGTAATAGACGCAGGCCCGACAGAAATAGGGATTTCTTCTACTGTAGTAGATATGACCACCTTGCGTCCCAAGATTTTAAGAGAAGGTAGCAATATAGATGGAGTAAAAGCCATTTTGCATGAAGGGGTCAGACTCTTGGAAAGAAATAGCCATTCCCAGGGTCTGACCCCATACGGCGTAATTATGAATATACTTATAGTTTGCACAGGCAATAGTTGCCGTTCACCAATGGCAGAAGGTTTACTTAAGAGAGAATTAGAGAAAGAGGGTTTTAGTATAAGATCAGCAGGAACAATGGCTGTAGATGGTTTAGTTATTAGTCCCGAGACAGTTGAGGTTATGAAAAGATATGCAAATGTAGATATGTCCGGCTTTTTAACTCATAGATTGACAAAGGATTTAACGGATTGGGCAGATATTATTCTTGTTATGGATAGAACCCAGAAAGATTTTATCAAAGAGACAATTCCGGAGGCAAAGGAAAAGGTCCATCTTTTTAAAGAATATGCAAACATGGCAACTGATAATCCTAATATCCCTGATCCTATAGGTAAACCCTTTCTTGCGTATGAGCAAAGTTATAGACAAATAGAAGAAGGCGCCAACAGGATTGTTAAGAGATTGAAGGAGGAATGAAATCAGTTATCAGTTATCAGTAGTCAGTTACTGAAAACTGAAAACTGAAAACTGAC
>CP070655.1:124251-134811 GCA_020354945.1 Candidatus Omnitrophota bacterium
AGGCGGGATTAATCAAGATAATATAAAAGAAGTAATCTCTGCAGGGGCTGGAAGAGTAGCTGTTTCAAGCGCAATTTTGTCAGGGAGAAGTAGCGGACAGGCTGTGAGGGATTTGCGAAAGTTTTTACCATGACCCAGCTTCAATTAGCGAGAAAAAATAAGATAACACACCTTATGAGGGAGGCAGCGAAAAAAGAGGCTGCATCTGCCGAATTTATAAGGCGGGGTATATCTAAAGGCAGGATAGTATTGCCGGCCAACAAGAATCACACCAGCCTTAAAGACCCCTGCGCAATAGGTAGCGGTCTTTCAACAAAAGTCAACGCTAATATAGGCACATCGGAAATCTACCACAATATTTTAACAGAGCTCAGGAAATTAAAAATTTGTATAACGTATGAGGCTGATACAGTGATGGATTTAAGCACAGGCGGAAACCTTTCTAAAATTAGAAAAAGAATTATTGCTCACTCTCCCATCCCGGTAGGCACTGTCCCTGTATATGAAGTAGTCGCCAATGCAAAAAAGGACGGTTTAAATATTAAGGATGCTTCTGTTGAGGATATGTTTGAAGTGGTAGAAAAACAAGCTGAGGAAGGCGTTGATTTTTTTACTATACATGCCGGGGTAACAAAGGCCTCAATCAGGGTTTTAAAACATGCTAAACGAGTTACCGGGGTAGTGAGCCGCGGCGGGGCCCTGACGATGAAATGGATTTTAGCCAATAGGAGAGAAAATCCCTTTTATGAGTATTTCGATAGATTATTGGCGATTCTTAAAAAATACGATATTACACTGAGCCTTGGAGACGGGTTGCGTCCTGGTTCTATAGCCGATGCGACCGATAAACCTCAATTAAAAGAGCTGTCCATCTTAGGGCAATTAGCAAAACGGGCACAAAAAGAAGGGGTTCAGGTAATGATAGAAGGCCCCGGCCACATCCCTATTAATCAAATCAAAAAGAATGTGGATATACAAAAAAGGGTTGCAAACGGTGTGCCGTTTTATGTATTAGGCCCGTTAGTTACCGATATCGGCTGCGGTTATGACCATATAACAGCAGCAATAGGCGGCGCCTTGGCAGCAAGCTATGGCGCAGATTTTTTATGTTATGTAACCCCGTCCGAGCATCTTGGCCTTCCTAATTGCGAGGAAGTAAAAGAGGGCATAATTGCTACCCGCATTGCAGCGCATGCGGCTGATTTAGCAAAAGGGATTCCCGATGCCGGGAGGAGAGATTACTCTATCTCAAAATTTCGCAGGCAAAGAAAATGGAGAGAGCAGATAAATATGTCTTTAGACCCTCGAAGGGCCAGGATGATACATTCAAGGCTAAAGTCAAACATAGCGGATATATGCAGTATGTGCGGCGAATTCTGCCCTATGAAGATAACTTGATATATGAGTTTATTAGTAATTGGTTCAATGGCTCTTGATACTGTTGAGACTCCTTTTGGAAAGAATATCGATGTATTAGGGGGCTCAGCAGTATATGGCTCAGTTAGCGCCTCATACTTTACGGATGTAAAAATTATTAGTGTAATCGGTAAGGATTTTCCAAAAGCACATATGAGGCTGCTTAAAAGCAAAGGCATAGACTTATCCGGTGTTCAGGTAAAAAAGGGTAAGTCTTTTAGATGGGAAGGGAAGTATGACTGGAATTTAAATTCGCCACAAACCCTGGCAACCCACCTTAACGTCCTTTCGGATTTTAGGCCTGTATTATCAGATTTTGATAGAAAGTGCGATTTTATCTTTCTTGCCAACAATGATCCGGAGCTTCAATTAGATATTATTTCGCAAGCATCCCCTGCTAAATTTATGGCAGCTGATACTATTGAATTTTGGATAAATAATAAAAGGTCAAAACTTATCAAGGTTTTAAAAGGGGTCGATATCTTTATAATAAATGAGAATGAAGCTCGCCTGTTGACAAAGGAGCCAAATCTCGTCAAGGCTGCCAAGGCAATAATTTCCCTCGGCGCAAGGAAAGTGATTGTAAAAAAAGGCGAGCACGGCCTGCTCTATGTTACAAAGAGAAGTTTTTTTGCCACCCCCGCTTACCCTTTGGAAACCATATATGATCCTACCGGTGCAGGCGATAGCTTTGCCGGGGGGTTTTTAGGTTTTTTAGCTAATACTAAACATCTAAATGAGGCCTCATATAGAAAAGCCCTAATATATGGAACCATAATGGCATCGTATAGTGTAGAAGGCTTTAATTTAAAGGTATTGTCCGCTCTTAATCGGCGGTTGATTGAGAAAAGGTATAAGGAATTTGAGAAGCTGGTGAGGTTCTAAGACAGTTTTGAAGTCTTCAGTCTTCAGTACTGATAGCTGAAAGCGGGCGTAATTCAGTGGTAGAATGAAAGCTTCCCAAGCTTTATATGGCGGTTCGATTCCGCTCGCCCGCTCCAGGAACTTCAAGGAATCGAACCGAAAAAAGTGGTAATAGGGGAAAAAGACGCCTTTTTCCCCTATCGGCGTAGATTTCTACTATGCGGAAGGAAAAGGAACATTAAGGAAAAACTATCAGGGTTTTTCCTTAAAGGAGTGAGTGGCTGAGGCTTGCGAAGCAAACGCAAGCCACGACACGACTGTTCGATTCTCGTCGCCCGCTCCAAACTATGATTAAACGTATAACATTTCTAACAACTTTAATCTTAATTTTATCCGGCTGTGCGAGCACGCCGAAAGTAGCGACTGTGTATCCGCTTCCACGCCCCGATACAAGCGGCGTTTATCATCGCATATCTGGCGGAGAGACACTTTGGCGCATAGGGAAATCTTACAATGTTGAAATAAGCAAAATTGCTCAAGTGAATAGGCTCAAAGACCCTTCAAAAATCGTTACCGGACAGCTACTTTTTATACCAGGCGCAAAGAAAAATATAAGGATTTCTGCACAGACCGGCACAGCCGTAACTAAAACAGGATTTATTTGGCCGGTTAAAGGGAAAATTGTTTCTTATTTTGGGCAGAAAAGGCACAATACCGTTAATCGGGGCATCGATATATTATCATACGAAGGCGCATCGGTTGTTGCGTCTAAAAATGGCGTAGTTTCATTCTGTGGTGACAAAGTGAAAGGTTTTGGTAAGACTATTATTGTCGACCACGGCGATGGTTATTCAACAGTCTATGCATATAATTCTCAAAATTTAGTTAAACCGGGCGATAGGGTAAATAGGAGGCAGGTTATTGCCAAAGTAGGCAAAAGTTCCCGGTCCGATAAACACACTCTTCACTTCGAAATCAGGAAAAGACAAAAACCAAAAAATCCATTTTATTATTTACCGTGAACACCTTATCTTATTCCAATACAAAATTGCATAAGCACATGTTGAAAAAGATGCTGGAATACATAAAAGGTGCGGGATGAATTTATTTAACAACCCTGTTGTCGGAAATAAATTCTTTGCCAGAGAAAGGGAGCTCAATTTCCTGCATAGAAAAGTCGAGGACCTAAAGAATGGTTATAGGCATAACGTGGCTGTTTTAGGAAAAGGCTTAATCGGAAAAAGCTCTTTGCTTTTACATTTTCTGTCAGGTTTAGATACCGCCGATGTCGTCCCGGTATATTTAGATCTATCAACGCTGTCATTTGCCGGTTTTGTAGACCAGTTTATCGGCATGCTGCTGCATTATAATTATAAAGACATTGAAAATGAAACCAGCGCTGATTTGCAATCCCTCATAAACCTTGCTTCATCTGATTTGCCAGGAACCTGCAAAAAAATAAAAATTATCTATTCACATATGAAAACGGCCAATAAAGAAAGGGCAGTTTTCCAGGAGCTTCTTGATTTACCTCCCTGTTTTTCTAAAGAGAGCGGCAAATTTTGCCTGATAGTTTTTGATAATTTCAGTAAACTCACCGATTATAAACTGGGTGAACCATTTTCTATTTTGGGCGAGAAGATTATGTTGCAAAAGATGAGTTTATATATATTGTCGGATCGTCCTTATATTAATTTAAGAAATATATTATCTCAGCAACTATCTTTACTTTTCGGGAAATTTCAAATGTTCGACCTTGAACCTTTCAGTCCGCATGAATCATTGGCCTTCATAGATTCAAGGGTAAAAGACGTAAAGCTTTCTGCTGAGCTTAAGGATTTTTTGGTTTATTTTAGCGGCGGTGAACCTTTTTATCTTGATATATTGACAGAGTCCATATCAATAAAAGCTGGTGAGAAGAAGTTATTAGTGGTAACGCAAAAAGACCTCTCTCGTTTTATATATGAATGCATCTATGCAAGATTTGCATCGGTCAATCAGTATTTTTCAAGGATTGTTGAAAAATTTTCCGGAAACGGATATTTAAAAGAGCCTATAAAAATTTTAAACGCAGTTATTAGAAAAAATAAAATAGCAGCTATAATAGAAGATTCCAAATGCTCTAAGGCAGGAATCCATAAATTATTAGAAAAATTTATAATGCAAAACATGGTAATCAAAAACGGCCCACTATATGCAATTGAGGATGAAGTATTTAAAATGTGGCTTAGATTAAAAGAGATTGAAGCTATCCCACAGCTTAAATTGGACCAAAGAGCCCATACAGAGAAGTTTGTCAATGAGATTAGGCAACTTATTGAGACTTTTGAGAAAGAGCAGCAGAGATCAATCGATAATAAAATATTGAATCTAATCGCTGCTTTCGATAATGAAAAAGTAACTGTCGGCAAAGCAGCGCACATATTACCCGTATTCAAACATATACATACTGAATATACAACCTCACAAGATGCCCTCCTTTCAGGCCATGGTACTAAATTATGGATATTTTCGATATTTAAAAAAATGGCTGAGGAAGATGACATTTTAAATTTTATTGATTATTATAAGAAGCTAAAGCATAGGGTGGCAAGAAAAGTACTGATTATATTAAATGGTATTACTCCGGAAGCAAAACTTTTAGCTATGAAAGAACATATATGGATTTGGTCATCGGATAGATTAAACAGCCTGCTCAATCTTTATAGAAAAGCCAGAATAGGCACCCAAAGGAATGCACCGTTTCTGAAAGCAAAGGGAGAAGTGTAGGGACGTTTCAGAAATGGTGCGATGTATGACAGGATTACCGGTTATAAAAGTAGTATCCAAGACATTACCCGCAGCATGGGAAGAGGCTGTTATTAAAACCTGGAAGCAGGGTTACAAGATAAAGACAGAATATGATAAATCGGGCGATCCCCCCAGCAGGGATGCAACTATGATTATGATAGTAGAAGAGCCTGTGTCAGAACCGCGGATTCATAGAGCGTTTCCGGGTGGTTTGGAAGACCTGGAAATATACAGGCAGGAAGTAATCAATGGCATACATGATGATTGGATAAATCCTGAAGAAGGAAAGTGGACATATACCTATCATCAAAGAATATTTTCATATCAAATCAATGGCGAAAAAATAGACCAGATGGATTATATCATAGATAAACTAAAAAAGAGAGAGTATTCTCGTCGGGCCCAGGCCATAACCTGGAATCCAAAATTAGACCCCTTAACGGATGATCCGCCGTGCTTGCAGCGAATCTGGTTTAGAATATCAAGAGACACTGCTAACAAGCCTGTTTTGAACATGAATACCCATTGGCGCTCTAGAGACGCGTATAAAGCGGCATTTATGAATATCTTTGCCTTAACCGATATGCAGAGAGTGGTTGCAGAAAGGCTGACTAAGGAGATAGGGGAGGAGGTAAAAGTCGGCCGATACGTTGATATTACGGATAGCTTTCATATATACGGTAGTTATTACGGAGAATTCAAAAATTTCCTGGATACAGTCAAAAAAAGAACCTTTGAACAGAGAACCTGGGACAGTAAGTTTGCAGAACCATTTTTTAAAGAGGCAAGGAAGAGAGTAAAAGAGGAACAAAAGACATGAAAAAGATATGGGCGCCGTGGAGAAGCAAATATATATATCTAAGGAAGAGAAAAGGGTGTATATTTTGTAAAGCAGCTAAGGTGAAAAAGGACGAAAAGCATTTTGTTGTTGAAAGAACCCCCCTTTGTTTTTCTATGCTAAATATATATCCTTACAACAACGGACACTTAATGGTCGCCCCATATCGTCATAAAACGTCACTAATAGATTTTAGCCAGGATGAACTATGCGATTTAATCATCTTGGTTAAAAAGAGTCTTCGTTTAATTGATAAGGTTCTAAAACCGGATGGTTACAATCTTGGTTTTAATATAGGCAAGATAGCGGGTGCCGGATTTGCCGGCCATCTTCATATGCATATCGTTCCTCGCTGGCAAGGGGATACCAATTTTATGCCTGTTTTAACTCAAACCAAGATAATGTCCGAATCATTGGATTCTTTATACAGGAGATTAAAGAGTGCTAAAATCTAACCAATATTACGAACATGAAGATAAATTCTTAGCCCCTTATGCCATGAAAAGCGCCTTATCGAAGGGCAGAGCGCATAAGGAGAAAGAACATCCATACCGGCCCATTTATCAGCGCGACAGAGAAAGGGTCATACATTCAACTGCCTTTAGGCTACTGGAGTATAAAACCCAGGTTTTTGTAAATCACGAAGGAGATTATTATAGAACCAGATTAACCCACACCCTTGAAGTGGCCCAGATAGCCCGTTCTATAGCACGGGCATTATGTTTAAACGAAGATTTGACCGAAGCTATTGCCCTTGCCCATGATTTGGGCCATACCCCTTTCGGCCATTCAGGCGAAGAAATATTATCCGAGATAATGAAAGAATACGGAGGATTCAATCACAATGTCCATGGCCTAAGAGTAGTCGATTATTTAGAGACCAGATATCCTGATTTCAGAGGCCTAAATCTCACCTGGGAAGTCAGGGAAGGGATTATAAAACATACCACCCCATATGACTCTCCGGGTATAATTGCGGAGTTAAAACCGGAAATACCACCTACTCTGGAGACACAGGTGGTGAACGGAGCTGATGAGATTGCATTTGATAGCCACGACCTGGACGATGGCCTGACCAGCAATATTTTATCAGAAAGCGATTTAAAAAAAGTGTCGCTATGGAAGGAGACCTCTGCTAAAATAAGAAAAAAATACCATAATCCAGGTGAACAGATTCGCCAACTTCAGATTATCAAAGAGATTATAAATACCCAGGTGACCGATTTGCTTGATGCCACTGAGGCAAAGATTAAACAGCATAATATAAAATCAATAGACGATGTAAGAAAGTTCTCCGGAAAGCTCGTCACATTTAGCGCATCGATGCAGAAAGAAAGAGAGAGCTTAAGAGATTTTTTATTTAAGAATCTATACCGGCATTACAGGGTTTTAAGAATGTCTAATAAGGCCCGCCGTTTTATAAAGGAATTATTTAAGGTATATATTTCTCAACCGGAACAGCTCCCAACCGGCCCCAGAACAAGAATCAAGACCGAAGGGCCTTATAGAGTTGTTTGCGATTATATTGCCGGCATGACAGACCGTTATGCATTAAACGAATACAAAAAACTCTTCCAGCCTTTCGAACGAGTATAAAAATTATACCGTAGGAGCCGCCTCCGGCGGCGAATATGAAATGAAAGATATAAAGACAGAATATAGGAACGAATTTCTTAAACGGTTCACCCAAAGTGAAATTTTTAAAGAGGAACAGTCCTCTTTTAATAACATATTGGGAAGGGTGCAGTGGTGTTTGTTTCCGTCTGCAACGGGAAAATTGATTGACAAACAATTAAAAGAAATCGCAGTAACAGGGCCCCAGAAAAGAATCCTTTTGAATAAAAGATATAAAAAGCTATTATGTTCAAATATTGATAAGGTAAAAAGAACAAAGAACCTGTCGCTATTTAAAAACAACAGTTTCTATAATGTTTGCCTGCCGCTCGGAAGAGGGGACAATATTTATGGCTATTTAGTATTGAGCGGCCTTAGAAAAAGACTTGGTAGCGAGTTGCTGGCGTTATTGATGAGTTTTACCAATTCTATAATCGAAGAGATTAGCAAAGAGATGGAACTTTCAAAGTTATATGAAGTTATAAGGCCCAGGGCAATCGCACTTTCAACCATCCACACCATTCATAGGCTGATAAGCTCAACCCTGGACATTAACGAACTATTGCCAAGGATTGCCCGGCTGGCCCTTCAGGTATTAAGGGCAGAGCGGGCGGCAATATATATGTTAGAAAAAGAAACTTCTAAATTAAAGTGTGCCGCATCAGTTAATTATACAAAGGCCAAAGATTTTTTTAAGATTAGCCAAAGATGCAGCCCTTTAGCCCAAAGAATCCTTTCTACTGCCCGCTCAATATTAAAGAAGGATTTATTGGCTGTGCCGTTGATAGAAGAAGAGGATGTTATCGGGGTTATAGCGGTTAGAAATAAACTCGAAGAAAAAAGTTTCACTATGTTCGACCAGGAAATACTCATTACGTTAGCAGAACAGGCAGTGATAGCTATTAGAAACGCCGAACTTTACATGGAGCAGCAGGATATAACAATAGGAAGTATAAAATCATTGGCATCGTTGCTGGATCTTAAATTACCTGGCGCTTACACTCACACCAATCTATTTGTTGAATTAATCTTAGCCTTAGGCAGAGAGATGAATCTTTCCAGGGAAGAGATGAGGTATTTACATTATTCTGCTTTATTGCCGGATATAGGCATGGTATTTGTCCCCGAACAAATACTCAGAAAGACGACTCCTTTGAACAAGAAGGAATTTCGGCTTATAAAAAAGCACACCAAAAAAGCAGTAGAGATTACGCGGTATCTAAAGGATCTGGAGCCGACCATACCGATAATTTTGCATCATCACGAAAGATTCGACGGTAAAGGTTATCCCGATAGATTAAAAGGCAATAAGATACCGGTAGGATCTAGAATCATGGCAGTGGGTGATGCGTTTGAAGCAATGATACGCAGGCGCCCTCGCCGTAAACCACTCACACCCACAAAGGCTGTCTTTGAAATAGAATCGCAATCCGGTAAACAATTCGACCCAAAGGTAGTCGATGCCTTTATGAAACTCTTTAACGACGGCAGATTAGGCAGTTTGGTCAAAGGTCACAAGCATGAGCTTAAAAAGATTTTTTAAATCGCACATACACAGAAAGATAATCATCTTTTTCCATCAAAATCCATCCAGTATCGATACCCCCCGCGGAGTAGCTACCTGGATCAATTACGATAGGCCGAAGGTAAACAAGGCATTAAAGGAACTGGCCAAACACAAGATACTCGATATCCACAAATCTGCCACCGCCACCGGCTACTCCTATACCAGAGATAAAAAAATAATAAGAGAGATAAAAAAACAGCTGCAAGATATCTAATGGGCAGAATAGCAAAATCGTTAATAATAGCTATCGTCGTTATCCTGTTCGCATTTACCGCCGTTTTAAAAACTCCTTTAGTAAAATATCCGGTTTCTTTATTCCTTTCCCGCTGCCTAAAATCAGATATATCAATAAAAAAATGCGGCTTTTCATTTACAAAAGGGATAAAGGCTTCCGATGTTGAGATTAAAAATAAAAAAGGCCTCCATTGTATTATAAAAAATGCTGATATACAGTTTGATTTCCTTTATTTGGCAAAAAAGGGGCTGGGTTTTAATTATTCATTAAAATCAGTCAGATTTTCTTATCCGGCCTCCGAAGTTATAAATGGTATTGCTAGATTATTTGCTATTGAGCCGACTCGGTTGCTAGAATTTGACACTGTCGATGGAATAGTTTACATTAAACCCGATGAAATTGTCATAAAAGATTTGAATGCCGCGGGGAAAGACATAAGCCTTTTTGCTAACGGCACAACAACGGAGAATAAATATATTAATTATGCGCTTAAACTAATATTATCGGAAAGTTTGACTTTGAAAATTTCGGAAAATATACGTCAGTTTTTCTTCAAAAAAGAACAAGAACATTCCATCGTAGAACTATATTTAAGCGGCAATGTAAAAAAGCCCTCCATAAACTTCTCCACCCCCCTCTTCAAACTCCGCATAAAATAGGGCGCTCAGGGCATTGTTCGCAAAACTAATTTTTCCCGCCGTACTTTTGAACTTATGACTCGTTCGTTTGGCGGAATTCTTTAGCAAGAAAGTAGCGAGTCAGTTCCGCCACTCACTCGCCATAAGTCCTAAAAGTACATTTGGCGGGAAAAATTAATTGTTTTGCTCACAATGCCCTTCGCTTAAGGCGTTAGTTTTGCCAAAAAATTTCTGATGCCTCGCTCACAATGCTCCTCGCTTGAGGCGTTTTTGAAATACTAAAAAAGGAATATTTTCAGACAAATTTCAGTTTTCGCTTTTAAAACCGGTTTTTTTTATATATAATGTATAGGATCAGACCCTGGGATGTGATATCTGCTTTCAAAGGGTCTGACCATTTAGGAGGAAACATGCCCGATACATTTTTAATAACTTTGGTATTCATTGCCTTATGCACCATAATCGGAGCCTTTGTTAAGGGACGCAGCAAGGACAGATGCCTCGTAGATTTTAAAAACTCGCCAGTCACTTTAGAACTAAAGGACGGTAAATCAGTCTGGGGCAGGCTCAATGTAGAACACACCGGAATTGAATTAAT
>CP070655.1:134911-148566 GCA_020354945.1 Candidatus Omnitrophota bacterium
ATATTGCTACGCCTTTCGGGCCATATCCTTCATAAATAACTTTTTCATAAGTTATGCCTGGCAGTTCTCCCGCGCCTCTTTTTATTGCTCTTTCAATATTATCTGATGACATATTGCAAGACTTAGCTTTATTCACAGCTAACCTTAACAACGAGTTTGAGTTGACATCGGCGCCTCCCTGCCTGGCTGCGACTGTTATTTCTTTAGCCAATTTTGAAAATAGCTTGCCGCGCTTTGCATCTACTGCTGCCTTTTTATGTTTAATTCCTGCCCATTTCGAATGGCCTGACATTGTTAACTCCGTGGAGAATAGCACCCTTTGGAATCCCAAACGGTGCATTCTTCATTTAGCTGCTTCCTCTTTTGCTGCCTTCGCCTGTGTTATTATCTGCTGCGCTACCTTATCCGGCGCCTGTTCATAACGAGAAAATTTCATTGTGTAGGAACCTTTGCCTGCTGTGATAGAGCGCAACTCTGTCGCATATTTAAGCATCTCAGCCAGAGGCACCTGCGCCTTTACTATCTGATTTGCACCTTTAGGTTCCATCCCCATAATTCTTCCTCTTCGAGAATTTAAATCGCCGGTTATGTTTCCCATAGCATCTTCAGGCACTACTACCTCTACATCCATAATCGGCTCTAATAATACAGGGCTGGCTTGTTTTAATCCATTTCTCATTGCAGTGCTGGCTGCAATCTTAAATGCCATTTCGGAGGAATCCACTGTATGAAAGGACCCATCAAAAAGGGTAACCTTAATACCCACCACCGGCGCACCGATCAATATCCCTGCTTGCATAGTTGCTTTTACGCCTTTCTCAACGCCGGGAATATACCCTCTTGGTATAGCCCCACCGACAATCTTATCCACGAACTCATAATTTTCGCCTCGAGGAAGCGGTTCAAGCTTAAGATAAACCTCGCCATACTGGCCATGGCCCCCTGTCTGCTTCTTATGTTTATAACTGACCTCGACCTTTTTTCTTATGGTTTCTTTATAAGCCACTCTTGGCGTGCCGACTTCAACCTCAACTTTAAAATTCCTCTTCAGTCTTTCAATCATAATCTTAAGATGCAAATCCCCCAATCCCGATGCTATAAGCTCCTTTGTCTGCTGGTCCCTTCCATATTTAAATGTTGGGTCCTCACTACCCAATTTTGAAAGAGCGGTCATTATCCTTTCTTCATCCTGTCTGGTCTTTGGCTTAAGTGATAATGATATAGCAGGTTCTGGCATTTTAATTGCGTCAAATTTAAGCTGCCTTGATTCGTTACATAATGTATCACCCGTGGATGTCTCCTTCAATTTCGCGACTGCAGCTATATCACCAGCCTGGACCTTGTCTGTCCCTTTCTGCTCTTTTCCCTTAAGCAGAAATATCTGGCCTATTTTTTCCTTGGCAGATTTATTTACATTATAAAATCCTGTATTCGATTGCAGGCTTCCGGAAAATACCCTAAAGACGGTAAGTTGTCCGACGTAAGGATCAATGACTGTCTTGAAAACTTGTGCAGCAAAAGGTTCATCAGCAGAGACTTTATAATCTATGGGATTGGCTCCATCGGGCGAGGCAGCCTGTGTTGGGGTTACATCAATTGACGAAGGAGCAAATTTTATAATTGCATTTATAAGCTCTTCTACGCCAATTCCTTTAGTAGCAGAGCCACAAAATACAGGGTGTGCGTTGCCTGTGTTTACTGCCTTTTTAAGGCCATTTATTATTTCACCTTCAGAGAGTTCTTCTCCACCAAGATATTTTTCGATTAATACATCATCTGTTTCAGCTATTGCCTCTATAAGCTGGTCTCTATATTTTAGGGCCTTATTTTTATCATCACCTGAAATACTCTCAACGGCAGCCTTATTCAATAAATCGACCACTTCTTTAAAAGATGTCTCTTTGCCTATTGGATATGTAATAGGGACGCAATTTTTTCCAAATTCTTTCTGCACTGCCCCAATCGTTTTCTCAAAACTTGAATGTTCCTTATCTAACTTATTTATAAATAAAAAAGAAGGTTTCCCGCCTTCTGTTAACATATCCCACACCCGGGACGTGCCTACCTCTACTCCATTTACCCCGCATACTAAACACAGCCCGCAGTCAGCAGCGCGAAGAGATGAAAAAACTCCACCTATAAAATCTGCATAACCCGGGGTATCTAAAAGATTTATTCTTTTTGTGTCTTTTTCAATGCTAAGCACCTTTGGATCAATCGTAATCTTTCTTTCAATTTCATCCGGGTTATAATCGCACATGCTGGTGCCTTCATTAACACTGCCGCGCCTTGTGTTCGCTTTGGCAGCAAATAGTATAGAATCTATTAAAGATGTCTTTCCGGCACTCGAATGCGATAAAAATACAATATTTCTTATATCCTTAACATCCATTAGTTGCAAGATTCCTTTTTCGGTATGGAATTAATTATAGGATTGGACTACTTCAATATGAAATTAATTATAAATGAGAGGTGCTACTATTGTCAAGGAAAAAGGACTCCTCGATTTCCTTTGGCTTGTGTTATACATATAATAAATTATATATTACATAAGTGAGGGGGGTGGGCAAAATATGAAAAATGCGGCCATCGTATGTATTATATGAGGTATTGCGGTCCTCGCAGCCGCCATTATTTTAAGGCTTACGAATTTGCAACCTTTGTTTGCCAATCCTATAACAGCGCTGCGGAAGGTGTGTGTAGTGCTTCTTCTCACTGCAATAACAACAGGGGTAAATGAATAAAGAATAAATAGACACAATTATTGCCACGGAAAATTATCCCCTAAATAAACTGTATCCTTCTTGCGATTTTTGCCTTTAAATATTGCTGCTAGGAAAAACACAGCTTGCAAAAAACCTTGCGTAAAACAATACGATAAATGATATGTATGCTTTTCCATAATTTCTCCCTTTACTTCTTATCCACAGTTATGTAATAACAATGCGCAGGTGAAAGTTCCACATAAATTAGCCAGGCAACGGGAGTGCTTATCTGCATTATCCTTGAGCCTGGCGGTATATTTTGCAATCCATTTAGTATTTTTGAGTTTTTATCTTGCATGGTTTTTGTTTTTTTCGAGATTGTTTCGGCCCCGAAGCGTCGGTGCTTCGCAATGCCAAATTGTTAAATATTGCTTTGAACCTTCATTTTTAAACGGTGTAAATCTTCTGCTATCTTATCAATATTGACTATTCGCTTTATCTTAGGAAGGCCAAAGGCGACCATCCTCACCCTTGCCGGGCCTATCACACTTTTATTTATTGTGTCTTTATCAATCACTGTTTGTTTTTGCCAGGCTTGTGTAATCACCGGAGTTACTGCATTAAAACCAGCTGCTAATGCCGGTATGGCTTTACCATTTGATAATATCTGGGATATAATAACGGCGATGATAATAAATTTAATCAGTCTCATGTTTTGCTCCTTTCTTTAATCCCTTTAACTCTTCTGCAAGGTTAGGAAGCGCTTTTTTTAAAAGTTCGCTTATTCTCTGTTCTAACTCTTCTTGCGAGTGCACCAAATTGCCTGATACCTCCATTTTCCTGACCGCCTCTACTATCGCTTGTATTATTTCTGTTCTAGAAAGTTTTTTTCCGGTTGAAAACAAGGCATCCTTGCTAATTTTGTCTATAAAATCTAGTTGCTCCCTTGTAAGAAATGCAATAACCCTGCCTACATGTTTAGCATTGCTGCTAATCTGTGTAAACCGGGAGGAGCGCTTGTGTGCGTTTGCGTGTCCATTTGTCATTTTATTCACCTCAATTTAATATGTTTTAAATTCTTTTTAACCATCTTTAATTCTGCGCAAATAAAAAACCCTATTCCGTTTCAAGGCCAAACTACCCTGAAAAAGAATAGGGTTTTAATCTTTACTCTATTCTTTCGGCAACCCGACAGCCTTATCAGTCTTCAGTGCTGACGACTGATAACTGAATTAGGCTCGTGGCTTTGTGCCCTACCCTTTCGGGTAGTTTACCTTTATCGAGAATTTCATTTGAAAGAGCTTTTTTTCTTCTGTCTTAAGTATGCATAATAAATTCAAAAAAGTCAAGAGGTGGGAAGATATTTTTTTATTTTTGTACTTTTGTACAAATGTACAAAAACGCCCATAAAGCGAAGTCCCCATGCCAATTCGAGCAGGAACGCATCGTTAGATTTTGTGTGTTTGCCTCCGCTTGCCGTTCGCTCGGGCATTACGCGGCCCTCGCTCACTGTGGCAAAAATTGCTCAAGAATAATCGCGTTTGTTTTCGCAATTTTTGACAGTCGCTACGGCAAAGCACACAAAACCTTTAGACTCTACCCTGTTCAAATTGTTATAGGAGCCTTTGCTTTAAATCGAAACAAAATATTATCCTACAAAAGTAAAAACTAAAGGAGTGGGCGTAGAGAGGAAAATAGGCGCTCAGGCTGTTGTGGAGCGAGACATTAGAAATTTTTTGCCAAATGTCTTTTTAGGACCTATGGCAAGTGAGACGACGGAACTGACTCGCTATTTCTCGGCTAAAGAATTCCGTCAAGCGAACGAGCCATTAAGTTCAAAAAGACGGCAAAAAATTTCAGTCTCGCGAAACAATACCCTGAGCGCCTATTTTCCCATTCCTATGTTTTGGGCGCGTTGGAAGACTTTCCCTTCGGTTTGGATAGATGGGGCTATTATCAGCTTAGCCTTTTGCATCTTCTTGATATTATGGGCACCGACATTGCCCATAGAAGTGGTGAGTGCACCCATCAAATTCTGAGTTCCATCATCCAATCTTGCAGGGCCGAATAATATCTCTTTTAATGTGCCGGTTGTTCCCACTTTTATTCTGGTGCCACGCGGCAGGTTTGCGTGGGGAGTAGCCATACCCCAGTGATAACCTCCGCCAGGGGCTTCTTTTGCTCTGGCAAAAGCAGAACCTACCATAACAGCATCGGCGCCGGAGGCAAATGCCTTGCATATATCTCCGCCGGTACTCATTCCGCCGTCTGTTATTATGGGGATGTATTTTTTCTTCTTGTTAAAATAATGGTTTCTTGCTGCAGCACAATCGACAGTAGCAGTCACTTGTGGAAGACCGATCCCTAAAACTCCTCTTGTGGTGCAGGCAGCGCCAGGGCCGATTCCTACCAAAAGGCCGTTTATTCCTGTTTCCATAAGCTCAAGCGTAGTTTTGTAGCTGCAGGTATTTCCGACAATTACAGGGATTTTCATGCTTTGGCAGAATCTCTTAAAATTTAGCACCTTGTATTCTTTGGATATATGTTTTACGGTTGTAACTGTTGACTGGACCATAAATATATCGCATCCGGCATCCTGGGCTATTTTGCCGAATCTCTCCGCTCTTTGCGGTATGGCACTTACTACCGCCGGAACTCCCTTAGATTTAATTTCCTTTATCCTTTTTACTATTAACTTCTCTTTTATCGGCTTCGTATATATGCTTTGGACTAACTCAGTCGCTTCCTGAGGCGCGGCTTTAGCTATTTTTCTCAAAACAATATCCGGATTTTTATATCTTGTCTGGATGCCCTCTAAATTTAATACAGCAAAACCTCCGAGTTTGCCAAAGGCAACTGCAAATTTTACATCAACCACTCCGTCCATCGCTGCTGCGATTATAGGGACATGAAATTTGTGCTTGTCTATCTTCCAGGACGTATCAACTTCATTTGGGTTTATGGTTACATCACCGGGAACAAGTGCTACTTCATCAAAGCCATAACAACGTCTTGCGGTTCTATCTTTTCCTATATATAATCCCATATTTTACTCCTAATTATTTCTCTTATTATAACTGTGAGGAATATTATGTCAATATTATTTTAGAGATTCTAGAGATTACTTCGCTCGAGTTCATGTTCGCCCGCAATGACGTGGTGAAACTTCCCCATGATCGCTGACTTCCATATATCTTAAGCCCTGCTGGTTTAATTCAGAAACCTCATCGCAATAAACAGCGCCTGTTAAAACAAGAAATATGGCTATAAAAACACAAAAGGGGGCATTACCCTTTTCGGGATTACCCCCTTTTTCATGCTCGGATTTCGAATTTTTTTAATACATTCCCCCTCCTGGCATTCCGCCTCCGGGCGGCATTGCGGGAGCAGGTTTTTCCTTCTCCGGAATATCGCTTACCACACTCTCTGTTGTTATCATAAGCGCAGCTATGCTGGCTGCATTCTGAAGGGCTGTCCTGGTAACCTTGGTCGGATCCATGATGCCGCCTTCTATCATATCTTTATATTCCCCCTTTTCAGCATCAAAACCAACGTTGCCCTTTTCACCCTTTACCCTTTGCGCAACTACAGAACCTTCCTCGCCGGCATTTTCTGCAATTTGCCTGATTGGCACTTCAAGAGCTCTACGAACTATGTCTACGCCAACTTTTTCGTCACCTTTTGCTTTTACATCATCGAGCTTGCTGATTGCACGAAGTAGCGCTACACCGCCGCCTGCAACTATGCCTTCTTCTACAGCGGCGCGGGTTGCATGAAGGGCATCCTCAACTCTGGCTTTTTTCTCCTTCATTTCGGTTTCGGTGGCTGCGCCGACATTTATCACTGCAACTCCGCCGGATAATTTGGCCAGACGTTCCTGTAATTTCTCTTTATCATAATCAGAATCGCTGTCTTCTATCTGTTTTTTAATCTGATTTATTCTGGCGTTTATCTGGCTGGATGAGCCGGCTCCTTCTATTATAGTGGTATTTTCCTTATCGATGGACACTCTCTTTGCCCTGCCTAAATCATCTAAAGTTACATTTTCTAACTTTATACCTAAATCTTCGGTAACGGATTTGCCTTTAGTAAGGACTGCTATATCCTCAAGCATGGCCTTACGTCTATCGCCGTAACCGGGGGCCTTTACTGCTGCGCAGGCTAATGTTCCGCGAATCTTATTTACTACCAGGGTGGCTAAGGCCTCACCCTCAACCTCTTCTGCTATAATAAGAAGTGGTTTTCCTGTTCTTGCTATTTGTTCAAGCAAAGGAATCATATCCTTCATAGCAGCTATCTTTTTCTCGTGTAGGAGAATATAAGGCTCTTCCAGTGAAACTTCCATTTTCTCTACGTTGGTAACAAAATAAGGTGATAGATAACCCTGGTCAAACTGCATACCTTCAACCAGATCAAGGGATGTCTCCATGGCTTTAGCTTCTTCTACAGTAATTACACCGTCTTTTCCTACCTTTTCCATAGCTTCAGCTATAAGATTGCCTATGGTAGTGTCTCCGTTGGCTGCTATTGTCCCTACCTGCGAAATCTCTGTTTTATCTTTTACATCCTTTTTTGTCTTATTTAAATAATCAACCACTGCATTTACTGCCTTTTCAACCCCTCTTTTAAGAGCCATTGGATTGGCTCCGGCCGTAACATTCTTTAGGCCCTCGCCGTATATTGCTTCTGCCAAGATTGTAGCAGTGGTGGTGCCGTCGCCTGCAACATCTGATGTCTTGGATGCAACCTCTTTTACCAGTTCAGCTCCTATATTCTCGTATGGGTCCTCGAGTTCTATCTCTTTTGCAACTGTAACACCGTCCTTCGTAATTGTGGGTGAGCCGAATTTCTTCTCTAAAATTACGTTCCTTCCTTTAGGGCCTAAAGTAACTTTCACGGCTTTTGCTAACGTTCCTATGCCCGCTTTAATAGCCCTTCTGGCTTCATCGCTAAAAGTTAATTGTTTTGCCATATTTTTTCACCTCCATTTACTCAATTATAGCTAATACATCCTCTTCTTTCACAATAAGATGCTCTTCACCCTCAATCTTTATTTCTGTACCTGAATATTTGCCATATAAGACTTTATTGCCTACTTTAACTTCCAGAGGTTCTACTTTGCCGCTTTCAAGTGTTTTGCCTTTACCCACAGCTACAATTTTGCCTTCCTGGGGTTTTTCCTTTGCTGTATCAGGCAATATGATACCACCCTTCGTCTTCTCCTCTGCCTTTAATGGCTTTATCAATATTCTATCACCCAAAGGTTTAATCTTTGCCATGATCCGCTTCCTCCTTTCTAATGTTGTTTTTGATACATCCTCTTTAAATTGTTAGCACTCTCCTAAGAGGAGTGCTAACAATTTAAAAATAAAAAAACTTCTTACTTAATCTAATTCGTTTCGCAGATTATTAGGTATAATCAAGACTGTGATTGAATTTGGAAAACCGATTGTAGCAAAAATACAAAATTTGTCAAGAAAAATCTTTAATTTTTTCCATAAAGCAGTTTTAGGCCCTTCAAGGTTAGATTCTTGTCAACAATATCAATGTGTTTGCATCTTTTTTTAAAAAAAACGGCTAGGCCGCCGGTTGCAATTACCTTTAGGTCTTTTGCATATCTTCTTTTGAAATCCTGTATTAATGCGTCGCACATATAAGAAAGTCCATAACGGGCCCCGCTTCTTATGCTATCAACTGTGCTTTTACCTAAAAACGCCCCAGGCGCTTTCATCTTTACTTTAGGCAGCAGGGCAGTTTTTTTAAAAAGTGCATCAAGTGAAATTTCAATTCCCGGAGCTATTATGCCTCCTGCGTATTGGCCTTTTTTATTGATGTAATCAAATGTCGTTGCAGTGCCAAAATCAACAATAACAGCAGGCGCGCCATAAAGACGCTTGCATGCATAGGCATTGACCAGTCTATCTTTTCCTACCTGTTGCGGTTTTTTATAAAGATTTCTTATTGGAATTCTTATATACTTGCCAGCAACCTTCGCCTTTATTTTGAACAGTTGCTTTAAAAGCTGTTGCAAGGCAACGGTCTTTTTAGGAACTACACTACATATAATAATATAATCTACTTTATCCGCACGCCTGCCTGTATTCTTCTTCAGCCAGGCTTTTAGGTTTCTGGCATTAGCATCGGTATTTATCCTAAAAACTTTGACCAGCTTCTCCCCCTTAAACATACCAAAAGTGATTAAAGTGTTTCCTATATCTATTGTTAAAAGATTCATCTTACCAGCTCCACATCTCCGGCAAGGATTTTCTTCTGAAAACCGTTATCCAACCTTAATATTAAAGCCCCTTCAGAATCAATGCCTGCTGCCTGCCCTTCTATCTTCTCACTATGGGATATTATCTTAACTCTGCTTCCCAGTATAGCCGAGAAATTCTGCCACTCCCGTACAATCGGGGCAAAACCTCTTTTTTTAAATAAAAGGTAATTAGATTCTAATTCCATTAACAATTTCCTTAAAAGCTGGGCCCTGGTTATATCTTTTGCCCCTTCTTCAAACAAGGAAGTAGCCCCTTTGGGAAGACTTGAGCGTTTAGTAATTACATTTATGCCTATACCTAATATAATAAAATTAACCCTGTCTGCTTCTGCATTCATCTCAGTAAGAATACCGCAAACTTTTCTTCTATTAATTAGCACATCATTAGGCCACCTTATCAATGCAGACAATCTGGTAAGCTTACTTATAACAGATGCTACGCTAACAGCAGCCAGTAAGGTTATTTTTGGCATCTGCATCGGCAAGATATCAGGTTTTAATATAACCGAAAAATATATTCCTTTATATCTCGGGGAGAGCCATGGCCTGGAAAGCCTGCCCTTTGCTTTGGTTTGCCCTTCTGCGACCACTGTAGTCCCTTGTGGGTAATCTTTCTCTGCCAATTCGTAACATTTTGTATTTGTAGAACCTATAACATCATAATAAATTATTCTTTGGCCAATTATCTTTGTGTCAAGCCCAAATTTTATCTCTTCAGGAAAAAGTCTATCTGGCACGGCAGAGAGCCTGTATCCTAAATGAGGCACAGCCGCAAAATCATATCCCCTCTGGCGCAATTTTTCTATATGTTTCCATATAGCTGCTCTGGAAATTCCCAGTTTTTGACTTATCTCTTCACCGGAAATGTAATTATCTGGATTTTTTCTGAATATATTCAGTATCTTTTCGTCCATAACCTTTTAATTTTTCAAGCTGGTCGCGGAAATAGGCGGCCTTTTCAAATTGCAGGTTGCGCGCTGCCAGCTCCATCTCTCTTTGTAAATCTGAAATTATCTCGTGAAGTTCATGCTCGGCCTGATCTTCTCCTGCAAATTCAGCTATTACCTCTTTGGCCTCATGCCATCTTTCTATACCCTCTTTTATGGCTTTATTGATGGAACGAGGGGCGATATGCATCTTTTTATTAAAAGCAAGTTGTTTTTTTCTTCTGCGGTTGGTTTCATCCAGCGCATTCTTCATAGATTTTGTCATTGTATCCGCATAAAGGATAACCTGGCCGTTTATGTTTCTCGCAGCTCTACCAGCAACTTGTATAAGAGAAGTTGTTGAACGCAAGAAGCCTTCCTTGTCAGCGTCTAACACGCACACCAGAGAAACCTCCGGTAAATCCAATCCTTCTCTTAATAGATTTATGCCGACTAAACAATCGAATTTCCTCAAACGCAAATCTCGCAAAATCTCGACACGTTCAATAGCGCCAATTTCAGAATGGAGGTATTTTACATTTAATCCCATCTCATTTAAATAAGCGCTTAAATCTTCTGCCATTCTCTTGGTCAAGGTCGTAATCAACACCCTCTCTCTTCTTTTTGCACGTTCTTTGACTAAATGGATTATGTCATCAATTTGGCTCTTGGCGGGTTTGACTAAAACCTCCGGGTCTACTAATCCAGTCGGCCGTATAATTTGCTCAACCACTTCTTTGCTCTTTCTAATCTCGAAGGGGGCAGGGGTTGCAGATATAAAAATAACCTGATTTATCAAAGATTCGAATTCATCAAATTTTAACGGCCGATTATCCAGACAGGAAGGCAGCCTGAACCCATATTTAACAAGGGTCTCTTTTCTGGAGTGGTCTCCCTCATACATTCCTCGCAATTGCGGCATTGTAACATGGGACTCGTCTACAACTATTAAAAACTCATCACTAAAATAATCTATTAATGTGTAAGGTCTTGAGCCGGGAGGTCTTCCAGAAAGGTGCCTTGAGTAATTTTCAACTCCGTGGCAATAACCTACTTCTTTTAGCATCTCCATATCATATCTGGTGCGTGATTCAAGGCGTTGAGCCTCCAGGAGTTTGTTTTCTTTTTTTAGCTCTGCGAGCCTTTCTTCTAATTCTTCTTCAATACTTTTTAGGGCATTGTTAATCTTTTCTTCGCTTGTGACAAAATGCTTGGCA
Source organism: Candidatus Omnitrophota bacterium (assembly GCA_020354945.1). Taxonomy (GTDB): domain Bacteria; phylum Omnitrophota; class Gorgyraeia; order JABMRG01; family JAFGKX01. The sequence continues at coordinate 146,037 of CP070655.1, forward strand.
GGATAAACGGCTATTCTTTCTAAAGGCTGTATAATATTTCCTGTAATAGGATTTACAAGTGCCAACTTTTCTATAACATCATTAAATAATTCCACCCTTATGGCATCCCGGGCATAGGCAGGGAATATCTCTACCACATCTCCTCTTACCCTGAATGTCCCTCTTCCAAAATCGATGTCATTACGCTTATAATATATATCCACTAATTGCTTAAGAAGTCTGTCGCGGGAAATCTCACTTTCCAGCTCTAAAAACACCAGCATCTTTTTGTATTCCGATGGGGAACCTAAATTATAAATGCAGGAGACGCTGGCTACAACGATTACATCGTTCCTTGACATAATAGAAGTAGTTGCAGATAACCTCAATCTATCCAATTCCTCGTTTATAGAGGCGTCTTTTTCTATATAGGTATCTGTCTGAGGAATATAAGCCTCCGGCTGGTAATAATCATAATAACTGACAAAATACTCAACGCAATTTTCAGGAAAGAATTCTTTAAATTCGCCGTAAAGCTGCGCAGCAAGAAGCTTATTGTGTGATATTACCAGGGTGGGTTTATTTATCTTCTCTATGATATTCGCTACACTGAAAGTCTTGCCCGAACCGGTGACTCCCAGTAAAGTCTGGTATTTCTTGCCATTGAGCAACCCTTCAAATAAAGACTCGATAGCCTGCGGTTGGTCACCACAGGCCTTAAATTTGCTTTTTAGTTTGAATTTTTTCATTCCGCTTTTAAAGAGAAGTCGATTGCTGGTGCGGAATGGGTAAGCGCACCGATAGATATTCTGTCCACACCGGTTTGGGCAATTTCTGTAACATTGTCCAGATTTACATTTCCGGAAACCTCTAATAAGGTTTTAAAACCGATGTCTCCTTTTTTTATCCTGTATGCATCGCGCAATTGCACAGCTTCTTTTACATCGTTTATTTTCATATTATCGAGCATAATAATATCGGGATTCAGGCTTAATACTTCTTTAAATTCGCCTAAATTTTTTACCTCTATTTCTATCTTTTTGTCCTTGGGCCCATATTTCCTTGCTTTCTCTATTGCCACCGTAACGGAAATCTTCTTCTTATATTTACTAACAACTGATAAATGATTATCCTTTATCAATATCTGATCATACAACCCCATTCTGTGATTCTTGCCCCCACCTATTTTTACTGCATATTTTTGCAGGTATCTTAGCGTCGGTATAGTCTTTCTGGTATCCATAATTTGGGCTTTGTAATTTTTTACGGCATTAACAAATTTATTGGTTAAAGTTGAAATGCCGGAGAGCCACCCTAAAAAATTTAAGGCAGCTCTCTCGGCAATGAGAACTCCATAACAGCGGCCCTCTATATGAGCTACAATTTTTCCCTTAGATACATAAGCGCCATCGCTGACCATAGGCCGAAAGTGGACATCTTTATCGATTATCGTAAAACAGGCCTCAGTAAGGGCTATACCACATACTATGCAGTGCTCATTAGGTAATACGATAAATTTACCCTGTTGGGTTTTCGGTATAACAGAGCGGGTAGTAATATCGCCTGCGCCTATGTCTTCTTTTAGGGCCTGTTCTATAATGCGTTTTGTTTTTGGTTTGATAATCATTATAAACCTACTCTTTCAAGTCTTTTATTTCAGAGGGCCTAAGTTTTCTACAAGCCCCTCTTTTTATGCCTGCTCTTATTCCGGCATATTCTATGCGGTCAAGTTTCAATACTCTATATCCTATTGCCTCAAACATTCTCCTGACCTGCCTTTTTCTGCCTTCGTGAATCCTTAATTGGACAGCTGCCTTATTTAAAATCTTTATCTTGCAAGGTGAAGTACGTTTCCCATCGATATACACACCTTTTTCTAATTTTTTTAGCTCAGATTCAGTTATATCACCATCTACTTCTGCATTATATACTTTTTCTATTTCAAATTTTGGATGGGTCAGCCTGTATGCCAGTTCTCCATCGTTAGTTATAAGCAATAAGCCGGTGGTGTTTTTATCAAGCCTTCCCACAGGGAATAGCCCTTTTATATCGGGGATGAGTTCCATTACGGTTTTTCTACGGCGCGGGTCCTTCGTAGTTGTAACATAGCCGACCGGTTTATTCAGCAGGAAATAATACTTTCTTTTTGCGAAAGGTGAAATTTTCCCGCCAAGAACTTCAATTGCATCTCTGGAAGGTTCAACAATGACACCCTGTTTTTTAACTATTTTCCCGTTTACTTTAACTTTACCGGAAGCAATGAGTTTTTCTGCCTTTCTGCGAGATGCAATACCTGCCTGTGCTATTGCTTTATGTAAACGAATGCGCGGGCTCATTAGGCGAGATTCTTAAGGCTTTCCTTTAGTTTCTCTAACTTTGCCTTGGTAATTTGGGCCTTTTCTTTGTTCTTCTCAATAGCTTTTTGATTGTCATCAAATTTATTAATAAGACTTTGTTTCTCCTTAACTTTAAGTCTCATATTCTCTAAATCAAGAGATAATTTTTCAACCATTAAACCATATTTTATATAGTCATCAGATTTCTTCTTAAT
>CP070655.1:148666-179730 GCA_020354945.1 Candidatus Omnitrophota bacterium
AGGCAGGTAATAAACAGAGAGAAACTATTAAAGAGAAAATAAAAAATAGGGACAAAAACTAGTCGGCGTCCTTAATTTTCGGTACCACTAGTTTTTGTTTAAAGATTAGGCTTAAGATTGGCCTTTTGTTTTAGGTTGGCAAACCAGTCCTGAAAGGCCTTTTTCTTTTTTTCTTCAAGCAAGCTTTTTCTAAATTCTTGCTTTTCTTTTTGGAAAATTTCAGTATCTATCGGTTTTAATTTATCCAATCTTATAAGGCAATAGCCCTTTTGCACCTTAATTGGCCCGGCAAATCCTTTCTCTTTAATTGCAAAGCAGGCATTGCTAAATTCAACATTATATCCTATATCCTTAATGTAGCTTTCTCTGGTGATATCTTTAAGATTAATTATATCGGATTTAATCTGTTCTGATAAATTTTCTAAGCTGACTGCTTGCGATTTTAGGAGATTGGCATAATTTTGCGAAGCTGCCTTTGCGAGTCCATCTGTTTTATGGGTTACGAGTGCCGAACGCACATCTTCCTTTACCTGCTCGAAAGGCGGGATGAAGGGTGAGATTTTTTCTTTTAATTTTATCACATAGAATCCTTTAGTATCTTCTACAACGTTATTAGCCCTTTCCTCAGAAAGACCAAAAGCAACCATAGAAAATGGATATGAAAGCCCGATACCCGGGATAGCTTCGCCAAAAGAGAAAGACCCTGTTTCTTTGATTTTCAAATTATATTTTTTAGCCAAGGCATTAAAATCTTCACCTAAATTTAGATAATCGTTTATCTCCCGAGCCAATTGTCTTGTTTTTTCTTTTTCGTCTTCAGCCCCTTCTTTTTCTGGATAAGGCAAATTTATGTAGTAAACGTTTCGTTCCTCCGATGTGCGGAATTGTTCTTTATGAGAATTATAGAAAGGTTCAAGTTCTGACTCCTTTGTTGCAACGTCCTTTTTAAACGAATCGGTATTTATTAAAATATAGCTTATATCGGCCTTTTCATTTTTTGTTTTGTAAGATTCTTTAATTTCTTCTTCGGTGATTGCGGTATCTTTTTCTACAGAATCGATAATTTTAGAAATCATAATATCTTCCCTGACAGATTCTTCAAAATTTCTAGCAGTTGTGCCGAATATGTTCTGCACAATATAATTGTAGGCTTTTTGATTAAAACTCCCTTCGCTTTGAAAAAATGGCATCGAAGCAATTCTTTCTATCACTTCTTTATTATTTGCCCTTATTCTTTTTTTCTTGGCGTAATATAGAAGAATCAATCTATCCCAGGCCTGCCCCTCTAAATTTAGGAATTTTTGCATCTTTGGTAATTTATCGCCATATACCATCTTGGCCCGATTAAAGACAGCATAATAGGCCCGGCTATATTTCTGCGGGGAGATCTTTTTGCCAAATATTATGCCGGCGTAATTGCGAGCAGTCCTTGCCGCGCTTCCGGCTCCCCAGACAACAAAAGAAACCACAAGAACCCACATTATAACCTGCACAATCCTTTTTCTTCTCAACGGCTTAAACATATTTTTCTTTTGGGAACGGTTCTGAACGTCTCTAGTCCCTATGCGGTTCGATTATCACCTTAATACATTCTTTAGCCTCAGCAGCAAGCTTAAAACCTAAGCCTGTGTCTTTTAGGCTCAATTTATGAGTAATCATCTTTTTAACAGGTACACTGCCAGAACGGATTAATTCTATCGCTACGGTGATATCATATGGGCTACCCCCATATGAAGGCATCAATTTTATTTCGTTACGCCAGAACTCATTGACCGGGGCTGAAAGATTAATACCTGGTTTTGCCGGTGCAAAAAATAAAACAGTACCACCGCGATCCACAGATTGTAATGCCTGCGTGAAAGCAGAAGAAGCTCCGGTGCATACAATTACCAAATCCGCAAGCCTGTTATCGTTTAATTCTTTTAGATGTTTAGGAACATCTTCTTTAGCATTTATTACTGCACTTGCTCCGAATTCTCGAGCTGCTTTTAAGCGATATTTACTTATATCTGTGGTAATAATCCGTCCTGCTCCTAAAGCTTTAGCCAGCAAAAGATGAAGCAAGCCTGAAATGCCGCTTCCGAAAATAAGCACACTTTGCCCGGGCTTAAGCTGTGCTACCCTCTGCCCACGGACAGCACAGGCCAATGGTTCAATAAGCGTTCCTTCTTTAAAAGAGACCTCATTAGGTAAAATAAATACTCCACGGTCTACATTGAGCTGCGGCACCCGTATGTATTCAGCAAAACCACCAGGGTCATAGTTTGTAGTATGTAAAGTCTCGCAAGCGGTATGGTGACCCGAAAGACAATAATGGCAGGTATTGCAGGGTATATGATGTGATACAAAAACTCTATCGCCCTTTTTATATTTTTTTACATCTTTTCCTACCTTGACAATTTCTCCTGCAATCTCATGCCCTAATACCAGCGGTGCTTTTTTAATACGATACCATTCCATTATATCGCTTCCGCAGATGCCACTGGTTAGAACTTTTACCAATAGTTCACCAGGGTCAATTTTTGGAGTCGGCATCTCCTCCAACCGCACATCTCGGTTGTTATAATACATTGCAACGCGCATTATTTTGATTCTCCCTTAAAAATCTGATGGGCTTCTTTAGCATTGGCATTTTCATGGACAATGGCACGTAAGGCTTTAGCCATTGCTACTGGATGAGGATTTTGCCAAACATTTCTTCCAAGGGTTATGCCGATAGCGCCCTTTTGCATGCCGTCATAGACAAATTCTAATACATCAAGTTCTGTTTTACATTTAGGTCCACCCGCTACAACCACCGGGACTGGACAGCCTTCTACAACCTTATCAAAATCTTTTTCGCACCAGTAGGTCTTTACAACCTTTGCTCCTAATTCAGCGGCAATACGACAAGCTAATGCAAGATAACGGGCCTCTCGCTTTTCCATCTCTTTACCCACAGCTGTAACAGCCATTACTGGGATGCCATAGTTTTCACATTTATTAACCAATTCTGCAAGGTTTAATAAAGTTTCTTTTTCATAATCACTGCCGACAAATATAGAAACACCAACAGCAGCAACATTAAGACGAACAATTTCCTCAATAGAAGTAGTTAAAACCTCATTTGCCAGATCTTTCCCTGCCATGCTGGTGCCGCCGGATACCCTTAATATAATAGGCTTTGAATTAGTAGGATCTAAGCATGAGCGCAATACGCCTCTGGTAACAAATAGGGCATCGCAGTAAGGAAGAAGCGGTTTTATAGTTTCACCTGGTTTTTCTAAACAGCGGGTTGGTCCTTGAAAATACCCATGGTCTATGGGCAAAAAGAAACAATGTCTATCAGGTTGAATAAGTTTACTCAGCCGATTTTTCATACCCCAGTCCATTTTATTTACCTCCAATTTTAACTATGTTAAAATTGTCCCGAACGATGCGAGTACGAGCATCGGAGGGGCTCTTCGTTATTATGTTCCCTCAACAGCTAAAATGCTCACGTCTGTTCGCATTTTTACGCTGTTTCGGGACCAATCTACCTTTTTGGTAGATTGACAGGCCTTATAATTAAATATCCTTTATCTATTAACCAATGATGAAATTGATATGTGGTATATTTACAGTCAGTTTTGCATATCTTTCTTATTTTCTCATATTCTTCAGAACCCTGCTCTTTTGTGTCTAATTCAAGTTTAACCGGACACTTCACATCCTTGCAAAATTCCCTTCGTTTATAATCAATATATCCATCAATTGACATAACTTAACTTCCTACAGTAACGAACATTTTAACCTTTTTTGTATATTTTTGCAAGTACATATGATAAAATCATAACAATGAATCCTAAAACCATAAAAAAAGAACTCGCAAGATGCGCAGGAGAACTTGCTTCTGAAGACCTAGTTAGCGGCGGCGCCGGCAATATAAGTGCCAGAGCCGGAAAACAGATTTATATTAAAAAAGCTGCTATAAGGTTTAAACAAGCAGAACCAAAAGACTTCGTCAATATAAAGAATAGAAAACAAGTAAGCGCTGAATGGAGACTGCACCTTTATTGTTATAAGGCAAGGCCGGATATAAAGACAGTGGTGCATACCCACCCAGTAGCTGTTCTTTCACTCGCTTCTATGGGCATGAAAATAAAACCTGTCACTGTAGATTTTGCGGTCTATTTCAAAAATGGTATAAAATATACAAAGTTTGCATTACCAGGAAGTAAAAACTTAGCAGAATTAACAGCCAAGGCTATTAAAAATTACGATGGGGTTATACTCAGCAACCACGGATTAGTCACAGTAGGCACCAGCTTAAAAGAAGCGACCTTGCGATCAATAATAGCGGAAAGAGAAGCCAAAATAATCCTAGCGGCAAAGTTACTCAACCGTAGAATAAGAAACCTCACCAAATCTCAGCTTAAATCCATTTATAAGCTATAAAGCCAACAAAGCATAATAATATGTATTTGACATATATATGAAAAAAATGTATTATATGTAGCGTTAATATAACATTATGAAAATATTTGAGTTATATGTAGTATTTAGCAGAACAGAGAGTTAAAATGGCGCCGATATTGAAATTGAATAGACACAATACAAAAGAAGAAATAGAATTTGAATGATTGAGATAAGAAAGGCGGGGCTACAGGGAGAACAATATGAAAAAAGAAAAAATTCTTAAGATAGGGTTGCCTAAGGGAAGTCTTCAAGAGGCGACTTTTAAGATTTTCCAAAAAGCAGGATTTAAGGTCAGTTTAACCACGGCAAGGTCTTATTTTCCGTCGATTGACGACCCCCAGCTTGATGTGGTTTTATTAAGGGCCCAGGAGATGTCGCGATATGTCGAAGACGGAGCATTGGATTGCGGTATAACCGGCAACGATTGGATACAGGAGAATTCTTCCAAGATAAAGATTGTAGCAGACCTGGTATATGCAAAATATAGTTTAAAACCAGTTAGATGGGTCATAGCTGTGCCTGAGGACTCAAGCATAAAGACATTAAAAAACCTTAACGGTAAACGTATAGCGACAGAATTGGTAAATGTTACTAAAAAATTTCTTAATAAAAAAAATATAAAAGCAGAAGTAGAATTTAGCTGGGGAGCCACTGAGGTAAAAGTAGCGGCAGGCTTGGTAGATGCTATAGTTGAGTTAACCGAAACCGGCGCAAGTCTTAGAGCCAACAGATTGCGCATAATAGATACAGTGTGCACATCTACCACCCAGCTTATAGCTAATAAACAATCCTTCTCTGATGAATGGAAACGTTCAAAAATAGAAGCCTTGCGATTGTTACTTAAAGGGGCTATATTGGCAGAGACAAAGGTTGGTCTTAAGATGAACGTAGCTGCCAAAGACTTAAATGAAGCCCTTAAAATTCTGCCTGCCATGAAAAAACCCACCGTTTCTCCGCTGGCAACCAAGGGCTGGTACGATATAGATACTATAATATCAGAAGATGAAGTAAAAAAACTTATACCGAAATTAAAAAAAGCAGGCGCACAGGGAATAATTGAGTATCCGTTAAATAAGGTGATATATTAGTCTTCAGTTTTCAGTTCTGACGACTGATAATTGAATACTAACGAGTGAACAAGGAGGCGAAAAGACATGCCGTGTGGAAGGAAAAGAAAAAGGGCCAAGATAGCCAAGCATAAAAGAAAGAAGAGGCTTCGAAGAGATAGACACAAGAAGAAAAATAGATAGATGCTAAATAGATTTTTAAGCTCGACGATAGCAGTCTTTGTCATTGGCTTGTTATTCTTAGCCCAGGAAGCAGAGGGCGTAAATAGACATAATGCGGAAGCTGTAGGGAAGCCAGCTTCATTAATAGAAAACATAAAAAGGATATTAGGCTTTGATTTAGCAATAAGATTAGAAAAGGAGAGAGAGCAGCTAACAAAGGAAAGTTCCTCTTACGCCCATTATACTATGGGCGTTGTATTTGATAACCAAAATCAAGCAGAGCAAGCCAAACATGAGTATTTAAGAGCAAAAGATTTAACTCCAGACGAAAAACAGATATATTTAAGATTGGCTTCTGTATGCATAAAATTAAATCAGACCGATGAAGCCATAGAATATATTAATGAAGTAAAAAGATTAGACCCGGATGATGTAACCAGCTCATTTTTACTGGCATTACTTTATATATCTAAAAGAGACTGGGCAAAGGCAACAGCCGAATACGAGAAGGTTATAGAAGCCCATCCCGATAACATTATTGCCCTTTCTTCATTGGCCGATATATATATAATTGAGGACAAACTTGCAGAAGCAGTTAGAATATATGAGAAGTTAATAGGGGAAAGACCGGAGGTGCCCCAGCTTTACTTTAATCTGGGGATTATATATATAAAATTAGATAAAAAGAAAAAAGCCATCGACAGCTTTAGACGGGCAATAGAGGCAGATAAATCTTATATAGATGCTTATATATTTTCATCAGGGCTTTTAATAAAAGAGGGTAAAAAAGATGAGGCCGTCTCTGTCCTTAGGAAAGGATTAGAGCAAAATCCTGAAAATGTCCGCTTATTGTTCTTTTTAGGGAGTTGTTTGTATGAGATAGGCAATTATGCGCAGGCCTTAGAGTCTTATAATAAAATAATTGCCATTGAGCCGGATTATACAGAGGCCTATTTTTATTTAGGCATAACTTATGATAAAATGGGCAATCGCGCCGCTGTTAAAAGACAGATGCGCAAAGTCATAGAGCTTGATGGGGACAATGATGCGGCACTAAATTATCTCGGTTACACATTGGCCTGCGACGGAGAAAATCTGGATGAGGCGATTGAACTTATAAATAGGGCCTTAAAGATAGAGCCTGAAAACGGGGCCTATGTCGATAGCCTTGGATGGGCCTATTATAAAAAAGGCGAAATTGAAAAGGCTCTCGAGCTTCTTAAAAAGGCAGTAGAGCTTTATGGAAAAGACCCGGTAATATTTGACCATTTAGGGGATGCCTATTATGATTTAGGGAAAAAGAGTGAGGCTTTCCAGGCCTGGGAAAAATCGTTAAAGATTGATCCGGAGCAAAAAAAGGTAAAGGAGAAACTCCGAAAATACAAGCGAGGAAAATAAACTCCACACTTACGCGTGGGGAATAAGATACAATACACGCCTGCCGGTAGACAGGCAAGTGTGTGGAGCCAAAGAAAGGTGAGAGATGAAACAACGGCCAGACATTAACAAGCTCAGAAAGCAGGCTAAACAGATTAGAATAGATGTCTTGAAGATGCTTGCTGCTGCAGGCAGCGGTCATACTGGTGGTTCGCTTTCCTGCGTGGAGATTATCTTAAGCTTATATGGCTATAAGTTACGCTATAATTCCAAAAGACCGGACTGGCCGGATAGGGATAGATTTATTCTTTCAAAAGGCCATGGTTGCCCAACACTTTATGCTATTCTTGCTCATTTTGGATATTTTCCTAAAAAGGATCTTATGGATTTGAGAAAATTTGGTTCACTACTTCAAGGCCATCCCCAGCTTGGCCTGCCGGGCTTAGAATCCTCAACAGGCTCCCTGGGCATGGGTTTATCCATTGCTAACGGAATGGCTTTGGCAGCAAGACTGGATAAAAGAAAAGATGTAAGAATATATTGCCTTATGGGCGATGGTGAAATAGATGAAGGCCAGATATGGGAGGCGGCAATGACTGCTTCTCATTATAAACTGGACAATCTTTGCGGAATAGTAGATTTCAATAAATTACAAATAGACGGTTTTTTACGTGATATAAAAAATATAAAGCCGGCTAGAGAAAAATGGCGCTCTTTTGGCTGGGAAGTTTTTGAAGTAGATGGCCACGATTTTAAACAACTTATGGATGCTTATGATAAAGCTCAGCATATAAAAGGGAAACCCAGTATTGTCCTGGCTCATACAACAAAAGGTAAAGGCGTATCTTTTATAGAAAATAAGGTAGAGTGGCATGGCATAGCGCCGAAGCCGGAAGAACTTGAAAGAGCTTTGAAAGAGCTGGAATCGTTGTCATAGAGTTATAGCGTTATAGAGTGTGAAACGCAATAACAAGCGCGCTTACAAGGAGTGCAAGATGCTTATACATAGAAAGATAAAATTGTTTTTCTTAGAACATTGGGTAAAGGTCTTAATAATTGCAGCTGTAGTCATTCTTTTGGTAACGGCTGTTTATGGCTTGAGCACATTAGAATCATTTTACAGACACATGACCCTTGCCACCTTGCCCCTTCAATTTCTTATGGTAGCTCTGAATGCGATGATATTCGTTTACATGTATATGACTGTATTCAGGGGTGGTTTTGCAAAAATGACTAAAAAGGCAATCAGGGGCGAGAAAGTAAATATCCGTTTTTCAGATGTGATAGGGATAGACGAGGCCAAAAAAGAGGCATGGGAAGTTGTGGAATTGGTAAAAGACAGAAGGCGGCTTCAGCAAATAGGCGGAAAGGTAATAAGAGGGATTATGATGCTGGGCCCGCCCGGTTGTGGAAAGACCTATTTAGCCAAAGCCATAGCAACAGAATCAGGCATCCCTTTTATATCTATGTCAGCCAGCGAATTTACAGAAATCTTTGTAGGGGTAGGGGCAAGCAGAATGAGAAAACTTTTTAAAAAGGCCAGGCGCCTGGCAAATGCCCATGGTGGCTGTATTATATTCATAGACGAGCTTGATGCTATAGGAAGAAGGCGCTCTTTTAGTTATTTAGGCGGGGGGATGGAGACAAATACTACTCAAAATGCGCTTCTTGTCGAGATGGACGGCTTAAAAGAAAAGGAAGAAAATGTCATCATTATAGGAGCGAGTAATGCTGCAGAGCTTACCCTTGATCCTGCGCTGCTAAGACCGGGAAGGTTTGATAGAAAGGTTTATATAGACATGCCTAATGTGGAAGGTAGAAAAAACTTGTTTAAATATTATCTTGGCAAGGTAAAATACGATAAGTCAATAGATATTGGCAGGTTTGCCAGGAAGACCGTTCATAGGTCTCCTGCCGATATTATGAATATAGTAAAAGAGTCAGCGTTGATAGCTACCCGGAACAAAAAGACAGAAGTAAGTCAGAAGGAATTGAGCGAAGCAATAGAAAGGATAGACTTGGGTATAAAACATGACAGGAAGATGACTAAGCACGAAAGAGAGATGACTGCCTTTCATGAGTCAGGCCACCTGGTGATGCTTTATCTTATTCATCCGACAGATGATGTGTTTAAGGCCTCAATAATATCCAGAGGTCCTGCCTTAGGCATAGTTTATCATCAGCCAAGAGAAGAACTTTATACCCATAGTAAAGTTAAACTCCTTGCAGATATCAAAGTAAATCTCGGCGGCTATACGGCCGAAAGAATAAAATTTGGCACGACTTCAAGCGGAGTAGCTAGCGATTTTCAGGCAGCAATGAATTTAGCCCATATGATGGTATGGAAATTAGGAATGGGCGCCTCCAGCCTTGTGGGTGATTATACAGCCGTTCCGAAGGAGCAGCTTTCAGAAGAAGTAAAGCAAAAGTTAAACGATGAAACTCAGACAATCCTGCAGAGTTGTTGTAAGGAAGTAGAAGAGGTGCTTAAAAAAGAATGGAAGATAGTTGAACGATTTACAAAAGAGCTTTTGGAGAAAAAAGAATTGGAATATGACGAAATAGAGGCAATATTTAAAGAATACGGTAAAAAACACATCAAGGATGAAGCTTAATAAATCCCTCCTTTACGCTATCACACTCTCTCTTTTTGTTTTTGCAACATTGCAGCAAGGGTGCACTCCAACTTATCCCACTCAAGCGGATATGATAGAAGGCGTAAAACGTCTCTGCAAGGATGAATACGGAACCGAGGTAAAGGCAAAGATATCAGGCAAAACTATAGGGGTATATATGCCGATTAAAGGACTTTTTAATCTAAAAAATATGCAGCTTTCTAAGAAAGCTCTGGAGAAAGTTGACGGAGTTATGCTGAGTGTTTCAAGGGTAGCGTTAAGCGGAAGCAAAGAAATAGATTTTTATACAGTGGTGACTGCAGATGAGGATGTCCCGGGGGCAGAGGTAATCCTGACAAGGTACGTTATGGATTTACGCAGATTTTACTTTAGAGATATATCCCGGGGTGAATTCGCTAAACGGATGGTAGTAGATGTCAGATTTAATCCCCAGGCGATAATCGATAGATGGACCGGCGAATTTACCGTTGATGAAGTAAAATTGGAAGATTTTATCTGCCAGCAGGCATCCCGCATGATAACAGATGAATTTGGCACAAATGGCGATTTGGTCGGTAAGTTTAAAGTCGCCGAGTGTATAGGCAGACTTCAAAATAGGATTTTTGTATTCAATGTAGATATTGCCAGAGAGGGCCTGCCGATGAGCGAACTTATCCATGGGAAAGGCTGGCATAAAGATGTATTGCTTATCTGCGGCAAAATTATATCCCACGTTATATGGGCATATAGCTATAAGGATTTTGATAGAATCTCGATAGCCAATAAGTTTGATAATAAGATATTGGAGATAGAAAAAAAGGATATAAATCGTTATAGGAAAAGGAAGATCAAAATGGAATAAACATCTTAAAACAAGGAGAATGCAATTGGGCAAGAACAAGCAAGGGGAAAGTACGTGGAAAGCTACCAGAGACGGATATGGTAAAGGCCTGGTTGAATTGGGAGAAAAGAACAAGGATGTATTAGTATTAACTGCTGACCTGACTGTTTCAACCCGGGCAAATTGGTTTCAAGAAAAGTTCCCGGAGAGGCTTTTTACCTTCGGAGTGGCTGAACAGGATATGATTTCAACCGCAGCAGGTTTTGCTCTTTCAGGCAAGATACCTTTCTGTTGCAGCTTTGGAGTATTTGCCTCCGGAAGGGCCTGGGAGCAAGTGCGAACATCAGTTGCTTATATGAATTTAAATATAAACATAGGAGGAACCCACGGCGGAATATCAGTAGGCCCCGATGGAGCTACTCATCAGGCCTTAGAAGAGATAACCCTTATGAGGGTGCTGCCAAATATGACTGTGATAGTACCCTGCGATACTGTAGAGGCCAGGAAAGCAACGATAAACTCTGCTTCTATTTCAGGGCCTGTTTATCTTAGACTTAGCAGAGAGAAATTGCCTATCATTACGAAAGAGCAAGAACCATTTACGATTGGTAAGGCGAATGTCTTAAAAAAGGGCAAAGATGTGACTATAATTGCATGCGGCATTATGGTATATCAGTCATTGTTTGCTGGCGAGTTGTTAAAGAAAAAGGGCATAGATGCTACTATAATAAATTTACACACAATAAAACCTATAGATATTGAAACAATCCTAAAGTCGGCATCGCAAACCAAAGCCGTGGTTACTTGCGAGGAGCACTTAATTGCAGGCGGTGTGGGTTCGGCTATAGCAGAATCACTGGCTGTAACATTACCTGTTCCAATCGAGATGGTAGGGGTAAGGAACAGGTTCGGTGAATCGGGCGACCCGTGGGTACTTATGAAAGAATTTCACCTTATGCCAGAAGATATCGTTGCAGCATGTGAGAGGGTTATTGCAAGGAAAAAGAAAGGTAAAGATAAGGAACGTTTCTGAAACGCCCCCAAGACGATGCAATCTACCATTATAAAAGCGCCTGCCAAGGTCAATCTTTATTTAGACGTTATTAATAAACGAGGCGATGGTTATCATAATATAGAAACTATATTTGAAAAAATAGACTTATGTGATTGGATAAAGGTATCTGTTATACCAAGGGGCATAAAACTCGCATGCGAAGTGCCCGAAGGGTGCAAGAATAGCACTCTATTAGATAACGTAAATAATACCGCTTATAGAGCAGCCAAACTTTTATGCGAAAGATATAATCTAAGGTGTGGTTTTAAAATCGAGCTCGATAAACGCATACCAATAGCTTCCGGCCTCGGAGGAGGCTCATCAGACGCTGCGGCCGTACTTTTATCCATATGTAATTTATTAAATATTAAAATAGAAAAACAGGCCCTATTAAAATTAGCTGCGGAAATAGGCGCAGATGTGCCGTTTTTTGTTTCGGGATATAACAGAGCCTTTGCTACAGGGATAGGGGAGCAATTGCACCCTTTAAAACAAAACCAAAATATGTATTTTCTATTAGTTGTGCCGGATATAAAGATATCTACGAAATCTGTCTACGCGCCATTGCGAGCCCCGAATGAGCGAAGCAATCCCAAAAACAGTGGATTGCTTCGTCAGGGCCAGACCTTTGGCCTTCCTTGCAATGACGGTGGTTATATCCCCGCCAATTTGAACTTGACAAAGAAAAGACGCGATGTTAGTATATTGTGTCATAATTTAGAAAACTTGGCTGTTTATAACATCAAAGACGTATTGTTTAATAAGCTGGAGGAAGTGATTTTGCCTTCATACCCTGTGTTGCATGATATAAAGAAGGCATTAAAGAAAACAGGGGCTGAAGGTATTATTGTCTCTGGCAGCGGCTCGGCTGTTTATGGGGTATTTCAAAGCAGAAAGGAGGCGATGAGGGCAGAGAGCAAACTGATAAAAAAAGGGAATTGGCAACTTTTTTTAGCCAGGAATTGTTAGGGAGTAGAGATCGCTGTGGTATTTTAAGAGTTTTCTAGCGACCTCAAAAACAACTATGATAAAAAGGAGTAAAGCTCAATATGGAAATTACAGAGGTAAAGATTTTTTTGAAAGAGTCTGAGGACAAGAAACTGAAAGCTTTTGCAACAATGACTTTTGACGATGCATTCGTAGTAAGGAATGTAAAAGTCATTAATGGAAACAAAGGTCTTTTTGTTGCCATGCCTTCACGCAGAATGAGACAATCCTGCCCTAAATGCGGATTTAAAAATGCTATGAGGAGCAGATTTTGCAATCAGTGCGGAGCAGCTATGGAACCTCCTTTACCGCCTGCCGAAGGTGAAATCGGCGAAAGGTCAGTTCGCCAATCAGAGCACAGGGACATTGCTCATCCTATAAACTCTGAATTTAGAGATTACATCCAGAAGAGGGTTATAGAGGCTTACGAGAAAGAAAAATCAGAAGCAGTTGCTGAAAGGAAGAGCCCGCATAGAGAGTCAGCACCGCCACACGAGACAGAGGACATAGAATAGCAGCAATCACAACATATAAGAATGTAGCGATCAGATGATAAATCCAAAATCCAAATATTACAAAATCCAAAATAAATCCAAAATCCCAAATCCAAATTTTGGGATTTGGAAATTGGGATTTATTTGATAGTATTGGGATTTGGGATTTATTTTTGGGGGGTTGTGTAACGGTAGCACTCGAGCTTTTGGAGCTCGTAGTCCTGGTTCGAATCCAGGCCTCCCAGCCAAAATGCTGGAGGCAGTTTCGAAAGGAGATTTAGCTTCGGGAGAAAAACCATGCAGAAATGTTCATTTTGCTCAAGAGATAAGGCCAAGGTTAATAAACTTTTTAGCGGGCCTGGCGTGTATATATGTGATTACTGTGTAAAGTTATGTAAGCAGATTTTAGAAAAAGAGCAACAACAGCCTAAAAGGCTTAAGCCATTTCTGTTAAAAGAACTCCCAAAGCCGGTTGCTATTAAGAAGAAGTTAGACGAATATGTAATAGGACAGGAGAGGGCCAAAAGACAGCTTTCGGTAGCTGTATATAATCACTACAAAAGGATTACATCCAAAGCAGCTCCTTCTGGTTTAGATGATGTTGAGCTGGAAAAAGCCAATATTCTTCTGATAGGGCCAACCGGCAGTGGCAAGACATTGCTGGCAAGGACCCTTGCCAGAATACTAAAGGTACCGTTTGCCATCTGTGATGCTACCCCCCTTACTGAGGCCGGTTATGTAGGAGAGGATGTAGAGAATGTCCTTTTAAGACTCCTGCAAAGTTGCGACTATGATGCAAATAAAGCTCGCTACGGTATAGTTTATATCGATGAGATAGACAAGATAGGAAAAACCCAGGAAAATGTCTCAATTACCAGGGATGTTTCCGGAGAGGGGGTTCAACAGGCGTTATTAAAAATATTAGAAGGCACAGTTGCCAATGTCCCACCAAAAGGCGGCAGGAAACACCCCCATGAAGAATACATAAAGCTGGACACAACTAATATATTGTTTATATGCGGGGGCACATTTAGCGGTTTGGATAACATTATAAAAAAAAGAACAGGGAAACAATCTATAGGATTTCATACTACTTTAAAGGCCAATAGGCAGATAGAGCTCGGAGAGATTTTAAGTCAAATAGAGCCGGAGGATCTTTTAAAATACGGTATGATACCGGAATTTATCGGCAGGTTTTCTACCATTTCTACACTTTGCCCGCTTGATGAAGACGATTTAGTTAAAATCTTGACCGAACCCAAGAACGCCTTGGCAAAGCAGTATAAGAAATTTTTTGATATGGAAGGAGTAGAGTTAAAATTTGATAAAGGAGCCCTAAAAGAGATAGCCAAAAAGGCCGCAAAGAAGCAAACCGGCGCAAGGGGTTTGCGTTCGATCCTTGAAGAGATTATGCTGGAGATAATGTATGATTTACCATCCCATAGCAATGTGGCCGGTTGTGTTATCGATAAAGAATGCATTATCAACAAGAATAAACCAGACCTGATATATAAAAGAGCCGGCAAGAAAGTAGCATGAAAACTACGAGATACGAGATACGAGATAGGAGATACGAAAATATAAGATGTGTAATCCTTGCTGCCGGATTAGGCACCAGGATGAATACCAACCTGCCTAAAGCTTTGCACAAGATAGGCAATGAAATGATGTTAGAGCGGTTGATAGAGACTGTAAAGTCATCGGGTATAAGCCACATAGTAGTGGTGGTTGGCTATGGCTCAGAGCAAGTTGAGGATATTCTAAAAAAATATAACATAAACACGATTAGACAAAATAAACTGTTGGGTTCAGCCGACGCAGTAAAAGCGGCAAAGAGATATTTTACGAAATTTACCGGTAGCCTTTTAGTTTTATATACAGATACACCATTGATTAGGAAGGCCACCCTTAAAGGACTTATAAATAGACATAGGCGTTCAGGTGCTGCATGTACCTTGCTTGCTGCAGATGTTAATAGCCCTACAGGATATGGCAGAGTCATCCGTGATTCCTCCGGGGACATTGTCAAAATTGTAGAAGAGAAAGATGCGACAGTCCACGAGAAAGATATGACCCAGATTAATGTAGGGGCATATTGTTTTAAAAGGAAAGAGCTTTTTGATGTCTTGGCAAGGATAAAAAAGAATCCCAAAAAGGGAGAGTTTTACCTTACAGATATAATAAAGCATTTTAGAGATAGAGGCATGCCGATAAGCAGTTATGATAAATGTTCCGAAGAAGAGGCATTGGGAATAAATTCACGAGAGGATTTAAGCGCTGCCGAGAAAATCATAAGGATGAGAAAAATAAAACAGCTTATGGAAGGAGGAGTCACCTTTATAGATCCGGAGACAGCATACATAGATAAAAAGGTGAAGATAGCTAAAGATACTGTCGTTTATCCTTCAGTCGTTATACAAGGAGAAGTTATAATAGGAAAAAATTGCCGTATTGGTCCGTTTGCTAAGATAAGAGGAAAGACAGAGATAGATAGAAATTGCGTTATTGGAAATTTTGTTGAGGTTGTTCGTTCTAAAATAGGCGAAAATACCAAGGTAAAGCATCATGTTTATTTAGGAGATGCCTATGTAGGCAATGATGTAAACATAGGAGCAGGCGCAATTACTGCTAATTATGACGGTAAAAGAAAAAACAGAACCACCATTAAAAGTCGAGCATTTATAGGAGTGGGCGCTATTCTTATCGCCCCGGTCAAAATAGGTGAGCAAGCAGTGGTAGGAGCCGGTAGCGTAGTTACTAAAAATAAAGATGTGCCGGATAAAGCAACAGTAATCGGCGTGCCCGCAAGGGTATTGAGAAAAAAATAGAACACAGCACTTAACTGCCTGCCGGCAGACAGGTAAGTGCGTGGAATATTCAAAACGGATGCCCCACAGGCAGGTGTGCGGGGCAAAGAAAGGGACCTAACAAAATGACCGAAGATAAGCTTAAAGTTTTTACAGGTAATACGAATATTAAATTGGCAAAGGATATATGTAAATATCTAAATATAAAATTAGGAAAGGCACAAGTTTTAGAATTTAGCGACGGAGAAATAAGAGTCAAGATAAAAGAAAATGTTCGAGGGCAGGATGTGTTTGTAATTCAACCAACATCTGCGCCGGTTAATAAGAGTTTAATGGAGCTGCTTATAATAATAGATGCTTTAAAAAGGGCCTCTGCCGATAGAATTACCGCAGTTATACCATATTATGGTTATGCCAGACAGGATAGAAAGGACCAGCCAAGAGTTCCCATCACCGCCAAGCTGGTAGCCAATCTGATAACAAATGCCGGCACAGACAGGGTCCTTACAGTGGATCTCCATGCCGGACAGATACAGGGATTTTTTGATATACCCCTGGATAATTTATATGCAGTTAAGCTATTTGTCGATTATTTTAAAAAGAAGAAACTTAAAAACCTTGTGGTCGTCTCTCCGGATGTAGGCGGGATAAAGATGGCCAGAGCCTATTCTAAGAAGATGAAAGCGGGTCTTTCAATTGTGGATAAAAGAAGAAAAAACGATTCTGAATCGGAAGTTATGAATATACTCGGTGATGTAAAAGATAAAAATGTCGTTATAATAGATGATATAGTGGCAACCGCAGGCTCTTTGGTAGAGGCAGCAGCAGCAGTAAAAAAAGCAGGGGCTAGGCGGGTAATGGCTGCTGTAACCCATCCGGTGCTATGCGGACCGGCAATCACAAGAATAAACGAGTCTTGCGTAGAAAAGCTGGTTGTAACCGATACCATACCTATACCCAGCGAAAAAAAGATTAACAAAATAAAGATACATTCCATGGCCCCGCTTTTAGGAGAAGCAATACGCAGGATACATAGCGGTAGATCAGTAAGCGCTTTGTTTAAGTAGAGTTTTTAGGGGGCGCCAGACACTATGTTCGCTATAAAGAGTTCCCAGTGCCTGACACCCACGAATCATGGAAAAGATTACATTAAACGCACAGATAAGAGAAGATACCGGTAAGAGCGCGAGCAGACGATTACGAAACAATTATACGATACCGGCAGTTGTATATAAACAGGCAGAAAAGACTCTTCCTATACAGGTTAAAACGACCGATTTTATTCATATATTACACACTGCTGCCGGAGAGAATGTAATTATAAGCTTAAAAATCGCACCATTGGTGAAAACCCTGCCAGGCCGGCAGGTAAGCAAATCAAGCAGCGCCATCAAGACCGTAATTATAAAAGAGATACAATACCATCCTACAAAGGAAAATATATTGCATATTGACTTTCAGGAAATATCTTTAACTGAGAAGATCACAGTCAAAGTTCCCATAGTATTAAAAGGTGAAGCGGTAGGAGTCAAGACCGAAGGGGGCATCTTAGAGCAGATGACCAAAGAACTTGAGATAGAATGCCTGCCTACTAAGATACCGGAAAAAATAGAATTTAATATAGAGGCGATGAAGATAGGTGACATCGTTCATGTGAAAGAACTGGAGATCCCGGCTGATGTTAAGGCATTAGTTGATTCAGAGCAGGCAGTAGTTTCAGTTTCGCCACCAAAGGTTGAAGAAGTCACAGTTGCAGAAGAAGTAGCAGAGGAAGCAATAGAAGAACCTGAAGTTATAACTGAAAAGAAGGCAGAGGAGAGAAAAGCCGAAGCAGCAGAAGAAGAAGAAGCGAAGAAAAAGGAAGGCGAAAGGCCAGAGAGTTCGTAGTTATGAGTTTCTGTCTGCCGGCAGGCAGGCGTAGTTCGTGGACTACGAACTACGAACCAAAAATGAAGCTTATAGCGGGGTTAGGCAACCCCGGTAAAAAATATGTAAATACCAGGCACAATATAGGATTTCGCGTAACTGATAAATTAGTTTATAAATATAATGCCGGGTTTAAGAAGAAGCTCTTTAAAAAGGCAAAAGAGGCAAATTTGGAAATTTCGGGAGAAAGAATACTAATCTTGCAGCCCACAACCTATGTGAATCTTTCTGGTAGCTGCATTTGGCATTTTTATAAAAGACTAAAATTAGATTTGAAAGATTTATTGATCATATGCGACGATATAAATCTGCCAATCGGCAAAATAAGAATTAGGTCTTCCGGCTCCGCAGGAGGGCACAACGGATTAGCATCTATTATAAGTTGGCTAGGCACAGAAGAGTTCCCCAGGCTGAGAATAGGAATAAAGACAGGAGAACCCATAGAAGAGTTTTCCGAATATGTGCTTTCGGAGTTTTCAAAAAGTCAACAGCAGATAATAGAACAGGTTATTGAGAATGCTATTTTGGCTTGTGAGAGCTGGATTAAAGACGGCGTAGAAGTAACGATGAACAGGTACAACTAACGGAGAATACCATGAGAGAATACGAAGCGATGGTCATTTTAAAGCCTGAATTGCAAGGCGATGTGCTTAAGGTCTCCTTTAATGAAATTCTAGATATAATTAAAAAATATCGATGCGACATTGAAAATGTTAATGAATGGGGGAGGAGGCCTTTAGCTTATAATATTGCTAAAAATATAGAAGGTACATATTTTTTGGTTAAATTTAAAGGAGAACCCGAAAGCATTAGCGAAATTAACAGGGGATTTTCCTTAAATGAGAACATCCTCAGGGCTATGGTAACTGTCCAGCACAAAGAAAAGGTTACATGAGGTTATGAGGTTACCTGCCTGCCTGCAGGCAGGCTTTAAAATGCAACCTTATGCAACCTCATTTAACCTAATGTAACTTCCTGTAACCTTCGTTAATAACGCAGGAGATAATATGGCAAATTTAAACAAAGTATTTTTGATAGGCAACTTAACCCGCGATCCGGAACTAAGATATACACCCAGTGGTTTAGCAGTAACCACATTTACCGTTGCAGTAAATAGGAATTACACTACCCAGTCCGGAGAAAAGAGAGAAGATGTAACATTTATGCGCGTGGTAGTGTGGGGAAAACGTGCTGAGGTTTGTGGAGAGTATTTAAATAAGGGTTCTTTAGCGTTTGTAGAAGGACGTATTCAGAACAGAAGCTGGCAAGCTCAGGATGGCACCAAACGCAATACTGTAGAGGTTGTAGCTAATAATGTTCAGTTTCTCGGTGCTCGCAAAGGTGCCGTTGCGGCAGAAAAACACCCTGTGGATGAAACGCAAGAGCCGTTGGATATTGCGCCTGATGTCGATATCCCACCAGGGCAGACGAAGAATGATAAGAGCAATTCCGAAGACCAGGTCCCTTTTTAAATGTGAGGTAGAAACGTGGCGAAGAAAAAGATGAGGAAGAAAAAAAGAATACGCAGACCTTTTGCTTTTGTAACTAAAAAGTTTTGTAGATTTTGCAGGGAAAAGATAGAAAAAATAGATTATAAAGATATTAATCTTCTCTCCAGATATACAACCGAGCAGGGTAAAATTCTACCCAGCCGAATATCCGGAAATTGTTCATATCATCAAAGACAACTAGCCAGAGCCATAAGGCGGACCAGGGCAGTTTCTTTGCTGCCATATACCAGGGGATAGGATGAACCCCGCCCTTCCCAGGAAGAGTGGGGTTAAAAGAAAGGAAGAGCGGGGTGAAGCTTATATTAATTGAAGATATAGAAAACCTTGGAAAAGCAGGCGATATAATAGAAGTTAAAAACGGTTATGCCAGAAACTATCTTATTCCTCGTGCCCTAGCCCTTGAGGCTACTACCCCTAATTTAAAAATTGCAGAAAAAACCAGACAAAAACAGCAGCTTAAATTAGAAAAGATTAAACAGCAAGCAACTCAAATTGCTAAAAAGCTATCTTCTACCTCTTGCACCATAACCATGCCTGCAGGAGAAGATGATAAACTTTTTGGCGCTGTGACTGCGCAGGATATAGCAGAAGCGCTTAAACAGGAAGGCATTGTAATTGACAAAAAGGATATAATACTTAAGACACCTATACATAAGTTAGGAATATATAATGTCGAAGTTAAACTGCACCCTGAAATCAGTCAGGAGTTGAAGGTCTGGGTGATAAAACAGTAATCAGTTCTCAGTAATTAGCTGAAAACTGAATACCGATAACAGAAAACTAACCCGGGGTGTCCCCACAGGAGAATACAATGGCGCAAGAGTCTATTGAAAAGATGCCTCCCCAGAGCAACGAGGCGGAAATAGCGGTATTGGGCTCGATGTTACTCGAAGAGAACGCTATTTCTCAAGTAATAGAGTTATTAGAAGAAAATTATTTTTATAATGAAAACCACAGCCAGATTTTCAATGCCATTATATCTATTTACACTAAGAATAAGCCGGTGGACCTTATTACGGTTATTGAAGAACTTAAGAGAAACAATACTCTGGAGAAGGTTGGAGGCGCTTCGTATATCACCGGCCTCACCCAGGCCGTGCCTACTGCTGCTAATGTAACACATTATGCCAAAATAGTGCGGGAAAGATACGTCATAAGGAGTCTTATAACTACATGCACCCAAATAGCCTCTGAATCTTATCAGGGAGAAACCGGCGCTGATGAACTTTTAGATAAGGCCGAAAGACAGATATTTGGAATAATGACAGAAAAGACAGACGTCTCTTCAGTGCCCGTATCTGAGGTAATAAAGGATAGTATAGAGGAAATCGATAGCATGTATCAGAGAAAAGAGAGTATCATTGGAATTCCAACCGGTTTTCATCAGTTTGATATAATGACAGCGGGGCTTCAGCCATCCGATTTAATAATTATAGCAGGCCGGCCCTCAATGGGCAAAAGTGCATTAGCTACTTGCATTGCGCAACATGTGGGCGTTGAGGAAGGTATGCCAACTGTTATGTTTAGTTTAGAAATGGCCAAAAGACAATTGGCCCAGAGGATGCTTTGTTCGCATGCAAAAGTAGATTTTCAAAAAGTAAGAACGGGTTTCTTATCGCAAAGCGATTGGCCAAAACTAACCAATGCAGCTAGCAAACTTTCAGAGGCGCCCATATATATAGATGATACTCCGGCTATATCAATTTTGGAATTAAGGGCCAAGTCCAGAAGGTTAAAAAACCAGCATGACATAAGGCTTATAATTGTGGATTATCTACAACTGATGCGTGGCCCCTCGAGGTCAGAAAATAGACAACAGGAAATATCGGAAATATCCCGTTCCTTAAAAGCGCTGGCCAGGGAATTAAATGTCCCTGTCATTGGAATAAGCCAGCTTTCCCGGGCAGTAGAATCAAGATCAGATAGAAGGCCTCAGCTGTCAGATTTAAGAGAGTCAGGAGCAATAGAGCAGGATGCCGACGTAGTTTTGCTTCTGCTGCGGGAGGAGTATTACAACCCAACTCCAGAAAACAGAGGATTAGCAGAACTTATAGTAGCAAAACAAAGAAATGGCCCGGTAGGTACTCTGAATTTAGCATTTATTAAGGAATATACCCGATTTGAAAATCTCGCTAAAAGAAGAGAAGTCGCAGAAGAAGAAATAGAGGTATAAATAAAATTAAAAATTAAAAACTAAAAATTTCAATTTTGCATTTTACATCTTTCCATATTTATTATAAATTAAATAAAATAAGGAATTATTATGAATAATAAACACCTACCTATTATTTTGATAATGATATTATTACAGATGGGATTTTTGGCATTTTTTCTACAGCCAGTCAATGCTCAAGAAAAGATAAAAGAGCGGGTAGTCACCGATGTAGTAATTTCCGGTAATCGCGCAGTCAGCACCGATACCATCCTTTTAAAGATAAAAACAGCCATCGGCAGAAAGTTGATACAGAAACAACTTAACGAGGACATAAAAAGATTATATGCCACCGGCTTTTTTACCGATGTGGGCGTTGAGTTAGAAGATTATAAAGAAGGGACGAGGGTTATCTTCTCTGTAACAGAAAAAGCAGTGATAAAGAAAATAATTTTTCAGGGCAACGAATCTATTGCGGAAGCCCGCCTTAAAAAAGAGATAGAAACGAAGTTAGAGGATGTCTTAAGCAAAAGAATATTAGCTTCCGATGTCAAGAAGCTAAAGGCTTACTATCGCAAAAAAGGATTTCCGCTCATTGAAGTGGATTATAAGACAGAAATAGACGATGAAAACAGGGCCGCTGTATACATTGTGATAGATGAGAAGATAAGATACAGGATAAAGGAAATAGAATTCCTCGGCAACAAATCCTTTAACGATAAGGTACTACTTAAACATATGTCTACAAGAACGGCTGGTTGGTTTAAGTCGGGCATATTGGATAAAAGCGTATTAGAAGAGGATACAGAAAAAATAGAGGCATTTTATCAAAGCCATGGTTATATAGATGCGGAGGCAGATAGCCGGGTTGAATATAAAAGGCCGGAAAAGGGAATTTATATTACCATAAATATAAAAGAGGGCTTAAAGTATACGGTCGGTGAGATTTCCTTAAAGGGCAATCTTATGTTTAAAGATTCCAAAATCTTTAAAGAGCTAAAGAGGAAAAAGGGCGATGCCTATAACCCTCAGCAGTTAAGGACAGATGTGATAAAAATTCAAACCTTATATTTTGATAAAGGATATATGAACTGCAAGGTTGCCCCTGAGGTGTTACTCGATAAAAAGACCCAATCTATTAATATAACCTACGTTGTAACAGAAGGCGAGATTGTTTACGTTAATAAGATAAGGATAACCGGCAACACCAAGACAAAAGATGTGGTTATAAGGAGAGAACTTAGGCTTTATCCCGGAGATAAATATGAAGGGGAGAAACTACGCCGTTCTAAAGAAAGGCTTTATAATTTAGGATTTTTCGAAGAGGTAATATTTGACACCGAGCCTACCTCTGTACCGGATAAGAAAAATTTGGCAGTGAGTATAAAAGAGGCAAAAACCGGAGAATTCTCGTTTGGCGGCGGCTACAGTTCAATAGACAGACTGATTGGTTTTGTGCAGATTCAACAGAGGAATTTTGATATTATGAATTTCCCAACCTTTACCGGGGCCGGACAAGATCTGGTTTTAAGAGGCACGTTTGGCTCAATTAGAAGAAATTACGAGTTAAGCTTCACCGAACCGTGGATATTTGGATATCCGCTTTCTTTTGGTTTTGACCTTTACGATTTGCAGACCTTGAGAAAATCTGCGCTTGGTTATGGATATGATGAAGAGCATCTTGGCGGAGCTTTGCGATTAGGCAAAGAATTTACTGACTATGATAGAGCAGACCTTAAATATACGCTGGAGGAAGTAGAAATATCGGATGTGCCCGATGACGCCTCAAGCGCATTAAAAAACGAAGAAGGTAAAAATACCTTAAGTACCTTGGCCTTGACATTAACCAGAGATACCAGGGACAACAGGTTTAGCCCTATAAGTGGATACTTAATATCAGGGACGTTTGAAAACGGAGGCGGATTTATCGGCGGAGATAAAGATTTTCTTAAGCTGAACTCCGGCGCCAGTGCCTATTTTAATTACCAAAAGAAATTAGTCCTTGAACTAAAAGGCCGTGGCGGATGGGTTGATGAATATGATGATAGCAAATCTGTACCGATATATAAACGATTCTTCGCTGGCGGCGCAAATACGGTAAGAGGGTATAAGGAAAGGTCCATAGGGCCACGCGATACTAATACTGGCGATCCTATAGGCGGGGAGGCTATGCTTGTGGGAAATGTTGAGTTGACTTACCCCGTATTTAAAAACTTTAAAGTAGCCACTTTTTACGATGTAGGCAATGTCTGGGCTGAAAGTGACGATATTGGCGATGGGGATTTTAAATCAGGAATAGGCGTAGGCGTAAGGGTAAATACGCCCATAGGCCCTATCAAGGTAGACATGGGTTATCCTTTAGACGAAGCCCACCCCGGCGATGAGAAAAAGGTAAGATTTCACTTTAGCATGACCAGGGGATTTTGATAAAGTGAGCTTTGATGTTGTTCGCTCGACTAATTTTTTACGCCGTACTTTTGGACTTATGGCTCGCAGCTTACACGCAATAGGTAAGAGCCTGCTGCAGCTCGCCATAAGCCCTAAAATGACATTTGGCGGAAAAAATTAATTGTCTCGCTCACAACACCAAAGCTCACTTGTATATTGAGAATGGAGGAAATTATGAATATGAAAGTTTGTAGTTTAGTTTTGCTGTTTGCGTTTATCTTTTCGACAGTTTTTGCACCAGCCTATGCTGCGGAATTAAAGATAGGCTATGTAGATGTAGCTCGTGTATTTGACAACTACAATAGGACAAAAGACCAGGATAAAATTCTTGAACAGCAGAATAACAAGAAAAAAGAAGAGAGAGACAAGATAGTTAAGCAGATAAGAAAGATGAAAGATGAGCTTGATATTTTAAGCGAGAAGGCCAAAGAGAGAAAACAAACCCAGATTGACGAAAAGATAAGAGAGCTTCAGGAATATGATCAACAGACCAGAAACGGTCTAAGACAGCAAAGAGACGAAGTGGTGCGGAAGATTTTAAAAGAGATAGAGCAAGTTACAGAAAAATATGCCAACGAGAATAGTTACACTATGATATTGAATAACAGGGTCCTTCTTTATGGTCAAAAGCAACACGACATTACGGATAAAATATTAAAGATACTGAATTCTGAATACAAAAAATAAATGGGAAAAAGTTTAAAAGAAATTGCATCAGCGATAAACGGAAAGATTATTGGTGATGAAAATATAATTATTACCGGAGTATGCGGGATAAAGGAAGCCCAACAAGGCGATATCACTTTTCTGGCCCACCCAAAGTATAAATCATTCCTTCAAAAGAGCCATGCCTCGGCAATTATAACCTCAAAAGATATAAAATTCCCCTCCAAAGCGATAGTCCAGACAGAAAATCCATCTTTAGCTTTCACCAAAGTAATATCCATGTTCATGCCGCAGCGCTTAAAACATCCTGCGGGAATACATGAAAAAGCGGTTATCGGTAAAGATGTTAAGCTTGGCGAGAATGTTTCTGTAGGGGCTTGTTCGGTTATAGAAGATGGGACTTCTATAGCAAAAGAGGTTGTTGTTTATACTAACTGTTACTTAGGCAGAGATGTAAAAATAGGAAAAAACTCATTAATATATCCTAATGTAACCATAATGGAAGGTTCGATAATAGGTAAAAATGTTGTAATCCATAGCGGTTCGGTAATAGGCTCGGATGGTTTTGGATATGTTGAAGTTGAAGGCACACATCATAAGATTCCTCAAACAGGCATAGTAGTTATAGAAGACGGTGTTGAGATAGGAGCCAATGTTACAATAGACAGGGCCAGATTTGGAAAGACTCTTATTGGCAAAGGCACAAAGATAGACAACCTTGTCCAGATAGCCCATAATGTAAAAATAGGGCCAAATTCAATTATAGTAGCTCAGGCAGGAATATCCGGCAGCACCACAATCGGTAAACACACAATATTGGCCGGTCAGGCAGGGCTGGTTGGGCATATAGATTTAGGAGACAATGTAATTGTGGGAGCTCAATCCGGCGTAACCAAATCTTTTCCATCAGATACTGTTGTTCTTGGCTCCCCCGCTAAGCCCAGCTCTGAACAGAGAAAGATTTTTGCATGCATAAGTAAACTGCCCGAGCTGTTTAATACATTAAAAAGAATAAAGAAGAAAGTGCTTAAAGATGACGGCAAATCAAAACACAATAAAAAATGAGGTTAGCTTAAAGGGCGTCGGAATACATACAGGCAAAAACGCAAACATTACCTTTAAGCCAGCCCCGCCAAATAGTGGCGTAAATTTTATAAGAACAGACCTATCCGAAAAAGTAGTTATCCCTGCTAATATATCTTACCTTTTAGATGAATCCTTAAGGATGCGCAGAACCTCAATAGGGAAAGAAGAGGGGCAGGCGCATACCATAGAGCACCTTATGGCCTCATTTTTGGGGCTTGGCATAGACAATATTTATGTGGAAATGGACGGCCCTGAAGTTCCCGGATTAGATGGAAGCGCAAATGAGATTGTGAGGGCATTAAAAAAGGCAGGTCTATTAAAACAGGATGCGCCGCGAAAAGAACTTTTAATAAAAGAACCGCTCTGGCTTGAGGAGGGAGACAGTTCGCTGGTTATTTTACCGGATAAAAATTTTAGCATTTCATATATCTTAGATTACAATCATCCGGGATTAAGGTCTCAGTATAACCACTTCAGGATTGATTCTGAAATTTTCGAGAAAGAGATCGCTCCCAGCAGGACATTTTGTTTAAAAGAGGAAGCGGATGGGCTTATTAAACAGGGCGTTGGCAAAGGGGCTTCTTTGAAAAACACTGTAGTAATTGATGAAAAAGGCCTTCCAACGATGGAATTAAAATTTGAAGATGAATTTTTGCGGCACAAGATACTTGATCTTATAGGCGACATCTTTCTTTCAGGCCATTTTTTAAAAGCCCACATAATAGGCATAAAGAGCGGCCATTCTCTTAATTTAAAGATGGCTCAACTCATAAAGTCAAGATGTATTAAAGAAGAGAAACCGCGCAACCAAGGAGCTTCATTCTGGAAGGTTCCTCGCCATCGAAAACCAGTGAACGAAAAACCAGTAACCAGCAACCAGAAACCAGATACTGAAAAGCCCATTTTAAATAAAAAGCAAATTGAACAAATATTGCCGCATCGGGAGCCTTTTCTTTTAGTGGATGAGATAATAGAAATGGGAGAAACAAAAGCAGTCGGTATAAAGAATGTAGAAAGTAAAGAGTATTATTTTGCCGGCCATTTTCCGGACAGGCCTATTATGCCGGGGGTGCTAATTGTAGAAGCCTTAGCTCAAACAGGCGGCGTACTTATGTTAAGTAAACCACAGAATAAAGGCAAACTTGCCTATTTTATGTCTATTAATAACGCAAAATTTCGAAAGATAGTAACTCCTGGGGATAAACTGCGCCTTGAGATTGAAGTTGTAAGATTTAAGACAAGGACAGGTCAGGTCCGTGGCAAGGCTTTTGTTGATGGAAATATTGTCTGCGAGGCAGACCTTATGTTTTCGCTGGTGGACTGATAATCAGTTATCAGTTACTGACGACTGACGACTGACAAATGATACATAAAACTACAATAATACACCCCAAAGCAAAATTAGCAAAGAATGTTTCCGTCGGCCCGCATACTATAATTGGCGAACACGTTAGCATTGATGAAAATACAAAGATAGGGGCTAATTGCTTAATAGACGGGTGCACCACCATAGGAAAGGACTGTGAGATTTTTACCGGTGCAGTTATAGGAAGTATTACCCAGGATAAAAAATATAAAGGTGGACGGGCCCTTTTAAAAATAGGCGACAGAAACAAAATAAGGGAATATGCAACTATAAATTTAAGCACCGATAGCAAAGACAGGACATTGATAGGAAACGATAATCTTATTATGGCTTATGCCCATATTGCCCATAATTGCAAAGTTGGAAATAACGTAACCTTAGTAAATGCGTCCACACTGGCTGGATATGTTGTCGTTGAAGATAATGCTGTCGTAGGTGGCTTAGCAGCGATTCATCAATTCGTAAGGATAGGCAGATTGGTTATAGTAGGAGGATGTTCTAAAGTAGTGCAGGATATAATTCCTTACTCTATGGCCGATGGGCATCCCGCAAAAATATATGGAATTAATTCGGTTGGCTTAGACAGAGCAGATATAAAACCTGCTATAAAATTAAGAATTAAAAAGGCGTTTAAGATATTATTTTCTATGAAATTAAATACCAAGAGCGCAGTTGCTAAAATCAAACAGGAAATCCCTGAGTGCAAAGAGATTTTTTATTTAATTAAATTCATAAACTCCTCAAAAAGGGGTATCGCCCGTGCTCGATATTAAAGATATAAAAAGAATAGGCTTGATAACAGGAAATGGCAAATTTCCTGTTTTTATATGCCGGGCTGCAAAAGGGCAGAACATAGACATAGTTGTTATAGCGGTGAAAGATGAAGTAGATTCAGACCTGTCAAGATATGTTGATAAGATATACCGGATAGAATTGGGCCAGGGAAAGAAACTGTTGGAGATATTTAAAAAGGAAAACCTTAAATACGCAATTATGGCCGGTAGGATTAAAAAGACTACTATTTTTAAACAAACATTTAAGATGGATGAGGTAACGCGTAATGTCCTTAGGAGCGTAATAGATAGAGGAGACAATACAATACTTAAGGCTATAGCCGATAGATTAAAAAAAGAGAATATCCAACTTTTGGATTCCACTGCGTTTTTAAAAAGTATTATGGCAAAAAGAGGCATTTATACCAGGGGAAAACCCAATCGTTCTCAAAGAGAAGATATAGATTTTGGATTTAAAATAGCCAAGGCAATAGGAGGTCTGGATATAGGCCAGACCGTGATTATAAAGAAGAAGGCAGTAATAGCTGTAGAGGCAATAGAAGGGACTGATGAAGCAATAATTCGGGCAGGGGGGTTAAGCCCCGGCTGCGTTGTAGTAAAGACCTCAAAACCTAATCAGGATATGCGATTTGATGTCCCAACTGTAGGATTAAATACTATAGAGTCGATGAAGAAAGCAGGTGCTTGTGTCTTGGCAATAGAAGCTGATAAGACCTTGATTTTAGAAAAAGATGCTATGATAAAAGAAGCTGATAAGGCAGGGATATGTATAATTGCGGTGTGATAGCAATGTTAATTGTAAGTTGTAAGAATTAAGGATTAAGTTGTAAGATGAAAGGACTCAAGATAAATCCCAAGAGAGTGAAGAAAAAGCTGGTGGATTTTATTATGGGCAATGTGCATAACTGCGGCTTTGAAAGAGCAGTAATAGGTTTATCAGGCGGGTTAGATTCAACAACTACTGCATATTTAGCCGCTGAGGCATTAGGCCCACCCAATCTGTTAGGGGTCATTATGCCATATAAAACTACTCCAAAAGCAGATATTGCTGATGCAAAATATATATGTAAAAATTTAGGCATAAGGTCAAAATATATAGATATAACCGATATGGTAGACGCTTATTTTAAAAAGATACCCCCCCACACCAAAAGTTTTGGTGAGGGGAGCAAACCCCCACACCAATTGTATAAAAACAGAGAAATGCAAATTGGCGAGGGGGTAAATTTAAAGAATAAGATTAGGCGCGGAAACAAAATGGCCAGAGAGAGGATGTCAATACTTTATGATTTATCTTTTGATTTTAATGCTTTGGTATTGGGAACAAGCAACAGGACAGAGATTCTTTTAGGCTACGGCACTATTTACGGAGACATAGCCTGCGCCTTGAACCCGATGGGAGGTTTGTATAAATGCCAGGTCATTCAGCTAGCCAAATTTTTAAAAATTCCTGCCTCTATAATAAATAAAATTCCCTCTGCAGGTTTTTGGAAAGGACAAACAGATGAAGGAGAGCTTGGGTTTATATATAAGGATGTCGATAAGCTGCTTAGTTGTCTAATAGATAAAAAATATACATCAGCTCAACTGATAAGGAAAGGTTTTGACAAAGATTTTGTTTATAAAGTAAAACAGAGGATAAAGAAGAATAGGTTTAAAAGGCAGTTGCCCAAAATAGCGAGGATATGAAGTAATGTCCCTGCGATACTCGTATTCCCTGCCTGCTGGCAGGTTCATATCGTTGGGGAGAAATTTTAACAAAGTTAAAATTGGAAAAAATGGAGTAAGTTATGAAAGATACACAGATAGCAATGAATCCCAATAAAATAGTTCGGTATTTGAAAAAACCTCCGGAAGAATTTACCAAAGAGGACCTGATTAAGTTTATAGATGAGAATAAGATTGAGATGGTTAACTTCCGGTATGTAGGCGGAAACGGCAGGCTGAAGACCCTCAATTTTGTAATTACCAGCAAGGCTCAATTGGATCGGCTGCTATCAGTAGGGGAAAGGGTAGATGGTTCCAGCTTATTCTCTTGTATTGATGCAGCATCAAGCGACCTATATGTGGTCCCTCGTTATAAAACCGCATATGTGAACCCGTTCGCTGCTATTCCCACAGTAGATATACTTTGTTCCTACTATACAAACGAGGGAGCTCGGCTGCCAAGTTCTCCGGAAAATATTGTTAGAAAAGCTCATCAGGCATTAAAGGATAAAACAGGGTTAAGTCTCGAAGCTATGGGCGAGTTAGAGTATTACGTTTTTTATGATAGACAGCGCCTTTATCCTGTTACGGCCCAGAAGGGCTATGAAGAATCTTCTCCGTTTTCTAAATGGGAAGGGTTAAGATGTGAGGCTATGCAAGCTATTGCTCAGGCCGGAGGGATGATAAAGTATAGTCATTCTGAGGTAGGTAATATTACTGGAGAAGACCAGGAGATGGAGCAGCATGAGATTGAGTTTCATCCCGTGCCTATAGAAGATGCGGCCGACCAAATTGTCATTGCTAAATGGATGTTGAGGATGATTGGATATAGATATGGGATAACGGTTAGCTTTGCCCCAAAGATTTTGGTTGGGCATGCCGGCAGCGGCCTTCATATTCATACAAAATTGGTTAAAAACGGTAAGAATATGATGATTGAACAAAATAGGTTAAGCGATATAGCCAAAAAAGCTATTGCCGGTTATCTAAACCTGGCTCCTTCCTTAACTGCCTTCGGCAATACTGTCCCTGTTTCTTATCTGAGATTAGTTCCCCACCAGGAGGCGCCAACAAATATATGCTGGGGCGATAGAAACCGCTCTGTATTGGTAAGGGTCCCCCTGGGATGGTTGGGCGCTGATAATATGAGTAGAGATGCCAATCCCCAGGAAAGGAAAAAATTTTCAGGCCCCGTCAATAGCCAGACAGTAGAATTTCGCTGCCCGGATGGTTCGGCTGACGTTTACCTTTTACTGGCCGGGCTGGCTGTGGCGGCTCGACATGGGCTGGAAATGGAGGGCGCGCTAGAATTAGCTAATAAACTGTATGTAGATGTGAATATCTTTTCTCCTGAGCATAAGAAAGTTCAGGAGAGGCTCCCTCATCTGCCAACCTCATGCTGGGAATCAGCCGAAAGTTTCCTGAAAGACCGTGAAATATACCAGCAGGGAGGTGTCTTTTCTTCCGTAGCAATTGATGGGATAGTAAAAAAACTTAAGAGCTACAACGATAAGGACTTAAGCCAGAAGTTATATGGCAAGGAAGACGAGATTAAAAAATTAATCGG
>CP070655.1:179830-191341 GCA_020354945.1 Candidatus Omnitrophota bacterium
ATAATCAATATCATTATCGAATGCGTCTATACGATATTCGTCTGGATTGTTGTGATTATAGACTTTAGTAACTGTATTTATTACTATTGCCTCTACATCGCTTATGCATTTAAATCCGTGATAAACATTGGCTGGAATCTGTACCAGCAGAGGATTATCTAAACTTATTTCAAATTCATCTATCTGTTTATGGGTCTGAGAGCTTTCTCTGGCATCATAAAGAGCAAGGCGTATCTTTCCAAAAACGCAGGCAAAATTATCTTGTTGCAATCGATGGAAATGCCACGCTTTTACAATCCCAGGTTTAGCAACGGTCATATA
Source organism: Candidatus Omnitrophota bacterium (assembly GCA_020354945.1). Lineage (GTDB taxonomy): Bacteria > Omnitrophota > Gorgyraeia > JABMRG01 > JAFGKX01. The sequence continues at coordinate 180,152 of CP070655.1, forward strand.
CACCTGGCCAAATTCCGTAAATATTTCGTCATCGCGACGTAATATCTCCATAAGCCGACCTCTTTCATCCGGAATAACCTTAAGCTTTTTTACCTTCACACCGTCTATCATATAACACCTTCTTCATAGGATTTTGCATATTTGCCAAAAAGCGAAGAGTGTTATGAGTGATGCATCAGAGATTTTTTGCCAAAAACGCCTTAAGCGAAGGGTGTTGTTGAGCGAGACAATACCCTTCGCTACCTTCTTCCCATGCAAATATAGCGAAATCCTAACTTCCTCATATCATCAGGCTCGAACATATTCCTGCCATCAATAACAATTGGTTGGTTAAGCAAATCTCTTATCCTTTTCAGATTAAGTTTCCTGAACTCATCCCATTCGGTAATAATAACTAAACAGTCGCTTCCTTTTGCAACGCTATATGGATCCTTGCAAAATTCTATCCCTTTAAGCGCATCTTTTGCCTTCTCCATTGCCTTTGGATCATACGCCTTAATACGGCTGCCTTCTTTTTGCAACATTTTTATTATGTCAAGGGAAGGAGCCAGCCTGATATCATCCGTATTTGGTTTAAATGCTATGCCTAATATCCCGATAGTTTTATTATTAAGGTTCCAAAGCGCTGACTTTATCTTATTTACAAAAGCTATTTTTTGCTGTTGATTTACCTTTGCGACGGCCTTTAATATTTCAGGATTATAACCATGATTTTCCGCTATATGTATAAAGGCGGCTAAATCTTTTGGAAAACAGAAACCGCCGTATCCGACTCCGGCATTTAAAAATCCTTTGCCTATTCTTTTATCCAGGCCCATTCCCTCCGCCACTTTTTTTATATCAGCTCCGCATAAATCGCATATTCTGGAGATAGTATTTATAAATGATATTTTCATAGAAAGGAATGAGTTCGATGCGTGCTTTATTATCTCCGCACTTTTTATATCCGTTACTAGTATTGGCGTTTTTAAAGGTTTGTATAATTTTTTCAACAAATCCTCAGCCTTCTTGGTCTGAACTCCGATGACAATTCTATCAGGATGCATAAAACTCTCAATTGCCGAACCTTCTTTTAAAAATTCCGGATTAGATGCTATGTCAAATTTTATTCTTTGCTCTTTAAATCCATTCAGTGTATATTCCACCCATCTGCCGGTCTCAACGGGCACTGTGGATTTTTCAACAATAAGCTTATAAGATTTCATGTGCCTGGCTATTTCTGCGGAGACGCTCTCTACTGCTGATAAATCTGCCGCGCCTTTTTTCTTTGACGGCGTGCCGACTGCGATAAATATAATCCTGGCAAACCTAACGACGTCTTTAATGCTGGTTGAAAAAAACAGCCTTTTTTTCTTTATATTTTTCTTAACAAGGGTAGATAGTCCGGGTTCGTATATGGGAATTTTACCATTGAGCAAAGCCATTATCTTTTTTTTATTGTTATCAATACATATTACCTTATTGCCTAACTCGGCAAAACAAGCGCTTGTAACTAAACCAACATGACCTGCTCCTATAACTGCAATTTTCTCCATAGAGTTTCTCCCTTTAATTGTTTAATAAGTCTGAAGCCCTCTCCCTCTTTTCGGTTCATGATAATTCCTGCCGAATTCAAACGGCATATTAGGAAATGCCTTTAATCTAAAAATCACCAATATCTCTTCACCCTTTTCTCTGAATACATTGTAATGCACATCTACTTCCCAGCAGTGCAAATCCCGGGTTATAACATATCTTTGCTCTTTTAGGTCATAGGCCTTTTTCTCGCCTTGCCTTAATCTTTTTATATCAAAATCTTCAAATGCCTTTATTTTCCATTTAGAATTTATGTTCCACTCAAGCTGGCCGATTATATTATTTGTCTCATCAAAAGTATAGCCGTGTGATATCCCGAGCCTAAGATAATCTTCAACAGATACTACAAAATCTGTACCTATTTCTTTCAACCACTCATGGCGATATCGTTTATGTGAATCTATTGTTGCATCAGATGTAATAGTCAGCCAATTGTAGGGTAGTAGTTCCAACGCTACCTTATAATCCGAAAATTTCCTCCCAGCGGCCTGTCGGGTGAAATCATAGCTTGTATCAATGCCGAGTCTGGCAAAATCAATGGTTTCTTTATCCTTGCCCCGCTTGGTCTGCAATTTATTCTCCAGTGTAAAACTCATCGAGTTGCCTCTGCCTCCGCCGAGAAATCCGTATATGTCACTACCATACCGTGTAGAAGGAGGCCTATAATTATAACTTATGCTGGGGGTTATGATATGTCTTAAATTGTTTATTTCCATTCCAAGCGGGGAGGCTTCAGTATAAAATACCTTATAGAATTTAGTACTTACATCAACCCCTGTGTAAAATATCCCGTCGATATGGGATTCGCTGCCAAAATTACGGCCATCCCTGCCCCTATCATAGTATGTTTGCCTGGTAGCAGTATAAGGGGTGACATTAAGAAAAGATAATTTGCTAGCATACGATAACCTGTTATATGTATCATAACGGTTATTGTGATGGATAGGGATGTTGCTAACGGGGTTTTCGTCTGTGCTTCGTGGATATTTTGCATTTAGATTAACTGCGCTAAACTCACCAGAATAATAAAGTGCGCCTCTCTTTATTATATCCGGAATATCTGTATCCATTTCATCATAATAGCTCCTATCTATTCTACTATTATTAATAGTTAGTTTAACTTCAGGAAGCTTTTCGTCTATGGTTTCAAACCTATTTGCTCTTTTTTCAGTAAAAACACTCAGGTTATAAAATGGTTGCGATTTAGTAACTAATAAATATGACCTGGGACTAGGGTCCTTTGCGTATTCATCATTATAACTATTATCATAATAATCCTTTCTAAAATCTTTGTCTCTATATTTATATAATTCAGCCACAGCAGTAGTGTCTTTAAACATTTGCCATTTGTGTCTCCATTGCACAATAAATTTCTCCTCTTCCTGCGTAGGTTTTCCTTTGTCTCGAGAGGTGTAAATATGCTTTCTCTGTAAGTCTCTCTCATGCATATAATAGGTCTTTAATATCCCTTTGCCTATTATATTAGTGTCGTAAACATGGTCAAAGCCATAGCCAAAATCTTTCCTTTCCCTGTAATCCATATGCACATAACCTTTATGATTTGGGTCTAAATTATAGCGCCAGGCGGTTAAAGTAAACATCCCCCACTCATCATTCTTACCTGGTATAATTGTAACATGGGGGCGGTCATCGTCTAATGGGTGGGCATAAACCGGTATCCATAATACCGGAACCGGGCCGACCCAGACAGTCGCATCTCTTATGACTACTTTTACATCCGGATATATTAACACCTTTCTGCCCGATATTCTATAATGAGGGGGCCTATTTTCCTTTTCTAAATCGCAGGACGTAATATAACCGTGGTGAACGATAAATTCGTCCGGCCCTGTTCTTTCCGCAGATTTGCCCCTGCTATACCATGGTTCTGTATAGCCGGTAAAATTAACTACAGTGCCTGTCTCTTTTTCAAGATTATATGTCATTGTTTCGCCTGTAAAAAAGTCATTCCCTTGAACTATTCTGACATTTCCCTCGGCTTTTGCATCTTTGGTATCGGCCCATACAGTGACCTTATCACAGGTGAGAGTGGTGTCCTTATATGTTATAACGATGTTGCCTGTACCTACCACCTTTTTCTCCTTTTCAAAATACTCAATTTCATCTCCATTGCACACAATGGGCTCATCTATCTCCTCTGCCAAACTAACTGCTGCAGAAATAAGTAATACGCTAATTAAAAGAACGCCTGTTAAAAAATGAAAGTGTTGTGAGCGAGGCATCAGAAATTTTTTGGCAAATGTCCTTTTAGGGCTTATGGTGAGCAGCGGCAGGCTCTTGCCTATTGCGTGCAAGCTGCGAGCCACTAAGTCCAAAAGGACGGCAAAAAATTTCAGCCGAGCGAATAATACTTTCATTTATTCTCTATCACAAGTGAAGCTGCACCAGTAATCCCTGCCTCATCAACGAAATTAGCTCGCATTACCTTTAACGCCTTAAGATGCTGGTTCATCGTCCGCCTGACGAGCTCTTTTTTCAACGGAGTGAAAATAAACTTTCCTGCTTTTGATATACCGCCGCCAATAATTATCCTCTCCGGATTAAGGACATTTACTAAACCGCTTAAACCGATGCCTAAATAAGTGCCTGTTTCCTTCCAAATTTCTATAGAGAACTTATCACCATTTTTTGCTGCTTTTGTGAGCAACTCAGGTGTTATCTTCTGCAATTTTCCACCTACCATATCTACCAAAGATGTCTTTCTCCCCTCTTTGATTTGTTTTATAACTCTATTTATAATATATTTATTTCCAACAAACGCTTCCATACAACCTTTGCTGCCGCAGCCGCATCCTGGTCCGTTTATGTCTATGCATATATGGCCTATCTCTCCTGCAGAATAATTGCTTCCGCGATAAACTCCTCCCTCTATTATAAGGCCGCCTCCAATTCCCGAGCCAAGAGTAACGCATATAGCATTTTTAGCGCCACGGCAAGCGCCCCATTTAAGCTGGCCGCAGGCAAAGGCGTTCGCATCATTGTCTATAAATACGGGGGTCTTAAAAAATTTGCGTAATATCTTTTTTAAAGGAACTTCCTTCCAGCCTTTTATATTCGTTAAATTATGCACAATGCCTTTACTGTAATCTACGGTGCCGGGAATCCCGATACCTATACCGGATAAATTACCCTTAGCTCTTCTATTATTTTTTATAACCTGGCCTATCTCCTCAATTAGTCTTTTAATAAAAGCCTTCTTCGAAACGAACTTTTTAGTAAGAAAAGAGGTTTTGGAAACAATTTTACCGCCTTTTTCCACCAGGCCTACTTTAACTAAAGTTGCGCCAATATCAACGCCTAAAACATGCTTTTTATTTTGCATATACACACACTCTATTTTTGCCGGCTCCTTTTGCCTTATATATCATCCTGTCTGCTTTTTCTATTAAATTAGACCAAGTTTTAGCATCCTCCGGATAACTAGCCACTCCTATGCTAACCGTTGCCTCAAGGTTTTCCACGCTTTCCCTGAGCCTGCTTGCAACAAGCTCTGCGCCTTTTGTATCTGTGTCAGGAAAAATTATGCAAAATTCTTCGCCTCCGTATCTGGCTATAATGTCTATCTCACGAATCCCGCCCTTTAGCACAGAGGCTATCTTTTTTAATAACAGGTCTCCTTTCAAGTGTCCGTATCTATCATTATAATTTTTAAAGTTGTCTATGTCTATCATGAGCAAAGAAACTCTACTGTTAAAGCGGTCTGCTCTATTTAATTCTTCATTCAAGCGCTCAAGCATATGCCTCCTGACAAATACGCCTGTTAACCCGTCGGTAATGGCCAACTCCTGAACCAATTCATACAATCTTATGCGCTCCAATGCCATAGAAAACTGGTTGGCTACCACTGTAAATCTATCTCTTTGCTCAAGGTCTATATCCTCTGCCGCTAAAATTGCATTGGTTTTTTCTCCGGATATTATAGGCGCCGCTATAAAGGTATTTAATTCTTCCGGAGGCATAAACTCTTCGGCATCAATTTTGCCTTTTTTAATATCTATTTGAAGCAGCTGTTTCTTGCGTAGCATAAATTTAAGCAACCCTTCTCCATATCCTATCCCCTCAATCTGCTCCATCTTAGTTTTGGTTATTTGATAAATCTTATCAATCTTCACTGTTTCGTCTGAATGGTAGAGAATAATAAGTTCGCATCTTTTAAATTTGAATGATTCTGTTATAGTATCGCGCAAGATGTTTAAAAGGTTATCAAAGGCAAAGCAAGAACCCATCCTTTTTACCGAATAGTAAAGGTTGCTCATCTCAGACGCCTTATTTTCTAGATAAGCCCTGGAATCATTTACCTGAGCGGTTGTTGAGCTCGATTTTGCAAATTTTTCCTTTAATAACCCAATGTTATCCTGCTTATAATTTTTTAATTTATCAAAAATTCTATACATTCCGATTGATAATAAGGCACTGCCGATAAACAGGGAGATACTCTGGGCTACTTCAGCTGCCGATGCGCCTCCATGCATCAATGTCAAACCCAGAACACAGCAAAATGATGTTAGCAATAATGTGCTAAATGCCTTGAAAAAATAGCCGCTGATAACAATAGGGATAATGCAAAGGTTAAAAACAAAATAATAATCCTTTATCTGAGTGGCTATTAGTAATGATATCGTATATATGAAACTGACAGATACTAGTAATATCAACTGGTGCATACTTTATTACGCCCTTCCTTTTTTGCTTTATAGAGGGAGAAATCCATCTTTTTAAACAAATCTTCTTCATTAGATGCGTCGTCCGGAAATGATGCCACGCCGGCTGAAACTGTTATTTTTGTCTCCTGCCGCCTTAAAATAAAAGGAGTGAATTCTATGTCTTTTCTTATATTCTCAGCTATTGATTTAGCTTTTTCCTTTCCTTCCCCCGGAAGCAAAACCACAAATTCCTCTCCGCCGTAACGGGCCAGGATGTCTGTTTCTGTTGTATTTTCCCGCATAATATCAGTTATACCCTTTAGCACTTTATCGCCCGCAGCGTGTCCGTATTTATCGTTATAATCCTTAAAATGGTCTATATCTAACATAAGAATAGAAAGTTTAGATTCCTCTTCCTTGCATAGATTAAATTCTTCGGTTAATTTCTCTTTGAAATAGCGATGCACATATAATCCGGTAAGGCTGTCGGTTATGGCCAATTCCCCAGTTTTAATATAAAGGCGGGCATTATTAATCGCTGCGCTGGCTAAATCTGATATAAAATCTAACAACCTTAAATCGTCTGCTGCATAGGCGCCCTTTTCTTTACTGCCAAGGCGCAAGATTCCTATAATTCTGTGTTGAATAATTAAAGGAACTATTATCAGGGAATTAAATTGAGGTTTTTCTTTATTCTGCTTGTAATCGAATCTGAAATCGCAAGTTATATCGGATATTTGTAAAGGTTGCCTTTTATTAAAGACCCATTTATCAAAAATATCACTCTTTTTGGAAGGAGAGGCTGTTATTTGTTTCGATTTGCAAGAGTAGAGTACTAAATCCCGGGCATCTTCGGTTACCAGGAACAACTTTGCTTCATCTGTCTTTCCGATTATCTCATAAGCCTTATCTATTGTAAGCTCATAAATTTCGTCTAAAGAAAGTTTGGCATTAAAGGCCTCGCCAAGGTCTTTAAGCTTATTGTATCTATCTAATTTAAAATAAAGCGCTTCTGTAAGTTCGGCATCCTTTTCTAAGCGGTCATCTAAAAGATTCTTCTCTTCCTGTATTCTGCTTATCTTCTGGTCTTCTTCTAATAAAAGAGCGTTGCTTTTTTTATAAAATAAATAGGACGGTATGGCTATGCCTATCATTATAATTATTTGAAAATTATATATCAATGAATTTAAGCTCAAAGATACTAACATAATCAATGGGGCAGAAAGAATGAAAAAGACAAGCCCCCATACTGAGCCCACGCCCTGCCAGATTAGAATAAAACCTAAAGTCAACAAAATAAAACCATAAGGAGTAACATTTCTTAACGAAGCCGAGCCGGCGGCTATCTTTGAAAAGCCAAAAACAAATAAAGATGCGGCAATTGCAAAGGCTGCAATAGATATAAATGCACAGATTATTCTATATCTTTGGGGATACATGGAAAATTAGTTCGCTCCGTTCACTAATTGTGGATTTACACGATGGCCTTGTCGTCCTTGACATCAAAGAAATGCACTTTGCTCATATCAAAGACTAATTCAAGGTCTTGATTAACTGCTGGTTTGTCATGCCCGCCGACCCGGGCAACAAATGTATGCTTGCCGCTATTAAGGTGTAAGAAAACTTCGGCTCCCATAGGTTCGCATACCTCGCAATTCGCAGTAACAACATTTTCTTCAGGCGCCTCCTGAACAAATAATCTATCGTATATATCCTCCGGCCTTATTCCAAAAATAACCTCTTTGCCAACATAGGGGATAAGTTTATCCGTTATCTCATCAAGTATCTTTACCTTGAAATTGCCTTCGTTGAAATAAAATTTTCCGTCTTTTTTTATTATCTGGCCGTTCATGAAATTCATCGGAGGCGAACCTATAAAACCCGCCACAAACTTGTTTTTGGGTTTATCATAAAGGGCAATTGGGTCATCTATCTGCTGTATTGCACCTTCTTTCATAACTACTATTCTGGTGCCCATGGTCATAGCTTCTACCTGATCATGGGTTACGTATATCATAGTGGTTTGAAGCCTGGTATGGAGCTTGCTAATCTCTGTCCTCATCTGGACACGCAATTTGGCATCCAGATTGCTCAAAGGCTCATCGAATAAAAAGACAAGCGGTTTTCTCACTATCGCTCTGCCTACGGCAACTCTCTGCTGTTCGCCGCCGGAGAGTTCTTTAGGCCGTTTATTTAGGTGTTTGGTAATATTGAGAATCTGGGCAGCATCTCTCACCCTCTGGTCTATTTCTGATTTTGGAAACTTGCGAAGTTTAAGCCCAAAAGCCATATTTTCATACACAGTCATATGCGGGTAAAGTGCATAATTCTGAAATACCATCGCAATATTTCTATCTTTAGCCGGGACGTCATTTACCATTTTATCGCCGATCCAAATCTTTCCTGTAGTGGCCTCTTCCAGACCTGCTATCATCCTTAAGAATGTAGATTTCCCGCATCCGGAAGGGCCTACCAGAACGAGAAATTCTTTATTTTCAATGCCTAGATTGATATCCTTCACCGCATATACATTTGGAGGGAATTTTTTGCTGACATTTCTTAAGCTAACTTGAGCCATTTTCTGTCAACCCCTTACTGCTGTTTTCGTGTACCGTTAACCGTGTACAGTTTCAACGCTAAACGGTAAACGAAACGAGGTTAAATTTGATAGACAAAATAACGGTACATGAATCGTTACGTTAAATACTCCAGTAATTTCGATATAGTTTCTTTCATCTGGGGCCTGCTGACAATCATATCTATAAGGCCATGCTCAAGCACAAATTCTGAACGTTGAAATCCTTCCGGAAGCTTCTGCTTTATGGTCTGCTCAATAACTCTTGGGCCTGTAAAGCCGATCAATGCCTTTGGCTCTGCCATTATAATATCACCTAACGAGGCAAAGCTGGCCATTACCCCGGCCATAGTCGGATGGGTAAGTACCGATATAAATAGATTTCCTTTTTTATGCAGTCTTGAGATCGCTGCGGAGGTTTTGGCCATCTGCATTAAAGAGAACAGCCCTTCATACATTCTGGCGCCACCGCCCGAACCTGATATTATAACAAGAGGAAATTTCTTCTCAATAGCCAATTCAGCAGCCCGGGTTATCTTTTCTCCGACTACAGAACCCATAGACCCCATTATAAATCTTGAATCCGTTACCGCTAAAACTGCATTTGCTCCATTTATCTTTCCGGTGCCATATATCACTGCTTCTTTCATGCCTGTGGCATTTTGGTCTTCCTTCAATTTATTCTTATATGTTTTTGGCCCTTTGAATGCAAGAGGGTCAGCTGAAGTTATGTCTTTGCCAAATTCTTTAAAGGTGTCTTTATCAATAGTGATGTCCACCCGTTCACGGGCACCTATTACAAAATGGTAATCGCACTTAGGGCAAACTTTTAAATTCTCCTGGAGGGCTTTGTTGTATATTATCTCTCCGCAGCCTTCGCATTTTGTCCACAAGCCACCGGGTATATCCTTTTTCTTCTGTTGTTTAAATTTCTTAGCTCTTACGATAGTATATTTTGGTTTTCTAAATACAGGCATTTTCAATCAGTTTTCAGTCATCAGTTATCAGTTTGATACGCTATAACCCCAATAATTCTTTTACCTTATCTATTGCAGATGAGGCATTATCCGCATAGCCATCCGCGCCTATTTCATCTGCATATTCTTGAGTAACCGGCGCGCCTCCGATGATAGTCTTTATCTTACCGTTTAAACCCTCAATCTTTAATAAATTAATCGTGGCCTTCATAGACGGCATAGAGGTGGTAATAAGGGAAGACATCGCTATAACTTCTGCGTCGCTCTTAATGGCCTCATCAATAAACCGCCTGGGGGCTACATCTATACCTAAATCGATAACTGAAAAGCCGCCCCCTTTAAACATCATTGATACTAAATTTTTACCTATATCGTGCAAATCGCCTTTTGATGTGCCGATGACTATTTTCGCCATAGGATTGACTCCGGCCTTAACCAAAAGCGGCTCTAGGATATCTAATCCGGCTTGCATGGCCTTTGCTGATATGAGTACCTCAGGCACAAAGATTTCATTAGATTTGAATTTCTCGCCAACAATAGACATACCGGCTATGAGCCCTTTATTCAGTATATCCTGCACCGGAAGGCCATCACATATTGCTCCTTTTACAAGAATTGGTATACCGGCAATGTTTCCTGTAAATATTGCATCTTTTATATTATCCCACTTTATGCCCATTTTATATATTTAATATAAGCCATATATTAACACAAAGCGTCGAAATATCAAGCAAAAAAAAAGAGGCCGCTTGAAAACCCATAAAATGCCTCAGCGACCTCTGTAATTTCAAAATATAAAATAAAAACGCGTCTTAAACCTAAACCTTTAGAAGAAATTTTTACTTTGAAGAGATGATGTGGAAATTTATGGGCCTTTTATATCTTTTGCCCTAAGGGGGTATTCTCCCTATTTTCGCATCCTCTTCAAAGATCTCTTTTTGGGGTTCAAGGCGCGCTTTTTTGATGAGACCTCAAAGAATCTAACCCTCACCTTCTTTTAAAGTAAGGCACGCTTTAGGTGCCATCCTTCTTGGCCTCATCACTTTTAATTATACGCTATAAAAGGCGTTGAGTCAATATCTTGAGGATAAAAATAGTGGGCAGTGGTCCATTTTTGCCAAAATTGCTACAATAACAAAAACAGGCCGCTGTCCCTATTTTTGTTAAAATTTATGGATCACTAACCCTGTGAGAGGCTTAGGATAGAAATAGGTGGACTTATGCGGCATGAATAAACCACCATTTGCCACTTCTTGCAGTTGCTCTATTTTGGTGTAATTCAATAGAAACACCACCTGGAAAAGACCACGATCTACCTCTTCCACAGCCTCCAAGGCATCGTGTCGATATTTAATTTTACTCTCGTCATCAAGCATATTCTCATCCACTTTGAGGAGTC
>CP070655.1:191441-202196 GCA_020354945.1 Candidatus Omnitrophota bacterium
CATTCACCATTGTTCTCAGTATAAATGAGTACGTAGTGTTTGCAGTAGTAGTCCAGTTCAATGTCGCTTGACTAACCGAACCACCACCTGTGATGATGTTTGCGCTTTACGCTACGGAGGGTATCGATGAAAAACATAGTCCTGACCGGTTTTATGGGAACAGGCAAAACAGTTGCAAGTAAGATCATAGCCGAGCGGCTTAAAAGACAACGGTTGTGCCTGGATGATATGATTGAATGGAAAGTAGGCAAACCCATATCTGAAATCTTTGAGCAAGATGGAGAGGCCTATTTTAGGAAAGTAGAAAGCGAAATGGTAGCTTCTGCTTCAAAAGACAAAGATGTCATAATTGATGCAGGAGGCGGCGCGGTAATAAATGAGGTAAATTTTAAACGACTCAAAGAACATGGCATAATTTTCTGTCTTGCCGCTTCAGTTGATGCTATTCTGGAACGCACCAAACACTATATCCATCGGCCCTTACTCAATGTGGCAGATTCTGAGAAGAAAATTTCCGAGTTGTTAGAACAACGGCAAAAGTTTTATCAAAAGGCAGATTATACCATTGACACAACCAATTTAACACCGGAAGAAGTGGCCGATAAAATTATAGAGCGGATGGAATCTTTGGAAAAGGAGCAGAAACCCACCCAGGCGCTATTTACATAAAATGGAAACGTCCCTATACCTGATGGACAACACCACAAAAGACCTAATATTACTCAATAGCATGCCGAACTTTGGTTATAAGAAATTACAGGTTTTACTTGGTAAGTTTGGAAATACCACCAATATGGTGAATTCAATAAAAGAGGGGACAGTCCCCATTTTTGCCCGCAGGAGAAGAAAAGCAAAAATGGGACAGTCCCCCTTTAACATAGAAGAAGAAATAGAACTTATAAATAAACAAAATATACATATAGTCACCATTTTTGATAAAAAATATCCCGATAACTTAAAACAGATTCATAGCCCGCCGATAGTTTTGTATGTAAAAGGACGAATCGAAGATACAGGCGGGAATACAGTAGCCGTTGTGGGCTCACGCAATTGTACATACTACGGTAAAAATATGACCGGGCGGATTTGTTCTTCTCTCGCGAAATTAAATATAACTGTTGTATCCGGTATGGCCAGAGGGATAGATACAGTTGCTCATAAAGAGACCCTCACGGCCGGAGGGAAAACAATAGCCATTTTAGGAAGCGGGCTAAATCGCATATATCCTTCCGAGAATAAAAAACTCTCTGAAAAAATCGCTCAAAATGGAACTCTGATATCAGAGTTTCCCATGAATACCCCTCCTCTAAAAGAGAATTTCCCTCGAAGGAATAGAATAATAAGCGGTCTATCAAAAGGCGTGGTTGTAACCGAGGCACCGGAGCGAAGCGGAGCTTTAATAACAGCCGATTTTGCCCTGGAGCAAGGAAAAGAAGTCTTTGCGGTTCCCGGGGCTTGCAATTCCGACAATTCTAAAGGGTGTAATAATTTAATAAAACAGGGGGCAAAACTAACTTGTGACGCTTTTGATATTATCGAAGAACTTTTCCCTGAAATTTTAGATAGCCACGCTGCGAAAGAACAATGGGATAGCGAAAAGAAATTGGCTCTAACAAACATTCCGGCTGATAATAAGAAAGTTTATGAACTTTTATCAGATGAGCCAATTGACATAAACAGCCTGATAGATGAGCTTAACTTAAGTTCTCAGGAGGTCTCCTCGCGTTTGTTGCATTTGGAACTCGCAGGATTGGTGAAGCAGCTACCTGGAAAGCTGTATGTGAAGAAATAAGAGAGAAACGCCCCTATACTATGCCAAAATCTCTAGTGATAGTGGAGTCCCCCACCAAAAGCAGGACGATAAGCAAATTTCTAGGCGGAGACTATGAGGTTGTCTCTTCCATGGGCCATTTGATAGATTTACCTGTTAGCAAGATGGGTGTCGATATAGACAATGGTTTTAAACCTGAATACATCGTGGTAAAAGGACGCAGGAAGATACTCGATGAGCTTAAAAACAAAGCAAAGGGCAAGCCTAAGATATTTCTGGCTACTGACCCTGACCGGGAGGGCGAAGCTATAAGCTGGCATCTGTCCAATGAACTTAAGAGCAAAGACACCAAACTGCTGAGAGTCGAATTTCATCAGATTACAAAAGACACTGTAATTGCTGCATTTTTAGCGCCAAGGGATATTGATATGAATAGAGTAAATGCCCAACAGGCCAGGCGAATTTTAGATAGAATAGTGGGTTATAGCATTTCGCCGTTGTTATGGAAAAAAATAAGCTATGGATTGAGCGCAGGCAGAGTGCAATCAGTTGCGGTAAGGCTTATAGTAGAAAGAGAGAAAAAGATAAGAGCATTTATCCCTCAGGAGTATTGGGAAATAGAGGCAAAGCTCAGGGAAAAACCGGACGCTAAAAAAGAATCATTTAGCGCAAAGCTAGAAAAGATAGATAATAAAAAGGCCCAAATTTCCGATAAACAAAGCGCCGACTCAATCATTGATGAATTAAAAGGGGCCAAATTTGTTGTCTCTGGCGTAAAACAGACTAAAAAGGTAAGAATGCCATATCCGCCGTATACGACCAGTAAATTACAGCAAGGCGCCTATAATAAATTAAAATTTTCTGCAAGTCGCACCATGCGCATTGCCCAGCAGCTATATGAAGGACTGGAGATACCGGATGAAGGGAGCGTAGGCCTTATAACCTATATGAGAACTGATTCTGTAAATGTTGCTAAATCAGCTCAGGAAGAAGCTGCCTCTTATATTAGCAAAGAGTTCGGTAATAAGTTCTTACCAAAGATACCGCATAGATTTAAAACCAAGCAAAGGACTCAGGAAGCTCATGAAGCTATAAGGCCAACTTCTGTTTTCAGGGTTCCTGATAAAATTAAAGCCTCTCTTAATAACGACCAGTATAAGTTATATAAGCTTATATGGCAACGTTTCCTGCAGAGCCAGATGAGGGCAGCCATATTAAATACCAAAACAGTTGAAATAACTGCTAAACCGAGTGAAGCCAGGTCTTATATATTTAAAAGTGTCGGCACCCAGATTATATTTGAGGGATTTTTGATATTGACTCCAGAGAAAGAAAAAAAGGATTATTTGAATATCCCCCAGCTTCTTTTAAATGAAGAATTAAATCTTGTAAAACTTATCCCATCTCAACATTTTACTAAGCCCCTGGCTAGATATACAGACGCATCTTTGGTAAAAGCCCTGGAAGAGAAAGGAATAGGCCGGCCCAGCACTTATGCACCTATTATCTCTACTGTTATTAGGAGGCATTATGTTAAGAAAGAAAAGGGCTCACTTTTTCCTACTTCTCTGGGAGATGTGGTAAACGAGATGCTTGTAAAATTTTTCCCGCATGTTCTTGATGTGAAATTTACGGCAAGGATGGAAGATGAACTTGATAAGGTAGAAGAAGGCAGGATGAAATGGCAGGATGTGCTCATAGATTTCTATTCGCCTTTCTCTGACCGGCTCGCCGTTGCCCAGAAAAAAATGCAGGAGTTAAAAAGGAAAGAACAACCAACCGAATATAAATGTGAACTTTGTGGCAGGCCAATGGTTTTAAAATGGTCAAGAAGAGGAAGGTTCTTAAGTTGTTCGGGCTACCCAAAATGCAAAAACGCTAAGCCGATAAAGGAAAATCCCGATGGAACCTTTGAAGTTCTGGAGGACGAGAAGACAGATTATATATGTGATAAATGCGGTAAACCAATGGTCATAAAACATTCAAGATATGGCCGGTTCTTAAGCTGTTCAGGCTATCCAAAATGCAAAAATGCTAAACCAATACCTACGGGAGTGAAATGCCCTCAACCTGGTTGTGATGGTGAACTTGTGGAAAGATACAACCGGGGGAGAATTTTCTATGCTTGCTCGAATTACCCAGAATGTAAGTATACCACGAGGAAACTACCTTGAAGCGCTACATCGATAAATTCATAAGATATCTTCAGATCGAAAGAGAGTCATCGGTTCATACCATTAGAAATTATACTATTGACCTTTTGGTTTTTGCGGAATTCTTAAAAGATAAAAAGATAGAAGAGGTTGATTATCTAACATTAAGGAAATTCTTAGCATATCTACGAAGCATCAATTTGAGCAAATCTTCCATTGCCAGGAAGCTCTCTGCATTAAGAAGCTTTTTTAAGTTTTTAGCCAGAGAGGGTTATATAAAGACAAACCCGATTTCCGGGTTATCTACACCAAAGAAAGAGAAGAAGCTGCCTGTTTTTATGGAAGAGGAAGAGGTAGCCAAGTTATTAGAGGCCCCTGGCGATGATTTAACCGGAGCCAGAGATAGTGCTGTATTAGAGGCTCTTTATAGTTCAGGGATGAGGGTATCGGAATTAACCGGCATAAATGTTGATAATGTAGACTTTGTTGCCGAAGCAGTAAAATTGTACGGTAAAGGGAAAAAAGAAAGACTCATCCCGATAGGGAAGAAGGCCATTGGGGCAATAAGGAGATATCGCAATAAACTCCCTGACAAATTTTCATCAAAAGAGGCCTTGTTTTTAAATAAAAGAGGCGGAAGGCTTAGCGATCTTTCAGTTAGGCGTATAGTCAATAAATACATTCAAACGGTAACTAAAAAAGAGAATATTTCTCCCCACACCTTAAGGCATTCTTTTGCTACCCACCTTTTAAACAGAGGGGCTGACCTCCGAGCTGTGCAGGAACTTTTAGGCCATGCCAATCTTTCAACTACCCAGATATATACTCACATAACGACAGAAAGACTCAAGGAGGTCTATGACAAGGCCCATCCTAGAGCATAGCAAAGCCCCCATAGCCAATTCTCGCAGGGACGCAAAAAATCCCCAGCGTGGATTTTTTGCTCTGTCCTCGGCCTCGCTCTTTTTGCCTTCGGCAAAAAACCATGCCCGCTCGGCCTGCGCAAGCCCTGCTCGAATTGTTATGGGGGCTTTGCACATATTATGTACATACTCTACCAGACATTCTACATAATCTTCTTTATATTTTATATACTTACCCTTCCTTTTAAGAAGAGACGAAGGAAAGGGATTCCCATGCGGCTGGGAATTTATCCAGATGAGCTTAAAGACAGACTCAGCAGGAAGAATAATATCTGGATTCACGCTGTTAGCGTTGGAGAAATTATGGTAGCTAAGATTCTGGTTGATATGATAAAAAAAGATTTAAGTCAGCATAATATAGTGATTTCCACAGTTACTGAAACAGGCAATTCAGTTGCCAGGAAGATAATGTCTGCTGATGCAACTATAATATACCTACCTTTGGATATAACTTTTGCGATAGAGCGTGCTATCGAGCTGATAAGACCTGTTATTTTTATAATAATTGAGACAGAAATCTGGCCAAATTTAATAAGGAGGCTTTATAAAAAGAGCATACCTATACTTTTATCAAACGGTAGAATCTCCCCCAATTCATACAGGTGGTACCTTTTAATAAAGCCAATTTTGAAAAATATATTAGATTGCATAACGTCCTTTTATATGCGGACAGAAGAAGATAGGAATAAAATAATATCACTTGGCGCCGAAGCAGGTAAAGTGGATGTTTCCGGCAATATGAAATTCGACAGTGTAGACTTTCATATTAATGAAGAAGAAAGAGTGAAAATGTATGAACTCCTGAATCTTGAACATAGAAAACTTATCGTGGCAGGCAGCACCCATCCCGGAGAAGAAGAGATTATATTAAAAGCCTATGACAGGCTAAAAAAGAAATATAATGATATTTCTCTTTTAATCGCACCGCGCCATATCGAACGTACAGAAGACGTTGCAAAACTCGTTAAATCCCACAATTTTACGGCAATAAAGATTTCCGAATTAACTTACGACTTACAACTTACAACTGCGAGTGCTCGCACGAATAAGTGCGAGCAAGCTACGAGCGCCGCCGAGCAGGTGAGGCGGCACAACTATCCTGTATATATCCTCGATACAATCGGCCAACTCAAGCTCTTCTACAGTTTAGCATGGATTGTGTTTGTTGGGGGTAGCCTCATAAAACATGGCGGCCAGAACATGATTGAACCTGCTTGTTTTGGTAAACCCATACTCTTTGGTCCATACACATTCAATTTTAAGGATATCGCTGCCCTTTTTCTTAGCAAAAAGGTGGCTCTTTTAGTGAAGGATGAAGCATCTTTGGCAGAAGCCATCGAAATGATGTATAGGGACGAAACACTTGCAAAAGATATGGGAGAACGGGTTAAGGGTGTAGTAAGAAATAACCAGGGCGCTGCGGCCAGAACTTATAATGCCATAAAAACTATTTTACAATATTAGTATATATGTTATAATAAACTACTCTTTCTCCGAACAAAATCGGAAATGTTCCTCAGGAGTAAATATTATGAAAGTAAAAGATTGCATGACAAAGGATGTTGTTACTGTAAAGAGATCCACCAACCTGACCGAATTAATAGAAATATTCCGTAAATACAATTTTCATACATTACCGGTTGTGGAAGATGGCAATAAAATAGTTGGGATAGTAACATTTGAGGATATCCTGAAGGTTTTTCAACCCTATAGTCAGCAGATGGTCAAAATGCTGGAGACTATACCATTTGTAGAAAAGATGGAAGAGGAAGATATTTTGCTTGCCGATATATCCAGCGGAATGGGTGTACTGGTCGTAGTAGATGATTTTATGAATACCCGTTTTGTTACTATAAAACGACAGGCACCTATAAAGGAGGCCCGTTCTCAAATGAGACTGCATAACATTGAAATGCTTCCAGTGGTAGAAAATGGCACCCTCGTAGGAATCGTAACCTTATTCGATATTATTATATCTGTATTTAAGCAAAAGGGCGTTATTAAATGATAGGAATGAACAATACAATATTCAGCCTTGGCCTTATTCTTTTATTCGGATTTATAGGAGCAAAAATTATACGCGGTATTAGGATACCCGCTATAACCGCTTATCTTTTAGTGGGCATTATTATCGGGCCGTATATGTTAAACTTAGTTTCTAAAGGAATATTGGGTTCATCAGGCCTGATTTCAAATATTGTTCTTGGTTTTATAGCTTTTAGCATTGGACAGAATTTTCTTATCTCCACATTTCGTAAAATTGGCAGGCCTGTTTTGTGGATATCTATTTTAGAGGCAGGTGGGGCATGGATTTTAGTAACCCTTGCATTTTTATTTATTTTGAAGCAGCCTTTCCATATTGCCTTTTTATTTGGCGCTATCTCTTCAGCTACTGCTCCTGCTGCTACTACAATGGTAATAAGAGAATATAAGGCGAAGGGTTCTTTTACAGATACCCTTTTGGGGATAGTGGCCATAGATGATGCCTGGTGCCTTATTATATTTGCTATATCTTTGGCTATTTCAAAATCAGTAGTAGCCAGTACAGCGGCAAGCTTTCTTTTGCCTAAAGTGGTTTTTCATTCGCTATTAGAAATTTTTGGCGCATTTATACTGGGTGGTGTTTTTGCAGTAGCGCTTTCCTATTTTTCTCGATATACCAGAACTTCCGAAGACCTGCTGATATATACAATAGGCTTTATCCTTTTAAATATCGGCTTATCTATTTATCTCCATCTTTCCGTACTCTTATCCTGCATGTCTATGGGGGCAGCATTAGTTAATATTAATAGGGTGAGTTTTAAATTTTTCGATACCTTAAGGAGCATAGACTCCCCATTATACCTACTATTTTTTGTCCTGGCAGGGGCGAATCTAGATATAGGCCTTCTTAAGACATTGGGGCTTTCAGGACTTTTTTATCTTATCTTCCGTAGCTTTGGTAAGATAGGCGGGGCCTATTTAGGAGGACGTATCTCAACGTCTTCTTACAGGATAAGAAGATATATAGGCCTTGGTTTATTCCCTCAGGCCGGTGTTGCTTTAGGTGTTGCACTAATTGCCAAGGCAAACTTTCCTCAAATAGGCGAGATGATATTTTCCACTATTGTAGCCACTACGATTATCTACGAACTTATCGGCCCAAGTTTTACTAAGTTCGCCCTCCGGAAAGCAGGAGAAATTCTCTAATAAATAATGCGAAGATTCATTTACTCCTTAATAACTGCGCAAGGCGCAAATAGGTTATTTTATGTATTATTCAGGCCGTTGTTGCTGGCCTCATCTTTTATATATGTTAATATAGTAAGGCTCATAAGATTCTTTTATAGAATAAATCTGCTAAAGTCTAAAAAACCGAAATCAAAAGTCATCAGCGTAGGGAATATTACCTGGGGCGGCACGGGCAAAAGTAGCCTGGTTGCTTTAATAAGCAGATTTTTGGATGCTAAGAATAAAAGGCCGGCTATACTTATAAGAGGCTATGGAGAAGACGAGGATAGGATGCTAAAGGAACAACTCAATACCACGGTCTTATCAGGCAGAGACCGTATAAAAAATGCTAAAAAAGCAGAAGATAAATACAATGCGGATGTTTTAATTCTTGACGACGGATTCCAACATTGGCGCATCAAGCGGGATTTGGATATAGTCTCAATAAATGCGACCGACCCTTTCGGAAACGGAAATATTATTCCGGCGGGCATATTAAGAGAGCCAATTTCTGCATTAAAGCGGGCAGATATAATAATACTTACCAAAGTCAATCTGGCAGATGAAAAAGATATTGCCGGTATAAAAAATATTATTCAGGGCGTTGCGTCGGATGTAGAAATTTTTGAAGCAGAGTATAAGCCTTTTTTCTTAACCGAAACGAGTAAAAACGAAGAGCGGAGTCTTGACTATATTGCTAATAAGAAGCTATGTGCAGTAGCTGCTATAGGAGACAATAATTCTTTTTTTAGAATGCTTTCAGACTTGAGCCCTGAAATAACATACAAATTCTCTTTCCCCGACCATCATAAGTATACACAGAGCAATATAAAAGATATTGTTTCGGCCGCGAAGAAAACAAATTCAGATGCGATTATAACCACGTCCAAAGACTGGATAAGGTTAAAACCCTGCTTCAACAAAAATGTTTGCGATATAGAAATTTTGTTGTTAAACATCGCTATCAAAATTAAAAATGAAGGAAGTTTTTTTGATAGCATAGCAAGGTATATACACTTGCCTATGCTATCAAAAAAAGGGTTTTAGGGGAAAAGATTGTTTTCCCCTATCGGCGTAAATTTCTTCTATGCGTAAGGAAAAGGAACATTAGGGAAAAACTATCAGGGTTTTTCCCTAAAATTAAACATCCGAACGAAGTGAGGATTTTAATTGGCAGAATATCTTCTCTACTTACTGGTTAAGTTCCTGGCCATTCTTTTTCAATTTCTCCCATTTAAACTTAGTTTATCTATTGGAAGAAAGCTTGGAATGTTAGGCCCATATATAAATCTAAAACGCAAACGTATCGCCTATGCAAACTTAAAAATGGCATTAGGAAACAAATATAACCCTTCCCAGCTTAGCAGGATATTAAAGCAAACATATATAAATATAGGACAGTGCATAATAGAAATATTGCTCCTGCCAAAGATAAACAAGGCTTATGCTGAGAGGAATTTTACTTATGAGGGCTTTGAAATAATAGGCCGGGCTCTTAAAAAGGGTAAAGGTGTAATACTTCTAACTCCCCACCTGGGCAACTGGGAAATGGCTAATGCGGCTTTGCCGTTTAAAGGATATCCTTATAAAGCGATTGCAAGAAAACAGAAGCCGTTTTTGATAAATCAAATGCTAAACTCATATCGGGAATATCACGGATGCAAGGTAATCTCAAAAGGCATGCCAATCAGAGAAATCATAAAGGCCTTAAGGAATAACGAAATTGTCGGAATGCTGGTTGACCAGGATGCCGGAAAAGGCGGGATATTTGTCAACTTTTTTAACAGGCCTGCTTCCTGGCATCGAGGCGTTATGGAATTTGCGCTAAGTACCGGCTGTACGGTATTGCCGGGTTTTATTATCAGGCAAGGTGGAGCAAAGCTTAAATTCCTTGTTTGTGACCCGGTAGTCTTTCCTGAAGGCTTTGCAGAGGAGGAAAAGATAAGGTCAGGATTTAGCCAATTTATTTCTAAGCTGCAAGAGATGGTCATAAGATACCCTGATCAATGGCTATGGCAGCACAAAAGGTGGAAATCGTCACCGCAAAGAAAAGTTTTAATTTTAAATGACGCAAGGACAGGGCACCTGCGGCAATCACAGGCGGTCCTTTTTCAACTAAAAAGCCTTTATCAGGACAAGGGCATATCTAAGGATGATATATTAACAGAAATCATAGATGTGAA
Source organism: Candidatus Omnitrophota bacterium (assembly GCA_020354945.1). Taxonomy (GTDB): domain Bacteria; phylum Omnitrophota; class Gorgyraeia; order JABMRG01; family JAFGKX01. The sequence goes on from CP070655.1 coordinate 201,682, forward strand.
ATTCAAAAATGACATGGCCAAAAATGCGCTTTATTTCAGCAGTCGTTTCTCGACTAAATCTTGTCAGGGATGTATGAGGTGCCTTAGGTTCTGCCTTAATGAGCAAAATTATAAAAAGTTAATGAGGACATATGCGGATATTATTATATCCTGCGGCAACAAGACAGCGGCGGTTAATCTTTTACTTTCTAAAGAATGCAATGCTAAATCTGTAATAATAATGAATCCAGGGCCCTTTTTAGTTAAAAAATTTAATCTTGCTATTATTCCAAAGCATGATAAGCCTAAAAGACTTAAAAACACCGTTGTTACCGAAGGAGCGCCGAATTTAATCGATAAAAGCCTTATAGAGTATCAGGCCGATAGCTTAAGATATGAGATCGGCCATATGAGCAAATTTAAAATAGGACTATTATTAGGAGGAGATTATAAATACTTCCACATGCAAGAAGGCATGGTATCTACATTGATAGAGCAGATACAAAACTCTGCAAAATATATCGGCGCTGATATAT
>CP070655.1:202296-222086 GCA_020354945.1 Candidatus Omnitrophota bacterium
CCATAACTGGCTCTATATTTTAATCTACCCAAAAGTTTTATTATCTCAGGGTGTAACCCGTGTATGTTTACATCAAAAGCAGCCTTTTCTCCTTCTTCTTTTATGGTTATCTCCATCTCTTTTTTTACCTTATCCACTACTTCCTCTATCCGGCCAGGATGAATACGGCCATCCTCTATCAGCCTCTCTAAAGCAATTCTTGCTATTTCCCTCCTGACCACATCAAAACAGGACAGGGTAACTGCCTCGGGGGTGTCATCAACTATAACATCAACTCCTGTGGCCATCTCTAAGGCCCGGATATTTCTTCCTTCCCGGCCTATGATACGCCCTTTCATTTCATCGTTGGGCAGACTGACTACGCTTACTGCTGATTCTACGGTATGCTCTGCTGCGCATCTTTGCATAGCTAAACTTATTATATTGCGGGACTTTTTCTCGGCAGCTTCTTTTGTCTCTTCTTCAATCTGCCTTATAACCGCGCCTGCTTCTTGTCTTACCTCATTTTTTATTCTAGCCAGAAGTTCTTTCTTGGCGTCTTCAGTAGACATCCTTGTTATTCTTTGCAGCCTCTCCTTTTCTTCAATAAGAAGTTGCTCTAAATTCCTTCGGTTTTTTTCTATCTGTCTTTCTCTATTAACTGTCAACTGCCCTATTTCGTTTATCCTTTTTTCTTTATCATCCAAAAGGTCTACCTTTCTGTCTAAGCCTTCTGACCTTTCCATGAGTCTTTTCTCTAAAATCGCCGATTCTTTTCTTCTCTCTTTCGTTTCTGCTTCAAAATCAGACCTCATCTTAAGCTTCATATCTCTGATTTCAAGTTCTGCTTCCTTGCGCATATTCTCTGCTTCTCTCCTGGATTGCTCTAAAATGGCTTTGGCCTTATCTCTGGAAGAGGTAAGTTTCCTTTTGCCGCTATATTTGCTTATAACATAGCCTAAGAAAAATATAACCACCCCGGATATTGAAGCTATAAGAATAAGCGCAGAGGGGGTTAAGTTTTCTAACATGATTGGTACCTCCGTTGCTTTAGTTATGAGTTCGGAGTTCGTAGTTTTTTGTCTATGAACTACGAACTTAAGGCTAACGAAGTTAGCCATACTCCGAACTATTCTAGGCGGAGATTATCTTTTTGACGGGAATATCCCAGGAGAGAGATGGAACTCTTCTTACTATCTGAAAGCCGAAAGCCAACCCTATAGTAAGAACAGGCGGTGATATGGTCTTTAAGAAACTGTCATAATATCCTGCGCCGCGGCCTATGCGATTGCCTGATTTATCGAAGGCAACGCCGGGAACTATTACTACATCTATATCTTCAACAGGCACAGGCCTTAGATATTCTTTTTTTGGCTGTTTTATCCTGAAAGGTCCTTCTTCAAATTCTTCTTCCGGGTTTTTAACCTCAGAAGGAGTTATTCCTTTCTCTCCGGCAGATATCACTGGGACTGCTATCCTCTTTTTTCCTTTTAGCGCTTCGGTTATCATGCTGCGGGTGTCGACCTCATCGTCTTTGGAAACATAAAACATAATGCACGAGCATGATTGAAAAGCGTTATCATTAAATAACTTTTTTTTAATCTCCGCACTCTTTATGGTTCTTTCAAAAGAGCTTTGAGAGCGTAGTTTACGCAATGTCTCCTTTCTGATTTTAGCTTTTTCTACAATTATTGCATTAAATTCTACCATAACAAATTTTAAGGGTCAAGGGAAAATTCCCCCCGTTAATCATTGATAATTTTATCGTAGGAGCCGCCTCCGGCGGCGACTATTATCCACAGCCAGAGAATGTTCCTGCGCGGGATTTTCAAGCTATCTTTTAACCGTTGCCCTTATCTTAATTATCCTGAGCTCCTCTTTCATATCGTTAAGTTTTGAGATAATAAGTTGTTGGTTCTGGATCACCTGCTGAAGCTGGGCAGATATATCCGGAATTTGCGTCGGGTTTTTCCCCTGTTGCGCATTAAGGGCTTTTGTCACCAAGAAAAAACTGCTAAATATAATCAGTATTGCCAATAAATATGCAACTGTTTTTGTACTCATGTTTTTCTTCCTCCAGGAATGCGCCGTTTCTCGAGGCGCTCCTTTATTTTTTTCTCATATCCTATATCAGCGGGTTCATAATATTTGCGTCTTTCCGGGAGATAATCCTGCTCTACATAATGACCTTTGTAGGAATGGGCATATTTGTATCCTTCGCCGTGGCCCAGCCTTTTTGCGCCCGGATAATGGGAATCCTTAAGATGCGTAGGAACCTCCAAGGTTCTTCCCTTTTCAACGTCCTCCATAGCCTTCTCAATGCCCATATAAGCAGCGTTGGATTTTGGTGCAGAGGCAATATAGACAGTTGCCTGGGCTAATGGTATGCGAGCTTCAGGCATGCCTACAAATTCTGATATCTGGAATGCAGCATTTGCCACAACCAGCGCCTGCGGGTCTGCATTTCCTACGTCTTCGGCAGCGCATATGACAATCCTGCGGGCGATAAATCTCGGGTCTTCTCCTGCATAAAGCATCTTTGCCAGCCAATATAAGGCTGCGTCGGGATCTGAACCCCGCATAGCTTTTATAAAGGCGCTTATTGTATCATAATGGGCATCTTCGCCTTTATCATAAAAAGGGGCCTTTTTCTGTATAGACTCCTCTGCCACCTTTAGGGTATAGTGTATAAATTTATCATTGCCCGCTTTGGTTGTTATCACCCCCACCTCTAAGGCATTCAGTGCTTTTCTTGCGTCACCATCTGAAACCTCTGCTAAAAATTTGAGTGCCTCCGGGGCCATTTTTATCCTATATTTGCCCAGCCCCCTGTCTTTGTCATTAATAGCTCGCAATAATATCTTCTTTATATTCTCCTTTGACAACGGTTTTAACTCAAAAACCAATGAACGAGAAAGCAAAGGCGCAACTATAGAAAAAAATGGATTATGTGCCGTTGCCCCTATCAGTATAATATCGCCTTTTTCAACGTGGGGCATTAGCACATCCTGCTGGGCTTTATTAAAGCGGTGTATCTCGTCGATAAAAAGGGTGGTCTTCTTTCCTGAAGCGTGGAGGCGATTTTTTGCTTTCTCGATAATATTGCGCATTTGAGCGACATTAGAGGTTACTGCGTTTATTTCTTCAAAGTGGCCTTTGGTAATATTGCTGATTATAAAGGCAAGACAGTTCTTTCCTGCTCCTGGCGGGCCATAAAGTATTAAAGAGGCTATTCTGTCCGCTTCTATGGCCCTGGATAAAAGTTTGTCTCTGCCGATAATATGGGCCTGCCCTACAAATTCATCCAGGGTAGGTGGACGCATCCTTATTGCAAGGGGCAGCTTGGCGATGTCTTGTGTGGCTTTCTCGAATAGGTCCATGGGCAGTTATCAGTTGCCAGTTGTCAGTTACTGAAAACTGATCGCTGAAAACTGAATACTGAATTAAAAATCCCCGCTACTGGCGTGGGGCTGGTTAACAACATAAGAACCCGTTTACCAGGTGGGCGCCTTCTTAAATGCTTCGGGTTTCTCCTTGTTGAAAGAGCATGCCGCTCCACATTCAAAGTTAGGCTCCCTATGTTGAAATGTTGGTTCTTGTTTCATCCAACCTACACGCACACAGCAGGGACATTTTTGATTATAACTCTGACATAATAGGAAAGCAAGCAAAATCGTTATGCGAGGTGGGAATGGGGAATGAGATAATTCTGTACGTAATCGCGGACTGATTCCTCAAGGGGGGTTATGCTTTTATCATATCCAGCATTTCGAAGTTTTGATATATCGGCCTGGGTAAAATATTGATATCGCTCTTTCAGTTCTTCGGGCATATCGAAATATTCAATATCGGGCTTCTTGCCTAAGGCTTTAAATATTGCATTTGCCAATTCATTCCAGGGCTGCCCAATCCCTGAGCCTACATTAAAAATGCCGTTTACTTCTAATCTATCCAAAAAGAACAAAGTCATATCTACTGCATCTTTAATATATAAGAAATCCCTTTTTTGCTCACCATCAGCGTATTCAGCCCGATAAGATTTAAAAAGGCGCATCTTGCCCGTAGCTTTTATCTGTTGGTATGCCTTTAATACAACGCTTCGCATTTCACCCTTATGATATTCGTTGGGTCCGAATACATTAAAATATTTTAAACCTACTATTTTATCAAGCAGTTTATTATCTTTTGCCCATTTATCAAAAAGCTGTTTTGATTTGCCATAAAGGTTTAGAGGTTTTAATCTATCTATTATCTGCTCAGAATCTGAATATCCTTTTGAACCATCGCCATAGGTTGCTGCGCTTGAAGCGTAAATAAAACGCACTTTATTGTTTAAGCAATACTTACAAAGCGTTTTTGTATATTCGTAGTTATTTTCCATTAAAAATTGCTCGTTTGTCTCGGTAGTATCAGAGCAGGCTCCCATGTGAATTACTGCTTCTGTTTTCTTCGTGGCCATGAGACCGCTCCTGCGAATCTTTTCAATGAATGGGTCTTTGTCTAGATAATCCTTGAGCTTAAGATGGCTTAGATTCTGCTTTTTCTCATCGGATAAATTGGCCTCATCAACAACGATTATATCTTTTCGGCCTTGCTTATTAAGTGCCCACACAAGAGCACTCCCGATAAAACCTGCTCCGCCTGTAACAACGATCATTTATATAGCCCTTTATTTATCGTAGAGTTATCGAATGGCAGCATTGAATTCTTGGGTGAGTTTTTTTCTGATTAAATCCTGGGCGGTTTCTATCTCTTGCTCTTTTAAGGTCCTATCTTTCGATTGGTAGGTTATTCTAACTAAAAGCCCTCTCTGGCCCTCAGGAACCGGTCTTGCTTTATATTCTTCTACTAATCTAACCTCTTTTATAATAAATCTTGCTGTATCTTTTATGGCCCTGTTAATACTCTCAAAGGGAATGTCATTATTAACGGACATAGAAACATCTCTTTCTGAGATGGGATACCGGATGATAGTTTTCAAAAATTTTTCCAATCTGGCATTTTCAAACAAGACCCGGGTGTTTATTTCAGCGGCAAAAACTTGCGTTTTTATATCCGTTTTTGCCAGAATTTCAGTCTTTACCACGCCAACAATCCCGAGCATCTTATTATCGACTAAAATTGCCATTGTCCCATCGGGTTCAAAGCTGGGATGTTGTGATTCTTCAAAATATATATCAATTCCTAGTTTTTCAAAAAGTGTTTTTAATATGCCCTTTAAATAAAATATGTCCGTTCTTTGCGGTTTTCTTTTCCAGTCGCCTGCAGTATTACCGCATAATGCCAATGCCAAACTCGGGCTCTCCTGATAATCTCCGTCTTGCCTAAAATATATATTTGAAAATTCAAATAATTTTATATCCGGATTGCCCGTGTTTATGTTGTAATTTATAGCCCCAAGCATTCCAGGCAAAAGAGTATTGCGCATAACCCCTTGTTGGTCGCTCAAAGGATTCCGGATGGAAATAGTATTTATGTCCGGGACATTCAATTTTCTAATATCATTTTTGCTTATAAGGCTGTATGTTAGTATCTCATCAAATCCCAAGCCGGCCAGGGCCTTGCGAACAAGATTGGTTATGCGCTTTCTTCTTTTAAAAGAGGGGGCTTCTTCTGTAATAACCACCCTTGGTAATTTGGTAGGAATATTATCATATCCGTAAATCCTGGCTATCTCCTCTATCAAATCTGCCTCTCTTTTTATATCTGCCCTTCTAAAAGAAGGCACCACAACCTTCATTGTCCCTTTTGCGCCGGAAACCTTAAACCCGATAGGTGCTAAGCCGGATTTTATATCTGAATTAGATATTTTAGCCCCTAATAGTAACTTGACTTTATGCGGTCTTAAATTTATAACACGGGTTTTTATTTCTTTTTTGCCGACATCGACTTTTTCTCTATGTGTTTTTCCTTTGGCGATTTCACATATCAAACAGGTTGCCCGGTCTGATGCATCTATAATTTTCGAGGAGTCTATCCCTCTCTCAAATCTATAGCTTGAGTCGCTGCTTAAACCTAAATAGCGGGATGAGCGCCTTATAGAAGTTGGGTCAAAGCACGCAGCTTCTAATAATATTCTCTTGGTAGATGGGCCAACCTCCGTATTTAATCCGCCCATAATGCCTGCTATTGCTACCGGCGTCTTGGCATCAGCTATAACCAGAATATCGCCTTTTAATCTTACTTTTGTTCCGTCAATGGTAGTTATTTCCTCGCCATCTTTAGCCAATCTTATAATTATTTTATTGGCGATTAGTTTATCGTAATCAAAGGCATGCAAGGGTTGGCCTGTCTCGTGAAGGATAAAATTGGTTATATCCACGATATTGTTTACAGGACGGACGCCTACCGATTCTATTCTTTTAATCAGCCATTTTGGCGATGGGGCTACTTTAACATCGGCAATCAACCGGGCTGTATAGCGTGGGCACAATTTTGCCTTTCTTAAAACAACTTCTGGGATAGGCACTCCCTTAGCAAAGTAAGGGGCCAGATTAAAGGAAGGAAGCTTTAATCTTTTTTTAGTTATAGCTGAGGCCTCTCTGGCAATACCGACGTGGCAAAGGCAATCGGAACGATTAGGAGTTACCTCTATGCCAAATATAAAGTCACCGGCTTTTTCTTCTATGGAAGTAACTTCTAATCCGTTCATGGTAAGTTTCTGGGCAAGGTTTTTTGCCTTTATTTTTGTGGGCACATATTCTCTGAGCCACTCGTATGATATCTTCATGATTCAGTTTTTAGTTCTCAGTCTTCAGTTTTGAAATATGTCTGATAACTGACAATTGGCCACTGCCTAAAATTGCTCCAGGAACCTTACATCGTTTTCGAAAAAAAGCCGGATATCATTGATGCCATATTTAAGCATGGCAATTCTTTCAACGCCCATGCCGAATGCAAATCCGGTGAATTTCTCATCAGTTAAATTTACTGCTTTAAAAACAGCCGGGTCTACCATCCCCGCTCCCAGTATCTCAAGCCACCCTTTCTGAGAACACACCCTGCAACCTTTTCCTTTGCATATAATACAAGAGACGTCAACTTCAGCGCTGGGCTCTGTAAACGGAAAAAAATGCGGCCTGAATCGCAATCTTATCTCCTCGCCGAAAAGCTGTCTGCCAAAGTCCAAAAGAACCCCCTTTAGGTGCGCGAAGCTAATTCCTTCTGCTATCATTAATCCTTCCACCTGATGAAACATAAAACTATGGGAGGCATCAACCGCATCCGGCCTGAATACTTTCCCTGGTACAACTATTGCAAAAGGCGGGGAGTGTTTTTTCATATATCTTATCTGCACCGGGGAGGTATGGCTTCTTAAAAGCAGATTATCCCTTATGTAAAATGTATCAAATATGTCTCTGGAGGGATGTTCAAGGGGGATATTTAAGGCTTCAAAATTATTATATTCTGTCTCAATCTCAGGCCCTTCTACAACTGCAAAACCCATCCGCGTGAAAATCTCACAAATTTCATTTAGGGCCCGGGTGATTGGATGAATATGCCCGATTTGGAAACTATAGCCGGGCATAGTAAGATCCATCCTTTCTGCGGGCGGCACCTTTAGTTGAATAATCTCATTTTTCTTTTTGGCAATCTCTTCTATGAGCAGCTGTTTAATCTCGTTAGCCAGCCTTCCCATAGTCGGTTTTTCTTCTTGGGGCATGGAAGGAATCCGGCTAATTATCCCGGCCATTTCTCCCTTTCTGCCAAGATATTTAATCCTGACGTTTTCCAACTCGTCTTTTGTCCTGGCATTCTTTATCTCTGATAAGGCGGCTTCTTTTGTGTTATCAAGTTCCTCTTTCATGATTAAAAAGTCGTGCCTGGCACGATTTTTTTTATTCCTTCTTCTTCAGTTTTTCTATATCCTCATTTGCCCCTGCTACTAAAAGCATATCTCCTTCCCGGATTTTTTCCTCGGCAAGAGGGACAACATTAACCGTTTCTTTACCTTTTTCATCCTTGCGTCTTATAGCAACAACGTTTAAGTGGTGTTTTGTTCTTACGTTTAGTTGTTTTAAGTTCTTGTCCACAAAATCCTTTCGCGCAGCTAGTTCAATTATGCCGCATTTATCGGATAATTGAAGATAATCTGCTACTTTTGGACAGGTAAGTGCACTAGCCAATCTTTCGCCCATGTCCCGTTCAGGAAAAATGATTCTATCCACACCTATTTTCCCAAGCACCTTGCCTTGCTGCGGTGTAACTGCCTTTGCAATTACCTCTTTTATGCCTATCTCTTTTAATAGTAATGCTATCAAAATGCTGGCTTCGATGTTATCGCCCACGCTTACTATTGCTACATCAACCTGTTCTATCCCTACCGCCTTAAGTGCCTTTTCATCAGTGGCATCAAGACAAACAGCCTGGGTTACTGCCTCTGAGATATCCTGGATTTTATCTTCCTCTTTATCTACCGCAAGCACTTGGCAATCTTTCCGGGCCAGAGTCTTTGCTATGCTCGAACCGAACCGGCCCAATCCTATTACAGCAAATTGTCTCATTTTATGACTCCTTGTTTAAATGTTTAGTTTTCAGTCATCAATCATCAGTTTTCAGTACTACTGACTACTGATTACTGGCGACTGATAACTGATAATTATCCTACCGTTATCTTTTCCTCCGGATAACGATAATATATTTTTTTCTCTACCCGCATAGCCAATGCCAAAGCTACGGTTAAAGGACCGATCCTGCCTATAAACATTGTAATGGCAACTATTAACTTACCCAATGTGCTTAAATGGGGCGTTACCCCTGTGGTTAACCCGCATGTTCCAAAGGCAGAAGTAGTTTCAAAAAATAGACTTAAAAAATAACCGTTATCGCCCGAAACGGCCTTTTCAGTAATTGTCAAGAGCAAGGTGGAAGTAAATATCAAAGTTATTGCTAATACAAAAATTGCCACTGCCCTTCTAAAAACATCCCTTTCTATTGTTCTTTTAAAGATAAATATCCTGTCTCTTCCTTTGAGCATAGAAACAAAACCTACTAAAAGTACTGCCACCGTTGCTGTCTTTATTCCCCCTCCCGTAGAACCGGGAGATGCTCCGATAAATATCAGTATCATTAACAAAAATTTGGTTGTTGTTTGTAAATCTCCTGTCGGCAATACATTAAAGCCGGCTGTGCGCGGGGTGATTGCAGTAAAAATGGAACTTAAAAATTTTTCTTTTAAGGGCATATCTTTTAAAATATAATTGCACTCTAAAAGAAACACCCCGGCCATACCGATTAATAATAGAATTATTGTTACTGCCAAAACGGTCTTTGTCTGTAGATTAATTTTTTTGACAAAAGGATTTGCAATGCCTTTTTTTATCTGCCGGGCCAAATAAGCCCTTCTAAAAAATGGCACATAGAATCCTAATTTCGGAATATTTAATACCACCACGAATCCCAATCCGCCGATGATAATAAGAGAACCCATAATTGCCATAATAGCTGTATCAGCACGCCAGTTTGTTAAGCTATTTGAAAAAAGCGAAAATCCGGCATTGCAGAATGCAGATATAGAATGGAATATAGCCCTTTTAAAAATCGTCGCTTGGCTCCATTGGGTTATAAAACTCCATCGAAGGTATAATAGCGTGGCTCCGATAAACTCTACAACAAATGCTATAAGCACAATATACTTAATCAGGCCCCTTAATCCTTCTATCTTATCATAGCCCAGTGCATTCTTTATGGTTAAATCTTGAGAGATAGTCAATCTTTTAGCTAATATGATACTAAAGAGAGTGGAAAAGGTCATTATGCCTAATCCGCCCAATTGAATAAATAAAAGTATAACAATCTGGCCAAAAAGCGAAAAGGCTCTGCCCGTATCTTTTACAATTAACCCGGTGACACAAGTAGCGCTGGTTGCGGTAAACAGGCTATCTATTGGACTCAACGGGTTGCCGCTTTTTGTAGCCACGGGCAAACTTAAAAGAAGTGTTGCGCACAGGATGGCTATCCCAAAACTTAACAATACTATTTGGGGAGGAGTCAATTTTCGCATATTATTTTCACCATTAAAATCAAATATCCCTGCCTGCCGGCAGGCAGGTTTAATTTTAAATTTTTAATTTTTCAGCTTATTTCTCTCCGCCTTTAGCGATGCTTATCAACTTCTTAAATGCGGTTTTGCTACTTACAGCAAGGCCTGCTAAAGATTTTCTATCTAAAGCTATCCCTGCCTTTTTAAGGCCGGATATAAATTCAGAGTATTTAATCCCGTGCCCGCGGCAGGCTGCGTTTATTCTAGCAATCCAGAGACTCCTAAAATCTCTTTTTTTAACCTTTCTATCTCTGTAAGAATAAGCCAGGGCTCTTCTCGCCGTCTCTTTTGCGGTGCGGTAAAGCTTGCCCCTGCCTCCGACATAACCTTTTGCCTGTTTTAATGTTTTCTTTCTTCGTCTTTTCGAAGCAACTGCGTGTTTTACTTTTGCCATTCTGCCCCCACGTTAGGGGTCAGACACCAGGATTTGCTTTGTTCGTTCCCGGTGTCTGACCCCTCATCTATACGGCAACATCGTTTTTATCTTCTTTGTTGCCGTTTTTCCTAAAATGCTCTTTCTAGAAAGGGCCCTCTTTCGTTTTCTCGACTTTCCCGTTAAAAGGTGCCCTTTAGAGGTTTTTGCGCTTTTGACTTTTCCTTTTCTGGTTATTTTAAATCTTTTGGTTATCGCCTTTTTTGTCTTTAACTTCGGCATAATTACTCCTAATCCTAAAACTAACACCTCAAGCGAAGCAATTACCTATGAGCAGCAATAGCATTTTTTAGCATTTTGCGAACGAGCATGAGCGAGGTTTGCAGGAGCAAACCGAGCGAAGGAAAGTTTGTGTTTGAGCCCGAACACATCGTAAGATGTGAGGGCGAGTTAAACTTTCCCAAAGCGAGCAAAATGCGTTAAGAAAAATGCGTGCTGCGAATAGGTGATTGCTGAGCGCCTACTTTGGCGCAAGAACCATGAATATAAAACGGCCTTCTTTTCTGGGGGCCTTTTCTACTTCGCTTACATCCACCGTATCCTGAATAATTCTATCTAACAGTTGCCTGCCCAATTCTTGATGGGCCATTTCTCTTCCGCGAAACATCAGCGCCCACTTTACCTTATTGCCTTTTGTTAAGAATTCCCTGGCATGGTTTAGCTTGGTGTTATAATCATGTTCTTCTATTCTAGGTTTTATCCTAATCTCTTTGACTCTAATTATATGCTGTCTCTTGTGGGCCTCCCTTTCCTTTTTCTCCTGATCATATTTATATTTGCTATAATCCATTATTCGGCAAACAGGGGGGCTTGCGGAAGGCGCAACTTCAACCAAATCAAGCTTTGACTCGTGTGCTCGGCTTAATCCTTCTCTTGGTTCCATTATCCCCAGTTGTTCTCCCTCGGCGCCGATAATTCTTATCTTCGGCGCCCTTATCATCTCATTTACCCTGGTTCTTTTTTTTCGTATATACTTAGCTATATGATTTCACCTCCTTTAATATTCTCCGGATAAACCTGTCTGGTTTTGTTTTTCCTTCATCGCCCTTTTTACGGCTTCTTACGGAAATGGCATTTTCTTTTTGTTCCTTTGCCCCTATAATCAGCATGTATGGAATTTTGCTTTTTTGCGCCTCTCTTATTTTATATCCTATGGTCTGGCTGCGCATATCTATTTCGCTTCGTATATTGCTTTGTTTTAAATCTTCGTGAATTTTCCCGGCATATTCTTTCTGTTTATCGGTTATTGGCATAACCATTACCTGAGTCGGAGAAAGCCATACCGGCAGCGCCCCTGCATAATGTTCAATTAAGGCCCCAAGGAATCTTTCCATGCTACCAAGAATAACCCTATGCAACGTAATAGGGCGGCGTTTTTCACCGTCTTTGTCGGTGTAGGTAAGTTTGAACCTTTCCGGAAGGGCAAAATCACACTGTATTGTTGCGCACTGCCAGAATCGTCCAAGAGCGTCTTTTAATTTTATGTCTATCTTTGGCCCATAAAATGCGCCTTCTCCTTCATTAATATCGTATTTCATCTTCTTTTCTTCCAAAGATTTCCTTAAGGCTTCCGTGGCCTTCTCCCAATCTTTGTCAGTGCCTATGTGTTTCTCCGGCATAGTACTCAACTCTACGCAGTAATCTTTAAATCCAAAAACTTTTAGCGCGTATAATACAAAATCTATAATTGCCTTTATCTCGTCGGTGAGTTGTTCCGGCAGACAAAATATATGGGCATCGTCCTGGGTAAATCCTCTTACTCTTAAAAGCCCGTGTAAAACGCCGCTCTTTTCATGTCTATACACTGTGCCTAATTCAAAATACCTCAGAGGCAAATCGCGATAACTCCTGATTGCGGACTTGTATATAAGCATATGGGCTGGGCAGTTCATCGGTTTTATTGCATATTCGGCTCCTTCGATGTCGAATATATACATAAGCTCTTTATAATAATCATAATGGCCTGAACGAATCCAGATATCGGCCTTCATTATGTGCGGGCCTATCGCCAGCTGATATCCTCGCCTAAGGTGTTCTTTCTTTTCCCAGTCTTCTATTATATCTCGCAAAAGGGCTCCCTTTGGCTGATATATTATTAAACCTGCCCCCGCAGACTCATCTATAATAAAAAATTCTAACTCTTTGCCCAATTTGCGGTGGTCTCTCTTCTTTGCCTCTTCAATAAGCTTGAGGTGTTTATCTAGCTCTTTTTGTGTCGTAAAAGCAGTGCCGTATATTCGCTGTAACATAGGATTTTCTGCGTTTCCTTTCCAATAGGCCCCTGCTACATGGGTTAGGGCAAAGGTTTCAATCTTACCTGTAGAAGAAAGGTGCGGCCCTTTACATAAGTCGGTGAAATCGCCGTTTGAATAAATAGTTACCGTATCTTGGAGTATCCCTTTTATGAGTTCTACCTTATAATCTTCGCCCATATCTTTAAAGAGCTTGCGGGCCTTTTCCTTAGTCATTTCATTTTTAATAAACTTTTGATTCTGCCTTATAATCTGGTGCATCTTTTCTTCTATCTTAGAAAGGTCTTCCGGCGTAAACGGCTCTTTCTTATCAAAATCATAATAGAATCCATTCTCAATAGAAGGACCTATGCCCAATTTTACATCGGGCCATAAGGCTTTTACCGCCCGAGCCAAAACATGCGCCGTGCTATGTCTTAAGGTTTCCAGGTTCATCTGTGTAATCTGTGTTCTGGTGCCGGGAGTGGGACTCGAACCCACACGGAGCTAAGCTCCAATGGATTTTAAATCCATACTGTATACCAATTTCAGCATCCCGGCACTACGCTGGTGGGCGGTACAAGATTTGAACTTGTGACCTCTACGATGTCAACGTAGCGCGCTAACCAACTGCGCCAACCGCCCATATATTCGTTCCCGTCGCTTTGCTCCCCGGGACAATTTGCTTATTTATTAACTAGGGTAAATTGGAGGCGGCGAGCGGAGTCGAACCGCTGAATCGGAGTTTTGCAGACTCCTCCCTTAACCACTTGGGTACACCGCCAACGTCAATTCATTCAACACCGCCTAAAAATTGATACCGGGCGATGTCGAGGTATCAAAAAGGTCAGGCGCTTATACCTGACCTTTTTTATTTATACCACAACGCCTCTATCTTATCAAGTAGTATTTGAGCTATTTTCTCTTTATTTTCCGGCCCGATTTTCTCGGCGCTTCCATTTTTATCCAATATCGAAACTTTTGTTGGGCCACTGCCAAAAGCAAGATTGTGTCTACCTGCCCTGTTGGCTACTATTATATCGATGTTTTTTGTCTTTAATTTCTGTTTTGCCCTCTCGATTAGCTTATCAGTCTCCATGCAGAAGCCGACAATCAACCTTTTTGCTTTGTTCTTTCCTGCCCATGATAATATGTCGGGATTCCGGATTAAAGACAGCTTTCTTTTGCCACTTTTTTTAATCTTATGTTTTTGAACTTTTTTAAGCCGGAAATTGCAGACTGCTGCAGACATAATCAGACAATCCGTATTTTTAAATTGCCTTTTCACTACTTTGAACATATCGTTTGCGGTAACGACGCATATTATTCTTATGTCTTTGGGGGGGTTAGGGCTGACAGGGCCGGATATAAGTATAACTCTATGAGCTCTTTTTTGGGCAACTTTTGCTAGGGCATAACCCATATTGCCGGTAGATAAATTGGAGATAAACCTTACAGGGTCTATAAATTCTCTGGTGGGGCCTGCTGTAACGAGAATGCGCATGGGCTTTCTCGGCCCCACACCAATTTGCCTCTTGCCTGTTTTTATACAATTGGTGTGGGGGTTCATCTAAGGGCCCTTTTGGCCTCTTTGACTATTTCAGCAACATCAGCAATGTGGCCTATGCCTTCTTTTCCACAAACGAGTCTTCCTCTTTTAGGCCCGATAAACTTAAAGCCCATTTGTTTGAGTTTGGCAATGTTGGCCCGGACAATCTTGTTTTTATGCATATTCTCATTCATTGCAGGAGCTACTAAGATAGGAACTTTTGTAGAAACAACAGTGCAGGTTAATATATCGTCACAAATACCTGCTGCTATTTTAGAAATGCAGTCCGCTGTGGCAGGGGCTATCAAAAGAAGGTCGCACCTCTTAGCCAAATTTATATGGACGGGGTCGTAATCTAGGACCGGCTCAAACATATCATAAAAGACCTTATTGCCGGATAAAACCTGCAATGTCAGCGGAGTAATAAATTGTAATGCATCTTTAGTAGCACATACAATTACGTCAAAACCCTGTTCTTTTAACCGATTTATAATATCGCAGGCCTTATAGGCCGCTATGCTAGCGGTTACCCCAAGCAAAATACACTTTTGTCTTTTCACCCCGCACCTTTCTTTGGCTCCACACACGTAAGTATGAAGTTTATCCGGTTTCCTTCTTTTTATATGTAATTCTTCCTTCCCTTATTTCCTCTAATGCAATCTGAAACGGCTCTTCTAATTTTGTGGATATAAGCTTTGGTGAGCCTTCGCTTATCTCAAGGGCTCTGCGAGAAACCAATATAGCTAATTTATAAGTGCTCGGTACTTTTTTTAAAAGGCCTTCCAGTTGAATCTCCGCCATAACTCCTTTATAATAAAAACTGTTGAATAAACGTTATATTGTAATTTTTCCATTATTCAATGTTTTCTAATTTTTAGGCGCTCGGCTATTATAACTGCCTCCAGCTGCGAAAGGGCGTCTTTAAGCCTGCAATTTACAATAGCATAATCGTATTTGTGTAAATAAGAAAGCTCTTCTTTCGCTATTTCAAGTCTTTTATTTATTTCGCCTTTAGAATCGGCGTGACGTTTCATCAATCTTTTATTCAATGCGTCTAATGAGGGGGGCAATATAAAGATGAACACGCTTCGCGGGCCAAGTAGTCTTTTTATTTGCATAGCGCCTTTTACATCTATGCTCAGCAATATATCTTTATTGTTTTTGAGGGTTTTTTTGATAGGCCCGCTGGGTGTGCCGTAAAAATTTCCGAAGACTCTGGCGTGTTCAATAAATTTGCCTTTTTTTATTAATGTTTTGAATTCTTTGGTTGAAACAAAGTGGTAATCGATGCCGTCCCGCTCCCCTCTTCTGGGGGCCCTGGTGGTAAAAGATGCTGAGCGGCATAGCCCTGGCATGTTTTTTAAGAGCCTCTTGCATAGAGTTGTTTTGCCGCATCCGGAAGGGGCTGAAACTACAAAAATGGTCCCGAATCGCCGGGTCCCGGAAGAAATTCTCAAGGAAGAATTTACGTTCGGGATGCCTGTTTTCTTTTTGATTTTAGCTATAGGCATTCTACGCTATCTGGTATCAAAATCTCCGGGCTATGGTTTCTGGTTGAGCGCTGGATAAAATTACATGATTGCTTACTGTAATTATTACCGTGTTTGTACGCCTTCCATTGGTAGCGTCTACTAGGCGATTTTCTCTTTTCGCTATACCCTTTAATCTTTTAACCGGCGCTGCGTCAGCCGAAACCACTGCTACCACTTTATCTTTTGCTATCGCGTTTTTAAAGCCTACATTAATTAGCGGATTTATTTTTTTATTACTCGACATTTTGGGTTTGTTCTCTTATTTTTTCTACAAGTCCTTTTATCTCTATTGTCTCTTTAGAAATTTTAAAGTTGCCGGCCTTAGCCCCAATGGTGTTGGCTTCGCGAGAAATCTCCTGGGCAATAAAATCCAGATGTTTCCCCACCCCTCTATGGTTGTGCGCAGCCTTCTTAAGGGCTTTTATGTGCGCGTCTATTCTGCAGGTTTCCTCAGAGATGTCATAGTTTCTAATGAATATGGCGGCCTCTTCTTCCAGTTTTTCTCGATTATAAATCTTGGTTTGCCCGGTAATATTTTTTATATTGCTCGCTAGCTTGTCTTTGTATGTCTTTTTAAATTCTGCGGAGTAGCGCTTTATAGCATTAAGGGAGGTCTCTATTTTTTTGCTTATACCAAACAGGTGCGCTTTAAGCATCCTGCCTTCTTGTTGTTTAGAAACCAGCAGTTGCCTTATTGCTCTGGCAAGGGCCTTTTTTATTAATGGCCATAGATGTTTTATATCCGCTTTTTGCGGAATATAAGTCATTATCCCCGGCATAGACACTATCTGTTGCAGCGTAACGTTGCCCGAAAGCCCGGCAGTTTTTTTTAGGTTGCCTAATAGTTTTGCATATCGACGAGCAGTTTTCGTGTCTATTAACGCATCGGTTCCTTTCCTGCTTAGGTCTTCGTAATCCAAAGAAAGGCTGATTCTGCCCCGGCTTATGTCTTTTTGGGCTCTCGCTTTAATTTTGTCTTCATAAACAAGAAACCCCGGCGGAAGCCTGTTTATCATATCAAAATATTTATGGTTCAGGCTTTTGATCTCTATATAAATCTTTGCCCGGCTATCTTCTGCTTCGCCCCTTCCAAAACCGGTCATACTTCTTAACAATTGTTCCTCCCTGTTTTAGTTAGGATTAAGTTGCAAGGATTAAGGATTAAGTTTTCCCTGCTTATTACTTAATCCTTAATTCTTAATTCTTTCTCACGCCCACTCTTTCTCTCTAACTTCATGAGAGATTGTCTTGGCGGGATAAAGATCAACGATTATTTCATCCGGCTTAAACCAGAGTTTAATTTCCCGTTTTGCCTCTTTTAGATTGGTCGAGGCATGAATTGCATTTTCATAGACGCCACTGGTAGTTATCCTGCCATATTGTCCGCGAATACTTATCGAATCTGCCTCTTCCGGATTGGTGGCTCCGGCAAGTTGACGGACCTTCTCAATGGCTCCCTCACCATAATAAATCATTGCTAAAACCTTGCGCCTGGCATGAAGCTCTCCTTTAATATATTTAATAAGCTCATCATAAAAGGGTTTGTCTTTCAAGTGCTTATAATGTTCTCTGGCGAGTTCGTCCGAAACAGAGACCATCTTGGCAGCTACTATCTCCAGCTTCGTCTCTGACAAACGGGTAAGTATGTTGCCTGTAAGGGATTTTACCAGGCCATCCGGCTTTATTAAAACAAGCGTTGGTTCTTTCATTATTAATATACGTATTATATTAAAAAGAACTAAAATGTCAATTCTATTTTATGAAATTGTTGAAACGTTCCTTTTCCCGCTTTAAAATGTAATTTTTCAGCACTCTCTTTATAATTATTGACCAGAGGGTTTGATTTTGTTGATTATCCTGTCTAAATCCTCAGATGAATAATATTCTATTATGATCTTGCCTCTTTTTTTACTGTGATGAATTCTCACTTTCGTTGCCAGAATGTTCTGCAAGATTTCCTCCTGTTTTACAAGGTGCTGGTCTTTTATAATCTTGGTTCCCGGGCGCCTTTTAAGCTGGGGCCTTGCCAGTGCTTCTGTCTCGCGCACAGATAGGCCTTTTTTAATAACCTTCTTGCATAGATTGAGCCGCTGCTGTAATCCTTTCACAGACAGAATGGCCCGCGCATGGCCCGAACTAATCTGCCCTTGAACGACACATCGCTGTATCTCAAGCGGAAGGCTTAACAAGCGAAGCGTGTTTGTGACTGAAGTGCGGTCTTTTCCTATCGTCTGGGCTATTCTTTCCTGGGTAAAACCAAATTCTTCCATCAGCCGTTTATAGGCGTGGGCCTCCTCTATGGGGTTTAGCTCCTCCCTCTGTATGTTTTCTACAAGAGACAATTCTATCGCGCCTACGTCATCCACATTCTTGAGAATAACAGGGGCTTTCTCCACCCCTAATTTTTTCATCGCGCGTAATCTTCTTTCACCGGCAATAAGTTCAAAACCGCCCTCTACCCGCCTTACCAACAGGGGCTGGACAACCCCCTTCTCCCTGATAGAGGCTATGAGCTCGTTGAGTTTTTCTTCATTAAAATCTTCTCTGGGTTGGTATCTGTTGGGCAATACCTCCCCAACGTTAATATAGGTAACTGCTTCTCCCTGCTGTTTTGTTTCTGCCTCCGGAATAAGGGCCTGTAATCCTTTCCCTAATGCTTTTCTCTTTTCCATGTTTTTGTCTCCTTCGCCTACCGCTAACCGGCAAAACAGAAAAATCTAACCTTTGTGCTGGCGGTTACTGTTTTCTCCAATGCCACGTTTTTCCCCTACGCTACTTTCTAAGCGTTTATTCGCTTCTGTTTGCACGGCCTCTTCCTTGGTTTCTTCTGGCTTTTTTTGTTCTAACTTATTGTAAATCTTGGAGTTACGTAAAATAAATTCCTCTGCTAATTGGTTATAGGATAAGGCTCCCTGGGAATTTTTATCATAGCTCATTATGGGTTCTCCATGGCCCGGCGCCTCACTCAACCTTACTGAACGCGGTACAATTGTATTATATACTTTATCTTTAAGGAATCTCCTGGCTTCCTCAATTACCTCCCCTGTTAAGCGGGTCCTGTAATCTGCCATTGTAAGCAAAACTCCTTCGATCGTAAGGGGTGGGTTTAGGTTCTGCTTAATCAACTCTATGGCATTAAAAAGCTGGCTTAATCCTTCCATTGCATAATATTCACATTGCAACGGGATAAGTGCGCTATTTGATACAACCAATGAGTTTATGGTCAGAATCCCCAGGCTTGGCGGGCAATCTATGAAAACAAAATCAAATAGTTGTTTTGTGGCTTCGACGGCTTTCTTTAGCTTTTGTTCTCTGCCTAAAGCAGTTATCAGTTCTATACGCGCTCCGATAAGTTCCAGATTAGACGGGGCGAGATATAAATTGTTTATTTTGGTCGGTTTTATTATTTCATCGATTGAAACCTGTTCTAATAAAACATGATATATGTTTTTGGGCAAAAGGTTTTTTCTGGCGCCAAGGCCGCTGGTTGCATTAGCCTGCGGGTCTATATCTATTAATAAAACCTTAAACCCTTTTTGCGATAGGGAGGCGGAGAGATTAATGGCGGTGGTTGTCTTGCCCACTCCTCCTTTTTGGTTACATATCGATATTATCTTCATTATATCTGTTTTCAGTTGTCAGCGCTGGCGACTGAATACTGATTATGTTGCTCGTGAAACTGTTGCGCGTGCTTTTTTCTTTTAAATTACCAGATATGGGCTTATATGTCAATAGAATATTTTCCCACATACCATTTATTATAAAAATACGTCGGTAATAATTAGCATGGAGGGTTTATTTTCAGGCGTGCTTTTTAATTGTAACTCGAATCCGGGCTGGTTTGGCTCCGTTCATATCAAAAAGGCCTCTTTCTCCTTCTGCAAGCACTTTGATTTCAACGTCTTTCCTTTTACAATTTAATGTCTTAAGGGCTTTGCCGATAGCTTCCATTACGGTATTCGCTTCTACTTCTATATAATCTGGTCTCATTATTCAGTTTTCAGTTATCAGTTTTCAGCAACTG
>CP070655.1:222186-245099 GCA_020354945.1 Candidatus Omnitrophota bacterium
AGTCTGTGTAGGATAGGTGGGAGGCTGTGAGGTCTCGGCGCTAGCCGGGACGGAGCCAACGGTGAAATACCACCCTTACTGTATTAGAGTCCTAACCTTCTCCCATTAACTGGGAGAGAGACAATGCCAGGTGGGCAGTTTGACTGGGGCGGTTTCCTCCAAAAGAGTAACGGAGGGGCGCAAAGGTTCCCTCAGCGCGGTTGGCAATCGCGCGTTGAGTGTAAAGGCATAAGGGAGCTTAACTGTGAGACCTACAAGTCGAACAGATGCGAAAGCAGGCCTTAGTGATCCGGTGGTAACATGTGGAAGTGCCATCGCTCAACGGATAATAGGTACTCCGGGGATAACAGGCTTATCGGGCCCGAGAGTTCATATCGACGGCCCGGTTTGGCACCTCAAGATTGGGGTGTAACGCCAGAAATGGCGTTAAAGTATTGGCTAATAACGGTGGAACCCTAACTGAAAAGAAGGGCAATACCGTGGGAAGTCCACTAAATTTAGTGTGACCCCGTAACGACTGATCCATTGACACTTTTGTGTCAAGGGTGAGATAGTATTACTTGCATTAAGCAAAATCATAAATGCTATCATACGCCAACCCTTCCTTAAAACTGTTTTTAAGAAGGTGGAGATATAGTCTACACTCATACGAAAGTATGGAAAGTGTGCGATGTCGGCTCATCACATCCTGGGGATGGAGAAGTTCCCAAGGGTCCGGCTGTTCGCCGGTTAAAGTGGTACGTGAGCTGGGTTCAGAACGTCGTGAGACAGTTCGGTCTCTATCTGTCGTGGGCGCAAGGATATCTGAGGAGAGCATTCCCTAGTACGAGAGGACCGGGAATGTCGGACCTCTAGTGTTTCAGTTGTGCCGCCAGGCGCAGAAGCTGAGTAGCTATGTCCGGAAAGGATAAGCGCTGAAGGCATATAAGCGCCAAGCCCCCTCCAAGAATAGATATCCCTCCTGAGCAATCAGGACGAAGAGACCTTGTAGACTACGAGGTTGATAGGCCCTAGGTGTAAGGTCCGTAAGGATTTTAGCTGAAGGGTACTAATATCTCGAGCGACTTGACCACTTGCATTATTATTGATGCTAATTTGTAGCAACTTGGCTATGTAATTGTCTATATATTTATTCTCAATGTTCGTAATATACGAGATACGATTCACGAACAACGGGATACGAATTTGCCAGTAGCCAGAGAGAGGGGGCCACACCCGTTCCCATTCCGAATACGGAAGTTAAGCCCCTCATCGCTGATGGTACTGTACCCTTCGGGTATGGGAGAGTAAGTCGCTGCTGGCTTTTTTATTGCATTTTTGTGTTACCTTCACTTGTCGCTCGCAAAAAGGATTCTTTTGCCTTCGGCAAAAGGGCACTTTTTGCTCGCTATGACAAAAATTGCTCACTAATCGCCGGGATTTCGCAATTTTTGACAGTCGCTCCGGTAAACACAAAAATGCCATTTTTTCGCTAAGTGGTTACAGAAATTTTCTTGACAATTGAATATTATATGGTATAGTAAACAGCGTCTTCGGGAGTGGGTGCAAGTCCCACCTGGTCGTTAAAGCCGACGAGCCCCGAATATTCGGGGTTGAGCCAGTGAAATTCTGGCGCCAACGGTAAAAGTCCGGATGAGAGAAGGCAGAAAAATTAAAAAATTTAAAAGTAAAAATTATCCCGAAGGCGACTTCGGGATTTTTATTTAAATAAGCCCCCGAGACTTAGTGGCGAATTTAATCCAGAGGAGCGAAACAACGGGAGATCTCATGAAATTCAACAGCATAGAAGAAATAATAAAAGATATAAAAAGAGGCAAGACAGTCATCGTAATAGATGATGAGTCCCGCGAAAATGAAGGCGATCTTGTTGCGGCAGCGTCTTTTGTTACGCCTGAAGCAATAAATTTTATGGCAAAGCATGGACGCGGCCTTATTTGTATTGCGTTAGAAGGCAAACGTATGGATGAATTAAATCTTCACCCTATGTTCAGCGGCGCTCACACGCCATTCGGAACATCATGGGGCATCTCAGTTGATGCGAAAAAAGACACAACCACAGGCATTTCTGCTTACGATAGGGCCAGAACTGTAAAAGTTTTGATTGACAAAAAGGCAAAGCCGCAACATTTAATGAGACCCGGACACATATTTCCTTTAAGAGCAAAACAGGGTGGCGTACTGGTAAGAGCCGGACATACTGAGGCGGCAGTTGATTTGGCAAGATTAGCCGGTGTTTATCCTGCAGGCGTGATATGCGAGATTATGAAAGATGACGGCACCATGGCTCGTACCATGGACTTGTTAGAATTCGCGAAGATACATAATTTAAAAATTTGTACGGTGGGAGAACTTATACAATACAGGAGAAAGCGCGAGAAGTTAATTAAATGTATAGCAAAGACAAAATTGCCGAACGAGTATGGCAAATTCAATCTTTATGTATACGAATCCAAGACGGACGGTAATCACCACCTGGCATTAATTAAAGGTGATATAAAAAATACAAAAATACCTGTTTTAGTAAGAGTTCATTCGGAATGCCTTACCGGCGATGTCTTTGGTTCAAAAAGATGCGATTGCGGACTTCAACTCAAACAGGCATTACATGAGATTTCAAAAGCAGATAAAGGAGCCCTGCTTTATATGCGGCAAGAAGGCCGTGGAATAGGCCTAGTGAATAAACTTAAGGCTTATGTTTTGCAGGATAAAGGACTTGATACAGTGGAAGCTAATAAAGCATTGGGATTTAAACCTGATTTAAGGGATTATGGAATAGGGGCACAGATTTTAGCTGATCTAGGCTTAAAAAAGATCAGATTACTCACGAACAACCCGTGTAAGATTATTGGATTAGAGGGATACGGGTTAAAGATAGTAGAAAGGGTGCCGTTGGAAGTAAAACCACACAGGAGGAATAAAAATTATTTAAAGGCAAAAAAGGAAAAGTTAGGGCATATGCTGGAGCATGTGTAGGAGTGAAAAACAAACAATCTGTGAATAGTGAATAGTAGTTAGTGAATAGTAACCATTCACCATTCACCAAACCGATAGCACAAGGAGGAATTGACATGGTAAAAACAATACAGGGCGAGTTAATAGCGAAAGGAAAACGTTTTGGGATTGTGGCTTCTAGATTTAACGATTTTATAACAAAGAGATTACTTGATGCAGCGTTAGATACACTTATTCGCCATGGTGTGAAGGAATCGGAGATTGAGGTTGCCTGGGTTCCTGGTTCTTTTGAAATCCCACTTATAGCCAATAAGATGGCTAGATCAAAAAAGCATAATGCAGTTATTTGTTTGGGAACTGTAATTCGTGGAGCGACACCACATTTTGAGTACATTGCAAATGAAGCTGCTAAAGGAATAGCTCGGATAAATCTTGATACGGGCATTCCAACAGTTTTTGGCATTATAACCGCAGACAATATTGAGCAGGCTATAGAGCGGGCCGGTACAAAGGAAGGAAACAAAGGCAAAGATGCTGCATTAAGCGCTATTGAGATGGTAAATCTGTCAGCAGTTATAAAATAGGCAGTGAAAATAGTATGAGGAAGCGCACTAAAGCAAGAGAGCTTGCATTGCAGATACTCTATGAGCTGGATATAAAAAAAGAACCTCTTGAACCCTTTTTAGATGATTATTGGAAAAGGTCCTTTAGACAACAACTTGTAGAGAAAGGGGTTAAAGATTTCACTACGCAATTGGTCAAAGGTACCATTGAGAATTTAGAAGAGATTGATAAACTTATTTCTTCTTATGCCAAAAACTGGCAGCTCAAAAGGATGGCAGTGATAGATAGAAATATTATACGGATGGGCTGTTTTGAGCTGTTATTCCTTAAAGATATCCCCCTAAAAGTATCTATAAATGATGCCGTTGAATTAGCAAAAAAATACGGAGATGTAGAATCCAGCAAATTTGTAAACGGCATTCTCGACAGAGTTAATAAAGAAAGAGTGTCTACTAAAGAAAAACAGTGGAAAGATTAGCCGACCTTCATATCCATACCATTTTCTCAGACGGAACGTTTACCCCTGAAGAAGTAATGTCATATGCTAAAGGGATAGGCTTAAGTTGTATAGCCATTACTGACCATGACTGTGTTGAGGGGGTTGAAATAGCAATAGGACTTCAGAAAACCTACGATGTCGAAGTTGTACCCGCCGTTGAAATAACTGCGCAGGAAAATAACAAAGAGCTGCATATCCTCGGCTATTTTATCGATTGGCGAAACGAAGAATTAAAAAAAATACTTGAACAAATGTGCCAAAATAGAAAAGAGCGCATATACAAAATGGCAGATAAATTGAAAGAATATGGAATTGATGCTGATGCGGAACAGATTATTGAATACGCCGGGGGCAAAGTTATAAGCAGGCTTCATGTAGCCAAATATTTGGTAGAAAAAGGCTTTGTCCCTTCGTTAAAAATAACTTTTGATAAATATATAGGAGATGGTAAGCCCTGCTACGTGAGCCGTTTTAGATTTTCACCAAAAGAGATAATAGATATTATAAAAGACACCGGAGGGATTGCCGTTATAGCCCATCCTGGATTGGGTAATGTAAGTAGGATATTGCCGACTCTGGTTAAAAATGGCATTGAAGGAATTGAAGTTTATCATTCCGACCACACCGGGTCAGTTTCTAAAAAACTGGCAAAGTTTACCCGGGAACATAATCTTTTAATAACAGGTGGTTCAGATTGCCATGGCACTAACAAAAAACAAGTGCTTATGGGAAAGATAAGGCTGCCCTATAAATATGTGGAAAGACTAAAGGAATATGCAAATTACAGAAAAAGATAATAACAGGTATATGTTAAGGGCCATCCATCTGGCAAAAAAGGGACTAGGCAAAACCTCCCCTAACCCGGTGGTAGGTTGCATAGTTGTAAAAGATAAGAAAATAGTTGGCGAAGGTTTTCATAAAAGCTTCGGCGCTGCCCATGCTGAGATTAAGGCCATAAATAAAGCAGGCTCAAAAGCCAAAGGTGCTTCATTATATGTAAATCTAGAACCCTGTGTGCATTTTGGTAAGACCCCTCCTTGCGTGGATGCAATAATAAAATCAGGCGTAAAAAGGGTTTTTGTTGGTATACGTGACCCTAATCCTGTAAATAACGGCAAAGGTATAAAAATACTCCGCTCTGCCGGAATAAAAGTTAAAGAAGGCATTTGCGGCAAAGAGGCTAAAGATTTAAACGCCCCTTTTATTAAATACATTACTAAAAATTTTCCTTATGTTACATTAAAGATGGCTCAGAGTTTAGACGGGAAAATCGCCACAAGATTAGGAGATTCTAAATGGATTACTTGCAAAGATTCGCGTCACCTTGTGCATCGGATAAGACAACAGGTAGATGCAGTGATGGTAGGGGTAGGAACTGTTATAAGAGACGATCCATTACTGACGAGTCATATCCCGTATCTCGCATCTCGTATATCGACTAGGCAGCCGGTGAAGATTATAGTGGATTCAAAGTTAAGAACGCCGTTAAATTCAAAAATTTTTTCTAAAAAATCCCTTGCAAAAACGATAATAGCAGCTACAAATTCAGCACCTAAAAAGAGGATAAAAAAATTATTGAAAAAAAATGAAGAGATTTAACCGGCCAGAGGTAAAAATGGCAGAGTGGATTTAAAGGTATTGATGAAATTATTAGCAAATAAGGGTCTCATAAACATACTTCTAGAAGGGGGGGCTGAACTAGCGGCTTCTCTATTAAATGAAGGCCTTGTCGACAGAGTTTTATTTTTCATTGCCCCTAAAATTATAGGCAGCAGGAACAAAATTAGCCAGGCCTTAAATGTAAAAGGCCTGATAATGAAAAAAATAGATTGCGATTTTTTGTTCGAAGGATATCTAAAATGAGCACATAACTTACGGAACAAAGTGGCATAAGTTGTAAGTGTGAATTTTACTCTTGGCATCAAAGATGTCAAGAGTAACTTCGTGCATACAAATTATGTTCACTACGTTCCATAATTTGTGCACTCACTTATGTTTACAGGTATTATAGAAGAGCTGGGCATTGTTGAAAGTTTACAGAAAAAGGGTGCTTCAGCCGTTCTTTCTGTGAAAGCAAAAAAGGTTGTATCTGATGCTGTTTGTGGCGATAGCATATCCATAAATGGGGTCTGCCTTACGGTAATTAACAATTCGGCCGGGCTTTTAAAATTTGATATTCAAGCGGAGACTTTAAAAAAGACCAATATAGGCAATCTAAAAATTAATAACAATGTTAATCTTGAACGCGCACTTAAGGTAGATCAAAGGCTGGGTGGGCATTTCGTAACCGGCCATATCGATTGCATCTCTAAAATAAAAAGAAAACAAAAGATTAAAGGCACCGTAAAAATAGAATTTGAAATACAGCCGGCATTTTCAAAATATATTGTCCAAAAGGGCTCAATAGCTGTTGATGGAATTAGTTTAACCGTAGGCGAAGTTTTTAACAATTTCTTTGTAGTCTATTTAATTCCTTACACGCTTACTAACACCACATTAGGATTTAAGAAAGAGGCTGATATTGTAAATATAGAATTAGATATATTAGTCAAAAACACAGATAAATTGTTGTCAGCCAAAGGAAAAAGCAGCGTGACCAAGGGATTTTTAACAGAACACGGTTTTATTTGACCTTCCTTTCTGCCACTCTTATTTCCCTAATCCGTAGTTGACATAAGCAGGTTTTTTCTTGATAACACTTTTTCTAAATGATACACTATACTAATCTAGATATTCCTCCGATGCTCACATAAGGTCGCATCGTTCGGGAGGAAATTTACAGGGTAAATTTTGCGGGGTGTAGCGCAGTTTGGCTAGCGCGCTTGCTTCGGGAGCAAGAGGTCGGCGGTTCAAGTCCGCCCACCCCGACCAGCAATTTTTGTGAAACAAAAATTGTCCCGAACAATACGACCTCCCTGCCGACAGGCAGGTGAATAGGAGCATTGGCAGGATGTAGTTACAATGAAAAAACGAGTTCATGCATATTATAGTGGATATGTCCATGGGGTAGGATTCAGGTTTACTGCTGAATATATAGCTAGAGACCTGAACCTTACAGGATGGGTTAAAAACCTGCCGGATGGAGGCGTAGAGGTTGTCTGCGAAGGAGATGAATCGGCTATCATGGATTTCCTGAACCGTCTTGAGGACAGGCTGAAACGCTATATTTCAAAAAGAGACATCGATTGGCAGGAGTACAAAGGCGAATTTAAGGATTTTGACATAAGGTTCTATTAGTGCTAAATGCAATATTTTCGGATATACATTCAAATTTGCAAGCATATGAGGCATTTATTGAAGATTGCAAGAAAGAAAAAATAGATAAATATTATTGTGTCGGCGACATAGTAGGATATGGCGCAAATCCCAGAGAGTGCATTAAGCTTACTAAAGAGTTAGATTGTCCAATTGTTTGCGGAAACCATGACTGGGCAGTTGCAGGTAAATTGTCAACTGATTATTTTAATCCGCGTGCAAAACAGGCTGTTTTATGGACTAAAGCCGCAATAGATGAAAAAGATAAAAATTATCTTCAAAGACTGCCCTTTGTTTATGAGGAAAGGGATTTTACTCTGGTGCATGGGAGTTTAAATTCTCCTGAAGAATTTAATTATATATTGGACCTTCGAAGCGCGACTTATAATATCAGCCTTCAAAAAAGCAAAATTTGTTTTATAGGTCATTCTCACGTGCCGGTTATATTTTTTAAACCCAAGGATAACTATGCAAATTATATAACCCAGATGGAAATAAAAATAGAGCCGGATATATTGTATTTAATAAATGTAGGAAGCGTTGGGCAGCCGCGTGATGGTGACCGGAGAGGCTGCTATTGTATATATGACGATGAGAAGAATTCCTTGCACCTTAAGCGGTATGAATACGATATAAAATCTGCCGGCAAGGCAATAATTGATGCAGGCTTACCGCCGTATTTGGCGCATAGATTAGAAAAGGGTAGATAAGCTATGAAAAAAGATGTAAAAAAACAAATGGAGAAATTACAAGAGCAAATACGCTACCATGATTATAAATATTATGTTGAAAATAAGCCCGAAATTTCAGACCAGGCATATGATAAGCTTATGCGTCAACTGATACAGTTGGAGAAATCCCATCCTGAATTAATTACACAGGATTCACCCACTCAGCGGGTTAGCGGACAGCCGGTTGAAGGATTTCCAAAAGTTAAACATAGAGTAGCTATGTTTAGCATGGATAATACCTATTCTGCCGATGAAATTCGGGAATTTGACAAAAGGATTAAAAAGAATTTGCCGAAGGAAACAATATCCTATGTGGTTGAGCTTAAGATAGACGGGGTGAGCATTTCCTTAACTTATAAAAACGGCAAATTAACAAAAGGTGCTACTCGTGGAGACGGAGTAACCGGCGATGATATTACTCAGAATTTGCGCACTATATCAGCTATACCCTTATGTGTTCACAAACAAGAAGAATTCCCTCCTCTGATTGAGGTTAGAGGCGAAATATATATGAACCATAAAAGTTTTCTTAAGATAAATAAAGAAAAACAAAAGAACGGAGAGGAACTTTTTGCCAATCCCAGAAATGCCTCGGCAGGTTCTTTAAAATTATTAGACTCTACCACAGTGGCAAAAAGGGGGCTGAATATGTTTAATTATGCTATTGGATATATCGAGGGGGCTGATTTAAAAACACAATGGGAGGCTTTGGAATTTTTAAAAAAACACGGGTTTAGAACCAATCCTCACATAAAACAATGCAAGAATATAGATGAAGTAGTCGCATATTGTAATGAATGGGAGGATGAAAAAGAACACCTGGACTATGATATAGACGGGATGGTGATAAAGGTAAATTCTTTGAAGCAACAGGAAAAGCTCGGAGCCACTACCAAGGCCCCTCGATGGATGATAGCTTATAAATTTCCGGCAGAAAGAGCAACTACCAGATTAAAGAACATAATAGTTCAGGTTGGCCGGACCGGGGCGTTGACCCCAGTGGCTGTTCTTGAGCCGGTGAGACTCTCAGGCAGTGTTGTTAGCCGGGCTACTTTGCACAATGTCGAAGATATAGAGAGAAAGGATGTCAGGATCGGAGATACGGTAACTATAGAAAAGGCAGGGGAGATTATTCCACAAGTTGTGGCTCCGGTATTGAGTAAACGAACAGGCAAAGAGAGGAAGTTTCATATGCCGGATAAATGCCCTGTTTGCGGAAGCAAAGTAAGGCGGTATCCCGGCGAAGTGGCTGTACGTTGCGATAATGCCTCCTGCGGCGCTCAACAAAAGGAAAGAATCAAACACTTTGCGAAAAGAGCGGCTATGGATATAGAAGGGCTTGGAGAATCAATGGTGGAGCTATTGGTAGATAATAAGTTAATCTCTGATATAGCCGACCTCTATGCACTTAAGTATGAGCAGATAATAAAGCTACCAAGAATAGCCGATAAATCCACGCAAAATCTTTTAGATGCGATAGAAAAATCTAAGCAACAGAATTTATCCAGGTTAATCTTTGGTTTAGGCATAAGGCATGTCGGAATACACGCCGCAGATATTTTAGTTTCAGAGTTTAACTCCATAGAAAAATTAAGCCGGCAAACAGTAGAGTCTCTTTCTGATATTCAAGAGATAGGGCCTGTTATGGCTGAGTCTATCTATGAATTTTTTCATAGTCCGGATAACAAAAAATTGATAAAGAGATTAAAAGATACCGGTGTCAAGATGGCCCAGGCAAAAAGAGAAAAGCGCGGCAAGCTGGCCGGTAAAAGATTCCTTTTGACAGGTTCTTTAAGTTCTTTTTCCAGAAACGAGGCTCAGCAGCTAATAAAAGATAGAGGAGGCAGAGTTACATCTTCGGTAAGTAAGGCAGTGGATTTTGTATTGATTGGTGAAAACCCCGGTTCGAAATACGATAAAGCAAAGAAATTAAATTTAAAATTTATAGACGAGAAAGAGTTTAAGAAGATGATTAACAAATAAGAACAGCGGCGTTTTTCATTTAATGGTCGCAGAAAAAAATCGCTGTCTCTATTTTTGAAGGAGTAATCGATATGCTAAAAAAGACAATAGCTGTAATTTTGCTCGCAGCATGCCTGTGTTCATTAAGTGGGTGCACCGGCGAACTGCGAAAGAAGTTTGTAAGAAAGAAAAAATATGAGAAAAAACAAATACCTGTTTTTAAACCCAAGTCTTATGAGGCTGAATTTACTAAAGAACAACGTTATATAAATCATTATGCTTTTTGGAAAAACGCTCAAACTGAAATGATAAATGTACTGGGCGGCAAAGATAGAATAAATAATAAGAAACTCAAGCTTCATGCCAATTATGCTGTTGTCGAAATTAACGAGATGTATAAACTTCTGCCGGATGAAAAAAAGCAAAGCCTAAAACCCCATATTGAGGAATTGACGGGTTTGGCAGAAAGAATAAAAGATTCTTCCTATGTTTCAGGGCATAAACATACCCTGACAAAACAGCTGAAACATATCTATAATGTGGTGAGAGAAAATTTTTCATATACCAAGATGAAGAAGTATTTGCAGGAGTAGATAAAACAGTTGTCAGTTGCTGAAAAATGAAAGCCTTAGCAGAGGAATTCCTGGATTATTTAACTGTTGAAAAGGGCTTATCGGAAAACACTATTGATGCCTATCGCAGGGATTTGTATAAATACATAGATTTTTTGGATAAGGAAAAAAAGATAAATCACATCCGGGAAGCCAAGCATTCAGACATTACGGATTTTATGATGCTGGAAAAAGACAAGGGCCTAAGCCCTAACAGCGTTTCCAGAAATTTAGTAGCCATAAAGATATTCCATAGATTTCTTGCAAGGGAAAGATATGCAAAAGAGAATGTTGCCGATGTATTAGATTCGCCTAAGTTGTGGAAACATCTGCCTGATGTCCTTTCCGTTTCTGAAATCGAGCAGATTTTAAAAGCACCAAACCTAAAGAATTGGATGGGAATAAGAGATAGGGCGGTATTGGAACTTTTGTATGCTACTGGAATGCGGGTCTCAGAATTGGCAACTCTTACTATGGACAATGTCAACATAGACGTAGGTTTCCTAAAATGTATCGGGAAGGGTGAAAAGGAGAGGATTGTCCCTGTTGGCAAACAAGCCAAAGAGATGCTGTGCAGATATATGGATAAAGTCAGGCCCAAATTGCTCAAAAAGCAGGCCAAAGCTTCGCGTTTTGTCTTTTTGTCTCGTTTGGGCAAGTCTATTTCCAGGCAGAGCATATGGAAAATGATAAAAAAATATGCAAATGCCGCTCACACAAAGAAGAAGATAACCCCCCACACATTAAGGCATTCTTTTGCAACGCATATGCTTGAAAGAGGGGCAGATTTAAGGGTAGTGCAAGAACTGTTAGGGCATGCGGATATATCTACAACCCAAATATACACCCATATAGATAAAGAAAGATTAAAGGCGATACATCGTAAGTATCATCCGAGACCGTAGATGTCAGACACGATGAATGGACAATGCACATCCCAGTGTCTGACACCTCCGAAACAATGGACCTAATCGTAACCCACGTAGGGGCAGATTTTGATGCTTTGGCATCAGTAATAGCTGCCCAGAAACTCTATCCACAGGCAAAAGCAATTCTTCCAGGTTCTGCCCAAAAGAATGTGAGGGAATTCTTGAGTTTATGGAAGGATGAGTTTAGATTAGATACTGAAAAAGAGATAGATTTAGACAGCGTAACAAGGCTTATAATCGTTGAGACAAGACTTAAAAGCAGAATAGGAATGGCCTCCCAAATTGTGGACAAGGGCGAAGTCGAAATCCATATTTTTGACCACCATCCAAAGACCAAACAAGATATAAAGCCAGAGAAGGAAATTTCTGCTAATGTAGGCGCTACGGTTTCATTGTTGGTGAAGATAATAAAAAAGAGGAAGATGCCATTGACACCAATTGAGGCGACGGTTATGGCATTAGGGATTTATGAAGATACCAACTCTTTGACTTCTCAGACCACAACCAAGTTAGATATCGACGTGGTCGGGTTTTTGTTCTCTCAGGGTGCTAACCTTAGTGCGGTCTCATCATATCTTAAACGTGAATTGACGCAACGGCAGCTTTCAATTTTATCTGATTTGATAAACAAGACAGAAGTTGTTACAATTAAAGGTATAGACATCGCCATCTCATTCCTTAAAATAGAAAAGTTTGTCGAAGACTTTGCTTTATTGGTACACAAACTTATAGATATAGAAAATTTTAATGTGCTATTTGCTTTTGCGGAGGATGCCACAGGTACAATTCGCATGGTAGCGCGAAGCAATCTCTCATATATAAATATAGCAAAGGTAACCTCCCATTTTGGAGGAGGAGGCCATCCCTATGCAGCGAGCGCCAAGATAAAGGGTATCAGCTCAGAACAGGTGAAGCTAAAATTGTTAAATATTTTAAAAAGGACCATAAGGCCAAAAATATATGCTGAGGATATAGGTTCATTCAAGATAAGAACGGTCTCTCCCGATGAAACTATCAATGAAGTCAGGAAATTAATGAAGAAATTAAAAGTAACTGGTATGGCTGTGGCAGAAAAGGACAGATTGGTGGGCATTATCACAAAGGCTGACCTTGCCAAAGCAATCCATCGTGGTTTTGGACATTCAAGAATTAAAGGGTATATGAATATCAGGCCGGTTACTACTACTTCCAAGGCTCCTCTTCAGAAGATCAGGCGATTGATGCTTGAAGAAGATGTTGGATATTTGCCGATTGTTAAAAGAGGTAAACTCTTAGGCATGGTAACCAGAGAAGATTTGCTTAAAGTAGTTTATCACGATTTAATCACTCCGAGGAAGTCGTCAAAGAGGAAAAGGCCCTTCATCTCCCCTGTGGCCGTGAATGTATCCCAAAATTTAAAAAGCCGCCTGCCGGGGCATATTTATAATATATTGAAGTTTATAGGTAAAAGAGCCGATAATTTACATTATAAGGCCTTTTGCGTTGGTGGTTTTATACGCGACTTGCTCCTGGGTGTTGAGAATTTTGACATAGACATAGTAGTGGAAAAAAATGCTATACGCTTTGGTAAAATTTTAGCCAGTAAATTGAAAGGCTCATTGGTAGTGCATAAAAAATTCGGCACAGCAACAATTGTTATGCCGTGGACGGGTAAAGGTAAACGAGGCCCGGAAAAAAAGAAAGAGAAGTTTAAAATAGATATTGCTACTGCCAGAACAGAACAATATCCATATCCCGCAGCTTTGCCGACAGTAAAATTCGCTTCCATCAAACAGGACCTTTACAGAAGGGATTTTACCATAAATGCAATGGCGGTTTCTGTTAATAGGAACAATTTCGGGGATTTGATAGATTTTTTTGGCGGGCAACGGGATTTAAAAATGAAAAAAATAAGAATATTGCATAATTTGAGTTTCTTGGAGGATCCTACCCGCATCTTTAGGGCAGTCAGGTTTGAACAGAGATATAATTTCAGAATAGAGCCACACACCGAAGAGCTGATAAAGACAGCGGTAACCTTAGATATGTTTGGCAGGACTCAGAAGCAAAGGATCAGGGATGAGATTATATTAATTTTAAGCGAAGACAAACCTATCAAAGCCCTGCTCGGAATGAATCAGTTACATGAATTGCGCTTTATCGACCCAAAGTTAAAATTAAATAAAGATATGATTAAACTTTTTGAGTCTATTGAAGAAACCTGCGCCTGGTATAAACTCTCGTTTATGAAAAAAAGAGTCATTGATAGCTGGATTATCTATTTTATGGCTATGGTTAATTCTCTTGCATTAAAGGAAATAAAATCTATGTGCGAAAGGTTTGTTTTTACAAAAGGCGATACCAAAAGACTCCTCTCTGCTAAGATGGGTGCTAATAGAATAGCGCAACTTTTGGATAGAAAAGAGGATATGAAACCGAGCCAGATATACATGTATCTTGAGCCTCTATCGTATGAAGTAATCCTTTTTATTATGGCTAAGACAAAGACCAAGGAGGCAAAAGGGCGAATCTCTCTATTTTTCACTAAATATAATAGTATAAAATTAAGAATAACCGGCATAGACCTGAAGAAAATCGGTCTGACTCCGGGGCCAACCTATAAAAAAGTTTTGAATAAAATCCTTTATGCAAAATTAGACGGCAGGATTAAAAGTAAACAGGATGAAATTGGTTTAGCCGAGAAATTGATAGGTAAGACAAAATGACGATAGGAGTATTAACCGTTGAAATATTTATTCCTGATTCTCTTTCTCTTAAGGATAAGAGGCGAGTGCTTAAAAGTTTAAAAGAAAGACTCAAGAATTCATTTAATATTTCTATAGCTGAGATAGAGCATCACGGTAAATGGCAGAGGGCAAAGATGGCAATTGTAAATGTTGATGCCGGCAAGAGAATAGCAGAGAGCCGGTTAGGCAAAGTTTTAGATTTTATTGATAAATTCAATAAAGTGCAATTGCTTGATAGTAAGATGGAGCTGCTATAAGCAGTTATCAGTCATCAGTTATCAGTCAGCAGATACTGAAAGCTGAAGGCTGAAAACTGAAAACTGTTACCATGTCGCGTGCAGATAGGATAAATCGGGAATTAAGACACCATATAAGTATAATTATACAGCAGGAGTTAAATGATCCAAATATAGGTTTTATTACGGTTACTTCGGTTTCAACAAGCCCTGATTTAGGTCAAGCTTCGGTTTACTTTACCTGTATGGGAGACGATAAAGAGAAAGATAAGACTAAAAAAGTATTAAATAGGGCATCCGGTTATATAAGAAAGTTGCTCGGGAGGAGACTATATATTAAGTTTATCCCTGATATAAAATTTATTTATGATGACACTCTTAAACAAGAACAGGAGATAGACAGAATTTTTGACGATATACATAAAAAAAGGAAGCCAAATGAACAAGTTTAAAAAGGTACTAAAAGAAATAAATAAGCATAAGAATTTTTTAATAACTTCACATATAAATCCAGAAGGCGATTCAATAGGCAGCCAGTTAGCTTTTCTCTATTTGTTAAAGGTAATGGGCAAAAACGCCCGGATACTGAATTCAGGAAAGCCCGGCCCCAAATACAAGTTTTTGCCAAACAGCAAAAAGATACTTACAAAGATAAACAAAGATACAAGGTATGACGCTATTTGCTTTTTAGACTGTGCAGATATAAAAAGAATAGGTGGAATTTATGAAGTTATAGATTTATCAAAGCCAAAGATTAACATTGACCATCATCTCAGCAATAAAAGATTCGGTAATGTAAATTTGATAGATAGCCGTGCTTCCAGCACAGCTGAAATTTTGTACATATTGTTTAAAGAAGCTAAGGTAAAGATTAATAAAGAGACTGCAATTTGTTTATATACTGCTATCTTAACCGATACAGGTTCATTTAATTATTCTA
This sequence comes from Candidatus Omnitrophota bacterium, assembly GCA_020354945.1. Taxonomy (GTDB): domain Bacteria; phylum Omnitrophota; class Gorgyraeia; order JABMRG01; family JAFGKX01. Next base: position 237,592 of record CP070655.1, read on the forward strand.
ATGTCACCTCTTTTACCCATAAGGTTGTATCGCATCTTATTGATGCAGGAGTAGATACGAATAACATATATAAGAAAGTATATGAGGAAATTTCTCCGTCAGCAATGAGACTTTTAGGCAGTGCACTCTCTACATTGAAGCTAAGCCCGAATAAAAGAATAGCCTGGATGCAGATAACTAAAGATATGCTTAAGAAATGCGGAGCTGGTTTAGGGGAGCAGGAAAATTTCATTAATTTTCCGCGGTCTATAAAGGGGGTCAAGATAGCGATACTTTTTACTGAGATAGCCCCTGGAAAGATAAAGGTTAATTTAAGATCCAATGATGATATTGATGTAAACGAGATTGCTTCACACTTTGGCGGTGGAGGGCACCGGAAGGCAAGCGGCTGCACAATAAAGGGTTCGCTGGCTGAAGCAAAAAAGAAGGTTTTATCCGAGATAAAAATAGCACCCTTTGCTTTCCCAAACGGTGCATATACAAAATGCAGAATATAACAGGGATACTCCTTGTAGATAAGCCCAAGGGAATCACATCCCACGATGTGGTAAACTTCATCAGAAAAAGATTTAAGATTAGCAAAGTAGGACATTGCGGGACGTTAGATCCTATTGCGACAGGTCTTTTAGTAATTCTTTTAGGGAGGGCCACTAAGTCGGCCTCAAGATATCTTAACGATGACAAAAAATACTTATGCACCATGAAATTAGGGATAGTCACCGATACCCAGGATGCTGAAGGCAAAATCATAACCAACAGCATCGTAGGGAATATAACAGCTAAACAAATTCGAGAAGTAGCTAAATCTTTTAAAGGAGAAATTGAACAAATCCCGCCAATGGTTTCTGCAAAGCATTATAAGGGCGTAAGGCTCTACAAACTTGCCAGAAAGGGCCTTGAAGTTAAAAGATTTCCAAAAAAGATACGTGTATATAACATAACGGTATTGTCTATAAAAATGCCTTATGTTGAGTTTATTATGGAATCCTCTAAAGGCACGTATATAAGGACATTATGCCATGATATTGGCGAGAAATTAGGTTGCGGGGCGCATATGCAAGCTCTACGCAGATTAGCCTCGGGAGAATTTAAGGTAGAGAATGCCCATGCTTTGGATGAGTTGGATGGCATGGGCATAGAGCACCTTCGGAATATTATTATCTAAATAACAGACGTTTAGAAAATCGTTCGGGAAACTGTCTGAGTTTTATTCAGGAAAGTGTACCCCCGCCCTTTTTGAGGGTGCAGTTTTCCGATTGAAATCAAGATACTTTCCCGATTGAAAATAGGACACTTTCCCGAACAAAATCGTAAACGTCTGTAATAATATGAAAGTTATATATGGCCTTAACAACCTCAAATGCCAGAGGAAGAAATCTGTTGCTACAATAGGCATTTTTGACGGAGTGCACATAGGCCATCAAAAAATATTGACAGAGGTTGTAAGGCAGGCAAAAACCAGAAGGCAGATAGCAACTGTTTTGACATTTTATCCACATCCTCAAAAGGTGCTTGGTAGCATATCCTCTAAATCTACCATAACTTCACTCGAACACAGATTAAAATTATTGCAAGATATAGGTGTTGATTTATGCATAGTAATTAGGTTTACCAGGGCTTTATCTAAAAGACCGATAGATTGGCTCATAAGGCATGTTCTCGTCAAGAAACTAAAGGCAACAACATTAATCATAGGAAGTAGATTTAAACTTGGCAGAGAAAGGGTATCGGCAAAAGATTTTAAAAAACTCCTGCACAATCATGGATTAGGTCTTAAAATAATTCCGACTCAGAGATACGAAGGTAAGGTTATAAGTAGCAGCCTTATACGTAACTTAATTAAAACAGGCAGATTGGATATTGGGTCTAAATTACTAGGAAGGAGTGTGGCGATATATGGAACTGTTAAACCCGGCAGGCGCATCGGTAGAACTATAGGGTTTAAAACTGCAAATATAGATCCGCATCATGAAGCGATGCCACCCACGGGGGTATATGCAGTCAAGGTGAAGGTTTACGAAAGATACTACAGAGGCGTATTAAACATCGGATTTCGGCCTACATTGGGCTTGAGGCAAAAAGAACCTGAGATAGAAGTGCATATCTTAGGTTTTGATGGCAGCTTATATAACAAGCCTATAGAGCTGTTTTTTGTAAAAAAAATAAGATCCGAGAGGCATTTTAAGAATAAAGCTGCTTTAAGAGAGCAGATAAAAAAAGATATACTTTACAATATATAGTATATTTGTTATAATATCCTGCTAAATAAAGAGGAGATGGATAATGACAATCGATAAGGAAAAGAAGTACACCATTACTGAAAAGTTTAAAAAACACCAGAAAGACACAGGCTCCGCGGATGTACAGATAGCCATTCTTACCGAGAGAATAAATGCCCTGACGGAGCATTTTAAAGCACACATGAAAGACCATCACTCCAGGCGCGGGCTGCTACGGATGGTCAATCGCAGAAGAAAATTACTCGATTATCTAAAGAAGCACAATGTAGAAGAATATCAGAATATTCTGGATAAGCTCAAGTTAAGGAAATAGGAAAAAAGGGGACAGGCTGCTTTTTTGGCTAATAGTAGCCTGACAGCAAAAAAGCGGCCTGTTCCCTTTTTCAAAGGAAAAATAAAAACATGATTAAACAATTCAAATTAAACATCGGGAATAAGACCATTATTTTAGAATCAGGAAAACTGGCCAAGCAAGCCAGCGGCGCCGTAACTGTAACTTGCGGCGGAACAATGGTTCTGGTTACTGTGGTTATGTCTAAAGAGGCTAAGGAAGAGATTAGCTTCTTTCCTCTATGGGTTGAATACAGAGAAAAGACCTATGCCGCCGGAAAGATTCCTGGCGGATTTTTCAAAAGGGAGGGCCGGCCCACGGAAAAAGAAATTTTAAGTGCTCGTCTAATAGACAGGCCGATAAGGCCTCTTTTCCCGGAAGGTATGCTGAACGAAGTTCAGGTTATGGCTACGGTCTTATCAAGCGACGGCGAGAACGACCCGGATGTTTTAGCGGTTTTGGGCGCCTCTGCAGCGCTTTCTATATCGGATGTGCCTTTTGATGGGCCTATAGGGGTAGCGCGCGTCGGGCAGATAAAAGAGAGTGAATTTATAATAAATCCCACTTATGCCCAATTAGATGAATCGAGGCTCGATATAGTAATAGCCGGCACAAAAGACGGTATTATCATGATAGAGTCAAACAATGATCAGGTGCCGGAGCGCGATATGTTTGATGCTATAAAATTTGGATATGCTAACATAACAAAAATTATAGATATTCAAAATAAAATGATTTCCGAATATGGCGTTAAAAAGTTCACCCCCCAGATTAAAAAAGTATCAGCAGAGCTCCTTAAACGGATAAAAGACCTTTCTGTAGACAGGCTTATTGAAATAAATTCTTTGAAGACCAAGGAAGAACGCATAGAAGCAATGGATTCCCTTAGTAATGAATTAACAGAAAAGTTGGTTACAGAAGAATCGCCTGTTACCGAGTTGGATATTAAAATAGCATTGCAGATGGTTGAGAAGGAACTTGTTCGCGACATAGTATTAAATCAGAATAAAAGAGTCGATGACAGAGCCTTTGAGCAGATACGCCCAATCAGTTGTGAGATTGGAGTCTTACCGCGAACTCATGGTTCGGCCCTGTTTACTCGCGGGCAGACCCAGAGCCTTTCTGTTACAACTTTGGGAACCAGTTCAGACGAACAGCTTATAGAGGCGTTAGAGGGAGAGATGCAGAAGACTTTTATGCTTCATTACAATTTCCCTCCTTTTAGCGTTGGGGAAGTAAAACCGGTCAGAGGCCCCGGTAGAAGAGAGATAGGCCATGGGGCGCTGGCAGAAAAAGCGCTTAAGCCTGTTATGCCATCAAAGGAGGAGTTTCCTTACACAATAAGGGTGGTATCGGATATACTCGAATCCAACGGTTCCTCTTCCATGGCAACAATATGCGCCGGTTCTTTGGCTCTTATGGACGGAGGAGTCCCTATTAAAGAGCCGGTTGCCGGAATAGCCATTGGGCTTGTTAAAGAAGACACAAAATACAGGCTACTCACAGATATAGCCGGGGTTGAAGACCATTACGGCGATATGGATTTTAAGATAGCCGGCACCGCAAAAGGCGTTACTGTTATGCAGTTGGATGTGAAATTAAAAGAAGGCATTAGTTTGGATATAGCCAGAGAGGCACTAAAGCAAGCCAAGGCTGCAAGGGGCGAACTGCTCGATAAGATGAATGAGGTCATATCAAAACCCAAACCAAGTCTCTCTGAATATGCGCCGCGCATAACTACACTTAAAATAGACCCGGGCAAGATTAGAGACGTGATAGGCCCAGGTGGCAAGACTATAAGGAAGATTATAAATGAGACCGGCGTAACTATAGACATAGAAGATGACGGCGCTGTTTTAGTGGCTTCAACAGATGCTAGCGCGTCTGAAAAGGCCGTTGAGATTATTAAAAAGCTTATTGAGGTCCCGGAAGTTGGTAAAATTTATCTCGGGATAGTAAAGAGGGTTATGCCTTTTGGAGCATTCTGCGAGATACTTCCCGGAAGAGAAGGCCTGGTGCATATTTCTGAACTTTCAAAAGGCTATGTTAAGAATATAGAGGATGTGGTCAAGATCGGAGACAAGTTCAAAGTAAAGGTTGTCGAGATAGATGAACAGGGAAGAGTGAATTTATCGAAGAAGCAGGCTGAGGAGTAAGAATGCACCGTTTTGGATTTCAAACGGTGCTATAAGCTATGGAACAAGTTAAGATAAAGATAAGAAAAAAAACAGGGTGCGAAGATTTAGCTTTACCTCAATATATGAGCGAGTCCTCAAGCGGCATGGATATTCGTGCCGACGTCGATGGTGAAGTAGTACTCCTCCCGGGTGAGATTAAGTTAATTTCAGCCGGCTTTTATATGAGTTTACCTGCCGGTTATGAAGCTCAGCTCAGGCCAAGAAGCGGCCTTGCTATAAAACACGGAATAAGTATCGTCAATACTCCGGGTACTATAGATGCAGATTTTAGAGGATTAGTCGGTATTATAGTTATTAACCACGGAAAAAAACCTTTCCCAATAAAACGTGGGGATAGAATAGCCCAGATGGTCGTCCAGAAGGTTATAAGGGCAGAGACAGAGCTAGTAGATGAGTTGGATGAAACTGTTCGCTCGACCGGAGGTTTTGGCCATTCAGGTGTCTGAGATCGGGGTCGGAAACATCCCTATACTATGAACTTATTAGAAGCGATTCTGTCAGGCGTGCTGCAAGGATTAACAGAATTTTTACCTGTAAGCAGTTCCGGCCATCTGGTTTTGTTGCATTATTATTTTGGTTATAAACAACCACAGTTGCTTTTTGACACATTTTTGCATGTAGGCACTCTTTTGGCAATCTTAGTTTATTTCAGAAAAGATATATGGTTAATCTTCACAAAACAGAGATACTTTCTCATATTAATATTAATAGGTTGTATACCTACCGGCATAATAGGCTTTTTATTTGAGCCATTTTTCAGGCAGGCATTTGTGAATATTAAACTGGCAGGTTTTATGTTGATAACAACTGCTATTTTTTTATTCTGTGGTGATTTTGGGGCTCGGTTAAGAGAACATCATCCTGAAACCAGGTCTAGACTTGGAATTGCCAAGGCATTAATAATAGGTACAGTGCAGGGCGTCTCCGCTTTACCAGGTTTATCGAGGAGCGGCATTACGATTTCTACTGCACTGATCTGTCAGGTTAGAAAAAGAGAAGCTGTTAGATATTCTTTTTTGCTGGCTATCCCTGTTATAATTGGCACATTGATTTTTGAATTAAATAATTTAGGCAGCGTAAAGGGTATTTTTATACCACAAGTTATAGCTGGCTCTTTATGTTCGTTCCTAACAGGTTTGGTAGCTATTTATTATTTAATTAAAGCCATAATAAAAGACAGGCTATCATTATTTGGCATCTACTGTTTTTTGGCAGGTGCCGCTGTTTTAATCAAAGTTTATATATAGTGTGGAAACGCCCCTATACCGACAATGAGCAGGCAGAGAATAAACGAGTTTAAAGGTCTTATATTTTTAGCTATTGCTGTTTTAGTTTTAATTAGCCTTATATCCTATAGCTCGGAAGATCTTAGATTCTTCAGTTCTTCTCCCAACAGTCAAGTAAGCAATTTTGCAGGCATTATCGGAGCTTATATAGCAGCTGGGTTGTTCTTTCTCCTTGGATGGAGCGCTTACATAATCCCGTTTCTTTGTTTAGCATGGGCTGTAAATAAATTCATAGGCAGAGAACCTCAAAAATTTTATTTAAAGGTCTCAGGCACAATAGTGCTATTTTTTGCTTCATGTATACTGCTTAGCATGTTATTTAACGGCGCTAATGTTGACAAGGTAAAAGCCGGAGGCATAACCGGTCTTTTTTTATCAAATTTATTAATAAGATATTTTGGTTATATAGGCACATATGTTATCTCCGTTATGTTAATTGCGATGAGCGCCCTTTTGGCAACAGAATTTTTAATACTTCCGTTTATCGTTGTATTATACAAAAAGTTTAAAGAATATTTTGCTGTTGTAAAAAAGCCTATTTTTTCCAAAAAGAGGACAAAGGCAACTACGCCGAAAGAAGGAAGGAAGAAAGAAACCCCTTCCATTGAGATATATAGACCCAAAAAGCCGCAAGTTACTCCAAAGATCGCTCTACAGCCAGAACGAAAGATAAGCAAGCCAATTATTAAACCTCAACCGGCAGCAAAGGTAAAGTCGGAAGCGCCAAAGGCCAAACCGCAGCAAATAGGCGAGTATAAACTGCCTTCCTTGGATCTATTAGATGAACCGCCTAGAATTGAAGAGAAAAAAATCAAGGAGGATCTAGCTGTTTCTTCCAGAATACTGGAAGAAACTTTGCAGGATTTTGGAATAGATGTAAAGGTAACTCAGGTAGAACAGGGACCTGCAATAACAAGATATGAACTTGAACCGGCTCCGGGATTGAAAGTAACCCGGGTTACATCATTAAGCGACGATATAGCATTGGCGATGAAAGCCCATAGTGTCAGGGTAGTTGCTCCGATACCCGGAAAGGCCAGAGTGGGCGTAGAGGTGCCAAACGTCGTTACCAGTCTGGTTTACCTTAAGGAAGTTTTGCAATCTGATAGATTTGTGAAACCTCGATCTAAGCTCAATTTAGCCCTCGGGAAGGATATCGCCGGGAAGCCGGTAATATGCGATTTGGCTGACATGCCCCATCTTCTTATTGCGGGGACTACAGGTTCGGGCAAAACTGTATGCGTTAATTGCATAATATTAAGTATGATATTTAATGCCACTCCGGATGAACTTAAATTTATATTAATTGATCCAAAGATGGTAGAGCTTGCCCTGTTTAATAAATTGCCGCATCTTTTATGCCCGGTGTTAACCAATCCAAAAAAGGTATCCGTAGCATTAAACTGGGTAGTTGAAGTGAGGGAGAAAAGATATAAATTATTCGCTAAATTAG
>CP070655.1:245199-257364 GCA_020354945.1 Candidatus Omnitrophota bacterium
GGTGGGAGGCCTTCGGTAGCACGAGCAGCTATAATGATTACCGTATTTTTAATAGCCCGCATCTTAAACCGCGAAATAGATACATATAATATTATTTCTCTGGCAGGTATGTTGATATTGCTGGCAAATCCAATGCAGCTGTTCAATGCAGGATTTATTCTATCGTTTGTTTGTGTTTTTTCCATAATATATCTTTGCCCCAGAATAGAAAACTTTTTTAAGCTAGAAAAGTTTAACAAAAAAGGATTGTTATATCTAATTAGGTCCTTGGTCCTTACGCTGGCAGTTTATATAGGAGTAGCGCCGATAATAGCTTATTATTTTAATATAATATCCCCTGTAACCATAATTGCAAATTTATTTGTTGTGCCGCTTGCGGGATTGTTGATCTGTATAGGATTTACCTTTGTATTGCTTGGGCTGTTGCCTGTATCTTTGGCGGCTATATTTGGCTCTACCGTTTGGTTAGTCGCTTTTTTATTGGAAAGATTGATCTTTTATCTATCAAAGATTCCTTTTGCATATTTTTATATCCCTGATTTGCCCATATGGTCTATAGCCGGATATTATGCATTGATAATTTTAGCGACTGATCGAAAAAGATTCAGGCTATCAAAAGGCACAGTTTTCATAATTATCCTGATATGCATAAATTTTTGTATATGGGCGCCTCTGCTTCCCGCCGGAGGCGGATCCGCATTTGGCGGAGGAAAATATCCCGAACAATTAAAAATAACCTTTCTTCATGTCGGACACGGCGATGCTATCTTTATCCAGTTTCCGAAGGGTCAAACTATGCTCGTTGATACCGGAGGGAAAAGTGCGTATATGGATAAGGGAAAAGATGTAGTTATGCCTTATATATGGCATGAAGGCAAAAATGCAATAGATTGTATGCTTATTACTCACGGAGACACCGACCATTTCGGCGGGGCCTCTTCAATAATTAAAAGAACCAAGGTAAGACATTTTTTATATAATGGTATAGAGAAAGGCGAGGAAGGCTATGCACGGTTAATAGATTTAGTTAAATCCCGCTCCATAAAAACTTTTTCGCTGAAAGAAGGCGATAGAATAGAAGGATTCAAAGATACGCAGATTCTGGTACTTAATCCTTCGGAAGAATTCCTAACCGGCCGCTATATCAATACAAACGATACCTCGGTTGTCCTGAAGCTAATATATAAGAATGTAAGTTTTCTATTATGCGCTGATATATTAGAGAAAGGCATAAAGAATATAATCCCTTACGGAGAATTATTAAACAGCGATATCATCAAAGTGCCCCATCATGGCTCATGTGTGGATGGATATAAATATACAGCTGACTCTTTTTTTAGTTTAGTTAACCCGGATATTGCAATAGTAACCGCATCCCGAAAGTCTCTATACGCTACTCCTGCAGAGTCCACAGCGAGGCTTTTATCAGAGAAAGGCGCGTCAATATATATAACCCATAAAGATGGCGCAATAATTATTACTACTGATGGGGAAGATTATAATCTAACTACTACATATAGCGGGAAAGCCATTTAATCTACCTACTATAGTGTATTTATCCTGTATTAAAAGACCGTTTCAGAAATGTCCCTGGGGATACTTTCCCTTTAGGTTTCAGAAACGGCCTTAAAAATCACTTTTTAATGAACATTTTTAAAATATTAAAAATTATTTTATTTTTCCTTGACATAGTAAATTTTGGGTGCTAAAATATTAACAATGGACAAATGTATCCATTAACAGAATAAGAGGTATGGAATGGCGGCTTATGTTAAGGAGAGAAGACGGTTTGGACGCATTAACGCCCGTGTGCCATTGCAATTTAAGGATATACAACGGCCGATAGAGATATATAACGGAACGCTAACAAAGGATGTCAGCGAAGGCGGAGTGCGTTTTACCTCGAATGACTTTTTATCGATCTTCACCAGGCTCTTTGTTGAAGTATCTGTGCCATCTTTCTCTCGCCCAGTAAAGGCGATATCAAAAGTGGCCTGGATTCAAAAACAACCGCGAGGCAGTCAGTATATGGTAGGTCTGCAATTTCTTGATATGACTGAAGAAGATAGAAAGCATCTTGCAGCATTTATTGCAAGATCACCAAAGCCCAGGATGGCCGGCGCATAATTGATTACATAGAGGATACCCCGTAGAAGCTTTGACCCTTGACATCTATGATGTCAAGGGTGCAGCAGGATGTCCCCAGCTGATCGTAATTAGGGTTCGATTTATCGAACCCTTTTTTGTTTGACAAAAAACTACGCTAATGTTATATTATCTGCAATTATGAGACATAAATTTCTATTTATAATAATTTATGTAGTTCTTTGCCTATTACTATGCTCATCAGATGTCTTTTCTTATTGGATGTGGACCCCCAAGACAAAAAAGTGGATAAATCCTAAATATGCTCCTAAAGATACACCAAAAGAGCAACTCCTTTACGCGATGGATTTATTTGAAGCAGAAGAATACAGGAAGGCATTGGAGGAGTTTAAGAAGGTTATAGCTTATTATGAGCGCTCTGAAGCAGCTGCAGAAGCCCAATATTATATAGGCCGCTGCCAGGAAAAACTGCAAAACCCTTATCATGCCTTTTTGGCTTATCAGAAGGTGATTGAAAATTATCCTTTCAGCCAGCGCATAGACGAAATCATTAAACGGGAGTATGATATAGCTGAAAGATTATTCCAGGGCGAGAAGGTAAAATTTATTGGTATGCCGTTTAAGGCTACCTCGGAACAGGCCATAGATGTTTATAAGAAAGTAGTAGCAAATGCTCCTTATAGCAAATATGCCCCGCTTGCCCAGTACAGGATAGGCCAGCTTTATAAGAGGCTGCAATTTTACAGAGAGGCCCTGGAGGCTTTTCAGAGAATCGTTGAAGATTACCCCGATAGTGAAATAGCCGATGACGCAAGATTTCAAGTAGCTGTCTGCGCTTCCGGCAGTTCTTTAGACAGCGCTTATGACCAGAAGTTTACCAGCGAGGCCATAGCAAAACTTGAAGAATTCGCCAAAAGACACCCTGATAGTGAACTGGTAAAAAAGGCCCGGAAAGAAAGAAGCGGTTTAATGGAAAAGAAGGCCGAGTCTCTTTATGAGACTGCCCGGTTTTATGAAGGAAGAAAAAGATATAAATCGGCAATAATTTATTATGAAGATATAGTAGATAACTTCTCCTCAACCAAAATAGCGCCTCTTGCTATGGAAAAAGCAGAAGCTTTAAGGAGAAAAATTGGCGGGAAATGAGATTTAAAATTTACCCCTACACCGATTTTAATTTTCTATCGATGTTTAAAATTGGTGTTGGGGCTTATATTCCTCTTTTAATAATTTTACTGCTTATAAGCTTTTGTGGATGCGGTTATACTACTCGTTCCCTTCTGCCCCCCCACATTAAACGAATCTATGTTGAAAATTTTGAAAATGCCATAGATATTACAGGAGAGACTTCCGAAAGAGAAGTTTATAAGACCTATAGGCCGCGTTTAGAATTAGATGTTACCAAGGCTGTTATAGATAAGTTTATATATGACGGAAATCTTAAAATATCCATGGCAGAAGATGCGGATGTGATATTGACCGGTAAATTAGTCGATTTTAAAAGAGAGGCCTTAAGATACGATGAGGCAGATAATATAGAGCAGTACAGAATAATAATTCTGGTGAGTATAAAATTAAAAGATATAAAAGAGAATAAGATATTGTGGCAATTTGACCGTTTCGCCGGCAGTTATGAGTATTATACAACCGGCTCGCAGGCTAAAACTGAATCCACAGCGATTAATGAAGCCATAGACGATTTAGCACGCAGAATTGTGGAACAGGCTATAGAAATCTGGTAATCCCGCACCTTTATATATTTAAAATATCGGAAAAGATTTATTTTTAAAATAAACATGGATACCAAAAGGACAGGGCAGGTTAGAAAAAAGGTGCAGAATGCAGTATATTTTTTTACCGGTGAGGACGAATTTAGAAAGAATCTTTCTATAAATAAATTAAAGACAAAGCTATCTTTAACTTCTAAGTCGCTTGACTTCCATATATATTACGGAGAAGACGCATCATTTGATGAGATTGCCCACAGCCTGAAGACGCCTCCTTTTTTGGCAAGCAGGAGATTTGTTATTTTAAAGGAGGCGGAGAAACTTTCCCAAGACGATAAAGAGAAATTGATATCGTATCTTAAAAAACCTGCCAAGACATCAATTTTTGTTATAGAAACTGAAAAGAGCCTAAACCCCAGGGACAGACTTAATATTGCTGCAAGAAGATATGCTAAGGCAATGGATTTTTCAATGCTTGATGAAGATAAGATATTTTCCTGGATAAAGAAAGAATTTAGGTTAAGAGGAAAGGAAATAGAACCCGAAGCAGTCAAATTTCTAACGGAAAATACATCCGGCAATTTAACAGCTATAAGTCAATGCATAGAGATGGCCTCACTTTATACAGGCAAAAGAAAAGATGTAAGCCGAAAAGATGTGGAGGATTTAATAGGTGAATCTACTAAAATCTCTGTGTTTAAGTTAGTGGATGAAATAAGTTTCAAAAAACAGAAATCGGCATTAAAGATACTATTGACACTTATGCAGTCAGGAAAGGATGCCCACCAAATTTTAGGGTTGTTAGCCTGGTATATCCGCCGGTTAGGCAGAGTAAAAGCCTTGCTTAAAAAAGGCAATTTTAAAAAAGAACAGATAGCCCGAAGCTTAAAGGTAAATTATTATATAGCAGGTAATATAATTAACCAGGCAAAAAACTTTACTCTCGGAGAGATTAAAAGGGCACAGCAGCTTCTCATAGAAACAGATATTGGCTTAAAAAAAAGCATCTCAAAACCACATGTTTTACTTGAGATACTTGTTATGCGTTTAAGCTCAGGCTGAAATTTTTGCTATTTTAATCGATAGGCGGGTTTTATTCCTTGAAGCGGTATTCTTCTTTATTACCCCTATTTTGGCAGCTTTATCCAGAGCAGACATTACTTCTCTTAGCAGTTCGGACGCCTCTTTTTGTTTCTTTTGCCCAATTAAACCGTTTAATTTTTTAATTAGAGTTTTTAATGTAGATTTAACGGCTTTATTTCTTTGCTGTTTTTTTTTATCAGCCCTTATGCTCTTTTTGGCTGCCGGTAGATTTGCCATCGTTTCTCCTTATTTTTATTTGCTTGGAAGCCAGAGGTCAGATTTTTCTCTTTTCTGAGAGCAAAGGATAGCACAGCTCGCTAAACATGTCAAGTTCTAAATCTATAGCAAAATCAGCCTCGATTATAGGTTCGGCAACACTGCTCAGCCGTATATTAGGCTTTATACGGGATGTAATAATTGCAAGATTTTTTGGCACAGGCGCTGTTTGCGATGCCTTTATTATGGCGTTTAGCATCCCTAACCTGTTGAGGGACCTGGTAGGAGAAGGGGCCACAAACGCTGCTGTTGTGCCGGTGCTTACAGATGAACTGACCAAAAACGGAAAGGAAGAATTCTGGAAATTAGCCCATGTCCTCTTTAGCATATTTTTGGTTATACTTGCAGGTGTAACGGTATTGGGCGTTGTTTTTGCGCCTGCTATTGTAAGTGTGATAGCGTTTGGATTTAAGGTTTCTCCAGAAAAATTTCAACAGACCATAATTTTTACCCGGCTCCTTTTCCCTTTTATATTCTTTATAGGCTTGGCTGCTTACGGCATGGGGGTTTTAAACACCCTAAAACATTTTACCATGCCGAGTTTAGGGCCTGCCCTTTTAAATGCGTCGATAATAATCTGCACAATAATCCTTTACAGGAGTATAGGTATTTATGGCCTGATATTAGGCGTGCTTATAGGGGGGAGTTTGCAGTTTATCGTACAGATTCCTGTTTTGATAAGAAAAGGTTTTATGCCTTTTAGACAATTTAGGTTTTATCACAGCAAGATAAAGGAAATCTTAAAGCTTATGGGCCCGCGTGCAATAGGCGCATGTGTTTATCAGGTAAATTTTGTTATCTCGCGCATGCTTGCTTCATGGCAGGCGGTAGTAGGCGCAGGAGCGGTATCGGGCCTTTATTATGCAAACAGGCTTTTTCAATTTCCCCTGGCAATATTTGCCATATCTATAGCCCAGGCCTCATTACCGACTATGTCCGAACATGTAGCCAGGCAGGATATAAAGAGATTAAAAGAGACACTTTCTTTTTCCTTGAGAAATGTGTTTTTGGTTACGGTGCCTGCAGCATGCGGCCTTATATTTTTACGATATCCGATAATAAGGATATTCTTTCAAAGAGGAAAGTTTGATGAATATTCGACATTTATTACATCCCAGGCCCTGCTTTATTATTCGATAGGACTTTTTGCGGTATCCGGCATAAAGATCCTGGTAAATTGTTTTTATTCGCTTCATGATACCCGCACCCCAGTAAAGATAGCATTCTTTTCATTAATCGTAAACGTTATCTTTAGCCTGCTTTTGATGGCGCCTTTAAAGATAGCCGGGCTGGCCTTAGCATCAACAATAGCTGTAATTTTCAATTTTTCTATGCTTATGATTTATTTAAGAAAAAGGATAGGAGCCCTTGATGAGATAGCCCTTTTTATATTTTTTATCAAAGTAGCGCTATGCGCAATAGTTACCGGCATATCAGCCTATTGGCTATTTCAAATTATCTGCACAACCTTAGGCGGAGTTTCTGCAGTTGTCTTAGGGATTAATTTGATACTTGCCGTATTCATCAGTGCTCTTTTATTCTTTCTTCTGGCAAAGATTGCAGGCATAGAAGAGGTAAACAAAATAGAAAAATGGATATTAAAGAAAAGATAAAAAAAGCGCCGGATTCATGCGGCGTCTATTTAATTAAAAATGCAGACGGAGATATCATCTATGTAGGTAAGGCCGTCTCTGTTAAGAAGAGATTAAGGTCTCATTTTAGGCGGCCTGTATCGGCTAAACAACAGGCGATGGTGGAGTCTGCACATGACATAGATTATATACCTGCTTCGTCTGCTGAAACAGCGCTTTTGTTAGAAGCAGCATTGGTAAAAAGATACTCGCCAAAGTATAATGCCGCCCTAAAAGATGATAAGGCTTATCCTGTGCTTAAGCTTACAATACATGAGGATTTTCCTCGCTTGTTTATAACCAGAAGGAAAATTGCCGACGGCTCTCTATATTTTGGCCCTTATACTAATGCCAAATTGTTAAGAAAGGCATTGAAACTTATGGGTAGATTATTCCCTTTACGTAGCTGCAGAATTATACCTGGCAAACCCTGCCTGGATTTCTACATAGGAGGATGCCTGGCGCCGTGTATAGGGAAAATAACAAGGCAAGATTATAAAAGAATAGTTGAAAATGTAATTTTATTCTTAGAAGGAGAATCAGAACAATTAAAAAAATCGCTCGTAGAAGACATGAATAAGGCATCATCCGAAGGCAACTTTGAACTCGCAGCTTATATAAGAGACCAGATAAAAGCTATATCTTCCGTAACTGGCGCTGAAGCAGAGATGCCGGCTCAAAAAACAACAGGATATGCAGGCAGGCGCCTTTTTAGGATATCGACACAATTAGAAGATTTACGCCGTAGGTTAAATTTGTCAAAGCCGCCTTTCGTTATTGAGGCTTTCGACGTATCTAATATAGCCGGCAAAGAAGCAGTGGGCTCTATGGTAGTTTTTAAAAACGGAAGGCCGTTTAAAGACGACTATAGAAAGTTTAAGATAAAAACAGTCAGGGGAATAAATGATTATAGCATGATAAGAGAAATAGTAAACCGAAGATACAGCCGTTTGCTCAAAGAAAGAGCAACCCTGCCCGATTTGATATTAATAGATGGAGGAAAGGGCCACTTATTAAGCGCAAAAAAACAATTACGAAAATTAGGAATATGGCAGGTACCTGTTATAGGGATAGCCAAAAGTTTTGAATTGATATATACCCACGAAGAGGACGAACCCCTTGGGTTAGACCCATCATCGCCGGCCTCATTATTAATTCAGAGGATAAGAGATGAAGCCCATCGCTTCGCAATAAGTTATCACAGATTGTTAAGGAGAAAGAAGGTATCTTTATCTGAACTGGATGATATCCATGGCATAGGTTCAGTGAAAAAAAGGTTGCTCGTTGAGTATTTTGGCTCAGTAGATGAAATAAAAATGGCGGAGATAGATGATTTAACCAGAGTTAAATATATAGATGAAAAACAGGCCAGAAAAATATACGATTACTTTAACCGAGTTTCAAAACAGGGTATATAAAGAAGTTTCGAAAATCCCCAAAGGCAAGGTTCGCAGTTATAAATATATAGCTTGCAAAATAGAAAAGCCCAATGCTTGGAGGGCTGTAGCGAATGCGCTGAAGAAGAATCCCTTCATTGGCAAGGTTCCCTGCCACCGGGTGATAAAATCCGATGGCGCCATCGGCGGATTTTCCAGAGGGGTTAATGCGAAGAAAAAATTGCTAAGGGCAGAAGGATTGACTATTAAAGGTAATGCTGTTATAATAAATGGGGACGCTTTCCAAGGTGCCAGTCTCCAGCATAAAAAGTGGTAAGTTTGGCATAATTTAAGATGGCAAATTGGAATTTTAATATAAAAATCGGCAAAACTCGGACATTTTTGCGCTGGAGACTGGCACCTTGGAAAGCGTCCCCATAAGGCGGAGAAAATGATACAAGAATTTAGAAAACAATTAAAGGATATAGCAGAAAGGATAAAACATCTAAGGGGGTATCTTTGACGTAGATAAGAGTCTAAGTGAAATAGCCGAGATAGAACAAGCCATGTCCCAGCCCGGTTTTTGGGCTGATACCCAGAAGGCAAACCAGATTGTTTTCCGGTTAAAAAAGCTAAAAGCCATAACAGCTCCCTTCCATGATTGCGCCAATCAGCACAAAGAGTTATCAGAATTAGTAGAAGTTCTTGATGAGAAAGATGAAATATCCTGCGCCCATATTAAAAATGAAATAGCGTCTTTAAAATCAAAAGTAGAATCTCTTGAATTTAGGAGTATGCTCAGCGGCGAAAATGACAAAAGCAACGCCATATTGAGCATAAACGCAGGCGCAGGAGGAACCGAATCCTGCGATTGGGCAAACATGCTGCTTCGCATGTATGCCCATTGGGCCCAAAGAAAGGATTATAACGTGCAACAGGTCGATATATTAGCCGGCGATGAGGCAGGAATAAAAAATGTTACAATCATCATCAAAGGAGACTGGGCTTATGGTTATCTTAAGGCAGAAAGTGGAGTACATAGATTGGTAAGGATATCTCCTTTTGACGCTAATAAAAGGCGGCATACATCGTTTGCATCGGTAGATGTTATTCCTGAGGTTACTGATGAAATAAAGGTAGATATACAGGATAAAGATTTAAGGATTGATACATATCGTTCAACCGGCGCTGGCGGACAGCATGTAAATGTAACAGATTCAGCAGTGCGAATAACACATATTCCCACGAATATTGTTGTCCAATGTCAGAATGAACGCTCACAGATGCAAAATAAAAAGACTGCCACGAAGATATTACGAGCTCGTTTATACGAAAGAAAACAAGAGGAATTAAAAAAGAAATTAGAAGCAGAATACGCCCAAAAAAAAGCCATAGAATGGGGTAGTCAGATACGCTCGTATGTATTCCACCCTTATAATATGGTAAAAGACCATAGAACCGGCATAGAAACCTCTAATACAAAAGCAGTGATGGACGGAGATATTGATAAGTTTATTGAGGCGTATCTGAAGATGAAGAGATAAAGAAGGATAGGAACGTTTCTGAAACGTCCCTAACCGACGATGTATAAATGGATATTAAACAAAATAATGGGTTCGCGTAATGAAAGAGAGCTTAAAAAGCTGCAGCCCATATTGGATAAGGTAAATGCTCTTGAGGAATCGGTGTCTAAACTTACCGATGAGCAGCTTAAAGAAAAGACCCAATTTTTTAAAAGCCACTTGAAGCAAAAGCAGGACTTTATCAAAGAAAGGGAAGCTGAGCTGAAAGAAAGAATATACGATGCTACATCTCAGCAGGAAAAGGATAAACTTAAAACTGCCTTAAAAATTTTAAGAAACAGCCTCTTTGATGAAATTTTGCCTTCCGCATTTGCCGTTGTGCGCGAGGCAGCTAAACGAACCATAAATATGCGCCATTTTGATGTTCAGATTATAGGCGGAGTTGTTTTGCATGAAGGAAAGATTGCAGAGATGGCAACCGGCGAAGGGAAAACCCTGGTTGCTACATTGTCTGCCTATCTTAATGCGTTATTAGGTCATGGCGTCCATATTGTGACAGTAAATGACTATTTAGCCAAAAGGGATACAGAGTGGATGGGGCCCATTTATAAATTTTTGGGTCTTTCTGTAGGCACAATATTGCATGATATATCAGCACAGGAAAGAAAGGCTGCTTATGCCTGCGATATTACCTATGGGACCAATAATGAATTCGGATTTGATTATTTAAGAGATAATATGGTGATAAATAAAAATGATATGGTTCAAAGTGGACATTTCTTTGCTATAGTGGATGAGGTGGATAGTATACTAATTGACGAAGCCAGGACCCCTCTAATAATATCCGGTCCAAGCGAAGAATCAACCGATAAATATTATAAGGTTGATAAAATAATTCCCCGTCTAAAAGAAGGCGCGCGCGACGAGAAGACCAAAGAAGAGACAGGAGATTATATTATTGATGAAAAAGCACGTACCACCTATTTAACAGAACAGGGCGAGTTAAAAGTTACACAGCTGCTTGGATTAAAGGATATGCATACCTTTGAATCTATGGAGAACAAACACCACGCAATTCAGGCCTTGCGTGCGCATAAGAACTTTAAAAGGGATGAGGATTATATTATTAAAGATGGAAAGGTAGTAATTGTAGATGAATTTACAGGCAGGCTTATGCCGGGACGCCGCTGGAGCGACGGCTTACACCAGGCAATAGAGGCAAAAGAGGCAGTGAGGATAGAAAGAGAAAATCAGACCCTGGCTACTATTACTTTTCAAAATTACTTCAGGATGTATGATAAATTGGCCGGAATGACGGGAACTGCAGCCACAGAGGCGGAAGAATTTGATAAGATTTATAAATTGGATGTAATCTCAATACCCACCAACAAAACTCTTATAAGGACCGGATACCCCGACGTTGTGTATAAGACAGAAAAAGAAAAATTTAATGCTATTACAAAAGAGATTGAGCAGCTTTATAAACAAAGACGGCCTGTTTTGGTGGGCACCATTACTGTAGATAAATCTGAAAGATTAAGCGAGCTTTTAAAACGAAAACAAATCCCGCACAATGTCCTGAATGCAAAATACCATGAGTATGAGGCGCATATAGTTGCTCAAGCAGGCAAATCCGGAACAGTTACTATTGCCACCAATATGGCAGGCCGCGGAACGGATATTGTATTAGGCGGCAACCCGGAATTTCAAGCTAAAGATGCCATTATGAAGTTAGAAGCAGGGAAAAAGGCCGTAAGCGAAGATGGGAAAGGTGAAATATTGCAGCAGGCGAAAAGCAAGGCAGCAGAGGATCACAGGAAAGTAGTAGATTTAGGAGGCCTTCATATAATCGGAACAGAGCGCCATGAAGCAAGACGCATAGATAATCAGCTCCGCGGGCGTTCAGGCAGACAGGGAGACCCAGGCTCAAGCAGATTTTATGTTTCTTTAGGAGATGACCTGATGCGTATTTTTGGCTCAGATAGAGTTACTCGCATTGTGGATTTCTTTAAATTGGAAGAAGGCATACCTATTGCCGAACATCCCATTGTAGCCAAAAGTATAGAGACAGCTCAGAGGCGGGTTGAGATGCACAATTTTTCAATAAGAAAACAGGTCCTTGAATTTGACAATGTTATGAATAAACAAAGAGAGGTTATCTACGATGAAAGAATGGCAATATTAGAAAGCGAAGGCCTGAAAGAGCATGTGGTTGATATGATAGAGGCGCTGATCATTTCAGCATTGCAGACACATTGCCAAAATTAAAATATACCTTAAGAATGGTATTTATCAGGTTTGGTCAGCTGGCTCAGAATGAAATTTATGATAAGCTTCAATGCAGAAGAACTGGCAAAATTTTCCTATGATGAATTAAAATATTTCCTGTTTGAAAAAATCAAATCACATTACAATGCCAAAGAAGAAAGGATTGGTTCTGAGA
>CP070655.1:257464-272755 GCA_020354945.1 Candidatus Omnitrophota bacterium
ATATTTTGGAAGCGTTGATTATTTAGCTACCTATGGGGTTTCTGTTTATCCATTTGGCTATTTTCCGGTTATTTCTTGTGTTCTAATTTTAGCATACGCAATAGTAAACTACCGCCTCATGGATATAGAGGTTATCATACGAGAGACGGCAGTGTTTGCGGGGATATTTGGATTTGCGGTGGGGACATTTGTGGTGGTTATGCATGTAGGGCAGACACTGCTGGAGCCGTATATAAGGGAAAGTCATCCTTTGCTTTTTCCCGCAGTAGCATTATTTTTGGTGACAATAGCGGTGCGCCCGATTGAGAAGCTTACCTATAATACAATAGGCAAACTCTTATTTAAAAAGAGGCAAAAATACCAAAAGGCCTTAAAAGATGCGGCAGTGGGTATGGCTACAATTCGAAAACCAGACAGGTTATTAGGCCTTATCACTTACATATTAAGTAAAAGCTTAAGGCCTACCAATGCTGCTGTATATATTTTTGATGATGAAGAAAAATCCTACTCTCTTAGAGCAGCAAGATACCCCAGCAAGATTGATCAAAAAATAGAATTTTCAAGTGAAGAAGCAATAGTTACCTGGTTAAAGGAAAATAGACAACCCATTGTCCTTGAGGAGATAGAGCACTTCTTAAGAGAGGAACAGTTACGCCCACACAAGGAAGTGCTTGCCTCTGATTTAGAACAAATAAAGCGGAGATTATTATCTCTAAATGCAACCGTATGCATACCGAGCTTTTATCATGAAGATGAACTCTTAGGTATTTTGGTATTGGGAGATAAAAAAAGCGGCGACCTATACACCCAGGATGATTTAGAACTATTAAATTCATTAGCAGATGAGGCAGCCTTTGCCATACGAAACTCCATGCTTTATAGAAAACTTCAGAAAAAAGCAGATGAAATATCCAAGATTTATGGAAAAGAACAAACCATGTTTGCACACGCTGCTACTGCTTTTGCCAATGCAATCGATGCCAGAGATCCATATACCCACGGCCATTCCCAAAGAGTAACAGGTTACTGTCTGGCTTTAGCAGACCAGATGGAAGAGGCCAGATTCGGCGGCAAAGAAAGGTATAAGTGGCTTAAACAAAGATTACGTTTAGCCGCTCTCTTACACGATATAGGTAAAGTTGCAATTCCGGATAACATATTGCAAAAAAAAGGAAAGCTTAATGCCGAGGAATACAAGAAGATGAAAGAACACCCTGTTATCGGCGCTAAGGTATTAGGTTATGTAAGGGGCTTCTGGGATATTGTCTCCGCTGTAAGGCATCACCATGAAAGATATGACGGAGGAGGCTATCCTGACGGCCTTAAAGCGGAAAGCATTCCTTTTATGTCAAGGGTAATGGCGGTGGCTGATACATTTGACGCAATGACGTCTAATAGGCCTTACCGAAAAACGATGACTGCAGAGGTAACAAAGCAGGAAATAAATAATAATTCAACCATCCAATTCGACCCTTATGTGGTAGGGGCCTTTATGAAAGCATATGCAAAGAACCTGATTAAAAAGATTATGGGGCAAAACCGATAATGCGAGAAGCCTATGCAATATCTTCATTGCTTACTATACTCATAACCCTGTTTTTAGGAAGCTTAATATATTTTCGCGGCAGGGGAGGCAGGATAGTCAAGTCTTATTTTCTGCTAATGCCCTTTGTCGCTTTATGGGCATTTGGAGTTTATAATACGCTTAACGCTTCAACTGCCGGGCGGGCTTTATTATGGGCGAAATTATTTTTTGTTTCAGCCGCATTTATACCAATTTTTTATTTTAGATTTGTTATAAAATTGTTAGCAGCTGAGAGAAGATACAGATTTTTATTATGGCTGGGTTATTTTATATCTGTTTGTTTTGCTCTTTCAGTATTAGGACCATTTATGTTTGAAGGCACAAATTTGAAATTTGATATTTACTGGCCCAAGGCAGGCAATCTTTACTGGTTATACATTGTTTATTTTTTGTCATATCCTGTTCTTGCGCATACGATCGCTTTTGCCAATCGCGGCGAAATTACAATTTTAGCAAAAAAGCAGTTAATGTATGTATCAATTGCCGCCGTTTTAGGTTTTGGGGGAGGCACATCTACATTTTTGCCCCTATATGGCGTTTTTATACCAAGATTGGAATCAATGGCCATATTTTTAATACCATCTGCCTGCGCATTTATAGCAGTTGCTACTTATACTGCAAGATTGATGGATACCGAACTTTTTAAAAGAAGAGCAGTTATATTTTCATTACTTTATGGTTTGTCCGTTGGTATATTTGTTAGCATTGTGTTTATTGTGCAGAATATTGTTGATTTTCGGCAGGGCCTTAGTAGATTCTTCATACCTGTAGCAGCGCTTTTTATCATAACTATTTTTATAAGGCCTATCGAACATATCCTTACCCGCTGGACAGATAAATTTTTGTATCAGAAAAAATACAGTTATCAAAAAGTACTGGAAGACGCCGGAAAAGGAATGCTTTTTATAACCAATGTAGATAGATTGCTTAAACTTACTGTTAGAATACTTTCAAAACATATGAGGGTTACCAATACTGCAATCTATCTTTACGATAAGGACACCGGCACTTATAGGTGCAGGACAACTGGCAGGGAAAAAATAGAAATCAAAGGGGAAATAAAATCAACCAACGCGTTAATAGAATGGTTAAAAGAGAAAAAGGCCCCGCTTTTAATAGACGATATAATAAATTGGGTTCAGAAGGAGGCAATGTTCCCGCACAGGATAGTATTAAAGAGAACCCTTGAGCAATTGAGGATAACTATGCGTTCTTTAAAAGCGGCTTTGTGCATTCCGGCATTTATAAGAGGGCAGATGATAGGCTTTTTGGTGCTGGGTAATAA
The DNA here is from genome assembly GCA_020354945.1 of Candidatus Omnitrophota bacterium. GTDB lineage: Bacteria > Omnitrophota > Gorgyraeia > JABMRG01 > JAFGKX01. Next base: position 260,335 of record CP070655.1, read on the forward strand.
ACTTTCAGGTGCCGGTTATACCAGAGACGATATTGCCCTTCTTGGCACTTTATCCAATTCTGCGGCAATTGCTGTTGAGAATGCCCGTATGTATGAAGAATTGCATAACAGGATAAAAAGAGTAGCAGATTTATACAAGGGTCAACATGAGTTATTTATAGATACCGCAACAGCATTTTCATACGCTGTGGATTTAAGGGATACTTATAGCCACCAGCACGCCCAAAGGATTATAGAATATTGCATGATTATTATTAAAGGTTTGGATAAAATGAATGCCGGATATAGCAAAGAACCGGATTTTCTGGAAAATTTAAAGATAGCTGCCCTGCTTCATGATGTGGGAAGAGTAGCTATACCCGATTCTATATTAAATAAGAAAGGCCCGCTTGCACATAAAGAACGCGAAGCGGTAAAGAAACACGTAGACATTGCGGTGGATGTCTTAAAACCGATAAAGGAATTAGAGCCAGTTATCAATATCATAAGATGCCACCACGAGTTTTATAATGGAGGAGGTTATCCGGAAGGCATAAAAGGTGACGAGATTCCTTTTGCCTCCCGCATACTCGCCGCAGCCAATGCATATGATGCTATGACGTCTGAGAGGCCTTATCGAAAAGCAATGACTCATCAGAAGGCAGCAGAGCGGCTTAAGCAAGGTTCGGGTAAAGATTTTGACCCTTTAATTGTAGAGGGATTACTGGTCGGATTTGAAGGTATCGGCCCCGCAAGGAGTGGAGAGATCAGAACCCCCAGGGGAGAAGTTCCTCCGGTGCTGTATTAAAAAGTTGTGCCAGGCACGACTTTTTAAAAAGACATTATTACGGTTGTACCTTTGTTGGGAGTACTTTTTATTTTGATATTTCCTTTATGTTCTTTTATTATACTATGGGATTTAGGAGAATTAATCTGGAACGATGACCAGACCAACATAGATGTGCGTTCTAAATTAATGGTGCAGTTGCGAGATGACATCTTAACAGATGTAACCACTTTGTATTTTGAAAGAAGAAGAATGCAACTTGATATAGTAAGCGGAAAGCATAAAGGAAAAGCGCAACACGTAACTATGTTGCGTCTTCAAGAACTTACAGCGAGAATCGATGCGCTCACTGGTGGTTGTTTATCCAGGCGCAAGGAGGAATTATGAGGAACAAACCCAAAAAAGGCAAATCCAGGTTTACGCCAGAATATTACATAGAGACTATTATCCTTAAGTTAGACAGGATAGAAGCGGAATTAGAAACGGTGAAGTCGGTTGTATTTGGATATGGTAAACAAACCAGCCTTTTAAACGACAGAATAGAGAATATAGAAGAGAGAAAGAAATTAGGTTGCCTATAAATGCGCACGCAAAATAAAAATTACACCCCCTTGACTATTTTTACGGGGTTGAGTAAACTTAATAATAGAGAGTATGGATGGTTTTTCTGAATAGGGACGCTTATAAGGGGGTGATAAGTAATGAAAAGGGCAAGGAAACACAAAAGGACAAGGAGAAGAATTTACACGGGCACGTTTGTAATTATGTGTGCGTTTTTGCTGACCTTTGCCAGTATATGTTATGCAGAATCGTATGCATGGCATAGGTTTGCCAGAGGCTTTAAAAACTGCGCGAGCGGCTGGATGGAATTTCCAGCGAATATCTATGAGACATCTAAGGAATATAACCCGTTTGCGGGAATTACCTATGGTTCAGTAAAAGGGGCCTTAAAGACAGCTCACAGAACAGGCATAGGCGTATACGATGTTGGAGCATTCTTTGTCCCCGAAAAGAAACCACCCATAGAGCCGGAAGCATTATTTTAAGTAAACAATCAGTAATTTATATGGATAAAAAGGAGGGTTTTTAACCCTCTTTTTTATTTTTTGGCTTGACATGATGCTGTTACTATTGTAGGATACTGGCGAAAATTCACTCCACCATTCCTAGGGTATTTCAAATTACTATCAGGAATGGCTGGGTTAAAAAGATGTAATTATGCAGTTAAAAGAAAAGACAGCTATGATAACAGGCGCGGCTCAGGGAATAGGCAAGGAGATAGCCCTCACTTTAGCCAGGGAAGGCGCCAATTTAGCTATCTGCGACGTAAATAAAGATGGTATAACCGAAACCCAAAAAGAGATAGAATCTGCCGGCGTTAAGGTTTTAAGCTTTGTTGTTGATGTAACAGATGCCAAACAGGTCGAAGATATGGTCAACAAAGTCCTTGACAACCTCGGCAAAGTTGATATACTTGTCAATAACGCCGGAATAACCAGAGATTCTTTGATACTGAGGATGAAGGAGGCTGACTGGGACGCTGTCTTAGCGGTCAATTTAAAAGGGGCCTTCAATTGCATAAAGGCAGTTGCAAGGCCTATGGTAAAACAGCATTCAGGCAAAATAGTCAATATTGCTTCCATAATCGGCATAATGGGCAATCCGGGCCAGGCCAATTATGCAACCAGTAAAGCGGGTATAATAGGGCTGACTAAAACCGCGGCCAAAGAATTAGCATCAAGAGGTATTAATGTTAATGCCATTGCCCCAGGTTTTATAAAGACAACTATGACAGATAACTTGACTGAGGAGCAGAAACAGAAGATGTTTGGGGCAATTCCGTTAGCCAAATTCGGCGAAACAAAAGATGTGGCTAATTTGGTCCTATTTTTGGCCAGCGAGGCTTCCTCATATATAACCGGGGAAGTAATTAAGATTGACGGTGGAATGGCAATGTAAACCCCCACGCCAATTAGCACTTCGACATTTTTTATATAATTGGTGTGGGGGTAAATAATAACCCCCGCTTTTTAAAAAGATGGGGCATTTTAAGGAGGGAAAGAATGGCAACAGGAGATAAAATAAAGTCGATTATTGCAGAACAATTAGGAGTGAAACCGGAAGAGGTAACCCCGGAAGCATCATTTATTGACGACCTTGGCGCAGACTCATTAGACACGGTCGAGCTGGTAATGGCATTAGAGGAAGAATTTGGAATAGAGATACCGGATGAAGATGCCGAGAAGATGACCAAGGTGGCTGACGCCATTAAATACATAGAAGAAAAAGTAGCAGCTAAAGGTTCAAGCTAATTCCACCCACCCAATTTCCCACCAATATATAATGGAAAAAAGAAGGATAGTCATTACAGGCATAGGCGTTGTTACACCTGTAGGCAGCGGTAAGCGGGCATTCTGGGAAGCTGTTTGTCATGGTAAAAATGGTATTCATAAAATAAGCAGCTTTGATGCAACAGATTTTACATCTCAGATAGCCGGTGAGGTGAAAGATTTCGACCCAGCCGAATTCTTATCAGCAAAAGACATAAAAAGGACAGATAGATTTGTCCAGTTTGCCATGGTAGCCTCAAGGTATGCTGTCAAAGATTCAAATCTTAAGCTCGATTCTGTAGATAAGAACCGCCTTGGTGTATTAATAGGCTCCGGCATTGGTGGCATGAAGACAATAGAAAGGGAGCATAAGATTTTGTTAAAAAAAGGGCCTTCTCGGATGTCGCCCTTTTTTATACCAATGCTTATAGTAAATATGGCATCTGCTAAAGTTTCAATGGATTTAGGATTAAAAGGTCCCAATACCTGCGTTGCAACTGCATGCGCTACCGGAACGCATGCTATAGGAGACGCTTTTAAGATAATACAACGTAATGATGCTGACTTTATGCTTTGCGGAGGCACAGAGGCTGCTGTTGCACCATTAGGCCTTGGCGGGTTTTGTGCTGCTCGTTCTCTTTCCACAAGAAATAATGAACCGGAGAAGGCCTCAAGGCCGTTTGACAAAGAAAGAAACGGTTTTGTAATGAGTGAAGGTGCAGGTGTAGTTATTTTAGAAGAATACGAACATGCCAAAGCTAGAGGCGCACACATGTATGCGGAGATAATAGGCTATGCGATGAGCGGCGATGCATATCATATGACTGCGCCTGACCCTGAAGGGATGGGAGCGGTTTCATGTATGAAAAAGTGCTTAGAAGACGCAGGACTAAAACCGCAACAAGTTGATTATATTAATGCCCATGGCACTTCTACTCAGCTTAATGATAAGATAGAAACTAAGGCCATCAAGGATGTTTTTGGCAAGCACGCTTATAAATTGGCTGTGAGTTCCACAAAGTCTATGATAGGCCATATGTTAGGAGCAGCAGGCGGAGTAGAATGCGCTGCCACTGCTCTGGCTGTCGATAACGGAATTTTACCGCCTACCACAAATTACGAAGTTCCTGATCCTGAATGCGACCTTGATTATGTCCCCAATAAAGCAAGAAAAGCCAATATTAATGTAGCCTTATCTAATAGCTTGGGTTTCGGCGGACATAACTGCACCATCGCTTTAAGAAAGATATAAATTATAGTTCGTAGTTGGTAGTCCGTAGTCCGTAGACTACGAACTCATAACACATAACTACAAACTACCAGAATAAAGGAGCGCAATAATGGACTATCTACTTACAGAAGAACAGGTAATGGTACGAGACTTAGCCCGCCAGATTGCCGAAGAGAAGATTGCTCCTGTTGCTACCCAATATGACGAAAGCGGTGAATTTCCCTGGGATATAATAAAGGTAATTGCCGAAAGCGATCTTTTTGGGATTTTTGTGGAAGAAAAATATGGTGGAACCGGCGGCGGAGTAACGGAATTATGTTTAGCAACCGAAGAGTTTTCAAAGGCCTGCGGCGGCATTGCTGTTTGCTATGCAGCCAGCGCATTAGGGGCATATCCTATAATATTATATGGCAGCGAAGAGCAAAAACAGAAATATCTGCCCGATATAGCTCGTGGTAAAAAACTGGCAGCATTTGCATTGACAGAAGCAGGGGCAGGAAGCGATGCAGGAGCAGTTGCTACTACTGCGAAAAAAAACGGAGATTTCTTTATTTTGAACGGCACCAAACAGTGGATTACAAATGGCGGAGAAGCTGAAATTTATACTGTAATAGCAGTTACTGATAAGACCAGGGGGTCTCGTGGCGCAAGCGCTTTTTTAGTTGAGAAAGGCACCCCCGGTTTTGAATTTGGCAAGAAAGAAAATAAGATGGGTATTAGAGGCTCTACGACAAGAGAGCTTATATTTAATGATTGCAAAATTCCCAAGAAGAATCTTTTAGCTAAGGAAGGATTTGGATTTATAATAGCCATGAAGACATTTGACAAGTCCCGTCCCGGAATTGGAGCACAGGCAGTGGGCATTGCTCAAGGGGCGTTGGACCACGCTGTAAAATATGCTAAAGAAAGAATCCAATTTGGTAAGCCAATTTCAAGTTTTCAAGGGATACAATTTATGTTAGCTGATATGGCTACCCAGGTTGAGGCCGCCAGGACTTTGGTTTATTCTGCTGCAAGATATATTGACTCCGGAGCGAAAGATATATCCAAAATTTCAGCCCAGGCAAAACTCTTTGCATCCGATGTATGTATGAAGGTTACTACTGATGCTGTGCAAATTTTTGGCGGATATGGTTATATGAAAGAGTATCCGGTTGAAAAATATATGCGCGATGCAAAGATAACCCAGATTTACGAAGGCACAAACCAGATTCAACGCAGCATCATCGCCTCCGAACTCATTAAAGAATCTCTGAAGAAATAAACGTAAGTTATAAGCTATAAGTTTTTTTGTTGCGCTTTAAGCTTACAGCTTACAACTTAAAACTTACAACTAACCCATGGACATAATCGTCTGCATAAAACAAGTTCCTGATACGACTGACATAAAAATTGATCCTGCCACCAATACCCTTATCCGCGAGGGAGTAGAATCTATTATAAATCCATTTGATATGTACGCAATAGAAGAAGCGATACGCACAAAGGGGAAACTCGGCGGTAAGGTAACGGTCGTATCTATGGGGCCTCCACAGGTTGATACGGCCCTTCGTGAAGCAATATCACTTGGATGTGATGAGGCAGTATTGCTTACAGACAAGGCCTTTGCAGGAAGCGATACATTAGCAACAAGTTATACCCTGGCTGTGGCAATAAAAAAGATCGGCTCATATGATGTAATCTTCTGTGGCAAACAGGCTGCAGATGGCGATACCGCTCAAGTAGGGCCCGGGATATCTGCCCATTTAGATATACCTCAGGTTACGTATGTTAAAAAGATAGAACAGATACAGAATGGTTTTGCCAGAGTGGAGCGTATGACCGAAGAAGGATATGAGGTTATAGAAACACCTCTGCCGGCCCTTTTTACAGTTGTTAAAGAGATAAATGAACCTCGCCTGCCTTCATTAAGAGGCAAGATAGCTGCGAAAAAGACAAAAATTACTACATGGAATGCCAAAGATTTAGTGGTAGATGAGAAACATATAGGCCTTAATGGTTCCCCCACACAAGTGATTAAGATTTTTGCCCCTCCACCACGAGCAGCAGGAGAGATATTTCATGGCGATACAGAAGAGGTTGTTTTAAAATTAGTTGAGCGTATTAAAGATGAGTTAAAACCTAAGTTTTGAATATAGAGAGCTGTTAATGAACTCGAGAGAACGCATCAAAACAATATTCGCGCATAAAACACCGGACAGAATGGGCATTTTTGATTTTTTCAATGAGCTCACAATAATTAACTGGAAGAAACAGGGCCTTTTGCCAGATATAGAGCCTGTTGAATATTTTGATTTTGATTTAGATTTTAGAACTAAAGATTCTGCAAAGGACAAGTTTACATTGTTTTGTTTTAATGGGCCGTTCCAGCAGATGGTATCTACGAAAAACCTGCAGCAGTCTTTAATAGATTTTACTCGAGAGCCCAGGCACACAAAAGATTTTTTAAAAAGCAGCTTAAATAATATTTTTTCTGAATATAAAAGACAAAAAGAAAAAAGCCTGCCTGCAGGCAGACAGGGCCATAGGTTTTGTGGCGTCTGGATTTGGGAAGACATAGCCTATGATAACGGCCTTTATTTTTCTATTGAAAAATATAGAAAACAACTCTTTGATTTTCATAAGGAGATAAGCTCCTACTTCCAAAATGAAGGGCTTTACGTTGTATTTCACTGCGACGGGAACATTGAACAACTAATACCTTTTTTGGCAAAGTCGAAATTCTGCGGAATACACCCTTTGCAAGAATTGAGCAATCCCAATATTATCCGAATTAAGAAGGATTTAAAAGGCGAAATAACATTTCTGGGCGGAATAGGATTAAACCATCTAAAAGGCCTGCATCAGGATATTTTAGACAGAATAGAGGAACTTAAAGAAGCCGGCGATTATATATTTTGTTTTGACGGGCCAATACCGCAGGATACAGAATTTAAAACATACCGGAATATATTGGCAAGAATAGAGGCAAACGGGGCCTATAAAGAAAGTTCGTAGTTGGTATTTCGTAGTTGGTAGAAAGAATCTACAAACGACAAACTGACATGGATATGGCGAAGGTTATAAATGACCGGAATTGAAGTAATTGCAGAGAAATGCGTCGGATGTAAACTCTGTATCAAAGCCTGCCCTTACAGTGCTATTTATATGAAGGGCAAACTTGCAGTTATTGATATGGCAAAATGCACACTCTGCGGCGCATGTGTAGATGCTTGTAAATTTGACGCCATTATATTACGCAAAGAAGAAGAACCACAAAAAGATATATCTGAATATAAAGGTGTGTGTATTGTCGCTGAACAAAAAAAAGGCGTTATCCAGCCTGTTACATATGAACTCTTAGGAAAAGGGAAAGAACTGGCAGATAGGCTTGATGTGCAGCTATCTTCCATATTAATTGGCGAAAATATGAAAGATAAAACAGACGAACTTATACACCGCGGCGCTGACAGGATATATCTGGTAGATTCTCCAAAGTTAGCCCATTATCAGGATGAGCCATATACAAAAATTATAATAGAGCTGATAAAAGAATATAAACCGGAGATTGTACTATGCGGCGCAACTTCGACAGGGCGTTCTTTAATTTCCAGAGTTGCGGTTAGATTAAAAACAGGGCTGACCGCAGATTGCACCGGTTTAGATATAGATGAAGAAAAGCGCCTTCTGCTTCAGAACCGCCCTGCTTTTGGCGGAAATATTATGGCTACGATAATGTGCCCGAACCACAGGCCACAAATGGCTACGGTAAGGCACAAGGTTATGAAAGAGGCGGAAGTTGACACCAGAAGAAAAGGCGAGGTAATAAAGAAAGATTATTCTGATAAGCTGCTCCAATCGAGGACGAAAACAGTAGATGTGGTTGAGGAAGAGAAAGAAAAAGTAAATCTTTCCGAAGCCGATTTTATTGTATCAGGCGGAAGGGGCTTGGGTTGCCCTGAGAATTTTTCCGTTATACAGGAATTGGCAGATACCCTTGGCGCTGCTGTAGGCGCATCCCGCGCAGCAGTCGATGCCAGCTGGATTTCCTATTCACATCAAGTTGGCCAAACTGGAAAGACAGTCTGTCCAAAGATCTATATTGCTTGTGGAATATCCGGCCAGATTCAGCATTTAGCCGGGATGTCCTCATCGGATATTATTATAGCGATAAATAAAGATGCAGACGCCCCTATATTTAAGGTAGCAACCTATGGAATAGTCGGGGATTTATTCCAAATAGTGCCCGCTTTAGTTAAAAAAATAAAAGAACTCACCTAAAATTTTCTTTTAAAATCCCATTTTTATGCTTGACGCCCCCTTCTATATATAATATAATAATTATATAAAATACGACGGAAAAGAGTAAATTTAGAAAAAAATCGGTGGTTTTTTTATATCCAGTTACTAAGTAAAGTTTATAAAGAAAAGAGAAAGTATTTATTATAATGTATTTCAAGAAGTTAGAGCTTTTTGGATTTAAATCTTTTGCCAACAGGACCAGGCTTGTATTTGAACCAGGCATTACAGCAGTAGTAGGCCCGAATGGCGTAGGGAAAAGTAATATTGCTGACGCAATCAAATGGGTGCTGGGCGAGCAATCTGCCAAAGAGTTGCGTGGCGGAAAGATGGAAGATGTCATTTTCAACGGAACCGATACCACCCAGCCAGTCAATATCGCAGAAGTATCATTAATCCTTTCCAATGAAGATAGGAACCTGCCGATCGAATATGATGAAATTATTGTAACCCGCCGCGTTTTTCGCTCCGGAGAAAGTGAATACCTGCTTAACAAGACCCAGGTTAGACTAAAAGATATTCAGGATTTATTTTTGGGTACAGGTATCGGCACTAACTCATATTCTATTAGCGAACAGGGTAAGATGCAGAAGGTTCTTGATGCCAGGCCCGAGGATAGACGGGGAATTTTTGAAGAGGCCAGCGGAATAACAAAATATAAAACAAAGAAAAAAGAGGCGTTGAGGAAGCTCGAACATACCGAAAACAATCTTATCAGATTGGCAGATATAATAAATGAGGCAAAAAGGCAAATAAGTTCGATAGAACGGCAGGCAAAAAAGGCTCAAAAATATCAGCAGGAGTTTGATTGCTTAAAAGAGTTAGACACAAAACTATCGTTGCATAAATATAAAAATATAATAGAGCAAAGGGATGCAAAGGATAAAGAGTGCCAACAGTTAAAACACAAACAGAATGTAAATTCTTGCAAGCTGAATGCCCATACGCAAGGCCTTCGTAATCAAAGAAGGGAATTGACAACTCTGGAGCAGACCCTTTCAGATGCTAGAAACCGCCTTATGAACACCGTAGCTGCCATTGATAAAAATGCCTCTAAAGCGTCATTAAATGAAGAAAGGGTTAAAGAGATTACCTCGCGGCGCACTTCTTTAACTGCGGAAATAGAACATATGGAAGGCAGAACAGAGTCTCTTAACCAAAAGATAAACCAGATGCAGCAGGCCCTGGATGAATTTGGAAAGCGAAACGACGAGAAGCAAAATGTAGTCCGGCAGAGACAAAAAAGATTAGAAAAGATTGCATCCGCAACTAAAGAATGCGAGGTCATTATATCCCAGAGTAAGATAGATATAATGGATAATATGGCTAAACAGTCTAAGGCTAAAAACGAGCTCGCAAAGGTTTCAGCCAATGCCGCATCTTTAAGCCACAGACACAGAAGATTAGCAGCTGAGAAAGAGGCTACCTGTAGTCAAATTTCTACATACACCGATAAATTTAAACAGTCAGAATCGGCGTTAAAAAAACAGGTTGAAAAAACAAAGGCCCACCGCGCACAGTTAAAACAGTCCCAGGAAAATTTGCAATCGCTTAACAAAGAACATTCTTTGTTAAGCGAATCTATTGCCTCATTTGAGAAGTCGTTGGCGTGTTGTGCTTCCAAACTCGAGATTCTTACAAACTTAACCGAGAAGAAAGAAGGTTTACCGGAGGGCGTTAAGGCTTATCTTGAAATGCTGAATGAATCCAAAGAGGCAAAAGATTCCTTCACTGGCATACTGGCTGATATCATTAAGATAAAACCAGGATATGAAAGGGCCATAGAGGCAGCCATTGGAGATGAACTCAAATCCATTGTGCTGAAGGACGAGGATGCAGCAATGAAAGCTGTAGATTATCTGGTAAATCAACAGAAAGGAAAAGCCTCATTTATTATTTTAGATAGATGTTCTCAGCATAAGAGAAGATTCAGTTTCGGCACTGCTCAACCGGCACAGGGGCTTGAGCAGATTATTGATATTGAAGAAGCCCATCAAGGGTTAATCTCTTATTTATTCGATGGTATATTTTTTGCTAAAAATATAGAAGAGGCCTTTTCTATTATTAAAAAAAGCAGAGATAGGAATATAAAAGTGGTTACCAAAGATGGCAGCAGTGTTTCTTACAACAAAATTGTCGGAGGGGGGCTCGGTTCGCAGGAATATACAGGCATTGCAGGAAGAAGGTTCAGAATAGGACGGTTATCTAAAGAGGTTGACGGCTTTAAGGGCAAAATTGGGCAGGCTGAACAAAGACGCGAAAGTTTAGTTAAACAGATAAATTCCTGCCAAAAAGATTCAGAATCGAAAGACGCAGTTTTAAGGGAAGAAGAAAAAATATTAGCTCGAAAGGAAACTGATAAATCCGGATTAGAAGCGGAACTTAAAAAATTAGAAGAAGAATTTAATCTTGTCCGGATGGAATTAGGCGAGATGTCGCAGCAACGGGAGGAACTTAAAAATACAGAAAACTCCCTCAAAGAGGAGTTAAATAGCTTTGAATCTGAACGCCAAAATTTGCAGGATATTATATCGGCGAAAGAAAAGGCCATAGCATCAAACGCCTCAGAAAAAGATAGCCTGCTAATAAGCTTTACCGAAGCCAAGACCGAGTTATCTTTGCTTTCCGAGAAATATGCTTCGCAAGAGAATACCCTTAATATGCTAAAGGACTCATTAGATAAGGATGAGCTTAACTTACAGAATAGAAAATCCCAGATAAAAGAAGGTGAAGAAAGGGTAGAATATTTAAATAGCGAGACACAAAGAATAACTCAGGAGAATGAAATTTTAGAGCAGCAGAAGGGACAATTAAATGGCAAAGTTGCAGAGTTAGAAAAGATGCGCTACTCAGTAGCCGCAGAGCTTGAAAAAATAGAAGAAGAAACTCAAACCAAACAAAAGGAAATAGATGAATTAAAGAATAATACATCTGCTTTGCATATAAATATTACAGAATTAAATTACGAGGCTACCGGTATAAAAGAAAGAATCCGTCAGGCGTATAAGGCAGACCTTGATGAAACAGATATAACTTTTACTGAAGATGAAGATTGGGAAAAGGTTGCTCAACAAGTAGAAGAGCTCAAGCTGAAAATTGAAAAGATGGGCCCGGTCAATTTAGTCGCTATTGAAGAACACAAAGAGCTACAGGAAAGGTATGATTTTTTGACTTCACAACAGCAGGATTTATTAGATGCCAAGGAATCACTGCACAAGGCAATAAATAGAATAAATCGCACCACCCGCAAATTATTTATCGAAACTTTCGAAAAGATAAAGGCCTATTTTAAGGAGTATTTCAGGTTGCTTTTTGGCGGCGGCACTGCGGATATATATTTAATAGACCAGGCAGATATATTAGAAAGCGGAATTGAGATAATAGTACGCCCTCCAGGCAAGAAACTTCAGAGCATATCACTTCTTTCCGGAGGGGAAAAGGCATTGACTTCGATAGCCCTGCTTTTTGCATTATTTAAGGTAAAACCCAGCCCATTTTGTATTTTAGATGAGATAGATGCACCTCTCGATGAAGCGAATATAGACCGCTTCAGCAGGATATTACAGGAGTTTATTAGTGCATCCCAGTTTATTATGATCACCCACAACAAAAAGACCATATCTATCGCTGATGTTATGTACGGCATAACCATGGAAAAAAGCGGTATATCCAAGATTGTTTCCGTTAAATTCGCCCAGGAAGAGATTGATAGGAAGGAAAAAGCAGCAGAGCGGAAGCAAAAAAAAGTCGTGCCAGGCACGACTTTTAAGAAAGTTCGTTCCTAATAAAAAGTCGTGCCAGGCACGACTTTCTCAT
>CP070655.1:272855-286439 GCA_020354945.1 Candidatus Omnitrophota bacterium
GGAGCGAGACATTAGAAATTTTTTGCCAAATGTCTTTTTAGGACTTATGGCGAGCTGCGGCAAGCTCTTGCCTACTGCATGCAAGCTGCGAGCCGTAAGCCCAAAAAGACGGCAAAAAATTTCAGTCTCGCGAGTAATGCTCCGAGCGCCTACACCAGCCCTGCCTTCAACAAATCCTGCACATCTAACAACCCTATTGGTTTTCCATTCTCATTTACCACCGGGACCTCATCTATCTTCCTCTGTTGTAGAATGCGCAATGCTTCTACAGCCAACTTATCTGGTCCGATGGTAACAGGATTTTTTGTCATTACATCCTTCACCTTGCGTTCTGGCAGGTGGGAATCATTTTCGAGGTGCCTTCTTAAATCTCCGTCTGTAAAAACTCCTAAAAGCCTTCCGTTTTTATCTATAATAGTCGCACTACCGGCCCTTGCTTTTGTAATCTTATAAAGGACTTCTTTTATCGTGGAGTTTTCTCTAACCAATGGGTTAGCAGGGCCTTTTCTCATTACATCCTCTACTTTGAGCCATATCTTTTTCCCGATAGTTCCTGCCGGATGATAAAAGGCAAAATCTTCAACCATAAAACCCCTTCTTTCCAGAAGAGCTACCGCTAATGCATCTCCCATCGCTAGCATAGCAGTAGTGCTGGCAGTCGGAACAAGGCCTAAAGGACAGGCCTCTTTTTTTACGCTGACGTCAAGGATAAAATCGCTCATCTTTGCTAAAGTAGATGACTTATCGCCAACAAAACTTACAAGCTTTGCCCCTATCTTTTTAATTATTGGTAGAAGTTTTAATATCTCTTCAGTTTCGCCGCTATTTGACAGAGCCAATACAACATCGTCTTTAGTTACCCTGCCCAAATCTCCATGAACGGCTTCGGCAGGATGTAAAAAAAGACTGGGTGTGCCAGTAGAAGAAAGCGTCGCTGAAATCTTCTGTCCCATTATTCCCGGTTTTCCCATACCGGTTACAACAATCCTTCCGGAGCATCCAAGTATAATTTCGATAATTTTTCCAAAATCTTTGTTTAACCGCGGGATTAATTCTTTTATTGCTTCTGCTTCTGTTTGTAAAACCTTTTTTGCTTTTTTGATAGACATACCTTTTAGGGGTCAGACCCTTGGAAAAAAATAGCCATTCCCAGGGTCTGACCCCTCCTCTGATCCTATAAACGGATATCCTCTCGCTCCTTATTCTTTAGATTGTAAAGTAATTCATCCTTTGATATCATCTTACCTTGATATAATTTGAGCAGGGCTTGATCCATGGACTGCATACCATATTTTGCACCTGTTTCAATCATATTCTGTATTTGGTGAACATTTCCTTCTCTGATAAGGTGCTTGATTGAAGGTATCCCCAGCATAATCTCGCAAGCAACCACTAAGCCATTTCCACGAGCCTTTGGCAGGAGCCTCTGAGAAATAACTCCGGTCAATGTAGTTGAAAGTTGAACCCTTATCTGCTGTTGTTGCCTCCATGGAAATACATCTATAACCCTGTTTATCGTCTCACTCGCATCTATGGTATGCAAACTGGCCAGCACTAATTGCCCTGTCTCTGAAGCAGTAATGGCTGTAGATATAGTTTCTAAGTCACGCATTTCTCCGATAAGAATGACATCCGCATTCTGTCTCAGGACGTATCTTAGCGCCATACTGAACGAAGCCGCGTCTCTATATACTTCTCTTTGTTCAACTATAGATTTATTATGCTTGTGCAAAAACTCAATAGGATCCTCAACGGTAACTACATGGCCGAACCTGCTCCTATTTATAAAATCTATCATTGCAGCCAAAGTCGTACTTTTGCCACTTCCTGCCTGCCCTGTTACCAAGACTAGACCGCTTCTTGTCTTACATAGCTGGCTTATAACCTCCTCTGGGAGGCCTAATTCTTTAAAAGTGGGTACCTTAAGAGGGATTCTCCTTAATGCAGCAGCGATACTTCCTCTTTGCTGGTGTACATTTACCCGGAAACGTGCCATGCCTTCGACGTTGTAAGTAAGATCCAGCTCTTTATTCTGGTGATATAGTTCAATTTGTTCTTTAGACAACATAGAGAGTGTAAGCCGTTCAGATTCTTTTGGGGTTAGAGGTTTTAGCTCTGTTGGTTTAATAACGCCATCAACTCTTAAAGCAGGCGGAAAACCTACTACCAGGATAATGTCAGAAGCGCCTGCTTCGTTTGCCATTTGCAATAAATCTATAATTTCCATGTTTTGGCTCCTTGGTCTGGGGACAGGTCCCCATTATACTTCTTTCGCAATAATCACTCCATCCCTGCCTTTTTCTTTGGCTTCGTATAAGGCTTTATCTGCAGCCCTTATAAGCGCATTCTTTTTTATACCCTTTTTTTTCTCTGGTTGATACGCAGAAACACCTGCGCTTAATGTGCATGCGGTTTCTACATCCTCAAATTCAAAAACTGTATTTTTAAAATCATTGCGAATTTCATTAGCTAATTTAGCGGTTCCTTCTAAATTAAGACCGGATAGGACGCAGACAAATTCCTCTCCTCCGTATCTGGCTATTATATCATCTTTTTTAGCTTTTGTTTTTAATAAATGGGCAAGTTTTTTTAAGCAGACGTCTCCCATTTGATGGCCATAGGTATCGTTCAACTTTTTAAAACGGTCTAAATCAATCATTATGAAACCCAATGGCTGCCTATCGCTAATGGCTTTAGACAACATCTCATTTAATCTCTGCTGAAAATACTGATGGTTGTACAATCCTGTCAATCCATCTCTTATAGATTGATCTTTTATCTTTTCTACTAATTTAGTATTGGTTAAAGCAACTGCGCCGAAATTTGCCATGGTGGAGAGTATCCTTATTACATATTCGTCCGAAAGCTCTTTACCGACCTGGTCAACGCATATCAGGGCCAAGACATCGGTTCCATATATTATTGGCTGGGAGAATTGTAGTTTGATTTTATCGTTTTCCAATATGGGCCTTCTGTTGTAATCATCGTATAGGATAGCTCGTGA
Organism: Candidatus Omnitrophota bacterium; assembly: GCA_020354945.1. Taxonomy (GTDB): domain Bacteria; phylum Omnitrophota; class Gorgyraeia; order JABMRG01; family JAFGKX01. The sequence goes on from CP070655.1 coordinate 275,860, forward strand.
ATAAAACTTACCTTCTTGTGCAGAAATGCCTAACATGCCTGATTTTTCATCACAACTTAAGTCTAAATGGGATAGTTTATCCTTATCGTAGCCTACTGCATCTATGAAATGCAAACTCTTCTTATCTTTTGATACAGTAAATATAGCGCATCTTTTGGAGCACAGAAGTTCTGAAGTTTTCCTTAATATGGCTTTGAGCAACGGGGTTGTCTCCAGCACAGAGTTGAGTTCCTTGGCCATATCGGAAATGGTTACTATAAAAGAACCGAGCTTTATAATTTTTTCCCCGGATATAGATTTTAAATCTTTAAGGGAATCTCTTTCTGCGTCTAATTCGCTTTGGATTCTTCGCAAATACTCCTTAAGCACCTCGTTTTGAGATTTATAATCTAATGTGCTTTCGAGCAGATAAAAAAGGACTAAACTTAATAACGCAAATATGCCTATCTGCCAGATAATCCTGGTATCGAGTATAAATTTACCGCCTATATAGTTCAGGAATGTCTCTTCATTGGTTAGATATGTATAAACTAACAATATACATAAGCTCAAAATAACCATGGCTCTATAAGCCCAGTTCTTTTCGAACATATCTTTCATCCTTAAAAAAAAGGGGGCAGCGCCCTTTTTCTTGCTCCTTTTCTACTCTTGATAAAAAGGGCGCTGTCCCCTTTTTATCAACCTATCGATCTCCTTCAGTTGTTTCAATAATTCTTCAAGATCACCGAGGCGAATCATGTTGGGGCCGTCTGATAGAGCAATCTTTGGGTCTTTGTGAACTTCTATGAATAAACCGTCTATACCTATTGCAGTTGCTGCCCTTGCAAGCGGAGGAACGAATTCTCTTTGACCGCCTGATGCCCTTCCCAAACCACCGGGAAGCTGGACGCTATGAGTAACATCATAAATAACCGGATATCCAAGCTTCTTTAAAATAGGCAAAGAGCGCATATCGCTTACTAGATTATTGTATCCGAAAGAAGTCCCTCTTTCAGTAACCATTATTTTCTTATTGCCTGACGTTAGGGCCTTATCTATAACATGTTTGACATCCCATGGGGCTAAGAATTGCCCCTTTTTTATATTTATTGGTTTTCCGGTTTTGGCCGCAGCAATTATAAAATCTGTTTGCCTGCAAAGAAAAGCAGGTATCTGGATAACATCCAAAACACACCCAGCCTCTTCTATCTGCTCGCGGTAGTGGACATCGCTTAATATTGGCACACCTACTTTCTTTTTTATTTTCTTTAATATCGCCAGGCCCTTTAAAAGACCCGGCCCTCTAAAAGATTTTATAGAAGTGCGATTAGCCTTATCATAACTTGTCTTATATATAAAAGGGATCTTTAACTTTTTAGTTATTTTATAAATCTGCCCAGCATGATAAAGGGCGCTGTCCTCGCTTTCTATAACACATGGCCCGGCAATGAGTACAAAAGGATGGCCTTTGCCTATTGTGATATCCTGTATTTTAACGGTGTAAGATTTCATGTTATTTCTTTAGACAGCATCTCCTCTGCCTTTGTCAGGTCCTCAGGCGTATCTATTCCAACAGTGTCATAAGCGGTTTCTAATACTTTTATCTTATAACCGTTCTCTAAAGCCCTGAGCTGCTCTAACCCTTCGGCTCTTTCTAAACTAGAGGGCGGTAAATTGGCAAAAGTAAACAAAAAATCCTTTGTATATGAGTAGAGCCCTATATGTTTAAAAAACTGGCAGCGCCGTTTTTCTTGCTCCTTTTCTATTTGTGGGGAAAAGGGCGCTGTCCCCTTTTCGCAAAATGGTATTGCAGTGCGTGAGAAATAGAGCGCAAAGTTATCTTTATCCACTATCACTTTTACAACATTAGGATTGTTTATATCTTCAGGATTATCTATTTTTTTCATCAACGTAGCCATGACTATATCTCTATCCTCAAAAAGTGCCCTGACAAGCTCATCTATCATAGCTGGCCGAATAAGAGGTTCGTCCGCTTGAATATTGACTACTACATCCACATCCAATGGATTGGCTATCTCCTTTAACCTATCTGTTCCGGATAGATGTTGTTTAGACGTCAAGGTAGCTTTTCCACCAAAAGATTCTACTCCTTTTATAATCCTGTTATCATCAGCAGCTATTATTAAGTCGTCTAAATTATGGGCCCCTTTTGCTTTTTCCCATACATGTTGTATAACAGGTTTACCGCAAAGGGGTGCTAATACTTTACCTTTGAATCTAGTGGCCTTATATCTGGCTGGAATTATACCGACTGCTTTCATCCGTCGCCTTTTTCTTGTTCGCCCCGCACCTTTTTGGTATTAATATTTGAATGTCCTAAAGGTGAGGGATTCATCTTATTTTGAACTCCTATTTTTAATCAATCTTATTTCTTTCTTCAGTTCCTGCGGAGTGACTACCGCAACTCCCAACTTGCCGACCACAATACCTGCTGCAATATTTGATATGTAGGCTGCTTCTTTCATACTACCGCCAGAGGCCTTTGCCAGTGTAAAAGATGCCACTACAGTATCACCTGCGCCGGAGACATCAAATACTTCACGGGCCAGTGTAGGAATCTTTGTAAATTTTCTGCCTGCCTGCCGGGAGGACAGGCTGCCTTGGAATAATACCATTCCTTTTTCGCCGAGCGTTATAAGCAAGGCCTTGCATTTAAGTTTAGCAATCAGCTTGTTGGCTGCCTTCCGAAGAGAATCATCATCTGTTATTTTGACAGAAGTGGTTACCTCCGCTTCATGCTGATTTGGCGTAACCAGAGTTGCGCCCTTATAATATGAGAAATGTTCTTCTTTAGGATCAACTACAATTATCTTTTTATATTTTTTTGCTAATGTTATTACCCGCTTAATAAGTTTAGGCTGAATAAGGCCCTTGCCATAATCTTCTATTATAACTGCGTCGACATCCTTGATTGTCTTTTCTATAAAATGGATAATCTTTTCTATTAGAACACTTTTCACCAGGCCGTCTCCTTCTCTGTCAACACGAACAACCTGCTGATGGTGGGCAATAATACGAGTCTTTTTTATGGTCGGCCTTAAGGTATCTATTAATACGCCCTCTGTATTTATGGCTCTTTCCCTAAGTCTATCCATAAGCATAGCCCCGGCTGGATCCTGGCCTATTACGCCGCATGCATAAACTCCTCCGCCTAAAGCCCGGATATTATTTACTACGTTGCAAGCCCCTCCCGGCATAAAGGATGAGCGGTTAACCCAGACTACAGGCACCGGAGCTTCCGGGGATATGCGCGAAACAGTCCCCCAGATAAATTCATCCAGCATAAGATCTCCTACAACTAAGATTCTGGCCTGTTTGAACTTAGATAATATTTTATTTAAGCGCTGATGAGTTACGTTAAAATTTAACATGGTATAAACTTTTTATTATATTAATACAAAGAGATATTATAACAATACCCCCATTTCCTGTCAATTTAAAAACCTCTCTGCTGCTTCATAGACCTCATCTACGGTTATTGCCTTCAAACACGCGAAGTCTTTATTGCAGTTATGGGCAAGGCAGGTGTCTCCACAACCTGCATCTTTATGCAATACTACATCATTCCTTCCTGTTGGCCCCCATCTGCGCGGGCTTAAACCTGGCAAGCTTCTGCCAAATATAACCACTGCTGGAGTTCCCACTGCAGACGCAACGTGAACAGGGCCTGAATCATTCGAAATAAAAACTGTCGCTCTTTTTAAGCAGGATGCCAGCTCAGATATGCTTAATTTGCCGGCAAATGACACCGCTTTATCTGACATATAACCTTTCATTGCTTCGGCTGAAGTTATATCCTTTTCATCCTCACCGCCTACTATAATCACCTTTACATTAAAATTCCGGATTAGTCTATCTGCAACTGCAGCAAATCTATCCGCAGGCCATATCTTAGAAGCGCAGCTTGCACCTGGATGGAAAATTACTTTTTTTTCATTTGCATCTATAAATTCTTTCGCAAATAGAGAATTTACAGAATTTTCAGATTGCCCCTTTATAGGCATGTAAAGCTTTTTCCTTTTTACGTCTGTTATATTCAAAGGTTTAAGCATGCCAAGAGCATAATCAATCTCGTGCATCTTTCCAAATTGTTTGGTATGAGGAATTTTGTCGGTAAGTAAAAACGGTAAATTTCTATCATAGCCGATGCGCTGAGGTATAGCTGCTAAATATGCAATGATATGGGTTCTATTTGTAGGATGGAAAATCACAGCAACGTCAAAATTTTTCTTTTTTAATACTTTAGCAAAATAATAACTTGCCATTATGGATTTGTGCTTGCCATATTTATCGTAGATTATAATCTCATCAATATATGGATTGCCATCAACGACCTCTTTTGCATATGGCCGCACCATCACTGCAATATGAGCCAAAGGGAATTTTTCACGCACCGCCTCTATTGCAGGTGTTGTAAGTAGCACATCCCCTATCCTATCGGTACGTATGAGTAAGATGCGTCGATAATCCATGTTTTGTTATTGCGTTATTGCGTTTGAAACTCTATAACGCTATAACTCCAGTATCTTTTTTGCAGCGGCAAACACTTCATCAGCTCCAATTTGTTTCATGCATTCAAGATTAAATGCGCATTGGGCCTTTTCGCATGGGGAGCACTTAAGATTTTTTCTGATAACCACACTATTTTCTAAAGTAGGGCCATATTTTATGTGGTCTGTTGGGCCAAAAATAGCAACGCTGGGCGTGTTAACAATATCTGCTAAATGCAACGGAGCAGAATCATTGGTTATGAGCAATTTACATCTTGATAAAAGACATCCTAATTGATGAATATTGGTACGCCCGCTTATATCATAGGTATCGCTTAAGGCCAGGGCGGAGAGTATCTGAGATGTAATTTCTTTATCATTAGTATCCCCGACTAAAAGAACCTTGATGCCAAGTTCTCTGTTTAATCTCTGGCACACCTTTATGAATCCGCTCGTTGTCCATCGTTTAATATGGCTTTTTGCCCCCGGAGCCACTGCTACAATTTTATCATCCTCCGATATATCAAATTCTTCAAAAATGCTTTTGATAGTTCTTTTGTCTTCTTCACTAAAAAGGAGATTATAAGTAGCATTTTGGGCATCGAGGCCCAGAGGCAGCAGTTTATTTAAATGAATATATCTTTTATGCTTGTGTTTCTTCGTTTTGCTAACCCCTCCCGCTAAATCTTTTGGTGCTGGGGTAAACAGTGAAGTCCTATAAGGTGCGTTTATTAATACGGGATACAGGGTAGAACGCAAATCCACTACTAAATCGAAATTTCTTCTCCTTAGCCGCAGTCCCAATTTTATCTTTTTTAAAAAACTTATATGTTTATCATAAGAAATTATCTTCGATATCGCCGGGTCATTAGAAAAAATCTCTTTTGCCTGCGGACTTACCATAACCGAAATTTTCGCATTAGGAAATTCTTTCTTTAACACCCCCAATACCGGTAATGTTAAAATAACATCCCCAATATTGCTTAAAGTTAAAAATAATATATTATGCACTTTTGACTTGTCTATCATCCGCAATTCACCTTTTTGATGTATAACAATCACCTATTCGCGGCACGCATTTTTAGTATTTTAGAAAGCCGCTAAAAGCGAGGGGAGTCAGCACAACAAAAGCTTTTGTGTGTTTGCCGGAGCGACTGTCAAAAATTGCGAGAACAACGGCAAGAAGCGAGCAATTTTTGTCACAGCGAGCAAAAAGTGCCCTTCGCCGAAGGCGAAGAATCCTTTTTGCGAGCGACAAGCGTAGGAAAACCACAAAAGCTTATTGTAATAACTTTTTGAGCGCCTCCATCACATCCTCAACCGTAATCGCTTTCATACATTTATAATCATTGCAGGTTTTATCATAACAAGGAACAGGACAGCCTACATATTTTCTTATTGTGATATATTTGCTACTTCCATAAGGGCCTGTTATTTTAGGGTCAGTTGGGCCGAATAAAGCGACTGTTGGCGTCTTCTGGCTAACAGCTACATGCATTGGGCCTGTATCATTAGAAATCACTACTTTAGCCCGCTTTAATATCACCGCCAGCTGTTTCAAAGTTGTCTTGCCGCAAAAATTAATAGGCTTAGATGCGCACAAATTTATAATTCCCTCACCGAGAGGGGTATCTTTTTCTGCGCCGGCTATAATGACTTTTATATTATATTTATTAAATATTTCATCGCACAACTTTGCAAAATTTTCTTTTGGCCATCTCTTAGGAGGCCAATTGCCACCGGGATTTATTACAAAGTAAGGTTCACCGGAACGTATACCGTTGTTATTTAAAATAGATATTGCCTGCTTTTCATTCCCGGGTTTTATAAAAAATTCATAATTTTTGTTATCGGTATCTATTCCTGACGCTCGAGTTACATCTAAAAAATATTCGACTCGATGGGCTTCCGGCCATTGCGGTATTATTCTGCGGGTAAGTAAAAAGAATCTCTTCTGGGTATGATAACCGACTCTTTCAGGGATGCCTGCCAAAACACACACAATAGCGTGGGTCATTGAACGATGGAATAAAAAAGCGATATCAAAACTTTTTGATTTTAATCGCGGTATAAGTCTTATTTTTGCAAAAAAACCCTTCAAGCCGCGCACATTCTCTAAAACGATAACCTCGTTTATATTTGGATTATCTTCTAAAATAGGCAGACAGCGGGCATGCACTATTACGCTAATATATATATCCTTGTATTTTTCTCGTACAGCTCTTATTGCCGGCGTAGTAAAAAGTACATCGCCAAGCCAGTTCGGCTCTATGATTAATATGCGTTTCATCTCTCCCCCAAGGCATGCGAATAAAATCCCTCCACATTCTCTATCATTTTATCCAAAGTAAACTTTTCTTTTATTGTCTGTTTTCCTCTTTGCCCCAATCTTTTTGCGTAATTCTTATCTTTCAAAACTGCTATGATAGCATCTGCTAAGGCCTTGACATCTTTTGGCGGGACTAGTATACCGTTTTCTTCATGCCGGATAACGGAATATATACCGCCTACATTGGAGGCAACTACAGGCAAACCAGCTGCCAATGCCTCAAGTAAAGAAAGCCCCAAACCTTCCTGAATAGAGGGTAGAACGAACACATTCATAACAGAAAGCGCTTTATATACATTTTGTATGCCAGGCTGAAATACGACATTTCTCTCTATATTCAATTTTCTGCACATATGGTGTAATTGTTTTTCATATCTTGTCTTGCCACTACCGACAATAAGAAGTTGTATGTCAGGAAAAACTTCTCTTATTCTGGGTATCGCCATTAAAAGATAAATATGCCCCTTGACGCTTGAAATCCGGGCTGTTATTCCTATTACAAAATTACTGCCCAGGTTAAACTCTTTCTTTACCCTATTAAGATCTGCTTCTGAATAGCCCTTTTCTAAAAAAGAGGCATCAATACCATTATAGATTAATTCAATCTTGTTTTTTGAAACCTTCATTGTGTTTACCAGATGTTCTCTTACTGCATCACTTATTGCTATGACTCTCGTGCCCCAGCAGGGCAGCAATCTGCGTATTAATCGGCGTTTAAAAAAACCATGACAGGTGGTTACAAAGACGGCCTTAGAGAATTTTTCCAGATAATGGCCGATTACCTGGCTAACCCTGGTCTGACAATGGACTATCTGGATATTCTCTTTTCGTATAACCTTGAGTAATCTCATAACTGCCATCATAATGTGCGGTCCAACTTCAGATGAGGTATCTATCGGAAGATAAATATGCTCTACGCCGGAGTTGCTTAAAACATTTTCTAATTCACCACCGCTGGAAGCAACTATTATCTTGTGCCCCTTTTTCTTAAGGCCGCGGGCTAAAGAACTGGCATATACACCGATACCGCCCAGGTTTAATCTTGTGGTTATAAGCAGGATATTCATGGTCTTGATTTCTCGTTCATTCCTAGCATCCGCATAGCAGTTCCAAAGACTTCCTCAACAGATATTTCTTCCATACACTTTACATTACGGCAAACCCTTCTGTAGCAAGGCGAACACTTCAGTTTTTTCTGTATTATTACAACAGACGGGGTAGGTTGTAAATGACGCTTCGGATCCGTGGGTCCAAACAAAGCAATGCATGGCGTAGACATAGCGCAGGCTATATGCAACGGCGCAGAATCGCCTGTAATAAATAACTTACACCTTTTAATCAAACAGGCCAATTCCATAAGGGTAGTTTTACCTACCATATTTATTGGCTTGCTCTTTACAGATGAAATCAACTTTTTAGCTATTGATACATCATGCTTTGTGCCTGTGATGAGGACTCTTGCCCCCTTTTGATGAAACTTCTGGTAAAGTTTTATGAGATTTTCTGCCGGCCATCTTTTAGTCCCCCAGTGTGTGCTCGAACCTATATTCATGCCTATCAGAATTTGCTTATTGCCGATCCACTGATTCTTTAATATATTATCAACGTTCTGTTTTTCTAATTCGGTAGGAAACAACTGAAGTTTCTTAGAACCACCTTTTATTCCCAAACTGCGAAGCAACCTAAATTGATGCTCTACCGGCGGGAGTTTCAACTTAGCGCCGTCTATTCTTTTTGAAAGTAAGAAATCCAGCTTTTTGCTCTTATAACCAATGCGCCTCGTGCTCATTGAAAGTGAACCTAATAGGTGGCTTGTTCTGTTATTCTGCAAATCAATTACCATATCAAAATATTGGCGTCTTAAACTCGCTGACAAATCTAAAATCTTTTTAATCTGACTGCGCTGGCTGCTATTATCAAAAACGATTAGTTCATCAACATAAGGACAATTGCTTACAACTTCCCGGGCCTTTGTTCCCACCAGCATTACGATTTTTGCCCGTCGAAAATGTTTGCGTATGGCGGCTAATGAAGGGATACTTAATATAACATCTCCAATAGCAGATATTTTTATCACTAGTATGGTAATGTTTTCTTTTGCTTCTTTATAGACATTAATGGTCCTTTTGCACATTTTCCCTAGATTAAAATTGCGTTCTACATCTAATCTAGCTTGTTTGGCTAACTCGTTTGCCAATTTTCTATTCTTTAATATTCTGATTATTGCCCCTGCAGTAGAACTCCAATCACCGGGAGGGACTAAAAGACCGTTTTTTTCATCTACAATGATATCTACCACTCCACCGACTTTCGCAGCAACTACCGGTACACCGGATGCCTGCGCCTCTATAATTACCCTCCCAAATGCTTCCGGTGCAACAGTGGGCAGAACCAGAAGGTCCATACGGTGTAACAACTCCGGTATATTATCCCGTCGGCCTAAGAAATTAACATATTTAGAAAGCGATAGCCTCCTTACCAATGTCTGCACCTCTGTTTTATATTTCTGTTTTCCTGCAGGAGCTTCTCCTATAATAAGAACCTTTATCTTGGGCATTATTCTCGCTACTTTAGACACAGCCCGTATAAAATGCGTATGTCCTTTTAAAGGTGTGATGCGTCCTATCATTCCTATTGTAAATTCTTTTCTTTCTTTTTTCACGCCTGGTGGCACATATCTAAACCTATCTAAATCTACCCCTCTTGGTATAAGCCTTATCCTTTCTCTTGGCACACTGAAATCTTCTATCATATGTTTTGCTATAACCTGGCTTGCAACTATTATAAATTTACCCCATCCCATTACCCGGCTAAACAAGTGCCTTGAATAATATCCATGGCATGTAGTAACAAACGGAACTTTCTGTTTATAGGATGCAAAAAAGGAAGAAATTCCGCATGCCCTGCTTCTTGCGTGGACAACATCTATATCTTCAGTTTTTATAATATCGCGTATTTGTCCTATCATTTTTAGGATAGTTATTGGGTTTTTTTCGTGCACTGGCAATTTATAATGAATGCCGCCTGCCTGGTTAATCTCATCTACCAACTTTCCTCCCGCTGAAATTACCACTGCCTTATGGCCTTTTTTCACAAGTTCCCTGGTAAGGTCTATAACGCCTGTTTCTACGCCGCCTGATTTTAATTCCGGAAGTACCTGCAGGATGTTCATTATTCAGTTATCAGTTATCAGTCTTCAGTTATCAGTCGCTAGACTGTAAACTGAAAACTGGCAACTAAATAATCCTCTCCAATCCCTTTCTTATAACTGCATTATCGTCTAGCACCTTAACATCTGGCCTTTTACTAAAAAATGCATTGATACGCTCAGCCATATCTTTAGTATTCGCAAGCTGTATATAACCTTTGCCGGATAAATTTTTCAAAAATAACCTATGCCTTTTATCCCGGATATTTTCTCCGTCAAAAACAAGGACATAAGCGCTGGATGAGGCTGCTTCTGAAACCATTGAAACGCTCTCGGGAGAAACTATTACTATGTCGCAAAGTCCCAAAATACCACCTACCACCCCTTCTTTGTTTTGCTCATTTGCAATAACTAATAGCTTGCATCTTGGGTCGTTTGATAACTGATATTTAGTCAATTCCTCTATTTTTCTCGGTGTCCTTCTTGAAGTAGTTGCTAATATATCAGCGCCGATATATTTTGCAGAGTTTTGTATCTGCTCTATCAATGTAGATATCATGCCTTCTTGCATGTGGAAGTATTTATAATCTCCTCCTAATAATAGTCCTATTTT
>CP070655.1:286539-292666 GCA_020354945.1 Candidatus Omnitrophota bacterium
TGGTGGTATCTATGTAGCAGTGAAGCCTCAATGACAATAGTTTTTACAAGGTCTTCCGAAATAACAATGCCAGGAGAATAAGGTAACCCTAATTCCTCAAATAAAATAAAACTTTTTTCTTTAGCTCCAATATCCGAAAAAGCATCTTCTTTTCCTAATATTCTCACTCCGCGAACAACCTCCTCCTCTATACTAGGAGAATCTGGGAATAATATTTCTTGCATGCGTTTATACTCAACTAATAGATACAACTCTACGAAATATTCATATTCTTTAGGGACAAATAAATAACTTCCATAATACATCCATTCCCTTTCAAAACGAACTTCCTTTTGAATATATGCCTCTTCTATTTTTAGGTAGTCTCGTAAAAATTGAATAAAAGGGGTCTCTTCGATGCGTCTTATCCCTACCGGGCCATATCCTTTAATCCACTCATTTTGTTGAGCATGCGTATAAGACCTTCCCGAATTACTTTCGAGTCCAAAGCACCTAAAAGTTTTATCTTTCGAGTAGGTTCGTCTTTCCTCAATCTCAAACTTCTCTTGAACTTCAACATAAGCCTTATAAAGTAATTTCGGATCAAAATTTGGGTTTATGTTTCGAGCGTGTTGATAAATCACTGCAAATCTTTTATCGATCTTTCCCTTAATGCCTAATGAAGCCAGTCTTTTTTGTATAGCTTTAAGTGATGGAGTAACACCCTCCTCTAATAACGCTAATCCTGCTAATGCAGCGGCAATTTGGGATGTGCGCTCAGGCTCATTAGTGACAATCTGCTGGAATACCTCTGTAATCATCTTTCTAACTTCATCACTTGAGCCATGTTCAGTAATAAGACGTATGCATTCTTCTATTGTCCGGTCATAATTACCTGCTTCTAATAATTTAACTGCATCTTCGTATACCCACTGTGCGCCCGGACCAATCTGTGATAAATTAGAGTTGAGCTTAGGTCTTATCTGTCGTAAAATAGCATTTTTAAAATCAATTCCATCAAGGTCAATGTATATCGATTTCAAGTATGCAAGCATATCCTCTTCTTTCCTGTCCAAATATTCCTCAAATTCCTGGCGAATCGCTATATATTCTTTCAGAGTCATTTCCTCGTGTATGAACACTATTGGTAAATTATATTTGATTGCCATTGCCATCAAAAGGCAAAAATTACCCCAGGTAAATTGATTCATTCTAACAAAATCTAACCATTCATACAGCCATCTGTCATTCTCTATAGTCAATCCCTTGCTTAGTGTGGATGTATGAGGATCAACTTTAAAGAGATTCAAACAAATGCCGATTACGTCTGCATTGGTTACTTCCATTTCTTTTACCTTATCAGATGGGCTAGTATCGATTCTTTTCTGCTTTCGTAAAGTTTCTTTAAGCTCCTTCAATTCTTTTCCATATAATTGCAAAGGATAGATAGTATCGCCTAAATCTCTTAGATTATCTGCATAAAGCAGTTCTCCACCCCTAGATATATCCAAAATAAAACCAATCGGTTTCCAGGTTATTGGAAAGCGATGACTAGATTTAAAACAACAAAAGAGTTTTTCCCTTGCTTTAGATAAATCTTCGTATAAAGACAACAGTATTGTATAATTTTTCTGCTCACAAATTCCTGTATGTGTAAAGTAAGCCCACGGTCCTTGAGGATTATGCTTTAAAGGGTTTGTACTAGCGAAACCAAATATTAAATCTTCTCCATTCAGGTCATCTTTAGGACCTTCCTCGATACTTGTATCAAGGTTAATGGAAGATATGCGCTGCTCTAATTTCGGTTTCATTCTATTCCACACCAAACCAACCACTAAACCCCCTACAATACCCATCAGCCCAATATCCACAATCCCTGCCAGGTTTGCATTAGAGATGGCAGTTGGCAGTATCTCTTCTAACCCGGCTCCAATTCCCATCCACGCTAAAATTGGAAGTATAATACAAGTAAGAAAGTTGCCTTTCTTGGAAATGTCGTTAATTTTAAAAATATTCCCAAATAGAACGTCTCCCTCCGGGAGCGAAAGGTGCATCTTGTCAAGAATGCATTTTGTGGCAAGTTTTTTCTTCTCATTTTGTCGGAAATCGCCGGGAAGAGATTCTCCTCTGTCCTTCAGCATAGAAGCAAGAACCACCAAAACCCCTGCCATCGTCAAAGGTCCAGTAAAAGCTAAACTTGTAATTGCAGCAGAAAGGCCAAAGGCAAGTAGCATCCATACTTTCCTATCTCTGCGTTTAGATATATTTAGTGGTTTAACCCAGAATAACCGCATATCTTTACTTAACTTTTCATTGTATTCTAAAGCGCAGCCCATTTTCTTTGGTAAATCTGTATAAACTCTTTTAGCAGTAGAAACATGCAGGTTCGGCCATTGCCTTAATTGGTATCCGGCAGTCGCCATATATAATTTTCTGGCACCTAAACTTTCCATTATCTTAAACGCCAACTCTTCCTTAAGCTTTAAAAGGTTTCTTTTTATTGGGGCAATAGAATCCGGAGGTAGTTGCAGCGGGTTCTGTGGGAAAACATCCGGATATGATTTGCTACTTCTTTTGCCGGCTTCAATGGTAACGTAACTGGCCAGAAATGCCATTTTTAAAGGTAAAGAGATGGGTATACCAAACCGCAAAAATGGAATTTTTAAGAAGAATCTCAGTGCGCGTTTCCGGTAAACAGTAAACCCAGCATTTTCCAGAGAACTTCCTAGTTTTTCTAAACCGTAGATCCTGTAGGAACGCGGAGAATACGGATTAGTAGAAGCACCTAAATCAAAAATAAGTAGAACGCCGTCATCCTTTAACACTCTGCTAGCTTCTTCCAGAACATGTGTCAATTTAGATTCTTCTATGTGTCCAAGGACAAGAGAAAAAAGAACAATATCATATCTTTGGCCAGTTATCTCTTCAGGTAATGATTCAGCTCCTCCAACGAAAGTATTAATCCCTCTGGCTCTGGCTGCGGCAATACCTTCTCTATTAATATCCACTCCCCATACTTCGTGTTTTAACTTTTTAGCCCAATATTCGATACCGTATGGATCACAAGGGCCACAACCGATAGAAAGAACTTTCTTTCTCTTTTTCTTTTCCGTAACAAAATGTTCTTTAAAAACATTCAGTGCCCTTTTACCGTAACGAGAAAATGCTGTGGAATGATGTTTTGCAGTGTAGGTGTTGCTTTCATAAAGAGATGAATAGAAATCTTGCTCCTCTTTTTCATTCTTTTCCTTAAAAGGTTTGGACCTACTTCTAATTTTCAAACCTATCCAAGTTGCTATACGTAACAAAATCTCAAAAATAGCTAACGCCAAAACAATCTTAAGTCCTATCCCTATTCCTGCCAGATTTACATTAGAAATGGCATCAGGTACTATTTTTCCTGAACTTGCCGATATGGGTAAGATTAAACCTGATAAATGCTTTGACTTAGCCGAACGAGGTGTTATAATTACACGTTTTATAAATTTCTTTATGATTTCTAGACTTTCTATATTATTTAAATTATTCGGCCCCAGGGCTATCATCTCATCTTCTTCACCAATCTTAGCAATCTTTACCTTTCTCCCAGGGGTTCTTATTAAATCGAACAGGTCAAATTTGCCTGGTCTCTCTGTATCTTCTTCAAAACTAAATCCCTTTATTTTTCCTACTTGTTCTTTCATCCTGTTTATTGAAGAATAAAATATAAAGAATATCCGTCCTGCTTTCTTCTTTAAACTAACCCCTTCTATTGAAACTATGCTATCAATTAATCTTTTAGCCTCAGGGTTTTTAATTCCGTATCCTTCCAGATCTAAACTTTCGTATTGAGTAGAAATTTTTTCTTCTGGTTTGTGCCTAACAATTTTCAATTGCTCAATAGCATCCTCAATTGTTTTTGTTATTTCTCTCTTCCTTTTTATGTCTTCAGAGCGGCAGACTACAAGTATATATACGGTTTTATTCTCTTCATCTGCATAATAAATAATTGCTAATTTTCCGAATCTTTCAATCCGGCAATCCGTCTGATGAAAAATCTTTCCTTTCATAGGATATTGAGCAATTAAATCACACTTCTTTTTTAATCCCTCTACAAAAGGCGAATGGGATTTTCTTAACTTTTTGACCTCTTTCTCTGCCTGCTTGCTAAAAATTATGCGGTAAGCAACCTCTGGCCCTGATGCAATACGTTGTTCAATTTCAGATCTAAGCTGTTCTGCTTGTTTTTGTATATTTTTGGGCAGGGATGGCCGGGATAGGAATTCATTGATGCGTTCTAAAGCATGAGGTAAATATGCAGGGCTGGCATAATAGACTTTGCCTCTTAGTGTTTCTATTATGCCTTCGGCAGGGGAAGACACGCCGGATGCAGCGGGCCTGAGTGAAGAAAAATCCTTGCCTGCCGGCAGGTAGGGCTCTCCTGTCGCATAAGCAATCTGATTCCAGGCGAAGGTAATTATTAAAACTATCGATATTATCTTTTTCATAATTGTCTATCGTAGGAGCGGCCTCTCACTCCGCATACTCGGGACTCCTCACCGAGGGATCTCGAACGAATGTGAGGGGCTGGCCGCGAAAATTTGCTCCGAAATTTCGGGGCTCCTACATCCTACTTATTATTTTTTGCACATCCGGCACAGATGTCCAGATAAACTCAAGGCCGCAGTCTCGCTGAATGGTGAAGTCGCTGGTTATCAACCTCGGCGATGCCCATGCTACCCTTGCTATGGCATCCATAGCTTGGCGCTTCCAGGGTAAAGTTATTGCAAGCCTGACCCTGTCTGATACTTTCAAAGCATCATCCAGAGGCAGCTTTACCCCTCCTGCACTTATATCCTTTGATTTTGTCTTTGATTCGATAATCAAAGGACCTTTGGCGCAGGAGTATCTTACGCTCAGGGCCTTCTTGTACCTTTTATGCTTTCTCCTCTCTTCCATTGCCCTATCCTCCTTCTTTAATCGTTAAATCCTTTAACAAAAATAGCGTTTCTTTAAAATAATTAAATATACATTTTTGCATATTTACTCACCTTTTATCCTCTTTTTAACTTTGTCATGCTCGGTGATAAAAGTCTTTAATTACCCATATGCAGCGCAACCCTTAGGCCTCGACGGTAAAATCGAGACTAAAGGGTTGTTAACGCTATAACGCTTATGCTGCTATCAATGTCTGTAATGCCAATCTCTGCAGTTCATCGAAGTATTCTTTATCAACAGGCTCTGGTTTTGGTAATGACAGCATAAACACAGATGCATCTATGAACTGCTGAAGCAGCTTATCTTGCAGCGACCCCCCACGTGTAAGTACCTTGTATAAACCTGAAAGCATTCCTTTTACATCAGGGCTTTGTTGGGTTATATCGTAAAGAAGCAGCCCCTTAGCAAAGATGATTGAAGGTGTAATGGGCAGGAATGCCTCTTTATCGTATTCTGATTGTATATTGAGATATTTTGCATCTTCTAACCCTTCTATCTTTGCATTTGATATTGCTATCATGTGGGTTGTTCTATCCTGTTGTGGGTTGTATTCACTCGCCAATACTACATTCATGCCAAGCCGCCTTATTAGCTCATCATGGTGTGGGCTGGATTTCTTCAGCAATTCAACGATACCCGTCTTTTGCTCCTTGGGTATCTCTTCATCATTTACTATGATGGTGCCTGATATATCTAGCTCTGCATGCTTTGTGGGTATGATATCATTGAGTCTATTTGATGTATCTGCTGCTTCTAAAGACCTATTCAGCACCCATTGTGAATCAGAGGCCCTTTTTAGAGGTTTGCTAACTTCTGGTGCAGCTTCAGGGGTTGTTCTCTTTATGCTTTCTAAATCAGATATTGTTTTATCAAAGGTTGCCTTTAGGAGCTCAGGTGTATTTTTAATCAGTTCATGAGGCTGTATGGACAAAAACCTGGTAAATTCTTCTTCAAAGACTTGATTAATAGCAGATACTCCAAAGTCTTCCCCAGCAGAGGAGGATTTGGTGACAGATGAAGAATTATTTTCTCCTAGCTTGCTTATCTTCTGTTCAATCTCTGGTTTTTTCTTGTGAGTTTGCTCCGGTTTAAGCATTTTAAATCTTCTTCTTGCATCTTGTTGTCTTTTTAAGCTCAAGAAGCGGGCACTTGCTAAGGCAAACTGCTGAAA
>CP070655.1:292766-303464 GCA_020354945.1 Candidatus Omnitrophota bacterium
ATTCAAACTTGTCGACAGCCTTCATCAAACCTATGTTGCCTTCCTGGATAAGGTCTAAAAAGGAAAGCCCTCTATTAGTATATTTTTTTGCGATAGATACAACCAATCTTAAATTTGCCTCGACCAGCTCCCTTTTCGTATTTCTAAATAGATTCTCTTTGCGCATAATTATATTAAGTTGATTTTTTATCCCCTTATGGTCTCCCCCGAATTCTGACTTAATCTTATTTGCTTGAGAGCGCAAGGTTCTTATTTTTGTTTTCTGCCTGCGTCTCCGGTATAATTCTATTTCTCTGTTTATCCTGGCTATCTGTTCTGAATGCATCCTCAGCCTTGCAGAAATCTCTTCAATAAAGCCGGTGGTAAGATTAAGCTTAAACAAAATAACTTCTATAGTAGGAATCTTTTTGGACCTCTTTAATCTCGTAACCAGCTGCTTAATTTTATTCTTCACCCGGGCTGGAGAAACTCCGTTAGTTATGTATTCTTCGTAATTAATGTCTCCGCGCAAAATTTTATCCATCATATCTAAAACACATGTTTTGGTTGCCGGGCATTTAAAAATACTCTCTCTAAAATCTGTCTCTGCTGATTCAATTCTTTTGGCCAGAGCTATTTCATCTTCTCTGCTTAGTAAAGATATCTGGCCCATTTGCCTGAGGTACATTCTAACCGGATCATCGACTTTGGCAGGGAGGGCGGGTTTTCCAGCAACTTCAACAATCTTAGCCTGTTTCAGCTGTATCTCTTTAGCAGCCTCTTCAGTATCTACTAATTCTATCTGCTCTTCAGCTAAGATATTGAGGATCTGTTCTATCTCCTCAGAAGAGGTTATATCTTCGGGAAGAGCCTTATTTACCTGCTCATAAGTAAGGGCGCCTTTTTCTTTCCCGAGTGATAATAGCCCATCTATCTGCGCTGATACTTTGGTGGTTTTCTTCTTTCTTGTTTTCTTCTTTCTTGTTTCCTTCTTTCTTGTTTTCTTCTTTCTTGTTTCCTTCTTTCTTGTTTCCTTCTTTCTTGTTTTCTTCTTTCTCTTTACCATTAAATCTTCACGCTCCTTAAATCATTAAATTCTTTAATAAGAGTCATGACCTCTTTATCGTCTCCTGATTTCTCAGCCTTTCTAATCTGTGATGCGAGTTCTTCTTTCTTAAGCCTGAGATTATCAATTTTTAACCATCTAATGCAATCCTCTATAGTCTTTTCTCTATCAATTATATTTTCTACTTCTGCCAGTAAGTGGCAGATAAATTGACTCATATCTTCATTTCCAATATAATGTATGAGTCTGGCAGCGGTAGGTTGTTTATTATCATCTAAAAGGGCGAAAGAATGTTCGATTATTTTTCTGATACGCTGGTCATTAAAGGCTTCAATGTCAAATTCGTCTTTTATCCTTCTGGCAATCTCCGCATCTTCCAGCACAAGAGCAGCTATAACGCTTTCTGCGGCCCTGGCTTCTTGCGGCACTTTAAAGGTAGTAGTAACCGGCGTTTTTATATAATCTAATCTTACTTTCTTAAGTTCTATTAATATGGCCTTCTCATCCACAGAGAGACTTTGCGATAACCTTTTTATATAATCAGACTTTAACACTGCGTTATCCATCCTTTTTATGGTAGGCAGCATCTCTGATATAATTTCTGCCTTTGCTTCTGCGGTATCTTTACCATACCTTGACAAGGAAATATCCATTTTATAATCGAATAACCCTCTGGCGGAGGCGACAATAGAGCTAAATTCATCTGCTGATTTCTCTCTGACATACTTGTCCGGGTCAAAGTCTTTTGGCAGGGTTGCAACTTTAACATTAAGCCCTTCCCCTATTAAAATATCCAGGCTCCTGAGTGATGCAGCCTCCCCTGCCTCATCGGCATCAAAAATTATTACTGTGTTGGTGGTATATCTTTTAATTAGATTTATCTGGCCTACAGTCAACGCTGTCCCTAAGGTAGCAACGATGTTGGTTATTCCCGCCTGAAAAGGAATAATTAAATCAAGGTATCCTTCCACTATAATAACTTCATTCTTTTGACGTATTTCATTGGCAGAGATGCTTAAACCGTAAAGGTGTCTGCCTTTTATATAAATATCTGTCTCCGGCGAGTTAATATATTTAGGCAGCGTTTCATCAAGCACCCGTGCGCCAAAACCGACTGCTTTTGAATTTATATTGAATATCGGAAATATTATTCTATTTCTAAACCTATCATAAAATGAATCTTCTTTACCGGGTATAGCCAGCCCGGCCTTTGAAACAGCATCCTGGCTTATTCCTCTTTTCTGGGCGTACTTCAAAAAGCCATCCCATAAATCAGGGGCAAAGCCCAGTTTAAACTTAGCTGCAGTTTGAGCGTTTATGCCACGCCGGCGTAAATATTCTCTGGCCCTGGCGGCCTTATTAGAACCTATCAAAATAGCGTTATAGTAGGAAGCAGCCATTTCATTTATGCGATAAATAAAATTTGCCGCTGCAGTGCGCCTTATGTAATCTCCCCTTTTAAAGGCAGGCAGCTTTATCCCTGCTTTGTGAGCTAATATGCTGAGGGCCTCCATGAATTCTACCTTTTCATATTCCATTACAAAACTTATTACATCGCCTCCTGCGCCGCAGCCAAAACAATGATAAATCTGTTTGCTTGGGTTGACCATAAAAGAAGGCGTCTTTTCCTGATGAAACGGGCACAAAGCCCTAAAATTTGCCCCTGCCTTTTTTAGAGGTATATAACCGGATACAACCTCGACAATGTCTATGTGAGATTGTATCTGTTCTATGGTATCCTTCAAATCCATTTGTTTTCAGAAACGGTGCATTCTTTACCTTCGGATGCGAGTGAAACCAGAGCAAGAAATTATATTTAACTTTTTCTGTTTTTCTATCTCGTCAAATAGTAAATTTATGCCCAATGTATCGCTTGAGATATGGCCGGCTATTATTATATTTATTTTCTGCTTTCTGGCTTTCTTAAAATGTTCCTCGCTAATATGCATACCTAAAAGTGTTGTCACTTTCTTTTTTGCTAGCTCCTTGTAGATATCCTTCGGCCCTTCTGTGCCGCCGGTCATCTCCACTAAAATCTTACCGCATTTATTCGAAGGCTTACCCAATATAACTTTTGGGCCTTGATTGTTCCTCATAGCTATTTTATATTCAGGGAGCTGATATAACAAATCCAGAATATCCGAGACCTTAGAAGGTTTTTCCTTCTTTATTAATTGGCAGAAATACTGATAAACAAAATTGTCCGCTACTGTATGCCCGCATATAAACGGGATATTAAGCAATCGGGCTGCGTCAATGGGACGGGGACAATTCTTAGCAATAGTTTTTCTTAAAACTTCATTTATCCTTTCATCTAACATCTTCTTAATCTTCACTCCGCTAACACCAACTGTCCCCAGTATGTCATATAAAACATTCATAACCCTGTAAAACTCTGCTCTAGCATGGCCCTGGGGGTGGTGAGAAAATACAAGGTCAATTTTTTCATCCTTCCCCTTTAGCCTGTCTGCCAGCAGCAACTCCGGGGTCTCAGCATCTATACCTGCCATTATTGTCTTTATTTCTGTCTCTGGTGAACCAAACAGGATCCTTGTGTCACTGTACGGATTAGATAATTTTTCCTTGTCAAACGCTTCTTTCTCGGCAAGAGGTAGCTTCGCATATTTATCTTTAACCGATTTTAGATATTTTAAAACTCCCTTTTTGCCACGGGGGTCTTGTTTAATGCCTTGTTCAACTATAAGCTTGTAAAATTTTCCTAAATTCATCCCGCACCTTTCTCTCATTTATCCCGCACCTCAAAGGGGGAGCGGGATTCAATTTTTCTCCTTTAAATTAATGGAATCTTATTTTAAAAACTTATCGATTATTATCGCGAATGGGGCCTGGCTTGCTTTATTGGGGGAGATATTGTTATGTTTTTTGGTTGTTGTGATGGAATAAAGCCTATTATAGATGTATATGTTTTCTTCGTTGTCTTAATAAGATAAGGAGCCAGAAATGACTTTTCATAAATACTTGAATATAGATATTAAACAGGGAAAAATAACAATGCAATTAAAAGAAGGCCCCAGATTAAAAATCCTCTACACAGGCCGATTAACGCTCCCCCTATTCTTTCAAGCTGCAAAATAAATTGGATATTAAGAACTCTTAAAAGTAAAACAACTCCGTATTTAAAAATAGCCCTGAAAGATAAAACGATAACAACCAATATAATAAATTGAGAAAGCCAAATAGGTATGTTGATATAGCTAATTAACGCACTCGCTATCTCATTATAATAATGAAATCCTAGTATAATGCTTAATATAGTGCCTATTAATTTAAATAGCTCTGCAGTAAGACCGACTCTTGCCCCTGTATAAGCTGACCTTAATAGCAACAGGATGATTAAGACATCCACCCAGTTAAAGTTCTCTAGCGCCTGCATATATTTTCACGCATACAGGGCGTCCCATTCTGTGACATCCCTTATATACAAAAAGCATTAGTTTATACCATATAAAACGGAATTTGTCAAGGTTAGCAGGCCCTTTTTTAATCCCAAAAAATATCCGCAAAAAATAACCCCGTCCAATAATGGGCAGGGTTGCATCTGCTTCGGCAGCCCTCCGCCGCCTTTACCCTTTTTGTATAAGATTAGAGCGTAGGCCGTAGGCTTTGCGCCCCATACTTTCATATGGTTTGCCTTTATCGAATACAAATGCCTATATTAATATACACTATATATAACAATAAATCAATGGCAACACAGTTTTTTCACCAAGCCCTTCTTTAAATATTTAAAATTACTTTAGGAACGGCTGGGTTTATTCATAGCTTATTTTTATGTTAAATGATTCGCCCTGTTTTTCTATCGTAGATGGAAACGGTGGAAATGGCGCTGCTCTTTCAACGCTATCTAATGCGATTTGCACCAACGCTGGGTCAGTGTCCGGCAAAACAGAAATTGCACGTTTTTTAGCCAATTTTCCATCTGAGGTAACCGCAAAAGAAACTAATACTTCGCCCGCTATTGGTCTTTCTGGCTTGTTAGCAATTATTCTTTCATTTATCCTCTGCCAGATTAACCTATAATAATCAGACGGCCTCATATGTTCGTTCCAGACAATAGTCTCTTTCTCTGCTTCTGATTTTTCTTTTATTTCCTTTAGCCTTTCGCTGATTAACCTTTGGGTTTGCTGTATTTGTTTTGTTTTTTCTCTTTTCCGTTTTATTTCTTTGGTAAACTTCCCATTTTCTCCGTATGCAATGCGAGGAGTCAAGAAAATATCTGCCAGAGCTGCAGCTATCCTGGCCTGTTTAGAACACCCGACAAGCCTTGGGAGGACCATTGCAGAAAGAATGCTTATTATAATCACAACCAGCATCAGTTCTATCAAGGTAAAAGCTTTTTTATTACCTAACGATAACATATTTTACTTCCAATTTTTGCAAAGCAAAAATTTCTCCCGAACAGTATAACGAATAGGAACGCTGGAGGGGTATTTTTTATCGTTTCGGCGGCGCGCAGGATTTTCTCTTTATTAATTTAGTATCCAGCAAAATCTTAACAGGCTGTCGCCTTTTCCCGTCAAGCATCTGATTTAACAACTCAACCGCTTCCCTTCCCATCTCAACTATAGGCTGCCAAACCGTGGTTAAAGGGACTTTTGCATAAGCGGCTATCGGATTATCATCAAAACCGATAATTGATAAATCTTCAGGGATGTGCAATCCCTTTTCTTTTGCTACATTCATTGTCTCCATAGCCATAACATCGCTGGCGCAAAATATAGCTGTTGGAGGCTCAGAAAGATTAAGCAGCCTCTCCGCTTCTCTTCTGGCCGGCCCTCTTAAAAAATGGCCTACTTTAATATATTTAATCTCGCTCAATAAATTGTGCCTTTTCATACATCTTTTAAATCCGTCCAGGCGGGCTTTGCCGGCAGCGGTGGAAAGATCACCTGCTATGGTAGCTATCTTAGTATGGCCTAATCCAATCAAATATTCAATCACATCTTCAGCTGCTTTCCGGTTGTTTACGGCAATACAATTTACTGGTTGTCTTTCAAAATAATTGTTCATAACAATATAAGGGATCTTTCTGGCAATGACTTTGTTTAGCTGCCTTATATCCCCGTTTATATCGGCAAATAATACCCCATCTATATAATCAGGAGAAAGGGTAGTGCTGGTAAGCCAGTCTTCGTGTTTTTGCCTATCGGTGATATGGAACATTATATCAAGTTTTAATCTGCTAGCAGCAATGCTAACACCTTTTATCACCTCTGTTGCATAGAATGAATGAAATATAT
Organism: Candidatus Omnitrophota bacterium; assembly: GCA_020354945.1. Taxonomy (GTDB): domain Bacteria; phylum Omnitrophota; class Gorgyraeia; order JABMRG01; family JAFGKX01. Next base: position 299,073 of record CP070655.1, read on the forward strand.
CTTCAAATCTGGGAACTACCAGTCCGAATATTCTTGAAATTTTCTGTCTGGTTGAAGCGACAATGGTGGCCTTTAATTTCATCTGGCCAATTGCTCTTTCTACCCTTTCCCTATCCGCTTTCTTTATGGTGGGCGAGCCCTTCATTACCCTTGAAACTACCATTGACGAAACACCTGCTTTTTTAGCAATCTGCGATATCCTCAATTTACCACCTCCAAATTCTTACAGACGTTTACGATTTTGTAAACGTCTGTTATTTGAGTATAACATAAAGTATTTATCATTGCAATAGGGAAAAGTTTGCATCTGTCCCAATTTTTATAAATTTGCCCATCCATTCATCTGGTCCGGGAAAAGTCAACTTTATATATGTATCAGTATAGCCGCATAATTTGCCGGTTTTTTTATCCCGGGTATTTTCAACCAAAATAGGCTGGGGTCTGCTCTTTGAACGCTCGATGTAACTCCTCGCTAAAGCATCGGTTAGCTTCTTAAGAATTGTATATCTTTGTTTTATGTTATCTTTATTTACATCCGGCCCTAAATTAAACGCATTGGTACCTTTTCTTTTGTTATATGAAAATATATGGGTTCGCATAGGTTCTATTTTCTTTATACATTTTAGAGTGTTCTTGAATGCTTCATCCGTTTCTCCTGGAAAACCAACAATAACATCTGTGCTAATGGCAATACCTGGAATCGCTTTTTTTATTTTTTTGATCTTTTCTATAAATTCATCGGATGAATATTTGCGATTCATCTTTCTTAAAATTTCGTCATCACCGCTTTGAAGCGGTATGTGTAAATGATTACATATCTTGTTATGGTTTTTAATAACATCTATTAGGTCCTCTGTTATATCCTGCAACTGAACAGAGCTTAATCGTATTCTAAAATCACCATCAAAGGAAACTATTGCTATAAGGATATCCGCTAAAGCAATCGTTGTATCTAGGTCTTTACCATAAGCACCTAAACAAATCCCTGATAATACCAATTCCTTATAATTATTTTTTAGCAGGCTTTTTGCCTCATGAATTATCTCTTGCTTTTCTCTGCTTTTAGGTGCACCGCGAACATAAGGAACCTTGCAATAGGAGCAAAAGTTATCACAACCGTCCTGGATCTTTATGAAGGCTTTGGTGTGACCGTAGAAGTGGGTAATGAAAAATGGGGACTGTCCCGTTTTTGCCTTTGTAACTATGTCAGCGAAAACAGGGACTGTCCCTATTTTTCCCTTATCTTTGTTTGGCAGGATTATTATCTTATCATCTATCTCTTTAATAATATCGGCGTCTTTTTCAACATAACAGCCGGCTGCAACTATAGTGGCCTTGGGATTCTCTTTAATACTGTGGCGGATAAAACGGCGGGATTCCCTATCAGCACTGGCAGTAACAGTGCAGGTATTTACGATATATAAATCAGCCGGAGTATTGGAATTTGCTTCTTTTAGCCCGGCTCTTAACAACTCCTCCAGAATCAGTTGCGTTTCATACTGGTTTACTTTACAACCGAGTGTGTAAAATTTAAAAGTTTTCACCACGCACCTTTTATTTATTTACCCCGCCCATTTTTAATACCTTTGAATATTAAAAAGGTGCGGGGCTCATTTTAAAAAATCTCGGACATTACCAAAGACAAGGCAAAAATAGCAGCGGTATCAACCCTTAACACCAGCGGGCCTAAAGAGACAGGAATAAAACCAGCATTTATTGCAAGTTCAATTTCAGAAGAGGTAAAATCTCCTTCAGGGCCTATCAGTATTAAAACCGCATCTGATTGCAGCTTAGATAAAACACCCTTTATTGGTCTGGTTTTATCAAAAATGCAGGGGATTAATTTTGTTTTATATCTGTTAGAATTTTTTATAACTTCACCAAATTTCTTAATCTCGCTTACTTTAAGAATTTGGTCTCTTCCACACTGCTTGGATGATTCTATTGCTATCCTTTTCCAATGGCTTATCTTTGACTTTGCCCTTTGCTCGTTTAGCTTAACTTCTGTTCTGTCTGTCTGCATTGGAATTAAATTTTTCACTCCGAGCTCTGTCGCTTTCTGAACTATATAATCCATCCTGGATAGTTTCGGTATTGCGCAGGCCAATGTAACATCCTGCATCTTAAGAGAGGATTTTTGCTTGCGTTCAATTACCGCTTTTACCTTATCCTTATTTATATTTTTAATTCTGCAGATATATTGAAATCCATCTTTATCAAATCCTATAAAACTATCATCTGGTTTTAATCTTATTACATCTCTTATATGGTGGGCTTCTTTGCCTGTTATAACTAAACCTTCCTTGGTAATATTGCTCTTGTCTATAAAAAATCTTCTCATGTTGTTTTAATAAATCCTAATACAGTTCTCACTAATATATGAGCACCCAATAAAAACAATATTGCTCCCGCTATTCGCTGAAACCAGGCGTATGTTCTTTCATTCTGTAATATCTTAAGTTTGGGTAGTAAACCAGTTCCTAGACCTAAAATTATCAATGGTGAAATCACAGTTCCCAATCCGAACGAAAGAGCTAATATAATACCTTGATAGAAGCGAATGGATACCATTGAAATATAAGAAAGGATGCCAATAAGTGGGGCGCAAGGAAATAAACCTATTATAATACCTAATCCAATGATGCTTTTAGTATCTCTTTTTATGAAAATACCCTGTAATCTATTACAAATTCTGGAGTGAATATTTTTGCCTGCCATTATTAAAATGCCAAGCAGACAAATAAAAACTCCTCCAAGAAACCATACGATAAATCCTTTAGTTTCCCAGTAATACGACTGGTATAGACTGCTGCCTATTATGCCTGCTAATGCTCCTAAGGCAGCATATATAAGTGCCCTGCTTATAGAAAAAATAAACCAGCACTTTAAAGCGCCTACAGGGCCTTTCTTTGTCGCTGCTATATAAGATATCAATATAGGGCCACAAGTTACCAAACACGGTCCTGCTCCTAATACAACGCCGGTTGTAAAAAGGCTGAAAGCTATCCTTATCATTTTTCTCCAAAAACTTCGGCTGTATAAATAAAGATTTCGCATTCGCCCTTTTTCCAGGCATCAGGGGGAAGTCCAGCCTTGTGCGCGCATAGACTATTCATAAACGTCTCTCTATCCCAGCCTGTCTCGGTAGCAACCTGAGGCAGGAATACTCCGCTTCTAAAACCACTCTGCACCATAACGCCGTGTTTTCCCATTATTATTTTTGAGGGATCGCTTATCTTCTCCATTTGGGAAAGAACGGATATCTCAATATCTATAGTATCCAATTCATCTTTGGTAACTCCTGGAAATCGGGGATCCTGGGTAGAAGCTGCAATTGCCATATCCCTTACTGTAAGATAAAGAGGGCCTTTGCCTATCATATTGCCAATACAGCCTCTTAATTCTCCATACTTATGTAATGTAACAAATGCTCCAAGTTCTTTATTTAATACAGGGTCGCCTTCTTTAAATTCTAAGGTTTCTCCTTTTTTTATATAAGTCTCTAAAGTCTTCCTTGCAATCTCAAGCAACCTTTCCTTCTGTTCGTCATTAAGCAACTCTTCCATCTTCTTCTCCTTCTCTTCTTTAACTGATAACCGATTGCTGATAACTGACGACTGATAAATCACCGCACTGCAATATCCGACCACCTGAGACTTATCAAAAGTAACATCGCCGGAAGTTGCATATTTTAATACTTTTAATTTATCTGCGCCCAATTCCCTGGCAGCCATCATAACACCAATAAGACCTATACTATTGCAAGGCCTTTCACTATTGGACCAGGATAGGCATTTTGCAAATAGGGTCTCCGGGTCAAATTTTTCCATCTCTTTTATGGTGCGCGCATCTATATTTCGGGCTTTTTCCTCCGGAAAAAAATGGGACATATCGGCGCTGGCGACTAAAAGTATCTTTTTGCCGCTTTTTTTAACAATGCTGCTTATGGCATCTCTTAACAAACAGCAGCTCTCATAGGAAAAATCACCGGTTAGAATTACTACAATCTTAAAATTTTTCAATGTCCTTTGTAAAAATGGTATTTCAACCTCTGCAGAATGCTCTACTCTAAAAGGCAATTCATAATATGATATGTTCTTGTTATAAGCGACGATTTTCTTAGATATATCTTTATCAATAGCAACATTGCCAAGGGGGGTTTGATAAAAATCCTTGTCCAGCACCGATAATCCCTTAAAAGGTACCCTGTGGCTTAAGCCGACAACTACAACTGTATCAAATTTTTTATCTTTGATAATTTTTGCGCCATATCCTGCTACCCAACCAGAATACTTATAACCAGCGTGCGGTAAAATAATAGCTACAATTTCACCTTGAATCTCCTCCGGGTCTGCCCTGTCGATAAAACCATCTACTATATTTTTTAACACC
>CP070655.1:303564-306562 GCA_020354945.1 Candidatus Omnitrophota bacterium
ACCTTCTTTATGCCTGCTTCTGATGCTGCATCAATCTTTGCCCTTAAACCGCCAACAGAGCCTATTATGCCTCCAGAGTTTATTGTTCCAGTAACAGTAGCACTTTCATTTATTGGAATATCGTCCAGCATAGCTATTGTCAGAAATGAGATTGCAGCGCCTGCTGACGGCCCTCCAACTATTGGCGATTCAGAACGTATAATATAGAAGAAGTCAAATTTGCTGCAGTCTTTGCTAAGGTAATCGCAAGCTATCTCCTTTGCAAATCGCGTGGAAAACTGCGTATCCATCTTTGTCAGGGGAAATGTATCCAGAAAAACCCTGCCTGAGCCGTCTTTAATCTCAAGATACAAATCAGCATTGCTGCCATTAAACCCATCCGGGCTTTCCTTAACTGCCAATAAGCGCATATGCCCCTGTCTAGCAAACCCAAGGGGTACTACTAGTAAGAATGATAAAAATATGATATACGCTGTTTTTCTCATAGTCCTAGAATTTAGGTATTCCTTAATATATCTTTTGCTCTCAAGGTCTTTGCAGACAGCCAACTGCAATCAGGTTTATTGTTTGATTTTCAATATAAACAGGAACCTGCTGGCATGTTGATGCCTGCTGTATTAACTGGATTATGGCCTGCCTGTAGCCTGCCTGCATGCCCTGCTGGTAAATAGATATCTGTTGTTTTTGTTTTAGGCCTATATATTTATTGACGGCGATATAGCCCACTGCAAGAACTAATAATATTGCCAGAATCATGACTATTGTTTTTTGGTTATTTTGCTTTTTCATTTTCTACCCTAAATAAATTATATTCCCATATCGCTTATATATCTTTTTATTTTTTAATTAGCAAAGTTTATAGATTTTGATAAAGATTGTATACCAGAATTAAATGTCGCTAACCAGAGAGTAAGTTATCTATAGACTTTTTCTTCTCTTCTTTTTTGTCTTATTCAAACTTTTCAGTATACCTGCACTTAGGGTATCTATCGCACGCAATAAAAGAACCATAAACCGAGCGTCTTACCTTTAGTGTCCCCTCGCCGCACTTAGGGCATTTCTTTACCACCTTTCCTGACTCAATATCCTCCATTTCCTTAATTTTCTCAGGAGAATAACCCTTAAGTTTTGCAGGACACTTTGGATTAATGCATGCAATCTGAGGTGCTTTTCTCTTCTTTATAACCTGCACAATAGGCATTCCGCAAGTCTTGCAGAGCTCCTTAGTTGGCCTGACTAGATTCTGGGGTATAGAATAGAGTGTCTTACAATCAGGATATTTATTGCATGCTATGAATTGACCAAATTTGCCCCTTCTTATATGCAGCTCTCCTTCCTTACAGTTAGGACATTTTCCAACATAAGTCATTACATTCCTTGTCTCTTTGTTTGCTTTAAGGAGTTCCCCTCCAATCTCTTTAAGATGTTTGTTGAATTCATTAACAATCTCTGTGACTGCTTTCTTGGATTCATCAACAACCTGCTCTTCAGTATACTTTCCTTCCCTTATTCCTTCCATCTCTTCCTCAAAGTGCCTTGTTAAAGCGGGCTCAACAATCTTTGGAGAATGTTTCTCAAGGGTTTCTTCTGTTCTTATTCCAAGCTCTGTTGCCTGGATTGCTTTTCCGTCAATAAAACCTCGGTTATACAATGTCTCAATTATGGATGCCCTTGTTGCTTTTGTTCCAAGATTTTCTTTTTCCAGGGCTTTAATCAAAGAAGATTCTGAATATCTTTTTGGAGGCGTGGTTTCCTTATCAAGCTTGTCCAGTTTTTTAATGTTGCATATGTCTCCTTCCTTAATTGAAGGCAATTCCTCTTCTTTCAGCATAACATATCTGCCATAAAGCTCAAACCATCCCATATCAATAGTTGTGGTGCCTTTTGCAATAAAGTTCTCAGCATTGCAGTCAAGATTAACAACTATAGTTTCCCTTGTAGCTGCATCGCCAAACACTGCAAAGAATCTTCTTACAATCAAATCATATACCTTCTTAACATAATCATTCTTGAATTTAGGCATAGACCCAGTTGGATAAATAGCAGGATGCGCTGGGTCTGTCTTCTTGCCGTTATTAGGAACTAAATTTGATTTCTTAAGCAGGAAATCTGTCTCTTTTTTGTATGATGACTGCTTTGAAATCTGCTTTAGAATCTTTGCATAGCCTATTTCTTTAGGCAATTGCTGTGAAGAAGTTCTCGGATAAGAGATATATCCTCCTGTATAAAGGTCCTGTGCTACTGATAATGTGTTCTTAGGAGAAATGCCCAAACATTTGTGTGCTTCAATCTGCAAAGAAGTTAAATCGAAAGGAACGGGGGGCATTGATTTGAATTGCTTCTTCTCAACCTTAGTTACCTTTGCTGTTTTCTCCCCTTTGCATTTCTTGTATATTTCTTCTGCTTTCTTAGCATCAAATATCTTTCCAAGTTCATGCAAAGCTGTTATGTTTCCTTTATTAATATCTCCATTAAACTGGATTTCCCAGTAAGGCACTGGCTTGAATGCCTGTATTTCCTTCTCTTTGTCAACAACAAGCTTCAAAGCAGGACCCTGAACACGGCCAGTTGACATCAGCTTAAAAGAACCAGTTGATTTTACAGAAGAAGTCAATGCTCTTGATAGATTGATGCCGAAGAACCAGTCCATCTTATGTCTTGCCTCTCCTGCATTAGCCTGAGGCCAATCCAAATGTGCAGATGCGTTGTTATAAGCCTTCACTAAATCTTCCTTAGTCAAAGTAGAGAACTTCATCCTCTTTGCGTCTTTCTGTTTGCACGCATACTTTACAACATTCAAACCAATAACTTCACCTTCAATATCATAGTCTGTTGCAACTGTAAAAGAATTTGCATCTTTTGCTAATTTGACAAGAGTTTTGTAATACTTTTCTGTAAATTTGCCTGACTTTGTAATCTGACTTACAGGTTTCCATTCAATGTCAAAAACAGGATATGTCCAGCCTTTCTTTTTTTTCTCAGCCAACCCAAAGATATG
>CP070655.1:306662-313801 GCA_020354945.1 Candidatus Omnitrophota bacterium
AGCTGTTTTGCTTTATCAATGGTAAGGTAAGGGTCATAAGCTATAACTTTCATGCCAAAACTTAAAGCGCGCTTGGCTACCTCGGTACCAATTCTTCCTAAACCGATAATTCCCAAGGTCTTTTCACAAAGCTCAACTCCCATAAATCTTTTTCTATCCCACTCACCTTTTTTAATAGATGCGTTGGCCTGAGGTATATTTCTTGAAAGCGCCAATAACAAACTCATAGTGTGTTCGGCGGCGGAAATGGTATTTCCTCCTGGTGTGTTCATAACAATAATACCTTTTTTGCTTGCAGCCTTGCAATCCACGTTGTCTAATCCAATCCCGGCACGCCCTATTACCTTAAGTTTCTTAGAAGCCTTTATTATATCAGCTGTAACCTTTGTGCCGCTTCTTACTATTAACGCATCGTAATCTTTGATAATCTTTTTAAGTTCATCGTGCGGTATTTTTGACCGCTCCTCCACAATAAACTTTTCTTTTTTAAGTATTTTTATACCTTTTTCACTTAATGGGTCGCTTATCAGTATTTTCATCGTTTACTCCTCGCTTAGCGTTTAGCGGATAGCGTTTAGTTTTTTATATACGCTAAACGCTAAATAACGCCTCCTGGGCTGCCCTTACACCAGTTCCAAATTCAACAGAATATCCCATCTCTTTTAGCACTATTTCCAGACAGGATATAGCAACTATTACATCAAACTCGGTCATAAAACCCATTGTGGCTATTCTACAGATCTTACCTTTTAATTTCTCCTGTCCTCCTGCTATGCTGACGCCATATTTATCGCGCATGGTCTTGATGAGTTCTGAGCCATCTATAGATTTGGGTAATTCAATAGCTGTAACAGCATCGCTTGGCGTATCGTGGGCTAATAACTTAAGCCCTAAACCTAAAACCGCTGCCCTTACAGCACCGGCCATTTTCTTGTGTCTTTGCAGAGTTGCTTCTATTGTTTCTGCCTTTATAATCTTTAAAGTCTCTACTAATGCAATGACCAAGGATACTGCAGGTGTCCATGGGGTATCAGTTTTATCGGCGCTCTTTTTAGCTTGCTTATAACTAAAATAATAGCAAGGAGATTTAGCCTCTTCAACTAGCTTCCATGCCTTTTTCGTTATGCTTACAAAGGCAAGGCCGGGAGGTATCATAAGGCCCTTTTGAGAGCCTGCTATAGCTATGTCCACTCCCCAGCCATCGGTTTTAAATTCGACTGCGCCAAGACCGCTTATAGCATCTACTATTAAAATGGCTTGGGTTTTGGAAACAATCTTTCCTATTGCCTCTATGTCATTGACTACCCCTGTTGAGGTTTCACATAATGTGGTATAAACCGCTCTTATGTCTTTGCCTTGTTTAAGCTTTGCTTTAATTGCAGCCGGATCCACCGATTTTCCCCATTCGCAATCTATCGGAATAACTTCTATTCCGTATGATTGGGCAATTTTTTCCCATCTTTCTCCAAACTTACCGCCTTTTACAACCAATGCTTTATCGCCCGGTGATAAAACATTGCTTACGGCACTCTCCATAGCGCCTGTGCCAGAACTTGTAAAAATGAATACATCGTTCTCAGTTTGCATTACATATTTTAAACCTTCAATTGCTTCTTTTAAGATATTCTTAAACTGTCTGGTTCGGTGATGAATAATGGGCCTGGCCATAGATAAAAGGGCTTCAGGAGGCACAGGCGTCGGCCCCGGTGTCATTAGGTACTGTTTTTTCATTCGTAAGACTCCTTCCTTGGTAGGATTAAGTTGCAAGGACTAAGGATTAAGTTTTCCGTCCCTGCTACTTAATCCTTGATTCTTAATCCTTCTTTTTCTTGACTTTAATTTTTCCCTCAATAACCTCATCAATGAGCCCATACTTAAGCGCCTCTTTCGGAGACATAAAAAAGTCTCTATCAGAGTCCTTCTCGATTCTTTCTAATGGCTGACCGGTGTGATAGGAAAGAAGCTCATTTATTCGTTTTCTCAGTCTTAATATTTCCTTTGCTTGAATACCAATATCGGCTGCAGCCCCCTGTGCGCCTCCCCATGGTTGATGTATCATTATTCTTGAGTTTGGAAGAGCATATCTTTTGCCCTTAGCGCCTCCTGTTAACAAAAGCGCTGCCAAACTGGATGCTTGTCCCATACAGTATGTATTGACATCCGGTTTTATAAATTGCATAGTATCATAAACTGCCAATCCACTTGTGACATATCCTCCGGGTGAATTTATATAAATATTTACGTCTTTATCCGGGTCCTCCGTCTGTAAAAATAAAAGCTGGGCTATTATCAAATTTGCAACATTATCATCCACAGGCGTGCCTATAAAAACTATTCTATCTTTTAGCAATCTGGAATATATATCATAGGCCCTCTCTACACGACCAGTTTTCTCTACCACAATCGGAACTAAGGTCTGATTCTTCTCGCTCATGTCTCCCTCCTTTTCAAGAATGCACCGTTGGGGAACATTTGCTACTTTGTTTTCCCAAACGGTGCTATTTTTGCGTTCTCCAGCAAAAAATCTATTACCTTATCATGCAACAACTGTTTTCTTATGCTATCTGTCAATCCTTTTTCTTTAACATCTTGCCTAAACTTTTCTGCATCCTGTTTTGCTACCCTGGACATCCCCTCTATCTGCTTGTTCAATTCCTCATCTGTTATATCTATATTTTCCTTCTCTGCTATTGCTTCTAAGAGGAAAAATATCTTTACATGCCTGTCAGCATTAATTGCCAGGGTTTGTTTTAATTTATTCTCTTGAGATTCTATCTCTTCTTTTTTATATCCCTGATATGCCATGCGCGCCTTTGCATCATCCACCAAATTCTGGAGTTGCCTCTGCACTGTTGATTCCGGCACATCAAATTGATGAACCTTTAACAAAAAATCAAATAGTTGATTTTCCATGTCAGAGCGTTGCTGCTGTTTCTTCTTTATCAATAATTCTTTCTTTAATCGCTCTTTGAGCTGCTCCAGATTTTCAAACTCCCCTACTTGTTTAGCTAACTCATCATCCAATTGCGGTAATATCTTCTGTTTAATTTCGTTAACAGTTATTTTATAATTTCCGTTCTTTCCGGCATATTCGGTTTGTTTGTAATCTTTCGGAAGTGCCATGGTAACTTCCTTTATCTGCCCTTTACTGCATCCGATCAAGGCCTTTGTTATTTCTTGAAGATCAGAATTTTCCTCTACATGTAACCACGCATTCTTTTGACTATCAATAGATTTGCCGGATATCTTGCAATCATAATCACATACTACATAATCGCCTATTCTTGCGGGCCTTTCCTCGACAGGCTCAAAGCGCGCAGATGACTCACGCACTGCTTCTAAGGCCTTGTTTATATCCTCTTCGCTAACTTCCTGCGGTATCTTTTTTACCTTTATTTTTATGTAAGATTTTAAATTAATAACAGGTTTAACATCTATTTTAATGGCAAAATTAAGAGGGCCGTCGTCATTAAATTTTACATCTTCAATTATAGGATAACTGACAGGTTTTATATCATTGGTTTTTATAACATCTCTGTAAACTCCCCATATAAGCCGCCTTATTGCTTCATCATTAGCTTTGTCTCTATAATGGGCCTGGAGTATATCGCGCGGCGCCTTCCCTTTCCTAAAACCCGGTATCTGAGCGTCTTTGCCTATCGATTTATAAATCTCATCGAGGGCATTCTTTACCTTTTGTGACTCTACTTCGATTTTTATAAGCTTCTGACAATTTTTCTTATCTTCTATTTTTAGTTTCATTGAATATAGCACTCTTACATCGTAAATTTCTCACCCAAATATATCTCTCTTGCCTTCGGGTCTGATATCAGCTGCTCCGAAGTACCTGAGATTAATATCTTACCTTCATACATAATATATGAACGGTCGGTGATAGCCAAAGTTTCTCTCACGCTGTGGTCTGTTAATAATATACCCAGTCCTCTATCTTTTAATTTCTTAATAATCTGCTGGGCTTCAAAAACAGCTATTGGGTCTATTCCGCTAAAAGGTTCATCAAGCAATATAAAAGAGGGTTCAGTAACAAGCGCACGGGTAATCTCCAGCCTTCTATTTTCGCCTCCGCTTAATGTATAGGCTTTATTTTGGGCTAAATGGGAAATATCCAGCTCGGTCAATAGCTTATCTAACTTTTTTTCTCTCTCACTGCGCTGCACTCCGACCGCTTCCAATACTGCCATTATATTTTCCGCAACTGTCAATCTTCTGAATGCAGAACTCTCCTGCGGCAGGTAACCGATGCCGTAATTAGCGCGTTTATACATAGGCAGTTTAGTAATGTCGCGGCCATTATATACAATCCTGCCATTATCCGGTTTTATTAAACCGACAACCATATAAAAGGTTGTGGTTTTACCGGCGCCGTTAGGGCCCAGCAATCCTACTATCTCTCCCGGCTTCACCTCCAGGCTAAGATTATTAACCACACTGCGGCCGCTGTAGGTTTTGACTAAGGTCTCAGTTTTTAATAGATACATCTGGTATTCTTTACAAACTCTCGCCAGTCTCCGCTTCCTTGCCCTCAAGTATTTTATCGACAGAGTATATTACTACTTTTGGTCTTCCGACTAATATAGCCTTTCCTTCGTCAACTAAATAAATGACCTTATTACTGTAGCTTACATTTTGTTTATGGACAATTTTAACATTGCCTAAAGCTTTTGTCTTATAGACCCTTTTCCTTTCAGGGTCGATATAAGCTATTACTTTATCTGCAAAAATTTTTCCGTCTTTATCCTGTACAATCACATTTTTATTAAAATAGGAAATATTATTTTGATAATCTACATACAGTGACCCGTCACATGTAATAATCATTGGAGATTTTACCATACTGGAAGTTTCATTATCGCTTTTAGAATCTATATTTTTATCAGGGTAAATCTTCATCTTAACATCTTGGTTTAGCCAAACTCGCTTCATATCAGGAACAGCCTTTGCCCCTGTGCCTGAAACATCCATATTCTCTCTTTGAATATAAACATACTCATCTGTTATTATATTTTCTGCCTCGGCTAACCATTTTAGCCTATTTGTTTTTAGCGTTGTCCCCTCATCTGTATTGACTATAACATTTTTTCTTAATTCAACGTCTTTACTATCTTTGAAAAATGTCCCATCATCAGCAGTTAATGTTACAGAAGTTTCTGCGCTATCAGATTTAGCTTCTATTGTGCGCATATTTACTACGTCAGAAAATATATCAGCGCTTTCTCCTTCTACTTGCCATCTATTTTTACCATCTTCTGAAGTCCCGGATATCGAAAAAGATTGAACCCCCTGGGCAGTATTTTCTTCTTTAGGCACCTGTTCCGATACAATGTCAGCATCTTTAGGGGTATCCGCCGGCTTCCTGCTCTTAACAAAAACGATGATAAGAAGCACGGCTAATATTATAAGCAGAAACTTCTTCATTGAGTATAGCACCGTTTGAGATTCCAAAGGGGGCAAGTGTCCCCCTTGCGGGGACATTTGCTACTTTGCTTTCAGAAACGGTGCATCCTACGGCGCATTCTTCCCCGGTTTTGTTTTCCACCGGCGATGCATCCATACCCACTGCTCAGGATATTTCCTTATGTATGACTCTACTACATTAGACCAGAGTTGGGTATTTTTTACAATATCCTCCTGTTTATTGCCGCTAATTATTAAATTTAGAGGGTCTTCTACGACTATTTTATGCCTGGCCCCGTCACGCATGATAAAACAAGGCAACATGGGCGAGCCCATCCTCATAGCAAGTGATACAGGGGCAATTGCTGTATATGCCGGCTTGTTAAAGAAACGAACAAAGACGCCTTCAATGCTATCTATATCTTGATCCGGCATAATTCCCAACAATCCATTATTTTTTAATACTTCTAAAACCCTTCTGGGTGATTCGTCTCTGAATATAATATTCACTCCGGTGCTGTCGCGCAAGAGTTTAACCAATTCATCATACTTTTCATAGTATACGCGCCTTGCTATAACACTTAGGGGATAACCCTTTGCTGTAAAATATGCCGGTAGAATTTCCCAATTGCCAAAATGAGCACCTATCATTATCACCCCTTTTCCTTTAGATAAGGCTTTGTCTATCTTTTCAAAACCAACACCGTACATTTTCTTATCCAGTTGTCTTTTTATCTTCGGCATACTTAAAACTTCGGCGGCACTCATACCCAGATTAGCAAATACATTTCTGGTTATTTTGTTTAATTGATGATGTAACTTTTCATCCTTATATGCCATCCTGAGATTATCTTTGGCCAATTTGGAATATTTAGGCAAAAATAGATAAGCAAGAAATCCTCCAAGTTTACCAATAACTAAACTAAAATTGAGAGGCAATAAAAGAATAATCTTATTTATAAACAACAATAAAATATATAGAAATTTTCTTCTAAGGCGGTGCTTCATTTCTTAAGATTGATAGGTTCTGGTAACTTCCTTCCACATGTTTTGAGTCTTTAGTATTAAATCTATTATTTCGCGGACAGCCCCGCGACCCCCCTCTTTCTTTGTAACATAATCGACCTCTGGCTTTATATCTTCAATAGCATTAGCAACGCAACATGAAAACCCTATACGTTTAAGTATCGGCAAATCAATAAGGTCTTCTCCGATAAAGCATATTTGTCCATCTGTTACTTTAAATATTTTTTTAATTTTATTATATACCGTGAGCTTGTTATAGGCCTTCTGGTACACCTTATCTATTTTTAGCATACGGGCTCTTCTTGTTACCGTAGAACTTTCATTTGCAGTAATAATAGCTGATTTATATCCTGCTTTGCGCCAGAGGGCAAGGCCAAAACCGTCCCGGACATCGAAAAATTTAAGTTCATCACCGAAACTGCTTAATATGATCCGCCCATCCGTTAAAACCCCATCTATATCCATTATGAGAACTTTTATTTTTTTAATCTTCTCTTCCATTCACTTTAAAAATGAGCTTTGGTATTGTGAGCGAGACAATTAATATTAAAAAACCACTTTAAGCGAAGGGCCATACCAATTTAAGCAGGGTATGCGAAAGGCCTTAGCGGGCACGGTTTTTTGCCGAAGGCAAAAAGAGCGAGGCCGAGGTTTAAGCAAAAAATCCTCGCTGGGGATTTTTTGCGTCCCTGCGAAAA
>CP070655.1:313901-316936 GCA_020354945.1 Candidatus Omnitrophota bacterium
AAAGCAATACTTATAACCATAAAAGCAAAATGGTACCATTGAATAACCGAGAATATTCTCGTTAAAGAAACCTCAAACATTAAAGTAGAAGCTGAAATGAGAAATATTCCTAAATAGAGATTCGCTTCTTTTTTTGGCATGATTATTATCAAGAACTTATTCATTTATAAGATTTTCTCAAAACCATAACGAACGACTTCAAAACAATCCTAACTAATTTCCTTAATATCCTCCTCTTAGAAATAAACCTCGCAATCGGCGGACTAATTTTATAATAGAATTTAACAAACAAAACACCAAAAAAATTCTTACTCAAGGTATTATCCCGCCAATCTCTCAAAACATCTATCTCTTTTGCAAAAGGTGTTCCATAAGCTGCTGTTGCTATAAAGCATGCCTTTTCCCTTTCCTCTTTCTCAAGCTTATCCTTAAACTTTGAGATGTCATGCTCACAGAAATCACAATATCTCTCATAAGGCCTGGTTAATTTCCCGCAGTAAGGGCATCTAAAGCGTTCTTCTGCCATTAAAAACCACCTAGCGTGCCTTGCAAAAACATCAGCATAAGTGCCATTGTAACCATCACTATATAAATTGTTCTATTCCAATTTAAAACCTTTACGCCATCAAAATTACCAAAAGGGATAAGATTAAACAAGGCAAGCCAGCTGTTAATCACAAAACCGTAAAGCCCTATATCTTTTACAACAGCAAATGGAGCATACAAAAACAAAATAAGGAACAGCAAAGCAATTGTAAGATTAGCTGCTATTCCTGCTGCAGATATAAGCCCATTTCTTCTCCTGCCAACAGGACCTGCTATCATAACTGCACCAGGTGCAGCAAATATAAAACCAAAAAAAGATATTATCAGGGCTAAAACCAACATATTGTTAAATGCCCTGAACTCGGCAAAGCAGCCAAATCGTTGAGCAGTAAGCTTATGCGCAAGTTCGTGAAAAACAAAGCCAACACCAACTGTTAAAGCGGCAAGAATGAATGTATACCCAAACATCAAGGAAAATCTTCTATTCATGACTATTGCAAACGCAAGAGAAATGACAAACCATGCCCTTAAAAGATCCCTAAGCTCTGTATCAGAGGTAGGTATTCCCAAAAATTTCTTCTTGCTTGTTGGTCTGAGGTACATGGAGCAGCCTAATTATCAGTACTATTAAAAATTTTGCTTATTTTCAGCAATCTTTATAAACCAATTTTGATACACTGGCTAGGATGCCGAAGAAGTGCATACTGTGCGACAAGGAAGCAGAATACAGCATTAAAGGATGCTCTGAATCCTATTGTAAGCAATGCGCTATAGAGCAGTTCCATGATGTAGATTACCTGCAGAGAATACAAGAAGAGTCAAAAAAAATAGTTGCTCTTGTTGACGATGCTCTTGAAGAAGGAATTTCTGATGACGAAGAAATGTCTGAAGAAGAATAGATAATTATACAATAATCATACATCAACAAATAATCTATGTTTTTCTGTGCCTTTAAGTTCCTGGAGAATTCACCGTAGTATTGCCTTTTCTGGATCAGGCATAAGCTTAACGCGCTTCTTTATATCCTTGAAACCCTCAAAAAGTTTTTCCTTTCTTGCTTCTATTATCTCCCACATATGCTTCTTTCCAACACCAGGCAGTAATTCTATCTGATGCATCCTAGTGCTTAAAGGCTGTGCTTTATTGAAAAAGTCAACAAATCTTTTTTCATTCTTATTTACAATATCCTTTACAACATATTCCAATTCAGACTTTGCTGTAGCTGTCAATTTTTCGAGCGGGAGCTTGCCAACTATATGATGCACCTTGTCACGCTTACCCTCGCCGATATAAACCTCTTCATAAGGCTGCAGATGAACATCCTTCTTATGCACTAACTCAAGCAGAACAAAGTGCTCCTTTCCTATAGCCTGGGCTATTGCAGTCTTCTGATAGATTGGCCTTGTGTCAAACGGATAGCCGTTTGGCAAAAAGTCCAGTACAACTGCTGTTTCTTCTTTTGTTCGTTCCATCTTAAAGTTGTGAAGCAGCCAGGTACTTATGTGCTGCCTCATGCAGGGCTTCATCAATCTTGCCTATATGCTCCCAGGATAAAGCGCGCTGCTCTTTTATTTGCATGAGTTCAAATTTTTCCTTAACCACGTAATCTATCCTTGATTCTATTTTCTTTTTGAGTCTTCCGCTCTGTTTCAATTTTTGGAAAATACTTGCTTCCTTTTTGTGCATATGCTCCAAAGCTGATAAGGCTGTTAAGACCACAACCATCCAATGGTTGAACCTTTCCAGCCCAAGTAAATCCGCTTTAACTTTATTTGGCGGAGGGAATTTGGCTTCCAAATGCATTAAAAGTTCTGACTCTTTTCCAAGGACATCTTCTAAATCCTTTATCCCCAAACGCTCATCCTTGACTATCTTTGCTTCCTTCTTTTTGTAGGTCCTGAGTAATTTTTCATCAAGGGTTATTACCTTGCCAATCATCCTGGAGATGGTATGCTCAAGCTTATCCAGGTCTTCTTTACCAAGCCTGCTTTTCTCCTTGAGCTCCTTTATGCCTTCCTTGATAATCTCCCCCCAGTTTCTCGGCTTTGCTTTAAGGCCAAGCTCATGCAATAACACATCTTCCTGGTAATAGTTCATGTCGCGTAATTTGAAAATAATTGCCCTTACAAGCCTTACATTCAGCTTGAAGTCATCAAGTATATCAGTATGTGATATTCTGTGGGGGTCAACACTTAATGTACACAGGATTGTCTCATGCAAAGCCTTTAGCAACCTGCCCTTCTTTGTTTCGATTGTCAGGTCCTTTCTGTCTAACAGCTTTTCATACTTATTAGGGTTAATCCTATAAGCCTTAAGGCTGAATCCCCTAATACGTTTATTCACCTCTTTTGCCAGGTCATCGCAAATCTTAAGATGACCTTTCTCAATCCCCACCATTTTAATATGAATATTAAGTTCGTGTAGTATTTATAAACATTTTGAATTTTTAAATTGGCCACCCCAAACAATTATTTCGCTAAAAATGTGTT
>CP070655.1:317036-322251 GCA_020354945.1 Candidatus Omnitrophota bacterium
CAGCGAAAATATTTGGCCTTAAAAAAGGCCAGATAACGGTTATGATACATTCGGGTTCTCGAGGGTTTGGTTATCAAATATGTGATGATTATGCTAAGGGTATGGTAAAGACCCTTTCAAAATATAGTATAACTGTGCCTGATAGACAATTGGCTGGCGCGCCGTTGAACTCAGAAGAAGGCAAAAGATATTTCGGGGCTATGAAGTGTGCAGCCAATTATGCCTGGAATAACCGGCAGTGCATTATGCATTTGGTTAGGCTTGTATTTGAGAAGGTATTCGCAAAAAGCTGGCAGAGCCTGGGCATGAACCTGATATATGATGTAACTCACAATATTGCCAAGGTAGAAAAACATACAGTTGACGGAGAAGAAAGGACTCTTTGTGTGCATAGAAAAGGCGCTACCAGGGCCTTTGCCCCGGGAAGTAAAGATATACCTGATGTATATAAAGGAATAGGTCAGCCTATAATTATACCCGGCGATATGGGCACAAGTTCATATTTACTTGTTGGCACTCAAAAGGCGATGGATGAGACTTTCGGGAGCACCGTGCATGGTGCCGGCAGGCGCCTTTCCAGAAAAGCGGCAGTTAGAGGCTGCGATGTGGGGCAATTAAAGAAAGAATTGGAAGAAAAAGGCATTGTAGTGATGGCAGCCGGAAGAGGCACTATTGCTGAAGAAGCCCCAATGGCCTATAAAGATGTAGATATGGTAGTTGAAGCGGTTCATAATGCCGGTATATCAAAGCGTGTCTGCAGAATGAGGCCTTTATGCGTTTTGAAAGGATGAGGTTATGTTAGATATTAAATTTATCAGAGAGAACATCGGTAAGGTAAAAAAGAGCATTAAAGACAGAGGCATGAAGGCAGATGTGGATAGGCTGCTTAAGCTTGATGAAGAAAGGCGTAAGATGCTGACCGAAGTAGAAAAACTTAAGCATATACACAATGAGGCCTCTGATGAAATAGCCAGGTTGAAATCAGAAAAAAAGGATATAAAAAGCAAGATAGCTGAAATGAAAACATTATCCCAGAAAATCAAGAAATTTGACCCAAAAGTGGTGGAAATAAACCAAAAATACCATGTAATGTTGCTTAATATCCCAAATATGCCACATCCCAGTGTTCCAATTGGCCCTGATGCATCCTATAATAAGATAATAAAGAGATGGGGCGAGCAGCCAAAATTTGATTTTAACCCTCGAAGCCACATAGAGTTAGCAGAATTTTTAAATATAATTGATTTTCCTGCATCTGCCAAGATAGCAGGTAGCGGTTTTAGTCTTTTTGCTGGAGATGGGGCAAAGATGGTAAGAGCTCTAATCAACTTTATGATAGACCTTCATGTTACAAAACATGGTTATAAAGAGATATGGCCACCGGCATTGGTGAATCGTGATAGCATGACAAACACAGGTCAGCTTCCGAAATTGGAAGAAGATATGTACCGGCTTAAGGATGAAGACCTTTTTCTTATACCAACTGCAGAGGTCCCGGTAACAAACATGCACAAAAATGAGATTTTAAATGAAGAGGACATCCCTATCTACTATACTGCATATACCCCTTGTTTTAGAAGAGAAGCAGGCTCATATGGTAAGGATACAAAAGGCCTAACCAGAGTCCATCAGTTTGACAAGGTTGAAATGGTAAAATTTGTAAAACCCGAAGATTCCTGGAGTGAGCTAGAGTCTCTTTTAGCAAATGCAGAGGAGGTTATTCAGCTTCTTAACATACCCTATCGGGTAGCCATTCTTTCTACCGGCGATTTAAGTTTTGCCGCCAGTAAATGTTATGATATAGAAATATGGGCAGCAGGCTCTAAAAAATGGCTTGAGGTATCCAGCTGCTCAAATTTTACCGATTTTCAGGCCCACCGGGGAAATATAAAATACCGGATAAGAAATAGCAAAAAAACCGAATATGTTCATACCTTAAATGGCTCAGGCGTTGCATTTGCCAGATTGATAATATCTATATTGGAAAACAACCAGCGAAAAGACGGAACCGTAATTATACCTGAGGTATTACGCCCTTATATGGGCAATCAGGATAGATTTGTTTCTTAAGAATGCTTAAAAAAGCAATTCATGTTATATTAGCAATTTTGTTCTTGCCCATTTGTTTTTCTGTCGGACTTATACTTTATGAAGAAATTGGTGGTATAAATAGATTATCTTCAGCTCAACTTTATTTTTTCTATGGCTGCATATTTTATCTTATCTTTCACGCAGTGGTTTTTAAGCCGGAGAGAATCTATATATTCGGCCATGAGATGATGCATGCTATCGCAACTATACTTTCAGGCGGCAGGGTAAGCTCTTTTAATGTTTCAAAAAGCGGCGGCAGTATAAGGACAAACAAATCCAATGTTTTTATTTCTTTGGCCCCATATCTTTTCCCATTTTATACAATCTTAGCGAGTATTATGTATTTTATATTGGCGCATTTTAGGAAAGATTTTTTGGGATTTTCAAAGCCCTTTTTATTTATAGTCGGTTTTACTTTAATGTTTCATATTGTGTTAACGGTAGATTTTTTAAAAATAAAGCAGACCGACCTTTTGGGCACAGGTTATATCTTTTCAATAGAATTAATATTTTTTATGAATATACTGATAATAGCCTTTATCTTTAGCCTTTTATTTAAAGAGATAAGATTTGCGCGCTTTGTTAGCAGTGCATTCGTTCAATCTAAACAAAGTTATATAGCTATATTTAGACAGCTGTTTTTGTAATTAATAGAGTTCGTAGCAGAAGCAATAAATACAAGACTTATATACAGGAGAGGTACGGAAGCGGCCATAACCGGGCGGTCTTGAAAACCGTTTGACCCTTTGGGTCCCGTGGGTTCGAATCCCACCCTCTCCGCCAGAGTTTTTCCTCCGGTTTCCAAATTGCGCCTCCGATATAATAAAAACAAAAGTAATATCTAAAGAGTACTATGCGAGATTATATAGATAAATATAAGACAATTTTAGATTTTATTGGTAGCAATAAAACAATACTTGATGTTGGTTGTTCCGTTGGCAATCTTGGTATTTTACTAAAGCAGAGAAATAATAAAATGACGGGCGTAGATATTAATAAAGCCTGCACAGAAACTGCCAAAGAGGTTTATGATGAACTTATAATAGGTGATATTGAATCAGAAGTTACTAGAACTAAGATTGATAAAAAATTTGATGTGATAATTTATTCTGAAACCTTAGAACACCTTAAAGAGCCCCAAGACATACTTTGCAGCCAAAAGCAATTTATTCAAAAAGATGGATTTATGGTTGTAGTAGTTCCAAATGTAGCATTTTGGCGTAATAGATTTTTAATGTTTCTTGGTAATTGGGATTATAAAGAAGAAGGCATATTGGATAAAACTCATTTGCGATTTTATACCTTAAAAACAATAAAGGAATTGATTAGTAGAGCAGGCTATACAATCGTTGAGGTTAAAATTTTATTTCATAAAAAAAGAGGGCTTAATTTTTTAAAATCATTATTAGTTGCTATATTGCCTGGGTTGTTTGGACTTACTTTTGCAATTAAAGCAAAACCAAAAAGTTAACATTGAATTTTAGTAACTAGGCTGAATGGTGTGTTGTTATGACTTCTTCAGATTACGAATATGTAAAGAACATTCTTACAAAAGGTTCAATCAAATCACCCTGTTTAGAACTTGGGGTTGAACAAAAGGGTATGAATTTTAAAACGCTTATGCAAAATTCTGGTATAAAATATTTCGGAACAGTCTTACCTGCTATACTCCAGCGTGCAGGCAGGCACGTGACGAGCCAGCATTCGCTTGAAAGTTAATTTTTTCTTTCAGAGGTACCTCTGAAGCAAGTTCGAACAGAGCGGAGAACCCTCCGCCAGACTACGCCAATAAAAACAATTTTTAGTAAATGGCAAATCTTTTCTCCTCCACTATTGATATCGATTTGAACGTTGGCCTTTTTTATTTAAGATATAAAGTTTCAGTCATTATGCTGGCATTCAACGATAAGTAAAATCTTATCAAAAGGCTAAATTCAAGATTCAAGACCTGATAATATGTGATATAAATGAAGAATAGAATTGCAAGTTCTTTGGTGAAGGGTAGGTATAAAAAAGGTAAAAAAATAATCGATTTAGGATGCGGTAGTTGCGATTGGAATGCAGACAATCTAAATGTATTTGGCATAGATTTTAACCGGGACCTCTTAAAACTCGGCAAGCAGAACAACAGGTTGTATGATTATAAAGTAGCAGATGCCGCCAGCACCGGCTTGCCCGATGAATCTTTTGATATAGTTACATCTTTTGAGTTTTTGGAGCGCATAAGGGATTATGAAAAGGTTATTAAAGAATCAAGGCGTTTGCTCAAAGAAGGCGGCCATTGTATAATTTCTGTCCCATTTGAAGGGCGGTTTAGCCTATGGAGGCCGTTATTTTCTATGCAGGTACTCTTTCAAGGATATATACTTGGGAATTCTTATTATAAGAACAGATGCGGGCACATCAATCATTTTTCCGTTGAAAAGATAAAAAAGGATTTTTTAAAACAAGGTTATAGCGTTGACCTTGTTTTTAATATGCGAAGATTGACCATTTTTTTATGCGCGCGGAAAAAAGCTATAAGCATTACTCCTGGCGGGTTATATAATGATATCACCGTTATTTTACCGACATTGAATGAAGGAGGAAATATTTCAAATATACTTCCATATCTCATCTCTCATTATAAGGGTTGCAATATTATCGTAGCGGACGATGGCTCTCAAGACGGCACCAAAGAAAAAGCTTTAAGCCTTAAATATAAAAACCTGATATTTCTTGACCGTACCAGCCGGCAAATTCACGGCTTGACCGTAAGTGTTTTAGATGCCATAGAGTTAGTCAAAACAGAGTATTTTATAGCTATAGATGCAGATGGCCAGCACCCTCCCGAAAAGATAGAAGAGATAGTTAATATTTTAAGATTGGGCAGTAAATTAGTTATAGCCTCGCGCGTTGAAGTTGAGAAAAGATGGCCCTTATGCCGGAAGACGATCTCTTACGCAGGCGCCTTGTTGGGTAAAATTTCGTTGTTATTAAGAGCCAAATATTATTTAGGCTACGATATACTGGGAGGTTTTTTTGGATGTGACTGTAGACTTTGGGATAAATGCCTATCCGATAGATTCAAAAGAAAACATTTCAGCTTAAAAGGTTATAAGGTATTATTTGATTTTTTAAAATA
>CP070655.1:322351-329475 GCA_020354945.1 Candidatus Omnitrophota bacterium
ACGCTGAGAAATTAAAAGCAACCGATACCCGAGAACAAAAAGAGCGATCCAAAAAGACCCCGCCTGCCGGCAGGCGGGGCAGAAGGGCAGAGGAATTATTATTTTGAAACTTACCAAGTACATCCGGGGCAGACAGAAGTTAATCGATAATAAACTAAAAACCCTGATTCCAGAGGCGAACCGCTTTCCTTCAAAAATATACCAGGCTATGCATTATTGCATAATAGGCGGAAAAAGGATAAGGCCTGTTCTTTGTATGGCATCATCCAAAATCTGCGGCGGTAAAGAAAAAAACGCAATTACAGCTGCTTGCGCTATTGAAATGCTCCATACCTATTCATTAATACACGATGATTTGCCGTCTATGGACAACGATGATTATCGCAGAGGAAGGCCTTCATGCCATAGAAAATTTAATGAAGCAATTGCAATCTTAACAGGGGATGCGTTTTTAACCCTTGCATATAACATATTATCAGAAGCGACGAAAGATGCTGATATTAATAATCGGATAATAAAAGAACTCTCAGATGTGACCGGAACCAATGGGATGATAGGCGGGCAGGTGGTGGATATTCAAAATTCAAAATCACCAGCGGATTTGCCGACGATGGAATATATAGCCACGCATAAGACCGGCGCGCTTATCGCAGCTTCTTGCAAAACAGGCGCAATTATTGCGAAGGCTTTGCGAAAAGATGAAGAAGCGATATTTAAATACGGAGAATATGTAGGTTTCGCTTTCCAGATAATAGATGATATGCTGGATAATGAAGGAATTGTGAAAATTTTTGGCAGAAAAGGCGCTTATAATAGAGCCAGAGCATTAGTCAATAGGGCCAAAGAGCAACTTGTTGTATTTGACAAAGGGCCTGCCTACCGGCAGGCGGGTAAAAAGCCCTTAATAGATTTGGCAGATTTTATATTGGAGAGAAAAAAATAAATTAGTGAATAGTGGATAGTGAATAATACCATTCACCAAATACCATTCACCATTCACGAAATACGAACTACGAACAAAAATGTTACTCGAGCGAATAAATTCACCCCAAGACTTACGAAAATTTCCCCAGAAGCAACTCCCTCAACTTGCTTCTGAGATAAGGCAACTTATAATAGATACGGTTTCTAAAACCGGGGGCCACCTTGCACCAAGTTTAGGCACTGTTGATATTACTATATGCCTTCATTACTGCCTGAATACGCCCAAGGATATTATTGTATGGGATGTAGGGCATCAGGCCTATTGCCATAAGATATTAACCGGCAGAAAAAGAGAATTTCATACATTAAGACAAAAGGGCGGCTTGAGCGGTTTTCCCAACATAAATGAATCTGAATATGACCCATTTATAGTAGGGCACGGTTCAACCTCAATATCAACAGCATTGGGTTTAGCAACAGCCAGAACCCTAAAAGGCACAAATGAAAAAATAGTAGCATTTATAGGCGACGGTTCTTTAGGCGGAGGAATGGCCCTTGAGGCCTTAAACCATGCCGGGCATCTAGGGCAGGATATGCTCATTATTTTAAACGATAATGAGTTTTCTATTTCACCCAGCGTCGGAGCATATAGTAGATATTTAAACCGGATAATTACAAATCCGATATATAACAGGATAAGAAAACAGATGCAAGATTTAGTTAAACGCATTCCTAAAGTTGGCTCGGCCGCATTTAGGGCGGCTAGAAGGCTTGAAGAGGCGTTAAAGACTATACTTATTCCGGGCATAATTTTTGAAGAGATGGGTATAAGATATTTTGGCCCTGTAAACGGACATGATATCAATGCCCTTTTGGAAGTTCTAAAGAATGTCATGCCGCTGAAAGAGCCGCGCATGGTTCATATTATTACCAAAAAAGGCAAAGGATATAAGTTTGCAGAAGAGGCCCCTTCCAGATTTCATGGAACATCGCCTTTTAATGTAGCCACCGGAGAACCAAAAAAATCTAACGAATTCACTTTTACGGATGCGTTTAGCCAGAAACTCGTTGAACTTGCCCGCACCGATAAAGAGATAATAGCAATAACTGCAGCTATGCCTGAAGGAGTGGGGCTTTCGCCTTTTAAAGAGGAATTTTCGAATAGATTTTTTAACGTTGGCATGGCAGAAGAACATGCTGTCGGTTTTGCTGCAGGACTGGCTAAAAGCGGCTTGGTGCCTGTAGTTGCTATTTATTCTACGTTCCTGCAGCGTACATACGATCAGATAATACACGATGTAGCATTGCAAAATTTACATGTTGTATTTTGCGTTGACAGGGCAGGCCTGGTAGGAGAGGATGGGCCCACCCATCACGGAGCTTTTGACATTGCATATACACGCCACATACCGAATCTTGTGTGTATGGCGCCAAAGAGCCAGGAAGAACTTATGGCAATGGTTGAATTTGGCATAGAAAAGATTAAGGGCCCTGTTTTTATTCGATATCCCAGAGGAGGGCTTAAATCAGCGGTCGGTAATCAGCATCCAGTAGCCAGAATAGAACTAGGCAAATCTGAGGTTTTAAGGGTAGGCAAGGATGTAGCCATATTAGCCATAGGATGTACGGCCTCGCCTTCCTTAGAAGCTGCGCATATTTTATCAAAGGACGGAATCTCGGCCGAGGTGGTAAATATGCGATTTATAAAGCCTCTGGATGATGAGTTTATAAGCAAACTTTGTCAAAGGATAAATTATATAATTACCATAGAAGACGGATGTATTAAAGGCGGATTTGGCTCGGCTGTTTTAGAGTTGTTAAATAGGCTGGGAATAGAAGATATAAGAATAAAAACACTGGCCCTACCCGATGAATTCATTCCTCACGCAAAGAGAAAACAGCTTCTTTCAGATTATGCCCTGGATGCAAAAGGAATAGCATCTTCGGTAAAAGAATTTTATACACAGATGCGCGAAATAAAATGGCAAAATTTAAAGTAAAAATAGATAAAGAAAGATGCAAGGGTTGTAAACTTTGCGTAATCTTTTGTCCAAAACAGGCTTTGCAGGAAAGTAAAAAAATAAATAAAAAGGGTATATATTTTGTAGAATTAAAAAATCCGGATTTGTGCATTGGGTGCTCTACTTGCGCTGTTATCTGTCCCGAATGCGCCATAGAGATACTAAAAAATGACTAAAAAAATCCGAAATCCGAAATCCCAAATCCCAAAGTTAAAATACACTCTAATGACCGGCAACGAAGCAATCGGTGAAGCTGCCGTTGCTGCCGGATGCAGGTTATATGCAGGCTATCCGATAACCCCGCAGAATGAATTAACCGCATATATGTCCAAGAGAATGGTTGAAGAGGGCAGGGTATTTATCCAATCAGAAAGTGAATTAGCAGCAATAAATATGGTATTTGGCGCATCTGTTGCAGGGGCCCGGGCGATGACTTCTTCATCAAGCCCCGGAATAAGCTTAAAACAAGAAGGCATATCTTATCTTGCAGGTTGTGAATTGCCGGCAGTAATTGTGAATATTATGAGAGGAGGCCCCGGCCTTGGAAATATAGCGCCGGCCCAATCTGATTATTTTCAGGCCACCAGAGGCGGAGGCCATGGAGATTATCGCACTATCGCTTTGGCGCCGTCTTCCGTAGAAGAAGCGGTTGAATTGACCCGCCTTGCATTCGATTTAGCCGATAAATACAGAGGCCCGGTTTTGGTCATCGGCGATGGCATATTAGGCCAGATGATGGAACCGGTGAAAAATTCGAAATTCGAAATTCGAAATTCGAAATTACTACCTAAACCGTGGGCGCTTACAGGAGCAAAAGGCAGAAAGCCGAATATAATACGTTCATTATATCTAAAACCGGGCGCCCTCGAGGAATTTAATAAGAAATTACAAAGAAAGTATGAAGAGATTAAGGAAAAAGAAACAAGGTTTGAAGAAGCTTTGACCAGAGATGCTGAATTGATTATAGTCGCATATGGCACAACCAGCCGGATTGCAAAGGCAGCGGCCCAGAACCTAAGAAAGAAAAATAAAAAAGCAGGTTTAATAAGGCCTATTACCCTCTGGCCGTTCCCGGATAAAGCGATAAAAGAGGTGGCAAAAAATGCAAAGGCATTTTTAGTAGTTGAGATGAGCAACGGGCAAATGGTGGAGGATGTAGAATTAGCCGCAAAAGGCAGGCGGCCTGTGCATTTTTATGGACGTTCTGGCGGGGGCGTACCGACCCCCGAAGAGATCGAGAAAGAGGCTTTAAAAGTTATGAGTTCATGGTTCGTGGATAAAAAACCAAGAACTACGAACTAAATCATATGACTGCAAAGAATATTTTCACAAGACCAAAAAGCTTGCGCGATGTGCCGACCCATTATTGTCCGGGTTGCGGCCATGGCATAGTCCACAGTTTAATTTGCGAAGTTATAGACGAGCTCAATATAAGAGAAAAGACAATAGGCATTGCGCCTGTAGGCTGTGCGGTTCTGGCATATGATTACTGGGATTTTGACGTGACTGAAGCAGCTCATGGAAGGCCACCGGCAGTAGCTACAGGAATAAAGAGAATCCTGCCCTCTAACATAGTCTTTACTTATCAGGGCGACGGCGATTTGGCTGCAATAGGCACTGCTGAGACTATCCATGCCGCAAACAGAGGTGAAAATATCACTACGATTTTTGTAAATAATGGGATATATGGCATGACCGGCGGGCAGATGGCACCAACCACATTGCTTAAGCAGAAGACAAAAACAACTCCGTTTGGCAGGGATAAAATACGTGAGGGATACCCATTAAAGATATCTGAGATGCTGGCTGTGCTTGACGGAGTTGCCTACTTAGAGCGCGTTTCGGTACATAAACCGGCTAACGTAAGAGCGGCAAAGAGAGCGATAAAAAGAGCATTCAAAACCCAGATTGAAAAAAAAGGTTTTTCTATGGTTGAGGTTATTTCAATGTGTCCGGTAAACTGGGGCACGTCCTGCGAAGGCGCAATTAAATGGATTGAGGATAATATAATAAAGTACTACCCGCTGGGGATATTAAGGGGAGATAAAAGTTAGTTTTCAGTTTCCAGGCTTCAGTTTTTAGCAACTGATGACTGATAACTGACAACTGATAACTGAACGATGCAAACAACACGAATAATATGTGCCGGTTTTGGCGGACAGGGCATAATGACACTTGGCAAGGTTTTAGCAACGCTGGGAATGAAAAACGGTAAAAGTGTAAGTTGGATGCCTTCTTATGGCGCTGAAGTGCGGGGCGGCACAGCCCACTCTATGGTTATAATAAGTGACAGCGATATCCCTTCCCCTGTTATTGATAAAGCCGATATATGTATTGTTATGAACAAGCCGTCTCTGGATAAATTTGAATCAAGAGTTAAAAAGGGAGGTACAATTATATTAAATTCATCTTTGATAGAATCATCAGTCAAAAGAAAGGATATAAATGCCGTTAAAGTCCCTGCGACTGAGATAGCATCTTCGTTAGGCAATATAAAGGTTGCAAACATAGTCGCACTCGGAGCTTTGGTTTCAAAGACAAAAATTGTATCCAAAAATAAGGCGATATCTTTGTTGAAAGAGTTTTTCGCCGAGAAAAAGGCTTTACTCGAATTAAATAAAAAGGCTTTCAATGAAGGGATTAGAATTTAAAGAATGAATGAGATAAGGGTAAGATTTGCGCCGTCACCAACGGGATTTCTGCATATAGGAAGCGCGCGCACCGCACTTTTTAATTGGCTTTATGCAAAAAATCAAAATGGAAAATTCCTTATTCGCATAGAAGATACCGATAGGAAGCGTTCAAAAAAAGAATATCTGGATGAGATTTTAAGCAGCCTTAAATGGCTGGGGATGGAGCCGGGCGAAGAATTATTTTTTCAATCGAAAAGAATTCCTGTTTATGAAAAATATGCAAAGAAATTGCTAGATGAAGACAAGGCGCATTATGAAAAGACCGAGAAAGGAAAAGCCATAAGGCTTAAGAATCCGAAAGAGAAAATTATATTTAATGATATAGTGAGGGGAAAGATTGAATTTGACACGAAAGAATTTGCTGATTTAGTATTAATGAAATCAGACGGCACCCCAACCTATAATTTTGCCTGCGTTGTCGACGATATTGAGATGAAGATAACCCATATAATAAGAGGGGAAGACCACATATCAAATACGCCAAAGCAGATTATGGTTTATAATGCGCTCGGAGTAAAACCGCCAAAGTTCGTGCATATACCTTTAATTTTGGGAGAAGACAGGTCCCGTATGTCAAAAAGATACGGCGCAACTGCCATTGCCGATTACAAAGAGAAAGGATATTTTCCCGAAGCTATTATTAATTTTTTAGCGCTTATGGGATGGTCGCCCAAAGACAACAGAGAGAAATTATCAACAGAACAAATCATTAAACTTTTTTCATTAAAATCGATCAAAACCACGCCAGCAGTTTTTGATATAAAAAAGCTTGACTGGTTAAATTCAGAGTATATAAAAGCATACCCGGCTAAAAAAGCGGCAAATCTTATAGCGCCGTTTTTAATAAAGAAAGGTTTGTTAAAAAAAGATTATGATAAGAGATGGTTTGAATCGGTAATAAAGGCCTATTCTACAAGGTTCAGCAATATTGATGATTTTATAATGCAGGCAGCATTTTGCTTTAAAGAAAAAATGGATTTTGATCAAGGCGCTGTCAAAGAGCACATTAATAAAGATGCCTTATCTTACATAGAAAAATACAGAGAAAGAATAGAAAAGGCAGCTAGTTTTGATGAGAAAACCCTTGAGAAAATAGCCCGCCAGCTGGCAGAAGAATTAGGCATAAACTGGGCCAGGATAATCCACCCAACAAGAGTTGCTGTTACCGGCCGCTCAGTCTCGCCCAGCATATTTACAGTCCTTGCACTTTTAGGGAAAGAGAGAGTACTTAAAAGACTTAAAGATATACAAAATTGCCCGGTGGTGTAACGGTAACACAAACGGCTCTGGACCGTTTATTCCTGGTTCGAATCCAGGCTGGGCAGCCAAGTTGTACGAGTGAGACCTTTTGGCTATATAGTTAAAAGGCTTTCTTGCTAAAATTTGCGCGGGTGGCGGAATTGGCAGACGCGCTAGGTTGAGGGCCTAGTGAAAGAGATTTCATGCGGGTTCAAATCCCGCCCCGCGCACCAAAATTAAATTAGGA
>CP070655.1:329575-333947 GCA_020354945.1 Candidatus Omnitrophota bacterium
CCTCGGCCTCGCTCTTTTTGCCTTCGGCAAAAAACCATGCCCGCTAAGGACTTTCGCAAGCCATGCTTGAATTGCCACAGAACCTTCGCTTATGGTGTGTCGCTCCGGCCAGCATGCAAAAATTTTTAAATAATGAGGAGTAGAAGAATAGAATGTTTGTGATGGCGAATTTTATAATTGCCCTGGGTAAAATAATCAATTTTGTATTAACCATTTACATTTACATCATAATATTCAGGGCAGTGATAAGCTGGGTCAATCCTGACCCGTATAATCCAATTGTGCAGTTTCTTCACCAAGCCACAGAGCCGGTACTGTCACCGATAAGATTTTGGCTTGTCCGCATATTCAAAAGGCAATTTATGATAGATATTTCGCCGGTCATAGCCATATTAGCCATATGGTTTTTGCAGAGCTTTGTGGTCAATTCCCTTATGGACCTGGCAATGAGGCTTAAGTGAGGATTCGGGTTAGAGCCCAACCCCGCTCATCGCAGCAGAAAATAATTAAAAACGAAGACGGCTCATTAAAGGTATATTTAAAAGTGAGCCCCGTTGCCGGAAGAGCCAATAAGGAACTTTGCAAATTAATAGCAGAATTCTACAAAGTAAAAAAATCTGCAGTAAAAATAATAACCGGATATACTTCGCGCAATAAGATAATAGAGATATCATAGCAGTTTTCGGTTCTCAACTATCAGAGGTCAGTTATTTATTCTGCTTGAAACTGAAGACTGAATTTAAAGGAGAATATAAACAATGGCATTACCCAAACGCAGACATTCTACTGCAAGAGGAAGAAAAAGAAGAACCCACGACAGGCTTGCCAATCCGAACCTGAGCATATGCAAAAACTGCGGCGCCTTGAAATTACCACATAGGGTATGCCCTAAGTGCGGATATTACAACGGCGTTCAGATAGTAAAAAAGAAAAAAGAAAAAAAGAAGAAAAAAGGAGCGTAAGGTACAATTTGTGGGTTTTGAGCTTACAACTTACAACTTAAAACTTACAACTGAATTATGAGAATAGCTATAGACGGAATGGGCGGAGATAATGCCCCTGCTGCTGTAGTAGAAGGTGCAGTTTTAGCGGCAAGAGAATTTGGCTATGATATTATCCTGGTAGGGGATAATGAACTCCTTCATAAAGAGCTGTTTAAAAAAAGGTCTGTGCCTAAAAACATCAGTGTTTATCACGCACCGGAAGTAATAGGTATGGATGAACCGGCAGCGATAAGCGTACGGCGCAAAAAAAAATCTTCTATAGTAATAGGCGCAAATCTCCTTAAAGAAAAAAAGGCCGATGCATTTGTTTCCGCAGGAAATACCGGAGCTGTTGTCTGCGCAGTAACTTTGAAGATAGGCCTTTTAGAAGGGGTAGACCGGCCGGGAATTGCCATAATATTTCCCACCCTAAAAGATTTAGCAGTGTTAATAGATGTAGGGGCTAATATAGATTCAAAGCCGGAGCATCTTCTGCAATACGCTATTATGGGCGATATTATCCAGAGATATATACTGGGCAGGAAAAGGCCAAAAATAGCCTTACTTAATATAGGCGAAGAAGATACTAAGGGGACAGATTTTATAAAGCAGACTCACGTGTTATTGAATTCAAGCATGCTCGATTTTGTAGGAAATGTTGAAGGAGGAAATATTTATACTGGAAATTGCGATGTAATTGTATGTGACGGTTTTATGGGTAATGTGGTATTAAAGGTTTCAGAAAGTCTTGCCCAGACTATAACAATTTTTACAAAGAGAAAACTTAATATGAATCTTATCACAAAATTAGGAGCACTCCTTAGTTTACCGGCTTTTGTGGCTTTAAAAAAAGAGATTGATTATTCAGAATACGGCGGCGCCCCGCTTTTAGGAGTTGACGGCATATGCATAATCGGACATGGCCGCTCTTCGGCAAAAGCCGTTAAAAACGCCATAAGAGAGGCAGGCCAGTTTTACACCCATCAGATTAACCAGCACATTGTAGATGCTATTAAAAGCTACGGAGAAAGTTAAAATGAGCAAATCAAAAAAGATAGGCATAACCGGGCTTGGAATGTACGTTCCAAAGAAGGTTCTCGCAAATAAGGACTTAGAAAAGATGGTGGATACCTCGGATGAGTGGATAACCACTCGCACAGGAATTAAGAAAAGAAGAATCGTAAAACCAGGCACACCTTCCAGCGTTTTAGCTGTAGAAGCCGCCAAAAGGGCACTTTCGCAGGCTAAAATAAAGCCCGAGGATTTAGAGGTTATAATTGTTGCTACCGTAACCCCTGATATGCCGTTTCCATCTACTGCCTGTTTTGTCCAATCCAAGTTAAAGGCTAAAAATGCAGCCGCATTTGATATAGGCGCCGCTTGTAGCGGATTTATATACGGCCTTGTAATTGCCAAGCAGTTTATAGAAACAGGGCTATATAAAAATGCACTGGTTATAGGTGTGGAAGTATTGACTTCTATTACTGATTGGACCGATAGGAACACCTGCGTTCTCTTTGGTGACGGTGCCGGCGCAGCGGTAGTAGAACCTGTTGCATCAGGCGGTATTATTTCTACTTATTTAGGCGCAGATGGTAATTTAGCCAATCTTTTATATATGCCGGGGGGTGGTTCCAGGCACCCGGCGTCAAGCCAGACAGTAAACAAGAGAATGCATTATATT
Source organism: Candidatus Omnitrophota bacterium (assembly GCA_020354945.1). Classification (GTDB taxonomy): domain Bacteria; phylum Omnitrophota; class Gorgyraeia; order JABMRG01; family JAFGKX01. Next base: position 332,243 of record CP070655.1, read on the forward strand.
AAGATGAGCGGAAGCGAAGTATTTAAATTTGCAGTAAGAATAATGACAGATGCAGCTACAAGGGCAGTATGCGATGCCCATATTGCCTGTCCGGATATAAAATTACTAATACCGCATCAGGCGAATATGAGAATAATAGATTCGGTTAGAAAGAGAATAGGCCTGAAACCGGAACAGGTATTTTTAAATGTTGCCAAATACGGCAATGTCTCTGCTGCTTCAACAATTATGGCCTTATGCGAAGCTGTTGAGGAAAAACGCGTAAAAAAGAACGATTACATCGTTTTAGTTGCGTTTGGCGGAGGTTTCACCTGGGGTTCGTGCGTAATTAAGTGGAGCTATTGATCAGTTTTCAGTTGTTAGTTTTCAGTAGTCAGTTATGGAGATAAAAGAGCCTGCAAAAGTTGCGTATATGTTTCCCGGACAAGGAGCTCAATATGTTGGAATGGCCAAAAGTTTATACGACAACCATGAAATAGCCAGACAAACCATTAATAGGGCTGACGAGGTTTTGGGTTTCAGTTTGAGCAAACTTATGTTTGAGGGCCCTGAGAAAGAACTTACCCAGACCAGAAACTGCCAGGTAGCTATTATGGTAGCCAGTACAGCGGCATTGAAAGTTCACCTTACCCAAAAGTCAGAGTTTACACCGGAGTTTGCTTTAGGTTTAAGTTTAGGAGAATATACAGCGTTAATAGCTGCCAACAGTATGCTTTTTCAAGATGCGGTGAAATTGACAAGAAAACGCGGTGAGTATATGGAAGAGGCATCAGAGAAAAACCCCGGAGGCATGGTATCAATTATCGGATTAGGTTACGATACCGTTAGAGAAATTGCTAATGAATCAGGAGCAGAAGTGGCTAACCTGAATTCTCCAGGACAAATAGTCCTTTCAGGAACTGCCGAAAGTATAAAGAAGGCAGCTGATATTGCTTCCAAAAAAGGCGCAAAAAGGGCAATTTTCCTTAAAGTAAGCGGCGCTTTTCATTCAAGCCTTATGGCAGAAGCAGGGCATAGATTGGCCAAAGATTTAGAAAATGTTGCTGTCGTTGCCCCAAAAATTCCTATTGTAAGTAATGTTACTGCTAATTCTACGTCTAATCCCGAAGACATAAAACAGAATCTAATAGACCAGGTAAGCACCACAACCCACTGGGAAGAATCAATACTTAGAATTTCCCGGAACGGAGTTAAGACCTTTTTAGAAATAGGCCCGGGCAATGTCTTAAAAGGCCTGCTTAAACGAATAGACCCAAATCTAACCTGCCACAGCATTCCTGCGTAAAAATCTATCTTATCCCCCACATATAGTGCTGCCGACTTTTTAAACTACCTTATAAAGTCAATTGACGAAATTAGTATTTATGATATAATTTATACTACTTCCTATAAATTCGTATAAAGAAACATAAAGAAAGATAAAAGCTATGGCAAATAAAACATTATTTACAATAAACGAACTGGCCGATTATCTTAAGATGCGGCCAATTACTATTTATAAGCATGCCGCAGCAGGCAAATTGCCCGGCTTTAAGGTCGGCTCCAAATGGCGCTTCAAAAAATCCACCATAGATAAATGGATTGAGGAACAGGAGAACAGCAGGTATAAGAGATGAATATAAAAATTAAATCAAAAAAACAGATGGCAAGATGTAAAAAATGTGCTCTCCCTAATACGTACCCTGGTATCAGTTTTAATAAAAAG
>CP070655.1:334047-336708 GCA_020354945.1 Candidatus Omnitrophota bacterium
AAATAGTAATCTTTAATAGTTTTTTTTGTTAATGCGCTGACAATCATAAGGCTCATTGCGGCCGACCAATGATATTTGAGCTTGTATGCCTGTGCGCCAAAAATCCAATCAACAGCAGATCTTGTTGTTTTTAAATCAGCAATCACGGAGCATGAGGGGATGCAATCAGGGCGGGCCTTGAGCCGAATTTCAAATATCGGATCGGTATAAAAGAAGGAAATTTCGGTAGGTCCGGTTAATAGTTGGCTGGCAAGCTCATGCTCCGGGTTGCTGTGAACCTGGTCCCGAATCCGGCGGGCCAAGTCAAATTGTTCCCGCATAACAGTTGTTCGGTTTTTGCCGGCGGCCTCTTCTTCGCACCATGCCTTGTAAGCATTTCCTGCGCGGGCTCCGGATTTACTTAAAACATCCTGGGGTATAACGACGAAATTATTATCAACCTTGTTGGGCTCAAGTATCATCGCATGTGCCAATGATCCAAGATCGAAAACATCTTTTTTCTTTTCGGGCTCTTTGCGTTTTAGATAATAATTCAGAGGTGAAACAGAGAAATCAACCGCTCCTGATTTTGAAAGCGCTGGGTCTTCATGATATGCTTCCATGTCAAGCCCGGTGTAAATACCATCGTGAAAAACTTCTTTCCCTTCGTCAATAACCCTTTTCATCCCATTACCTCTAAGATAGCAAAGATGATAGAAAGCCAAACAATGGCCGAAAAAATGCAGCCCCAAAACATGCCCTCAAAAAAATTCATGGTATTGGTCGATCCTTATAGGCTACATATTCTTTCCAATAAGCGTTGACTTCGCAGCGCTTTAAACCGAGTGCCACACAAAACATAGTGCTTTCCAGTGTCGGTCTATCGGCGTCAAAAAGATTAACAAACTTCTCGGGATCCTCTATTGATGGTATGATAAATTTTTTCATACTAACCCTCTTATATTGCCCTCCATCCTCCCGCCTCTCGGCCCTCTCTTTTGTTTGGCCTACTCTGCTCGCATCGAGCCCCCATCAATGTTTCACTAATGATGCCCGCCCTCGGCCAAAGGTTATTAACGTACCATGATGTAGATAATAAAAAGTACGATAACTAATAGAAGAATATCGCTCATATTGATCATTTTCCCAGATGTGATCATAATATCCCACATTTGGAATGCGATGTCAAGAGAAAAATTGCAGAAATGGAATTTTTTTTAAAAAATTATTTGGATTCTGGATTTTTAGGCGAGGATAATAAGGTGGGGCTTACAAGTTTATCGAATAAATCTAGCCGGCGCTGTCTCTCTTCTGCCAATTCTTTGTATAATTTAGTAAATTCTTTTTGTATATCAGAGCTTTCTTTTGTTTTGATTAAATCTAAATATATCAATATCTTGGAAAGATTCTCTCCGCTTATTGATTGCCCGTTATATAATCGATTTATTACGGAAGCTGATAATTTGGTTTTTTTAGCAAGGTCTATTTGTTTTAATCCTATTTTTGCAGCTTTTTTAATAATAATTCCCATAAGTGGATTTTTAGCTTGACTTTTCGTTCCCATATCTGATATTTTCCTTTCTTATGAGATTAAAAGAATATTTAAAAGAAAAAGGGTTGAAGCCAAGTTCATGGGCCGAAGAAAACGGCCTTGCACGGTCTGTAATAAGTAGATATTTACACGGCTATAATATATCGCCTTCTAATGCGATGAAAATAGTCGTGGCAACTGAAGGTAAGGTTAGTTTGGAAGATATTTATCTTGATACAAACCGAGCCGGCAATAATAGTTAATCCGATTATTAGTTCCATAAGTGGAACTTAATAAACAAAAATAAGCTTGTCAAGTTTTTTTTTTAAAAAATATTTAAGGGATTAATATGCCGAAAATAAATAATGGCTCCTGGTTTCCATGGTACCCGGTGCAATACCGAAATGACGAAAAGGTACAAGGGCTTTCATGGCAAGCTAGAGCGTTATGGTTTGAATTGCTCAATGTGTTATGGACTCAAAAGGATTGTAAGCTTAAAATTAATATAGCCAAGATATCCAACTTAACGAAAATTCCTGAAGATATCATAAAAGAATTCTGGCCCGAGATAATGGACCCTAATGATCCTCTTTTTGAGTCTGACGATGTTTATTTCTGGAATAAGAGATTATGTAAGCATCGAAAAAAAATAGAAACAGCCTATAATGCGATGGTTGAAGGTGGTAAAAAAGGTGCCGCTAAAAGATGGGGGGATGGGGTACCCTATAGGGACCCCCATAAGGTACCCAATGGGGTATCGATGCTAGAACTAGATAAAGAATATACTAATAATATATTATCTAGTTCTTATTCTACTATACCCTCCCCTATACCCTCCCCTAATAAAAAGGCTCAAGCTTACGCCCAGGTTGAAAATATTTTAGATCAGGTTTCAGAGATAGGGACCTATGGAAGCCCTAAAGAACGTGATGATATAACGCTAAAGATAATGCAAAAACCGGCTTACAGCTGGAGAACCGTCTGCGATCTTTCGGGAAATCAGATTGCAGCCTGGAAATCAAAGTTTGTAAACGCTTATATTTCAGAGGCCAGCAAGGGTTAAAATACCAATGCAGCGACACCACATAGTATATGCCCAGGAAAACATTAGTTCTAAAGATTGGATCGTGGAAATAACCGGGTGGCAGCAT
>CP070655.1:336808-357898 GCA_020354945.1 Candidatus Omnitrophota bacterium
CTTATAATTATTATTGATCAGATGCCTTGCGCATACTAAACCATCTCCGCCATTATTGCCTCTTCCGCAAAATATAGCTACTATATTAGTTTTACTTTTAAGGTAGGGAGTGATTAAGTGAGCAACAGCCCTTCCTGCATTTTCCATTAGTACTATAGGCGGTATGCCATATTTCTCAATCGCCTCAGCATCTATCTGCTTCATCTTGGCAGCAGTTACAGGTTTCATGTTTGCAGGCTGGATGTCTTTAGGTTGCGGGCCTTTTTAGCAGTTTATACATATTATTCTTATATGCCTCCACGCCCGGTTGATTGAAGGGATTTATGCCTAATAAATACCCTGAGGCTGCTACTGCTATTTCAAAGAAATAATATATTCCTCCAAGATAATAAGGCGATCTTTCGGGTACGTGTATGGTCATATTTGGCACGCCGCCTGAGGTATGGGCCTGGGCTGTTCCTTGATAGGCCTTTTTGTCTATATAATCAAGTTCCTTGCCGTAAATATAATTTAGCTCATCGAAATTTTCTTTAAAATACGGTATCTTTACCTTATTGAGTGGCTTATCTATAATTAAAAAAGTTTCAAAGATATTCCTTTTGCCTTCTTGAATTAATTGGCCGAGTGAATGCAAATCAGTAGTAAAGTCGGCTATGGCAGGAAATATCGCCTTGCTATCCTTGCCTTCGGTTTCAGCAAATAATTGTTTCCACCACTCAAGTAAATAATGTAATGACGGATGAAAGCCGGCTAATATCTCGATAAATTTAGCAGACCTATATAGAAGATTGCGAATTCCTGCGTATTGATAAGCAATGTTTTCTTCTATTTTACATCTAAATATATATCTTTCCATACAGGCTGCGCCTTTTAATAACCCCTCGATATCTATGCCGGCGCAGGCCATAGGCAAAAGGCCGACAGGGCTAAGAACAGAGAATCTTCCGCCTACATCATCGGGTATAACAAACGTTCTAAACCCTTCTTTGGAAGCTAATTTTTTAAGGCGGCCTTTTTTCCTATCGGTGGTGAAAATTATCCGTTTTGCAATCTCTCTCTTATTGTAACGTCTTTTCATAAAATCATATATAATTCTAAAAGCTAAAGCCGGTTCTGTGGTAGAGCCTGATTTTGATATGACGTTGACATATAATTCCTTACCGGTATTTATAATATCCAATAAATCCTTCGTATAATCCGAGCTCAAATTAGTGCCGCAGAAATATATCTTAAAGTTCTCCTCGTCTCTTTTAAAGAGCGGAGATAAAAACTCGATACCTGCCCTGGCTCCGAGATAAGAACCGCCTATGCCTATACATAATAATATATCAGAATTTTTTTGTATTTCTTGTGCAGTATTTTTTATTTCAGATATGAGCGTTTTAGTTGTATTGGAAGGAAGGTGTAGCCAGCCTAAAAAATCTCCCCATTCACCTTTGCCTTTTTTGAGCTTTTTATCAACAGTGACTATCTCCGCCAAAATTGAATCAATTTGGCTCTGGTTAATAAATGGCTTTATATTACTCGTATCTAATGTTATTTTATTTTCCATAAGTTTGTCCTCGCATAATGATTGTTCGCGGCCAGCTCATCCCGAACGAATGTGAGGAGAGGCCTCATCCTACGGTTTCTCTTTAACGAATATATCTTTTATCGTATTTTTGATATCTTTTGCAGTATCCTTGATGGTTTGCGAGGCGTCTTGCGAAAAGTCTTTTATTATAACTCCTCCTATGTCCATCACCTCGGTTAAATCTTCTTTTAGTATATTCATGTTAAAATTGATAAGCTGATATATGTCAGTTTGCATAAGCGCCTTATACATAATGGTGCTAACCAGCGCCTTTGGGTCATCTACGTTTTTGAAAAGCTGGTTTCTAAGGCCTATATTATATACCTTAATCACCGCTGCTCTGTTTTTATAATAATCTTTGTATATAACTTTCCCGATAGAAAGGTAAAGCCTGTCTATTTTAAAAGCTCCTGTCTTTTTTTTTGGCATGCCTGGTTTTTGAAGGCTCTTTATAGACATAAAATTTAGATGCCCGGTTCGATTTCTTACAATGAGCAGTTCCTTTAAATCTATCTTTAAAATATTAAAATGGACTTTTCGCAATATAGCAGCCCCTGGATTATAATCAAGGTAGGCAAATGGTATATCTGCCATAACAGCTTCTTCAAAGCCGGCGGGATTATATAATCTCAAATGTTTTACATCGATATTATGCTTACCTATATCGGCATTAATATCTCCGACGGTTATTCTGAGATCGGTCAATGATTTGACAGAATTTACCAGGATTGACTTAACTATCGTATTTCTTGCCTTAAAAGCTGTAAAGAAAGCTACAAGCAAGAATATAAAAAGCCATATTAATAATTTCTTCATGGTGTGAACGCCTCGTAGGTGTGGCAGGCAGATTCGCTTTCCTCGCCTACGAGGTGTTTCTAATCTCTCTACTTAATCCATACAACTTAATCCTGTATTCAAAACTCCACCTTGGGAACTGCTTTGGCTGCTGCCTCTGCCTCGAAGAATTCAGCAGGCTTTTTACCCCTTAGTGATGCAAAAATGACGCCCGGTATATTCTTCACATAAATATTATATGCCCTAACATCCCGGTTATACCTATTTCGCTCAACTGCAATCCTGTTTTCTGTGCCTTCTAACTGGGCCTGCAGAGTCAAGAAATTCTGACTCGCCTTCAGGTCAGGATAACTCTCAGCTACTAAAAGCAGCCTTGATAAGGCGCCGCCTAAACCTTCGGCAGCTTTTATCTTCTCCCCCCTTGTCTGGGCCTTGGCCCATTGGCTTCTAAGCTCTGTCACTCTGGTAAAAAGTTCTTTTTCATGCGAGGCATATCCCTTAACTGTCCTCACCAGATTAGGGATAAGGTCAATTCTCCTCTGTAACTGGTTTTCAACCTGTGCCCACCCTTCCGAAACTTTCTGATCCAGCACAATTACTTTGTTCCATCCACTAATAAACCAACCTGCGAATATAACCAATACTACACCTATTGTAATTAACACAATCAACCACTTTTTCATAACTACACCTCCAAATTTTTACCAAAAAATAACACCACAGGCGAAGGCGCTGTGACAATTTGAGCAAAGCAATAAGGATTTTGTATGCTTATCGGAGCGACTGTCAAAAATTGCGAGAACAACGGCAAGAAGCGAGCAATTTTTGCCACAGCGAACAAAAAGTGCCTTTTTGCCGAAGGCAAAGAAATCCTTTTTGCGAGCGACAAGCGGAGATAAGCATGCACAATCTAAAAGAGTGCCCCTGCGAAAATTGCCATAGGCCTGAGCGCATTACCAACCCCCGCTTGCTCCTCCGCCGCCTGATAATCCACCGCCGAAACCACCAAAGCCGCCGCTAAAGCCGCCACCTGTTCCATGATAACCAGTGCCATACCACATCCCGCCTCTTCTTCTGCCCATGCCGCCGAGAATAAAATAGAATAAAAGTCCGGAACGAAGCCCAAATATAAGAATAAAAAATGATAATGTCATTAAAAGGCGCAGCAGTGTTGCTGCAGGACTGGCCGGTGTTACTGTTGCTGCCCTGGCATAACCTGCAGCGCCTGTAAGTTTAACATTATACTCTTTAGCAGCAAGTTGCGCAACGGAAACAGCCCCAAGAACAATGCCTTTGCTAAAATTTCCCTGCTTAAATTGCGGTATCATAATCCGGCTTATAATCTGATTTGCTATTGCATCTGGAATGGCCCCCTCTAAACCATAACCTGTCTCTATCCTGACCTTTTTATCATTAGCTGCCATTAAAATAAGTACACCGTTATCTTTCTCCTTCGTGCCTATGCCCCATTTTTCAAAAAGCTCTACCGCATATTGTTCAATGGTCGATGGCTTTGTGGTGGGCATGGTTACAACTGCAATCTGGGCGGTTGTCTCTGTCTCTAACTCTTGAGCTAATGCCTCAATGGTTCGTTCATCCTCAGCACTTATAACATTGGCAAAATCATTTACATAACCGCGGTAAGCAGGCATTCCGGCCTCTTCCTGAGCATATGCAAAATTTGCAGTTATTATCAATAATGTCGAAATTAAAATGAGCTTTTTAATCATCTAAACCTTTAACTCATCTGCCGCAATTGCGAGCTTTCCACTCTCCCGGATATATCTTTCAAAAAATGGCTCTACGTCCTGCGAGCCTATTTTGTTATCCGTTTTCTTATCCCGCAATATTGCTAAGAAAACAGTTGGGTCTATTCCGAAATTTTTACCGAGGCTGTTTATTATCCCTTCCTTATCAGTGGATGGTATTTGGGCTGTCTTTAAACGAAGGAGCCCTCTGAATATTGGAAAGAGTGAATTAAGAGACTCTTTCAACAGCGCATCTATGCCTTTTTTCCTTAAGCCTATCTCTAAATATGCTTCTCTTATTCTTATCAATTTACCCTTAAGCTGTTGCTCGCATTGCAATCTTATGTTAGATTCATCAACAGGAAGGTCCTTGAGCAAATCCTGTCCATAGAGCAGGCGATAGTTATCTTTCATTTCTAAAAATTCGGCTGGAAATACATCGGTTGAAGTTTGCATATGCCTTACCGTTAGCATTAAAGGGGCGGCTATTCTCTTGCTTATGCCAGAAGAAACAAGTTTAAGAGACTTTTTTAAATCAGAAAATTGCAGACTCTTTAAAATTACCGCCATATTAGCATCGGACTTTCCCGGAATATAGTTTCTTCCAGTGGCGCTGCCATATATAAAAATTGATACGATATTGTCGCCATGAATTTTAAGCAATTGCTGGGAGTACTTACGGATTTTTTTCCTTATCTCTTCTGGCAGTATCTCGATATTTATTATATGGGCCATTTCTTTACTCCTTATGCTATCGTTTTGTATCTCGTTGTTTGTATCTCGTGAATCGTCAAACGAGATACTAGTTACGAGATACGAAGTCTTTTATAACTCGACGGGTTAAGCCGTCTTTCAATTCAACCTTTTCGCCATTAACCGCAACATATGTAGGTTTCACTGAACCGCACCAGGCCCCGCAATTAGCATAAATGCCTTTTTTAAATTTAACCATTTTTGCCCTATGGGTATGTCCGAAAATCACTATTTTCTTTCCATTGTTGATTAAGGCCATAGCAGCCCTCTCGTATTCTGATAAATCCCCGCCTCTTTTTATGTATTCTGCGCTGGAGGGCGGGACTTTATTTTTTATCTTCGTTACTTTAGCTGTCCACTCATCAATATCAGGATGAATTACCCTCTCTGCCCAGCCGCAAATATAAGAAGCTGTCCTGCCCCATCGATTTTTAACGGCTAACCCGGGGTCTTTATACCGGTTAAATACATCGTATTGGTTTCCATGTTCTGCATGCAGGTTGATTTTTTCATCATTGTATTCCAATGCGACATCAATGCTGGAATCTATATATTTGACAAATGGAATATGATCGTGGTTTCCTATAATATAAAAGAGTTTTTTATCTTTAGCAAAGGTAAGCAGCTTTTCTATTACCTTATGGTGATAGAAGATTATCTTGTTTAAATCACACTGCCATAATTCAAAAAAGTCTCCCACAATTACAAGTTCTTCACAATTTTCTTTGGCAAAATCAAGAAATCCTAAAAATTCGTCTGTATAGTGAAAATCGTCTGCTTTGGAACCATCACCTAAATGAAGGTCGCTTATAAAAAACTTCATCTGTTTTTTCTTAAAGACATCACATGCAGCTTGCTTCTGTCAAGCCTGCAAGCAGTCTGTATCTTCTTCTCTATTTCAGGAGGATAATTACTGGTATATTTAAAACCATATCTTTCGAAGTATTTAGGGATGTGGGTCAGGATATAAACGGGCTTATCATTGTTCATAATCGACATAACATATTTAAAGAGCATGGTGCTTATGCCCTTGCCTCTCCAGTAGTAATCCACCCCCATTGAGCAAGGTTCGTAAAATGTCGGAAATTCAAAATATCTTATAAAACCTATAGGCTTGCCTTCTTTGTTTCTTGCTACAAAAAACTGCTCAACCGAGATATTTCTGCCATCGAGCCAATATTTTTCGATCTTTTCTTTTATATAAGGCAAATCCGAAGGTTTTGCTTTTGTAATAGTTATTTCGGGATTTCTATCCATTTTCTGCTATTCTACTATAAGAAAAACAACGTTGCAATAGAAATTAGGGACGTTTCCGGTTTTGTTCGGGAACCTGCCCTAAATTTGTTCGGGAACCTGTCCCCGAAACGTCCCTAAAGCATTTTTATCATTGCATCTTTTATGCCAAGGGTGATTGCTTGATAATCATCCTCTGCTTTGAGCTGGTAGCCTTTCTCCAATAATGACTTTGGATCTTAGGGTTTGCCAAAATTTACCTGTATCGGATGAATGCCTGGAAAGGTTTTACTTCTGGGCCAGGCCCGAAATGCCCCTTTTATTACTACAGGGACAAGAGGGATATTTAGCTCTTTAGAAAGTATTCCCACCCCTTTTTTAAATTTTTTCATCTTTCCATCAATAGGCCTTTCGCCCTCTGGAAAGACACAAAGGCTCCTCTTATGCCTTAACACATAAGATGCTGCGCACATTGCAGGGAGGAGGTCTTTTGCTGTGTCTACTGGTATAATCTTCCCTGCCTTTATTGTATTTCTTATTATTGGGACCTCAAAATACCCCCTGAATCCCATAAAATAAAGATTAAGTTCGCTCTTAAATGCAACTGACGCAGCTACTAAAAATGCATCATAATAACTAGTGTGGTTTACGCAAAGTATGTAAGGCCCCTGCTCTGGTATGTTTTCCCTGCCGTATATTCTCAATTTATAAAAGACTCTAAAATAGGCATATATCAGCTTAACCACTAAAAATGTCAATATCTTTATATGAACCGCTGGGGCAATTTCTATCTTGTTAAGTAACGTAACGGGCGGAAGCTTTTTAATCGACTCTTCCCAAAACTTCTTTTCGACAATAACCGGCTTTTCTAAAATTTCTTCGGAAGGAATCCGTTTTGTTAAATTCTTTACTCCTTCTACAGCATCTTTTAATGTGAACCATCCTGCTGCTGTTTTTTGAGGTATGGTTATATTAAATGCTTCTTCAAGCATGCTCAATAACTCGATTCTACCTAAAGAATCCAGTCCCAGCCCTAATTCAAGACTATCACCGGGTCGTATTTCGCCTTCAAATTTTCTCTCCGACTCCATATAATTAATAATCGTCTTAAATACAGGATGTTGCATAACTATCCTTTCCCATTCCGTCAGAGGTGCAGGTTTTCTATATACTTTTACCTGATATAACCTTTTGAATGCATCATGGGCTTTATATCTTTTAATCTTTCCTAAGCGCGTCTTAGGCAATTCCTCCAAACTTATCCTGAAATCTGTTATTCTTGTATGGGGGGCTGTTGCTTTAGATAAATCCTCTATTTTTCCACGTATAACTCTGTCAATATCTGTTTCTCCAAAACGCCTAAATGTATCCATATCCGGTATTACCAGCGCAAATATGCCTGTCTCTGATTTCCCAAATGCAGCAGGATCAAAAACACATATCTCCTTTATAAATTCAGACCTTTTATAATAGGCCTCGATGTCTTCAGGATATATATTTTTGCCGGAACTTAGAACTATTAGTTCCTTTTTTCTTCCGGTAATAAAAACATAACCGTCTTCGTCCTTATAACCTAGATCACCCGAGTAGAACCAGCCCTGTCTTATTACCTCCTTAGTCTGCTCTGGTTTTTTGTAATAGCCGCTCATAACATTTTCGCCTTTAATCAATATCTCGCCTATGCCGGAAGGCGAAGGCTCCTCTATTTTTACCTCAACGCCATCTATTGGGATACCGGCAGAGCCGATTTTGGGTTTGCTTATAGGATTAAAAGTTACGACAGGCGAAGTTTCTGTCAAGCCATAGCCTTCTAATACTGTAAAACCCAATTTAAAAAGCCCTTTTGCGACAACGGGGTCAAGCCTTGCGCCTCCGGATGCAAAAAATCGGAGTTCTTTACCAAAAACACTGTGTATTTTTGCAAATAAAAATTTCGATAAATTCAGCCCTGTTTTTTTTCGCAGCAACCAAAGCAGTTCTGATATCGCTTTTATAAAAATTCGCAATAATATATTGATAGAACTTATCTTTTGAGCTATCTTTTTATATATCATAGCAAAAAGTTCGGGCACTCCCACAAAAATGGTAGCTCTGTTATCTTTCATCGAACTGAGTAAGTCTTCCCCTTTGAGCGACGGGGTAAATATCACCGATGCCCCTGTTAAAAGCGGCAAAACCAAGTTGATCATAAATGGATAAGAATGAAAAAGCGGCAGGCAACATACCATTTTATCTTTTTCTGTGCATAGCCCTGTTAAATTTATGGAATCGAAATCTGAAATAAAGTTTTTGTGGGTAAGGATAACACCTTTAGCAGCCGCAGTTGTGCCAGAGGTGTAGAGCAAGGATGCAATATCTGTAAAAAGGGGACTGTCAACGGTAGGGGTCAGACCCTGGGAATGGCTATTTCTTTCCAGGGGCCTGACTGCAAACCTTTTCAAATTCAGTGGTTCTATAGCGGGCTTTAATCTATCAAAAATATCATCTGATATAAATACTCCGCAGGCCTCACTATCAATTAATATGTTTTTTATATTTTCAGATGAGTCCTGAACATCAATAGGGACAGCGATGCATCCTGAATAGATAACAGAAAAATAGGCAATTGCCCATTCCGGAGAATTTCCGAGAATAATTGCGATTTTAGATTTATCCGTCGGCCTACTCTGGACCCCTCCCCGAGAGACCCTGGGCGAATGCGAGGGACTGGCTATGCCGTTCTGGATAATATAACTTGCTGTAGATTTTATTCTTTTATAAAAGCCGTCATACGATAAACTCCTCCAGGTTGTGCCATCAAAATATATGATGGCCCTTTTATCGGGTAAACGTTTAACTACTTTTTCTAAGCGGGAACACAGTGTATCAGCCATCAGGCTAATAACTCCTTCGGAAAAATATTATCTAAACCCAATATGCACGCAGGGTCTAAGGCCTTTTTCAAGTTTACCATTTCGGCAATTCCACCTTCACCATACATAAGCTTAAGATAATCATGCTTTATTTTACCTATGCCATGTTCGGCAGTGACAGTGCCTCCTAAGATAATAGCCTTTTTAACAAATTGCATATAAATATCTCCAGCTTTATTTTGCTTTGTTTCGTCTTTGGGCAACATATTTACATGAAGGTGGCTATTGCCTATATGCCCGAATATAAGATAATCTATGCCGGAATTCGCAAGACTTGCTTTATAAAACGAAAGCATCTCATCTAATTTCTCATCGGGAACTGCAATATCAGTACCGACTTTAATCCGGTTAGTCTTTTTTATAATCTCATTTACGGTATCCGGCACATCATGCCTGAAATCATGAAATCTGTCTCTTTCCTTCTTTGTCTGGCCAAACCAGGTTTTATCTAAATTGACTTTATGTTTTTCCATCAAAGATGTCCAATCTGCGATTAATTTATCTTCATTATCTTCAGTTGTAATCTGCTCAAAAAAGCACGCCGTCTTAATATCTTTTGGGATTTCCGGATGTTTGCTGCGTATAAGACTTAAGGAATTTTCATCAAAATATTCTAATGACATAGCGTCCATAGCCTTTTTCGCCTCATATATAAATTGTAAACAATCTTCATCATTTGCAAAAAAGGCATAGCAATCAAATATACCGTCGGGCTTATTTAAAAGATTTAATTCGACTTCGGTTATGACGCCCAATGTTCCGTCCTGTCCGATAAAGAAATCTATTGCATCCATTCCGGGTTTTGAGTAATAGCCGGCAGCATTTTTTGTATCGGGCATTTTGTATGCAGGGATATTTACCTTTATGGTTCCCCCTGATGTAAGTGGTATTTCTAAAATGCCTTTTTTATCTGCGAAAATTTTGCCTCTTTTAATATCTACAATATTTCCCGAAGATAGAATTATCCTTAATCTCCTAACATAATCCCTAACGGCTCCAAATTTAAAGGTCCTGGCTCCTGATGCGCCTGTAGCAACATTGGCGCCAATAAATGCACTCTTTTCTGTAGAGTCAGGCGGATAAAATAAACCATTTTTTTCTGCTTCGTTTAAGAAATCCTCTAAAGGGACACCTGCCTGAATAACTGCCCTGCCTCTCGCACCATGCTTTTCTATAGAAATTATTTTATTGAATTTTTCAAGAGAAAGCACAATGCCGCCAAATGGTATGCGCCCGCCTGTAACGCCTGTGCCCGCTCCTGATATTGTAACTGGGGTTTTCTTCCGGCTGGCCTCTTTTAGTAAATTTATAATTTCTGATTCTGTCTCAGGAATTGCTACTGCCTCTGCAAAACCGCCTTTTAAGTTGGAATAGTCTTCCAGATATGAAGCTATTATATCTTTGTCTTTTTTGATTAGCATAGATAAAATTATACACTAAAATATTACCCTGTCCAATGATAAAATAAATCCGCATCTGCAATCTGGATGCGGGGTTTCACTCCAAAAAAAAGGGCCCATCGGCAAAAGAGAAAAACCAACAGGCCCCTCTCGGTGGGCTTATTTAATTTAGCAAGTGTGAATATTACCACATACCCCAAAAAAATGCAAGCATTTTTTTTAATTTTTGCTGCTATTGTTGCTCTTCTGAATAGATGCCTTTATCAGGCTGGTATGGTGGGTTATTTTGAGCGTAATCTCGTCTAGAATTATATAGCAACAGGGAAGCATTAAAAGCGTCCAGACTGAGCCTATTATCAAGCCCCAGGATATTGCCAGGGCCATTGGCCTTAAGAATGGGTCAAATCCTCCTATTCCATAAGCAGTGGGCATAAGGCCAAACGCAGTGGTTATAGTGGTTAAGATAACCGGACGAAACCTAACACGACATGCGTTTAGCACAGCGGTTCTGCGATCCACTCCTTTTAAACGCACTTTGTTTATAAAATCCATCATAACTATAGAATCATTAACAACAATTCCTACCAGGCCTATTATACCCATAAGCGCCAGGAAACTCCAGCTTACACCATGAAGTAAGAATGCTATTATAACACCTATAACCCCAAAAGGTATGGCTAACATCACAATAAAGGGCTGAACCAGCGAACGAAATTGGGTTGCCAATATAACGTAAATCATAAAAAAGGCCAGCATCATTGCCCTGAATAAACTCTTTAGAGACTTTACGTTTTCCTCATGCTCGCCGCCGAATCTTAAGTTATACCCCAGGTATTCTTTAGATATATCCTTAAATTTTTTGGCAATCAAAGTATTCGCTTTAAATGAGGTGATGTTTTTATTATCCACACCGCCGGTTACCTTTATTATCCTCTCGCCGTCAAGATGACGAATCTGTGATAAACTTTTGACTTCTTTTATCTCGGCTACTCGATTAAGCGGAATGAGTTTGCCCGCTATATTCGGTATTAATAGTTTATTAAAGGCGTCAAAAGTATTTCTTTCTTCTTCCGGAAATCTAACCCGCACCTCAATCTCTTCTTCTGCTTTAGGCAATCTTATTTTTGTTGCCAGGCCTCCTTCAAAGGCGTTTCTTATAGATGATGCTATTCTGTTTACTGTAAGTCCTGCCTCCCTTGCCTTATCTTTGTCTATCTCTATACGTGCTTCAAGCTTGTCAACTTTATAGCTGTCTGCTATATCTGATACACCTTTTAGGCTTCTTAAAAATTCTTTTAGATTTTCTTTTATCTCCTCCAGTGTCCCGAAATCTTCGCCTCTGACATTAACCGCGACAGCTTTGCCGGTCGGCGGCCCTTCTTTAAACATATGTAAATACAGTTTCTCGAAACCTAACTCTTTCTCCAATTTTTTTAAAGATGGCCTTAGCGAATCGGCAATCTGATAAGAATCCCTTTTTCTTTTTTGCAGCGGCGTAAGATAAACTTCTATCTGGGCATAATTTGAGCCGTATTTTGCGTGCGGGTCATGGCCTCTTTCTTCTCCAATGGAACCGACAGATGCAGTATAGGCATCTAATTCTTTTTCGGGTATATTAGAAACTAATTCCTCAACCGGCTCCAGCATCTTTGCCGTAACTTTTAACGGAGTGCCTCCGGAGGATTCAGCCCTTATCTGAAACTGTTCAACGCCTCTTGCAGACCACATCACCAGAGGAATAAATCGGGACCCTATAAAAAAGAATAATACCATAATGAAGGTTGCTATGGTTACGGAAAGATATTTTCTATTTAGAATTTTGGTAAGCACATTGGAATATTTCGAAGACATCAAATTCAACCATCGCATTTTTCTCTTATGGCTTTTTGTTTCCAGCTTTGGCTTTATAAAATCGGCTAAATGCGAAGGTAATATAATAAAGGCCTCTAATAACGAAGCGGCGAGGGCTATTATCACTACCTGCGGTATTGCCTTAACAAACTTGCCTATCATCCCTGTCATAAACATCAAGGGGCTAAAAGCGGCAATTGTTGTCAATATAGTCGATAAAACCGGGAGCATAACCTCTGTAGTGCCTTTTACCGCTGCTTCTCTGGGTGGAGTACCGGCTTCTATATAACGATATGTATTTTCTGATATAATTATTCCGTCATCCACTATCAAACCAACCATGATTATCAAACCAAACATGGAGATAAGATTTATTGTAAGCCCCATAAAGCTCATTATGCAAAAAGTAGCCAGAAATGCTATCGGAATCCCGAGCGCAGTCATTGTAGCAGTGGAAGGGTTTAAGAATAAATAAAGCGAACAGAGCACCAGCACAAAACCAATGATACCGTTTGTCCGGAGCACGTTTAATCTTCTTTTGATATAATAAGAAAGGTCATATATTAAGTCTATTTTTAATTCCCCGCCGGAGGTTGCTTTTATTTGTTTTATCTTTTCATCGATTCTATCTTTCATGCGAATTGCGTCTGCCTTCTCCTTTTTTAATATAGTAAGTACGATGGATCTTTTGCCTCTGGCTTTATAGATTATATCCTCATCTTCAAAAGCATCCACAACCTGCGCAACATCTTTTACTCTTAAGGATATCCCGGCGTTGTTTGTCCTTATTATGATATCCTCAATTTCTTTAATTGTAAAAAATTCTCCTGTTGTGCGTATGCTAAATTCTCCTTCACTAGTTCGAATCTTCCCTCCGGAAATAGCAATGTTTCTGCCTGCTAAAGCATCCATTATCTCTTCTATAGAGACATAATATTCCTTCAGTTTGTCAGGGGCAACTACTACCCATATCTCTTTGTCTCTGTAGCCAACCTTGATTACCTTTGCTACGCCTGGCAACTCCAGCATCTCATCCTCTAAAGAATCTGCGTATTGCTGTAATTCTACCTCGGTCATATCGCCGCTTAAGGCAAGTTTTAACATCGGTATATTTTTACTTCTTATCTCGACGACCTTTGACCTTTCAGAGTCTTTTGGTAAATCAGTTATGCTGTCAACGGCTCGCTGTATATCTGTTATGACCCTGTCTTTATCATCTGTGCCGGGGTCTATCCGGACAACTATGGATGAGACGCCTTCTCTTGACGATGATGTTACCTCATCTATTCCATCTACTTCTTTTAATTCTTTTTCTATAGGTGTGGTTATAAGCTTTTCTACCTCTTGTGGCGTGGAACCCCTGTAAACAGTGGTTATCCTGACTACATCAAATGAAACGTTTGGAAAGGCCTCTCTGCTCATCTGGGTTAAAGTAACGATGCCTGCGACTATAATAAAAACTGAGAGCAAGTTTACAAAAAGAGAATTTCTTACTGAAAATCTGGCTAAGTTCATGCCTCAACCTCGCTTAACAATTCAGCAGTAGTCAGTTTTAAGTCTATCAGCGCTTCATTATACGCATATATTGTATTAAGATAGCTAATCTGAGAATTAAGATAATCTTGCTGATATCTTATTAACCTGTCTATATCCGAACGCCCTTTATTAAAACTATCCTGTTCAGCTCTGTATTTACTTTCCTGTAGTTTCATCGCTTCAGACTGATATTCTGCTGCCTTTTTGCAAGCTTCGCCATAATTTACTACATCATTAACTTCAACAAAAACAGCGCATTCTGTCTTTTTTAAATTTATCAATGCCTGCATCTGTTTCATTTGGGCCTGTTTAAACTCAGCGCTTGCCTCTCTGTTTTCTAATGAAAAACTGAATTCAACCCCTATTATATACTCGGGGTTATCCTCTGAAGTTATTTCTCTGAATGATTTAGTAAATTTGCTATCTATTCCGTTTTTTTTCATTGTTCCGACCAGGTCTATCTGCGGCCATAAAGAATTGCGTTTCATTACCAGAGTCAATTTTTTAGATTTTACTTCATTTTTTGCTACCTTATAATCCCTTCTGTTTGCTAATGCTGCAGAAAGACTCCTGTTAAAATCGAACTCTTGCTCTGTGAATGTGGGTTCATCTTTTGGAATGATATTTACCTCTTTTGCTAAATTCAATTTAAGCTTGAGGTCATTTATGCAGGCACTCAGTCTATTTTTGGCCAGCACTAAATCCTTTTGTCTTTCTTTAAGATTTGCTTCCACTGCAAAAAATTCTGCTTTTTCTACCGTTCCCAACTCAAAATTCTTTTTAGTGACTCCGGAAAGTTTCTGTGCGCTTGAGTGAATCTGGTCTCTTACCCCTACCTCATGATAAGCAAGGACAAGGCGCCAGTATGCCTTCTGGGCCAGGGCTATGGTCTGCTCTATCTTTTCTGATGAGGTATAGCCGACGTTTTTTGAATCCAGCGCTGCTACTTTTATGGTATTTCTCGTTTTTATGCCAAAAAAATCTTTTGCTAAAGGCTGGGTAACTGAAATTTCAGCAGTAGATTCATGGTGTGGATTAAGGATAGCAAAAACAGAATCTGTATATTCCCTTTCATGAGTTAAGCCCATTGACAATATGGTACCTGCGGGCAATTTTTTTTCCAGGTTCATATCCTGGTAAACTGTTGTTTCCCTCTTTCCGGCAATAGCACTGGAGCGCGCTAGTCTGTCTTCGGTATATTTATATTCGCCAGTAAGCTCTGTATCATAAACAGCATAAGATTCGATTAAATCCTGCTCGCCAATTAACCTGTCTAAATTATAAATCTGGATATCAAAATTATTACGTAATGCGACTTTTGCAACTTCTTCTGCGTCAAGTAAAATAGTATTCTCCTGAATCTGGGCCGTGCATGGCGGCAGCATCAGCAAGGCGCTACATATATAAACTAAAAATATATATAATATATTAAATAATTTTAACCTCATTTCTGAGTCCTTTCAGTAATCAAACCCTTATGCACTTTTTTTAATATACCAAGATATTTTCTCCGTTCCTCTTTACTTATCTTCCCAAACATCTTTTTTATCATTTTATATTGCTGCAACATAACTGACCTTGCCACTTTTCTACCTCGACGAGTAATAGTCATTTTTACTACGCGTCTGTCTTTTATGCTGCGGCTTCTTTTCAATAATTTGTTCTTTATCATCCGGTCAGTAAGACCTGTTGCAGCACTCATTGATACAGAAATCAAGTTTGCAATATCACTCATAATGCAGGTGTCTTTCCGGTAAAGATACTGCAATATGGTCATCTGCGGTAATGAGATTATGCCACGGGTTAGCTCATTCTTCTGACCTTTTGTAAACTCTCCCATCATATCCGGAAGTATACCCGATAATCGTTTTGCAAATAAAGTAAGTTCTTTATCGCTCATTTCCCCTCCCCTAATTTATTTAATCTCATAAATAGTTAATATTATGGACTATTTGCATTGTTAAGTATACCCAATAAAGGGGAAAAAGTCAAGAGGAAAAGTGAGGAGGGTTTCTTTTTATGCGAAAGCAATTAAGATGATGCCTAAAAACATAATGCTTGCGCCGAATAATCTCTCTTTTATGTTGGTTTCTTTAAAAACAACAGCTCCATATATAACTGCGAAAAACAAGCTGCTTCTTTTTACAGCTATCATATAAGCTGCGTCTGTCATTGAAATTGCTATGCAATGAAAAATGCAGGATAGAGCGAACATAACTCCTAGCGCAAAAAAGATGAGAAAATCCTTTTTAGAGGAATTGATTCTAATCAAACCCCTTTTGTGTCTTATAAAGATCAATGGTGTCAAAAATAGCAATATAATTGGGAAATATATTATTGCAAAAAACATAGGACTGGAATGAATTATGGCTCGTTTACCCAAAACCGAGGTTAAGCTATAGATAGAGGCTGCTGTTATCATATACATCGAACCTCTCTCTTTTAAAATTGCCTTTATCGGCCCGAGTATTCCTAAATGAATGGTTTCTATATTCAAAATATAGCCACCGATGACAACTAATAGGATGCCGATTATGCCAACGGCAGATAGCTCCTCCCCCAGGATTGTTGATGATGTTATTATCGCCAACGCAGGAGTTATGGCTAAAAATGGCATGGTCAAAGACAAAGGCGATATCTTGATAGCTTTAAGAAAGAGCAGGTAAGCAAATATTTCAAATGGTATTAATATAAGAATCGTCTGGTAAAATATATAATCTAATTTTGGGATTTGTATCCAAAATAGCAATAACAATAAAAGAGGGGAGGCAAATATCAAACGCAACCAACCTATAATATATTCATCATTTCCCCGCATAGCAATTTTAGCAATGCATGAGGAAGTCGCCAATAAAAAGGCTGTTATTAAAGTATATACTAACCACATAATTTCATAATTTGAAAAAAGGGCCACGCCTATTTTTGACTTCTAAAAATTCAAAACTAACAAAAATAGGTGTGACCCCTTTTTACTTCTTCTCCATAAAGACTTTAAATAAATCTATCGGGATAGGAAAAAGTATGGTAGAATTATTCTCAGCAGAAATATCTGCCAATGTTTGAAGATACCTCATTTGAAGGGACATGGGTTGAACCTGCATCTTTTCTGCCGCGGCTACCAATTTTTCTGCTGCCTGAAACTCACCTTGAGCAGCTATTACCTTGGCCCGCCTTACTCTCTCTGCCTCGGCCTGTTTCGCCATTGCCCGTTTTAATTCCTCAGTTATATCCACATGCTTTACTTCCACGTTTGAGACCTTTATTCCCCAGGGGTCTGTCTGTTTATCCAAGATTTCCTGAATCTCACCATTAATCCTTTCTCTCTCCGAAAGCAAAGCATCCAACTCTCCCTGGCCTATTACGCTCCTTAATGTAGTCTGGGCCATTTGAGAGGTTGCGAATCCGAAATTTTGCACTTCATTGATAGCCTTATTGGCATCCATTACTCTATAATAAACTACGGCATTTACCTTTACTGATACGTTGTCCCTTGTTATTATATCCTGAGGCGGGACGTCTAATGTTACCAGCCTGAGGCTTACCCTAACCATTCTATCGATTGGGGCAAAAACAAGAATTATGCCCGGCCCTTTCGGATGGGGCAGGAGTCTGCCCAAACGAAATATTACCCCTCTTTCATATTCTTTTAATATTTTGATTGAGTTGATAATATAGACAACTATTAAACCTATAGCTATAAATAGTGGGTGCATTTTGTTCCTCCTTTTTAAATTTTCTTTACCATCAGTCTCATCCCTTCTACCCTTATAACCTCTACTGTCTCTCCTTTATTTACAGGTTCCTCAGAAACAGCGTTCCATACCTCACCATGCATAAATACCTTTCCTTTCGGCTTTAAGCCCTTTATCACCTTGCCCTGTTCGCCTATCAGCCCCTCAGCACCGGTCTTTACTCTGCGCCTGTGCGTCCTTATAACAACTGCCGCTAAAAATGTGGTAATAGCTGCAGTAGCAACCACCACAGGAATAATTACCTTTATAGAAATCCTCATAAACGCATAAGGTGAATCTATTAATATAACAGAGCCCAATACCATAGATATTATCCCGCCCAGAGCAAGCAGGCCGAAACCTTGTACCTGCATCTCGGCAATAAATAATATAAAGGCTAATATAATCAGGGCAACGCCGGCATAATTTGTCGGCAGGGTGTGCAGTCCGTAAAAACCCAAGATTATAGCAATGGTACCTGCTATCCCGGGAAAACCGATTCCGGGGTGGGTAAACTCAAATAAAAGTCCGTAAAAACCCAGAATCATAAGTATATATGCGATTGTCGGGTTTGTGACAACATTTAAAAATTGCTGGCGCTTATCTAAATCTATCTTTACAATTTTTGCATCTTTTGTCGCAAGTTTATAAACTTTATCGTCCATCTTTATGCGCCTGCCATTTATCTTGATCAGTAAATCATCGATATCTTCTGCCACTAAATCGATTACACCTAAATCTTTTGCCTCTGTTTCAGTTACTGAGGCGCTCTCTAAGACTGCTTTTCTTGCCCAATCAACATTTCTCTTACGGGTCCTGGCAATGGTGCTTACCCATGCCAGAGTATCGCTCATAATCTTCTCGGACATAATATCCTTTTCTTCTTTAACGGGCTCTACCTTTTTCTTTTTCTGTGCTTTATCCTCATCGGTTTTTTTAAAATATTTTATTATTTCTTTTATTACATCCGAAATAGACTTTCTTTCTCCCATCTGCACAGGATGGGCAGCCCCTATATTTGTAGACGGGGCCATCGCTGCAATATGCGAAGAGATAGTTATAAACACGCCTGCTGACCCGGCCCGAGCGCCTTTAGGCGAGACATAAACTGCCACCGGGACTTTGGAAGCCATAATCTCTTTTACTATTTTTCTGGTTGAACTTAATAAACCGCCCGGAGTATCCAGCTGAATTATGAGGCACTGGCCGTCGCGCTGGGCCGATCTTATTGCATTAGAAATATATTCTTCAACAACAGGGTTTATGATATAGTCATCTATAGTTACAAGATAGACCGCTTCTGATCTTTCTTGCGATGATGCCACTGTTGTAAAGGCTAAAAAAACAACTACCGGGATAATAAATATAAAAAGATATATTCTTTTGCTCATAAGTTTTTGTTAGTTACTAGCTTCCTCAGGCACGCAGGCGGCCTTTCTCATATTATCCAACCTGCCAAAACAGATTAATTTATCGCCCAAGTTAATTTTTACTCCTGCTAATGGATTAGTAATATATCGACCGTGCCTTTCAATTGAAAGGACCAATATATCCCTTCTTTTTAAATTTGATTCTGACAATGTCTTGCCTGATAAGGGATTGTTTTTACAAATTTCTATTTGTAATACACCATATCCCTCTGAGGTAAGTAAAAACTCTTCAAAAGATACAGGTTTTATCATCTTTTTATCTATCATTCTCTGTTTTGCCTTTTTCATTATATAATCGCCGATTTTTGTATGAGTTATTATTTTATATACAATTAAAAGGGCTATCAAAATGAAGGTAAAATTAATATAAGGAATAAGAAAAATAGGTATAAATTTGTCAAGATACGGTATGAAAAAAACCGGAGACGATGCCCCTTCGCTAATTGAGCTTACTAATGTAGCTATGAGGGTTACTAATCCTGCGTTTCCAAGTATCATTAATGCAGATGCAATCTTTCTGCGCTGGTTATGAGAGGCTATCAATTCCGATTCTTTGGTAGTAAAACCTGTTCCAGTAAACGCGGAAAGGGCCTGAAATCTGGCTTGCTTTGCATTAAGTCCTGTAATCTCTAATGCGACCGCACCGACTTTTATGGCTATGAAAGATACTATTATAACAATTAGAAAAAGGAAGAGGCTCATTTTGATACTCCTTTTTAAGGGTCAGACACATATTATGTTAACTGCAGGGGCATAGACAAATAATAACTGTAGTTAGACATAACACGTGTCTGGCCCTACAGGCAGGTTGATGTTTCTGCAATAGACCTGTTAATTTCATCCATTGTTTTAAATATATCGGAGTGCTTCGGTTTTGGTATCTTAAATAAACATTTTATTAAAACATCGTCGCAATTTATAATGCGGTCTCTGATTTCAGCAAAAGCGCCTGTAATATAAAAAATCATCGGAGAGCAGTTTTCTTTTATGGCAAAAGAAAATTCAGAAGCTTCACAACTAAAAATGGGCAGACTTATCAAAATTATCAAGGATATAAAAATTAAAAATGTCTTTTTCATTTTATTAACCTCAAGGCTGATGAAACAGCCTCTTTAGCAGTTTTTGCAACAACTATATCCTTTCCTTTACAGTAGTCTTTGACATTTAACGGCCAAGTATTTAAACCGATTACCGGCCTTCTATTTTTAATAGCTAAACCAATCTCAGAAAGAGTGCCAAATTCACCGCCAATAGCTATGACTGCATCTCCGGAGGAAGCTACTATAATATTTCTGCCATCTCCCATGCCGGTAAGAATACTGATATCGGTATAAGAATTGCCCTCTGCGCTCTTTAACCCCGGCAATATACCTACAACAGTGCCTCCCGCATTTTTAGCTCCGCGAGAAGCGGCCTCCATCACTCCGCCCATGCCTCCGCAAATAAGAGCGGCGCCGGAATGGGCTATTTCAGCTCCTACTTCCTCTGCCAATTTAGCCTCTGCCTCATCGCACACACTACTGCCTATAACCGATATTTGTTTCATGCCAGGATGCACCGTGTAGGTGTGGTAGTCGGATTCACTTTCCTCGCCCGCGCGGTGTAAAAAAAGGTGTAAACAGAACAGGGCTATCTTTACAGATAGCCCCCTTCTTCATAAACAATCTATATCTTCCACCGAATCAAATATAAGTTATTTAGTAACTTCTGATTCTGGTTCCGCTACTACCTCAACCATCTCTGCTTTAATTAATGGTTCCGGCTTATTTGAGTCAACAGGGAATGTAGCAACATCCAGTGTTCCGGAAGCGGTCCTGGCAAAGGCATTAAGAACGCCTTTGACTAAACCCACAGTAATGCCTAAAAATGGGTTGTTGGTATCCTTGGTAACTTTTACTACAGCATCCGGTACTTCTGTCCAGCCTAAAACTATATTCTTTCCGCCACGTTCTAGTTTTTCTGTTCCTATTTTTATAGGTTCGGCTGTCACAGGAAGCGTTATTCCAAGGATTATAGCAGTTACTAACGCTATTATAAATGCTCTCTTCACTTTTCACCTCCTTCGATTAATTACTATCAGTTATCCTTACGATGATAGCAAACTAGTTTCTTCTTTTGTTCCCTTAAA
>CP070655.1:357998-365438 GCA_020354945.1 Candidatus Omnitrophota bacterium
CATAGCAGCAGATAATAACTATTACCAAAAAGGCGCGCATATTATAAGGGAGGCGCAAAAGTCCTAATATGAAAAACAGAATATAAGCAATAACAGCCAGATGCAAACTGCTTATGGCCAGTATATGGGCTGTGCCTGTTTGGATAAAAAGGTCTTTGCTTTCACTTGGAATTTCTGAGCGCAAACCTAACATCATTGCCGAAAGAAGGTCTGCTTCTTGTTTCGGCAGATAGAGACGAATGAGACGGTTTATCTGTTTTCTTAATGCAAATATTCTCGCCTTTAAATGGCCTAACAAAGAAAGCTGGGTTTCCCTCCTCGATAAAACTATATTAGCGTCTGATTCTACTTCAAGGATTGTATATATCTTTTGTCGTTTTAAATATTGTGAATAATCAAATTCTCCGGGATTGGGAGGTTTTGATGGTAACTTTAAGTTACCGAATAGAATCAAATTCTGGCCGTAGTCATAGCTTTCTTGCGATTTATATATAACAACTTTGCATAGGCCTTGTGATTTTAACCAGGTATTTTTTTGTTTATAGTGCTCAACCTCTAATACAAAATTCGCTCTTCTCTGGCCCCAGAATGTACTGTAATATAAGGGGTCAGAGACAATAGAGCCTTTTATGTATATTTCAGAAACGTCCCTTTTTGCTACGGTCTTATCTATCTGAATTGCTATATGATTGGAAGGAATAAAAGTAGAATTATGAATATGAGCCGCACCTAAAAATATTATTGAAATCAGGATAGAAATTGTAAAAATCTTCCTGCTGCGACGATGGATAATAATGGAAAATATGACAGCGATAGCGGCGATTAATAAGGTGAGAGGAATAGAAATTTCTATAAAAGAGGCGAGTAATATTCCGCAGGCAAGGCAAATAAAAGCTGCCAGAGGCGGTCTATTCATTTTTAATCGTTATGAAGTCTTTTATGTATTTGTACTTATCCCTAAACAGAAAAAAATACAAACTATGGCTAAGGGATTATTCTTCATCACATCTCAAATTATACCCCCTCAGACGATAAATCCCAAGCAAAATCTGCTTAGGACATATCTCTTTTAATTTTTTCCTATATTTTACAAGATTTTCGCTTTAGTTTGGCACCATTTGGGCACCAGAATGATTAAATAAATCCATATCATCTATCTGGCAGCCCAGAGTCTTCAGAAAAACCTTCATTATTTACCTTAACCATCCAAAAAATATTTTTTCCAACTTCATAAATGATCCAAAATTCTTTTAGCTATTTCCTCAGCAATTATCTTATGCCCTTCCGAAGAAGGGTGGCAATAATCTGCAAAGTATTCTTTGACACTTTCTTTCTTTAATGAATAAATATCGCATAGATCTAAGTAGGGCGTTATGGGCTTGTATTCTTTGTGCTTTTTCAATTCACCATCAAAAAGCCAACAATGCCAAATAAAAAGAACTCTGCAATTATTCTCCTCACAAATTCTTTTCATTTTCATCAGATTATATTTGAAATCTTCTGGAGAAACTCTCCTTTTTCTATGCTTTCCATCAAAAGGATTTTTAAAACTTTTATCTACTAACTCTTGAAAATAACGTAAATTGAGGTTTCTTAAAATTCTATAGAATCTCAAATGCGTGTAAAAAAAATTGTGTAGCTTTACTAATTTATGGTTCTTTCTGTAATAAAATTCCTTATCGCTACAAAATGGAGCGTAAGCTCCGTCATTAGCTCCAAACCATGCAATGACCATGTCAGGTTGGATATTTTCAATATATTTCTCTAAAAATAAGCTCCCTTGCGAAGATGCATACCCAGGCCACCCAAAATTAAAAACACGGAATTTCTTGTCAATACTGTAGCTATTCAAGATTGTTTCTAAAAAACAAGGAAAGGTCTCATCTTCTTTCATCTCTAAGCCATATGTACAACTATCTCCTATAGTCACAATGACATGTTCTTCCTTTTGCACTTTATCTACATTATTAAAATTTGACCTCTTATATTGTGATATAGGATAAACCCTCGGACCAGTCTCTATAAAAACATCTCTGTCAACTTGCCCCTTTCTATTTATTACCTTGAATTTAAACAGCCCTGTCTTTTCTAATATACCAGCTCCTGTATTGACTCCCAAACCTAGAATTCTACATATCATTTCCATCAAACAAAAAAATAGAGCTACAACTATAAAAGTAAATACTATATTTTTGGCAAACAACCTAATTTTTTTAGTAATCACCTCTGTTATCCTTATATTAACCGGATATATAACACGCTTCTTGTTTTGTTTCCATTGTACTTTTTAAACTTAGTTGTATTAAGCATGTCAATCTAACCTTACTAGAGCATTTGCTATCCTCTCCATAGTTCCCCTATAACACAGCCATCTGACATATAGAGTTATGTAATTAGCTCTGCTTAAAACTGTCTTAACTAGTTGTCTTCTATAGGGTAATGTTACTTTCGGATGGAAGACTATATTTTCTCCCGCTTTGTACTGGAAGGGTAATACTTAAGACCGTTTCTGAAACCTAATGGGGAAAGTTATGGTCGGGGGTATGGGGTCAGACCCTGGGAATGACTATTTCTTTCCAAGGGTCTGACCCCTCCCCTGATTTTTCCTCTTTGGTTTCAGAAACGGTCTTTCCTATTCATCCTCTACAACGATGAAATCTTTTATGCGTTCGAACTTAACCTTTCCTATCCCGGGAACCTTGGTAATCTCTTCGGGAAAACTAAAAAGGCGCACTTTTTGTCGATAGGCTATAATATTTTTAGCAAGAACCGGGCCTATTCCCGGCAATCGAGTAAGTTCTTCTTCGCCGGATGTATTTATATTTACTAAGTGTTCATAATAGGCAGATTCTTTTTGAATATAAGAAGGAGAAACTCTTATTTTCGGCAGATGGGCCCTTTTATAAAAGGAGACGCTCAATCCAACAATAATGCATCCTAATAAAAAGATTATTATTAATCGTTCCTGTCTGCTCATTTTTTTACTGTGGTAAGCCTATTGCTTTCTATTTAGCGGCTTTAATCAGCAACGGCATTATCCCGGTGCCATTTATTGTACCGATAGAACCCTTCTTAGAATTTGACTCTGAAAAATTTCCTATTCCATCGGATTTTTGTGCATTTTTTATCAGCATAAACGGAACAGGGTCATCGGTATGGGCCTTCATCATGCAGGGGGTGGAATGGTCAGCGGTAACGGCGATTACTACATCTTCAAGATTAATATCAGGAATTAGTTTGCCAAAGAAAAACTTATCAATAGCTTCTATGGAAGCCATCTTTGCCTCTAAGTTTCCGTCATGGGCTGGCTCATCAGGTCCTTTAATGTGGATATAAAGCCCGTCATAGATTTTTACTGCCTGTTTTACCTTTTCCGCACGCAGGATATAATCTTTCTCTAGATCCCCGGAAGGTCCGGGTATATCAACTACTTCCATGCCAGTTAAAAGGGCTATACCTTTTTCAACGGGCATCTCCACAAAACAACCAAAACGCAGATTATAAAGCACGCCTATCTTTGGAAATTTAGGAAGGCTGCTCCCTGCATCTCTGGAAAGTATAACATTTGCAGGCAGTTTGCCTTCATCAATCCTTTTTTTATTTACCTGAGAATTATTGAGCACAACTCTTGATTTTTCGGTAAATTCATTTATAAGCTCAGCGCTTAAAACGCAGGCTGGGTCGTTCTCTTTTCCCTCGACAGGCTTTGCTTTACCTAATACTTTTTCAAATTTAGGCAGGGCTATGCCAAAGGCGCCCTGTTTAGCATAAGCAGGGTCTGTATTTGTTATATCACCTGAAAGAATTCTATCCTTGCCTGCATAAATAACCAAAACCCCTCTGTGCCCTATTGTATTTTTAAATACGAAAGTGACCGGGTCCTTAAGCTTAACGTTTTTATTTATATCATAAGATAATGCTGTTGCTTCTTCTGTGGATAAGTTGCGCCCCGCTCTTCTATCCTTTATCATATCAGAGGTTTCATCTTCCATTGTGGCAAAGTTGACCCTGAAGGCCAGGTCTCCATCATCTACTCTTAAGCCCTCTGCGTAAGATTCTAACGGGCCTCTGCCGGTGTAATATTTATGGGCGTCGTAGCCGAGAATGCTTATTACTGCAATATCTGACTCCGGGGCAATACCTTTACCAACTGTATATACACAACCCATCACCGCATCTTTAGCTAACGCATCCATATTGTGGGTATGGGCTGCTTCAAGTGGGGTTTTGTTACCGATTTGAGGAATAGGTAAGTCACCCAGACCGTCCAGGACGATGTATAAAATCTTCTTCATTAAAATTTGGAATTTATTTTCGTTTCTTTCCCGCTCTTAATCTTGCTATTAACTTTTTCTCATAACAAGATGGGCAATTGTAAATGGCTTTAGCCAGGGTTTTATCATAGCCGGCATCTATTACCGCTCTTCTAACTTCCTTGGTTTCTTTATGGCAGGTGGCGCATTTCATTTTGTTATAAAAATAGAGACAGCGACCTACTTTTGTAATTGCAACAGTTTCAACAAAAATGGGTCGCTGTCCCTGTTTTTTACTATTTCTTTTCTTCCTTCTTTTCCTCTTTCTTAGCAGCGATTGAATCCTTTATCTCCGAGATGCCTGCTATCAAGGCAATCAGGCCGCCAAATACCAAAATAGCCATTATAGAAAATTGAATGCCTAAAACCAAAGCTCTGGTCCACACAAAAAAGAGTATCACGCCAATAATTATTGCTACTATTCCCCCAACTACACTGAGAACCTTACCCATTTCTTGCACCTCCAAAATTTGCGAAGCCCATCATATTTGTTCAGGACTTCAGTCCGAGTTTACCCTCATTTTAAGCTCAACGAAGGACGAAGCAAATTTTATCCCGAATCCCGAAACTCCGGCGGGGGGACATATATTGCTTCTCGTTGTTCTTAATCTCGCAAAGATTATAACAACCACCTATCAAAAAATCAAGCAAAATCTTTTAGAAAATTTCTACCGCAGTATTCTTGATCCTGAGGCCGACAGGCCGAAGGATCTTACGCGCCCCCTCATGTCAATTGTATAAAATCGGAAAAATGCAAATTGGTGCGGGGTTTATCTTTTTCTCTCTAATATATTTTTTGACAACCTTTTAGGCAGTGCCGTTGGATACTCACCGGTAAAACATGCAGTGCAAAATTCCTTTTTTGGCAATAACATAGATTCTAACATTCACTCTAGGCTTAGATATTTTAGGCTGTCCAAGCCGATAAAATCCCTTATCCACTCCACAGAATGTCTGGATGCTATCAATTCTTTCTTTGTCGGAAAATCAATCCCATAAAAACACGGAAATCTCAATGGTGGACAGCTAACCCGCATATGGACTTCTTTTGCGCCAACTTCTCGCAATGTTTTCATCCTGGCCCTGCTTGTAGTCCCCCTCACAATAGAATCTTCTATAACAGTGATACGTTTTCCCTTGATAACGTCTATTATAGGGTTGAGTTTAACCCTCACTTTAAAATCTCTGACAAATTGCGAGGGATGAATAAAGGTCCTTCCTATGTAATGATTTCTTATCATCCCCATCTCATAAGGAAGTTTTGATTCTTGTGCAAAGCCAACTGCCGCATATGCACCTGAATCAAGAATAGGCATAGCAAAATCACACTTCGCTGGGCATTCATAGGCAAGTTGTCCACCTAGCCGCTTGCGGGTTAAATACACATTCCTACCGAATATATTGCTGTCCGGCCTTGCAAAATAGATATATTCAAAAATGCAAAATGAATGGGCCCTTTTGCGGAAAGGCTTAACAGAATTTAATCCGTTTTTATTGATAAATACAATCTCGCCGGGGGCAATATCTCTCACATATCTGGCATGGATTAAATCCAGGGCGCAGGTTTCGCTCGCTAAAACATATGCTCCGTCAAGTCTACCTAAACATAGAGGCCTAAATCCATGAGGATCTCGGGCCCCAATTAACGCATCGTTTATCATTATAGCCAATGAATAAGCACCTTCAAGCTGCGACAGCGTCTCGATAACCCACTCTTTTATATCTTTTTTTTTAGATTTAGCTATAAGGTGAACTATAATTTCAGAATCCATCGTTGTCTTAAAAGTACAACCTTCCTTCTTCATTGCCCGGCGCAATTCTAATGCATTGGTAAGATTACCGTTATGAGAAAGGGCGATATCCCCTTTTTTATGACTTAGCAAAAATGGCTGGATATTTTTCCCATGGCCTGCACCGGCGGTTGAATAATGAACATGGCCGACAGCTACGTTACCGCGCAAAGACCTGATAGCACTTTCATCAAAGACATCGCCGACTAAACCCATGCCTTTATGGCATCCTGTCTTTTTCCGGTTTCGGACAACTATTCCTGTATTTTCTTCACCACGATGTTGAAGTGCATATAGCCCTAGATGGGTAAGCCTTGCAGCATCCTTATGTCCATATATACCGAATATTCCGCACATGATTAGTCGTTAGTTTTGAATTTTGAATTTTGAATTTTGAATTTTTTTAGGTAAATCATCAAAATAGTGATTGCTGCCGGTGTAATGCCAGATATCCTGCTTGCCTGACCCAAATTCAGTGGTTTAAATTGCGAAAGTTTTTCTATAATCTCTAAAGAAAGCGCCGGGACTTTATTGTAATCTAAATCATAAGGCAACTTTATCCTTTCTAAGTTCTTAAAACTTCTTACCTCGGATAGCTGTCTTTTAATAAAACCTGAATATTTTACTTCAATCTCGACTTCGCGAAACGCATCAGGACAATAACCTGACGGCAGATTTTCCTTTATATCTTCAATCTTAATCTCAGGCCTTTTGAGAAGCTGATAAAGGCTCACTTTTTTACTGTCTTGTGAAATCCTGTTTTGTTTAAGGTAATTTATGCCATGCTCAATCCTTGTTTGTTTATCCAGGATTTGTTCATATTGATGCTTATCTACCAACCCTACTTTATAACCGATTTTGCCCAGGCGCAAATCGGCGTTGTCTTCACGCAAGATAAGCCTGTATTCAACCCTGGAGGTAAACATACGATAGGGTTCATTTGTCCTTTTGGTTATTAAATCGTCGATTAAAACCCCGATATAGCTTGTAGCTCTATCCAGAATCAAAGGTGATTTATTCTTTACTCTTAAAGCAGCATTTATCCCCGCAATCAACCCTTGAGCTGCAGCTTCCTCATAACCGGTAGTTCCGTTTATCTGGCCGGCTAAATATAAGTTGTGGACCGGTTTGCTCTCTAATGTCGGATATTCTTGAGTCGAATCTATTACATCATATTCTATTCCATAACCTGCCCGATTAACTTTGACGTTTTCTAAGCCGGGAATGGAATGAATGAAATCTGCCTGTACATCTTCGGGCAAAGCGGTGAAAAGGCCGTTTGGATAATATTCATCTGTGTCTATGCCTTCGGGCTCTAAAAATATCTGATGTCTTTC
>CP070655.1:365538-368227 GCA_020354945.1 Candidatus Omnitrophota bacterium
ACATCATTATGAAAAACCAGGCCCCAGTCACTGGCTTTGTATAGATGCTCCATCTTGTTTGGAGACCTGAACAAAAATCCGCCAATAAGCCCGTATCTCTGCAGGCGGTAATTCAACTCTGTAAACTCCCCATACCAGCCTCTGGTCTGATTGAATATGCCATCCCCTGGGTGTTCTTTTTGCAGTTTTTCCAGAACTCTTGTGAAATGTAATTGCAGATTGCCATGGACATGTCCGTATAAAACATAAGCATTCTCGTATTTCTGGCCTCTAAAAGGGGTGTACCTTCTTGGTTTTTCTACTTCCAAAAAGTTGAATAATTTAGCAGGAAGTTCCTTTTTAGACATCAATGCGTCAACAAGGTTGGTTGCTTCTGCCAGCCTTCTTGTCTTAGGCAGCCTAGAAACCTCAAACGTAGGATAACCTGCAAAAGCAGTATACTGCAATCCCTGCTCTATAAAATCAAATAACCCTTTTGTCTTATAAATAACAATATCGTCATCAATAACATATGTAAGCCTTGTTCCCCTGGCTATGTTTCGGATTGAACGTGCAATACCAGCGTTTCTTCCGCTGGGCAGGGTCTTTTCAGGATTATAAACAACCTGGTAAGGCAGTTGACCTTTGTTATACTTCTTAAAGACCTTTTTAACAAAGGCCTCTGATTCCTTATTTCGTTCTGTGTTGCAAACAAGAATTATGTTGTACTTGTTTTTGTCCAGATCACCCATGCATTCAAGAAATGTCCCAATCTGCTTTTCCCTAGAGGGAATAGTCAAGACTACAATATCTCTCTTGACCCCTTTCTTAATTTTTAGCTTAAGCATTTAACCCCTATGAACAAATGGTTCAGAGCAGTATTTAAAACTTATGTTTTAAGATAAATTAGAAATAGCCTATTTTTTCTCCTGACCGACGCTAAATTTTTTTATAGATACCTTCCCTTCATTCGCTTTCACGGAAACTTCATCTTTCTCGGTAAATTTGGTTATATTCGTGATTACTTCCGGCAGAAGTATCTTGTTTCCCCTAAAATCAAGATTGGTTATAATCTCCTTTGAAGGCTCTATTTCTTTTAATATATCCTTTGTTGTTTCCTTCTTTCCAGACTCGCTGAATTCCTTGGCTTTTGCATGTAAAAACTTAGCAATCTTATCTGCAACATTTACCTTTGTTGCCTGTGTAATGCCCTGCAAACCAGGCGACAGGTTTATTTCTATTACTGTTGGGCCTTTTGCACTTTCTAATATGTCAACAGCACAGATATCTGCCTCTATTGCCTCAGCGGCATTGATTGCCAGTTTTTTTGTGTGAGCATCAAGCTCGCACGGCTCACCTACGCCCCCGATATGAATATTCGCACGTTTTTCGCCGAACTCTGCTTTACGCTTCATAGACGCTACAACCTTGCTTCCGACAACTATTGCCCTTATATCTATGCCGCCGCTTTCAACATACTCCTGTATAACAAATGGCTGCCTCAGGGCAGCTAGAGCATCAAGCATAGAAGATGCAGATGCATACGAGTCTGCAAACATAACGCCTTTTCCATGAGAGCCGTGGGGGAACTTCATAACGATAGGATAGTTAACCTTCTTAAGAATCTTCTTTGCTGCATCTGCTGTCGCTGCTATATATGTTGTTGGCATTGGTATATTATGCTGCTGTATATCAAGCTGTGTCAGCAGCTTATCATGGCCAACAGTAAATGCGGCTGGCTTTATTGGCATATAGGTTTTGCCGTACAAAGCAGTTGCTACTGACCTAAGTAATGGCTCATATCTAAAAGAACCTTTAAGATATACGCAATCGTATGTATCCATTGGCTTGCCTTCATAAAGAACTTCTAAAGATGCACTGCCTAAGTTTACTTCAATGTTCTTTAAGTCTATATCATCAACTGTCTTAAAGTATTTCTCCATCTCCTTGACTACCATCAAAGAGCTTTTGCTTCTTAATGATATAATTGCGCCTTTCATTTTTGTGTTTTTGAAGGGTCTATCAAAAAGCCCTCCTTCAGTATATTCTGGCCGATTAGGCATCTATATTTCATATGGCTTCTATCAGCCAGGGTGAATTCAGATTTTACCTTTTTTCCAGCCAATCTGACTTCTCCCTTGATTACAGGCCTTAGTTTATTGCCGTGTGCTGATTTAACTAATTTTGACTTGATCACAGGCCCGAGTCTCAGCTCAGCAGCTAGTTTTACATCCATTGAGCTTTTTGTAGCCCCAGTATCGATACGCGCCATAACACTCCTGCGCTTTTTTTTGCCGTATATGGTGACCTTTTCACTCAAACCGATCACTAGTTTGTTCTTGTGCTTCATAGTAAATTCCAAGTCATTTTTTGCTTATAAAGGTTTCTAAATGGCTAAAAGCCATTTTGAACTTCAAAAATCTTCGATTTTTGTAAGTTTCTACACCTTCAATAACTGCCCGTCGATATAAACAGAGGGCTTTCTAAAGATTTGGTCTAGGTGTATTATTGCATAAATCGTCCCCCCAAACCAATAGTTTGAGCCTACTGCAAAATGAGCAGTACCTAGGACTTTTTCATCAATTATTGTTGCCCCAAGAATCTTTGCCCTTGGGTTTAAACCAAGTCCAAATTCACCAATTCTGCGAACACCCCAGGGATGCTTTGCCTTCTCTTCTGCCCAATCAAGGGTTAATCTTAATGCATCAGC
>CP070655.1:368327-375006 GCA_020354945.1 Candidatus Omnitrophota bacterium
CTTACACCTCACACCTATTTTTTACGTTCCCAGTTCCCAACTGCTAAGATAGTTTTTCTGCTGTGAAGTAAGTCTGTCTATTTTTATATTCATAGATTTTAGTTTTAATAAAGCTATTTTATCATCTATCTGTTTTGGGACCTGATAAACTTTTGTTTCTAACCTTCCCTTATTTTTTGCAATAAACTCAGCGCACAAAGCCTGATTGGAAAAACTCATATCCATTACGCTAGCCGGGTGTCCTTCCGCACTTGCAAGGTTAACCAATCGTCCTTCTCCCAAAAGATAGATTCTTTTTCCGTCTTTTAAGGTAAATTCCTGGTTAAAATCTCTTATATATCTTACCCTTTTGCTAAGGGAGGCAAGAGCCTTTATATCGATCTCTACATTAAAATGGCCTGCATTAGCGAGGATTGCGCCGTCTTTCATAATTTTAAAATGTTGTTTTGATATTACTGCTATATCCCCGGTTGAAGTAACAATGATATCTGCTAATTTAGCAGCTTCTTTTAATGGCATGACTCTATAACCATCCATAACTGCCTCAAGGGCTCTCAGAGGATTTGCCTCGGTAACGATTACATTGGCGCCGGCGCCCTTTGCCCTCATAGCAATGCCTCTTCCACACCAGCCATAACCGCACACAACAAAGATACTCCCTGCTAATAACTTATTGGTTGCCCGGATGATACCGTCTATTGTCGATTGGCCGGTCCCGTAACGATTATCAAAAAGGTATTTTGTATTTGCATCATTAACCGCAATTATCGGAAAAAGTAGAAGCCTTCTCTTCTGAAGGCTCCGTAACCTTATAACTCCGGTTGTAGTCTCCTCTGTGCCGGCATAGATTTGCCTGGTTAAGTTTTTTCTTTTTTTATGCACGGTAGAGACCAAATCGGCACCGTCATCCATTGTGATGCATGGTCTTATGTCAAGCACACTATTAACATGCCTGTAATATGTCTTATTATCTTCTGCCTTTATAGCAAATGTGGAAACATTGTAATTCTTTACTAATGAAGCTGCGACATCATCCTGAGTGCTTAACGGATTAGAGGCGCAAAGGGCAACGTTCCCTCCGGCTGCCTTTAAGGCTAAAACAAGATTGGCAGTCTCGCTGGTTACATGTAAACAACATCCGATATTAATACCTTTTAAAGGTTTGGTTTTTTCGAAATTTCTGGTTATTTGTTTTAAAACCGGCATATTATTACCGGCCCACTCAATACGAAGTCTTCCCTTTTTTGCTAATTTTAAATCTTTAACATGATAGTTCATTTATAATGCCTTCGCTTTCCTTGCTATCATCTCTGCCTTATCAGTCTGCTCCCAGGTAAAATCTTTCTCTCTTCTTCCAAAATGTCCATAGCAGGCAGTCTGTTTATATATCGGCCTTCTTAATTTAAGATAGTTTATCATTCCATGCGGGGTTAAATCAAAATTCTCCAGAACCAATTTTTTTATTTTATCATCTCTAATCTTGCCGGTTCCGTACGTATTTATCATAACGCTTACTGGGTGGGCAACGCCAATAGCATATGCGATCTGTATTTCACACTTATCTGCTAAACCAGCAGCTACTATATTTTTGGCAATATATCTTGCCATATATGACCCCGACCTATCAACCTTGGTCGGGTCCTTGCCTGAGAAACAACCTCCCCCGTGACTTCCTACTCCACCGTAGGTATCGATTATTATCTTCCTGCCTGTAACGCCAGTATCTCCCTGAGGTCCGCCCACTTCAAACCTGCCTGTTGGATTGATAAATATCTTGGTGTTTTTATCCAACCACTTCTTTGGAATAACCTCCTTAATAACCTTTTTCTTTATATCCCGCCTTATCTGGGTAAGCTTAACCTTGCGGTCATGATGGGCGCTTACTACCACAGCCTCTACCCTTTTAGGCACTCCGTCATGATACTCTACTGTAACCTGGCTTTTGCCATCAGGCCGTAAATATTTCAATATCTCTTCCTTGCGGACCTTTGCCAGCATTCTTGTAAGCTTATGGGCTAGGGTTATAGGAAGCGGCATAAACTCAGCAGTTTCATTAGTAGCATAACCAAACATCATACCCTGATCACCTGCTCCGCCGGTATCAACCCCTAAGGCAATATCCGGCGATTGTTCCTGGATTGAAGTAATAACTCCACAGGTTAAGTAATCAAAGCCATATATGGGGTCTGTATAACCTATCGCCTTTATCGTATTCCTTACAATCTTTGGTATTGCTACATAGCACTTAGTGGTAATTTCACCAGCTACAATGGCTAAACCGGTAGTCACCATAGTTTCGCAGGCAACCCTTCCTTGAGGGTCTTTCTCGTATATTGCATCAAGCACAGCATCTGAAATCTGGTCGCATATTTTATCCGGATGGCCTTCGGTTACCGATTCTGAAGTAAAAAGATATTTGTGTTTCATTCTTATTCCTTTGTATTATCGATAGTTTGTAGTGTGTAGATTTCTAAATTTTTTCTACGAACTACCAACTACTCCTTATAATTATCCTGGGCGTATTCAAGGGATTTTTTATCTCCTATATCTAACCATATCCCTTTAAAAGTGTATCCATAGACCGGCTCTTTTTTACTTAACCATTCTATGAAATTTCCTGCAAGGTCAAGCGGTAGGCCCTCACTCTTATATTCCTTTATTGAAGTAAATCTAGCAGGAGGTATAAAATAAAGACACATTGCCGCTAATGTAGATGGCGGCTGTTTGGGCTTTTCTATAAAATCGGTAATTTTTGCTCCGTCATTTATAGCTGCAATGCCGTATTTTTTTGCGAGTTGCTTATCGCATACATCAAATAACCCTATTGTAACATATGGCTTATGAGATATAGAGAAATTTATGTAATCGCCCAAAGAAAAATTAAATAGATTATCTCCGGCCATTACCAATAAATCGTCTTTTATATTCTCGCTTTCCATACTATAAATGATATCTCCTATTGAGCCGCGCCTCTCATCAACTGCCTTCATCTCATCGTCTATAATATGAATTTTTTTATCTGTTTTATAACCGGATGCCCATTTTTCAAAATTTTTTACAAATTTAGTATTAGTTACTACATATATATTGTCAACTTCAAGCAGTTTTTCTAATTATTCTATGCTATATTCTATAATAGGCTTATTTTTTACAGGCAGCAGTGGCTTTGGTCTATTTAATGTAAGCGGCCATAATCTTGTAGCATAGCCGGCTGCTAATATTAATGCCTTCATCATGTACGGGGGCACTCTGCTGCACTAAAAGTTTTGCAATGTATGGTTTTCACTTTTCGTGCTGCTGGGTGTCCCCACGTAAAATTTCCCTGAAATACCGTGATATTAAATCCTCTACCTCTTTTCCTGTAGAAAGGGTGAGGGCTTTCTCTGATAGTTTCTTAGCATCCTCATAATTTACGGAGCGTATTATCTTTTTTATTTGAGGTATAGCAACGGCAGGGGCGCTAAATTCATCTAATCCCAATCCAACCAGCAAAGGAGCAAATGCCACTTCTCCTGCCATCTCGCCGCACATCCCAACCCAGATTTTACTTTTGTGTGCGGCATCCACAATCCTTTTGATTAACCTTAATACCGCAGGATGGACCGGTTCATAAAGATATGCTATCTTTTCATTCACCCTATCTACTGCCAATGCGTATTGTATCAGGTCATTTGTACCGATGCTAAAAAAATCTACCCTTTTGGCAATAATATCTGCAATTAATGCTGCGGATGGTATCTCTATCATGACGCCGACTTCCATATTTTTATCAAAAGAAATATTTTTATCCCGGAGCTCCTTTTTTGCGCTATTTAACAGCTTATTTGCAGCATCGACTTCTTCGACTCCGGAAATCATAGGATACATAACTTTCACGTTACCGTAAGCGGAAGCTCTTAATATGGCTCGTAATTGAACTTTGAATAAACCAGGTTTAGCTAAACTCAGGCGTATGGCCCTCCAGCCCAAAAAGGGGTTCATTTCCCTTGGGACTTCCAATTGTGATAAGAATTTATCTCCTCCTAAATCTAAAGTCCTGATGATTACCGCATCGGGTTTTAATTTTTCAGCAACATCCCTGTAAGCACGGTATTGCTCTTCTTCCGAAGGCAAATCATCACGATTCATATAAAAATATTCAGTTCTATAAAGTCCTATCCCCTTCCCGCCATGAGAAATTACAGACGGTATCTCTTCAGGAAGCTCTATATTGGCAGAAATTTCTATTCCTTTCCCATCCTTAGTTTGGCATGGGAGTTCCCTTAAATCCTCTAACTCTTTAGTAAATTTTGTATATTTTCTTTCTTCTTTCTGGTATTTAAGTAAAGTCTTCTTATCAGGGTTTACGCAAACTACCCCGGTCATACCGTCTATTATTAAGATATCGCCGCTTTTGACCTCTCCTGTTGCAATCTCTAAACCTACCACCGCCGGTATCTCCAAAGACTTGGCCATAATGGCGGTGTGGGATGTTTTACCGCCTATATCTGTAATAAAACCTATTACATTTTGCTTATGCATAGTGGCTGTATCGCTGGGTGAAAGATCATACGCGACTACTATAACCTTTTCTTTTATATCAGCAAGAGTCCGGCGTTTTATGCCCATTAAGTTCCTGAGCATTCTTTTACCGACATCTTCAATATCGCTTATTCGTTCTCTCAGGTATTCATCGTCCATTTTTTGGAAAACGGTTATATATTTTTTAAGCACATTGGTGAAAATGTATTCTACGTTATGGTGTTCTGTCTTAAGGCGATTGATTACTTCGTCTATTATCATCCTATCTTCCAAAACCAAAAGGTGGGCATTAAATATCTCTGCATGCTCAAGGCCCATCTCTTTAGATATATTTTCTTGAATCTTGAGTATTTCAGAACGGGTCTTGATAAGTGCTTCCTCGAAGCGTGAAATCTCTTTTGGAATACTTTCCTTGCTGATTCTTTTCTTTATAACAGAGACCTGCCGGATATCAAATAAAAAGGCCTTGCCTATGCATATTCCTGGAGATGCAGCTATGCCCTTTAAAGTAATCATATGTTTCTCTTCCTCTTTTTTGTATTTCCGGTTTTTTTACTCGGCATTGTGATGTCTTCTATCTGTTTAATCAAAATCTGTTCTAAGTCTTCTAACGCTTTTTTGGCATCAACCCCTTCAGCTCTTATGCAGACTGAGCTTCCTTGCTCTGCAGCCAGCATTAGTATTCCCAGAATGGATTTGCCGTTTACCTCCTCATTCTCTTTTCTGACTGTTATCTCGCTTTCGTATTTGTTGGCAATCTGAACAAAGATAGCCGCAGGGCGGGCGTGAAGCCCCTGTTTATTTTTAATAACTATATCTTTTTCTACTAACATATTTCAGTTATAAGTTATTGTCTGATAACTAACTCTCATGGACTGCCTCGGTCTTAGCTATAGAAATTATATCTACGATTACCTTGGCAAGTCTGTATGGATTATGCCTTACATAATCTCTCGCATCAATCACATTATCTTCTACTGCAGTTATTCCTATCGATTTGATATTATCCGTATCGGGTTTTACCGGATAGGCCTTCTGACGCCCATACTTACTAAGTAATTCTTGCGGTGGTGTAGCATTATTTACTATTGCATAATCTATCGGGCCTATCTTTGTATTACTTAATAAAGCCTTTATATGATCGCTGGCGCTATAGTTATCGGTTTCACCCGGCTGAGTCATCACATTGCATATATATATTTTGATAGCGCCGGATTCCGAAATGCTTTCACAAATCCCATCGACTAAAAGATTTGGCATTATACTCGTATATAAACTACCTGGCCCGAATATTATAACTTCTGCCGTCTTTATTGCTTCTATGGCGCTATTAGTAGCCGCGCAACGGGCAGGTATAAGCGAAATACGCTTTATTGGTTTTGGGCTTTTTGAAATATGTGTCTCCCCTAATTCTTTGCTGCCGTCTTCGAGCTCGGCAATTAAACGTATTCTCTCTAAAGTAGATGGAATTACTTCTCCTCTTATTGCTAAAATTTTGCTAGATTCTTTAACGGCCTCCTCAAAATCTTTGGTAACTTTGCTCATCGCTAAAAGGAAGATATTACCAAAGCTATGCCCTTTTAATGCCGAAGATTCACTAAAGCGGTATTGGAAAAGATCACTCATTAACGGTTCGGTGTCAGCTAAGGCTACCAGGCAATTTCTTATATCTCCTGGGGGTAGTATCCCAAAATCTTCACGTAATTTACCCGACGAACCTCCTTCATCGGCAACAGTAACGATAGCAGAAATATTACTTGTATAACGCTTAAGCCCATGCAGAAGGACTGAAAGGCCGGTACCTCCTCCTATTACTGCTATCCTATACCCTTTACTTAAGTGCCTTTTTTGATATACTATATCGACCAATTCCTGTTCACGCCGGGGTAGGAAAATAGTAATAAAAGATGCTACTATCCTTCTCACGCCAAAGAAGATAATGGCGATGCCGAAAAACATATATATAATTCCTACCATACGAAAAACAGCAGTAGGCCCTGATAAGAATTGTCCTCCGGCAACGATTAATATAACTCCTATAAAGGATAACAAAAGCCACCGCTTGACTTTCATGCCCGGGTAGAACCACTTAAGAGGCTTTAATATATTTCTTATTTTTAAAACGATTCTTTTTCTATCCATCCCCGAGAGGAGACAC
>CP070655.1:375106-378886 GCA_020354945.1 Candidatus Omnitrophota bacterium
CCTTACCTCCCGAGGTTTTATCTCTAAGTCTCCGCTTAATATTTTATGCAGGGTGGGAACTATGTTTATTTTCACATCAGGTATCTGACAGTATGAAATAATCTCACGTATCACTTCACCTGACGCTGAAGGAATAGCGATTATAATTTCCTCAATCTGATGTTTTTTTACAATTTCAGGGATATGGTCTCGTGAACCCAAGACTTTTATCCCATGAATCATTAAGTTTTTCTTTATGCGATCATCATCAATGAAACCGACAACATCAACATTGGCATTGGGATTGTTGCGGTATTCTTTTAAAATCATTATTCCTGCCTCTCCTGCTCCCACGACCAGAGTCTTTTTACCGCTTTGCGTTATTGAAAAAGGGCTGCGTTCTCTAAATATGCGTGAAATAAACCGTACGCCGCCGATAAAGCTTGAAGCTAACACCCAATCTAAAATAAATATGGAACGAGGGACAAATAGAGGCCCGGGAACAAAAACCATTGCAATAATAAAGCACACCGTTGCCGTAATACTTGCTTTCACAATATGCCATAAATCAAA
This sequence comes from Candidatus Omnitrophota bacterium, assembly GCA_020354945.1. GTDB lineage: Bacteria > Omnitrophota > Gorgyraeia > JABMRG01 > JAFGKX01. The sequence continues at coordinate 375,659 of CP070655.1, forward strand.
TACGCTGGCAAAGCGTATTGACATCCGAAATAAACCAAAATAATAAAATATGATCAACTTGACTATGGCTAAAACAGGCAAGGTCTTAAGCATAAGTGAAAAATATGTCGGCGGGATTTCTAAATCGAAACGGATATAAAAAGAGACCAGATAAGCAAGGGAAATCAGAATAAAATGCAGAAACATTACAAAAATGTTACGATATTTTACAACTATTTTATAAATCATAAATTTCCTAATTAGTGGCTGTAGCCAATACCTTAGTCATTTCCTTTAGAATAAAATTCATATTATCCTTATTTAGCGTAGGATGGACTAAAAACATCATTGAAGTCTCCCCCAGCTCTTTTGCGATTGGCAGTCTCTCTTGACTTAATCCTTTAAACGCCTCTTCCAGATAAACCTCAGGACAAATCCCACTACCACAAGGGATACCTTGACCCAAAAGAACTTTTAAAATCTTATCCCTGCTCCAATCCTTTTTTAGCCTCTCAGGCCGTACAAATACATAATACTTATAATAAGAATGAAAGCAATCTTTATCCGGCACAGTTGCTCTTAAAGCAGGTAATTTCTTAAACCCCTCATCTAAAATACTTGCTAAACTCTTTCTTTTCTTTACCCACTTATCAAGCTTTGAAAACATCTTCCTACCAATGGCAGCCTGCATCTCAGTCATCCTGTAATTTGTTCCAAGCCTTTTAACTGTCCACTGAAACTTACAGCCGTTATTGTTCTTAGCCGCAATATCATAATCTCTTCCATGGTCTTTAAAGCTCCAGGCATATTCCCATATTTTCTTATCATTTGTGGCTAAAAGCCCTCCTTCACCGCCGGTAGTTATGATCTTATCCTGACAAAACGAAAAGCACCCAATATGCCCCCAGCTTCCCACTGGCTTACCTTTATATTTAGCACCATGTGCCTGGGCACAATCCTCTATTAAATAAATCCCCTTGCTATCACAGAATTGTCTTAATTTATCAAGTTCACAAGGCCATCCTCCTAAATGCACTGCAATCACTGCTTTGGTTTTTGGGGTGCATAAATTCTTTATGGTATCAAAAGTTATCAGCTGACTATTACGGTCAATATCAGCAAAAACAGGAGTGGCTCCTCTTAAAGAGACACTGCTTGCTGTAGCAACAAAAGTGCGGCTGGGAACAATAACCTCATCGCCCTCGCCAATACCTAAACTTGCTAAAGCAAGCTCAAGCGCTACACTTCCATTCGCCAAAGCAACTGCATACTTTAAGCCAAGATAATCTGCAAATTCCTTTTCAAAATCACAGACCTCGTTTCCGCCCCACTGGTTCACCCTTCCTGAGCGCAAAACTTTGGTGACAGCAGATATCTCACTATCACTAAAATAAGGCCAGGGAGCGAATTTATTCTTTTTGGTTTTCATTTTTTAAGTTTTTTAGCAACATTAACAGGCACACCACAGGCAACGACATTATCGGGAATATCCTTATTTACAAAGCTAAATGCGCCAATAACTGAGTTTTTTCCTATGGTGACTTTTGGCATTATAACACTGTGACTGCCTATTTTACAATTCTTTTTAAGAGTTACCTTGCCTTTCTTGTTATCAATGGTAGAAACTGAATAAATCGAGCAGTGAGAGCCGATTTGGACCTCATCTTCAATAACTATACCATGCTTTGCATTTATATAGGTAAAAGCACCAATATCGGTATTATTACCCAGCTTAAGATTCTTTACATTCTGAACCGCCCAATTATATTTAGTAAGCTTTCCCTCTTTAATCACCGGTTTTTTCCAATTCTTAAATCTACTCATAATCTTTTACTACCCCCCCTTCCCCATATAACCCTTCTTTCGATAATACGACCTTTGGCGTCATAAATAAAACCTTAAGATCAAACCATAAGGACCAATTATTTATATACCAAACATCTAACTTTATTCGTTCTTTCCAAGATATAAGATTTCTGCCATTAACTTGCGCCCACCCTGTCAGGCCGGGACGCATTACGAGTCTTTTCTTCTCTTCTTCTGTATATTGGTCTACCTGATGCACTAAAGCAGGTCGCGGCCCGATTAAGCTCATCTGGCCCTTTAATACATTTATTAACTGCGGTAACTCATCTAAACTAAAGGTACGCAGAATCTTTCCCACTCCTGTAATACGCGGGTCATTCTCTGCGGTTTCAATACCCATTCCCATATTAATCGCATTATCAACCATAGTTCTAAATTTATACGCTTTAAATATCTTATTATTTTTTCCTACTCTCTCGGCAGTAAAAAACACCGGCCCCTTTGAACTCAGCTTGATTAATAATGCGATAACAATAAAAACAGGCAATAAAATAATAAGAACCACAAACGATATTAAAAAGTCAATTATGTGTTTTATACCTAACTGTATCATTTTATTCATTAATTAGCTCCGTATTTCTGTTCCCATAGCTGTTTATACAATGCAAGCGTCTGTTCATTGATTTTATTGATATCAAAATTATCTCTAACATGTTCACGCGCTGCCTGGCTATATTTATAACGAAGATTGGAATCTAAAAGACTCTGTAAGGCATCACTAAATTTTTCAGCATTATTAACCGGCACCAGCTTACCGCTCACTCCATCTGCAACAACTTCTCTCAAAGGTCCTATATCGCTTGCTACTACCGGAACACCGCAAGCCTGTGCTTCAGCAAATACAACCCCAAAACCTTCCCGTAAAGTAGGTAGACAGAAAATATCAAACATATTCAGATAAGGCACTACATTATCTAGGTGCCCGGTAAAAATAAATCTCTCCTTCATACCGGCTTTTTGCACTTCTCGCTCAAAATCCTTTCGCAATTCGCCATCCCCTCCTACCATAAAAACAAGGTTTTTATTATCTCGTAATCGCTGGGCGCAGGCAAGAAATGTTTCAATGCCTTTATCCGGCACCAAACGGGCAATGGTTCCTATAACAATATTATCAGAACCAATGCCGTACTTTTGCCTCTGCGCGATTTTCTCTTCAGGATTATATCCGCGAAAATACTCAAGCTCAATCCCCATGTAAATCTGATGAATTTTATCAGAAGGTGCGATATTTAACCCTAATCCATAATCACGCACTGCCTTAGTATCTACAATAATCGCATCGCACCACTGGGCTGCTTTCTTCTCAAGCATCAAATAAAAATTCTTCTGCCACACTGGTAAGAGCTCATGACAAGCCCAATTATGTGCAGTATGGATAACAAG
>CP070655.1:378986-398888 GCA_020354945.1 Candidatus Omnitrophota bacterium
GAAATAGGTGGACTTATGCGGCATTCTGTTGTTAGATTTTGCTATTGATTCTACCTGTTCTATTTTGGTGGGATTTAAGAATATCGCCATTTCAAACTCTCCGGATTTTACCATTCTTACGGCAGAAGATGCGCCCCTATAATAATATATGTTGCGCTTTCGGTTTACCCTCTCTTTTATATTAAGCAATTTAGGGAAGATAAAATAATGCAAGATGCTCACATCCAATCTCTTCCAGCTTAAGCAATTATTCAAAGAACCGATATTACTAATAATCTTGTTATCTTCAAGCACCGCAAATATATAGGTATTATTGTAAAAAAAGCCAAAAGCATGTTTTTCCTGCTTACCAATCATTTGTAGCTTTTTAAGCAATTTCTTTTTGCTTTTCATTATGTCTATGGAAAAATATTTAGATAGTTCTTTTAGCATAAATCTTTTTGAAAAATTATCCGGTAAATATTTAACCGTTCTATGAATAGGAAGTATTGCAAGGCCTTTATTTTGCATACTTAAAAAATAGGCCATGGTGTAATCATATGGCATATTGTGCCCTCTGTGGCGTTGTTTTTCTCTCAGATAATCTCTTAAGATTACGGATGCCTCAAAACGATGATGTCCATCAGCTATAAATATTATTTTCTTGCTCATAAGCCGGCGTAAACCGGATATAAAATTACTATTTTGAATCCTCCAGAGTTTTTCTTTTACGCCTTCCGTGTTGATGTCTATCAATGGTTTTCTGTTTCTTACGGCTAAGGAAAGCAGCCCCTCAACTTTTCTTGCTTTATCATTAAATAGAAAAAAAATAGGGCTCAGGTGGGCCTGAGTAGTTTTCATAAGGTCGAATCTTTCAAACTTAAATTTATCAAATATTTTCTCATGAGGTAGGACTTTTTTCTTTCTAATATCCTCCAGCTCTAAAAGAGAAATAAAACCCAATCTGGATTTGGTAGCTCCGTCGATTTTGTATCTCTGAAGATAAACATATAAGGAAGGTTGTTTATCACGGATTAATATCCCTTTTTCTAACCATGCACCAAGCGCCTTTTTAGAATTCCGATGCCCTGCGAGTTTATTCTTACCTTTAGGCAACACTAAAGATACGGCGTTATATTTCGATTTTTTTATATATCCTTGCCGTTGCTGTTTATTTATGACATCGTAGGGGGGGCATACAACTTTAGAGAGACGCCCTACCCCCTTAGCATTAAATCTTACGCCACAAAAAGGTTTTATCTTCGCCATGGTCAGCTATAAGCTGTTTTATTTCTCGTCTTTCACTTTACAGGCAGAGCAATCTTTCTTTTCGCCTGTTTTAGGACAAGCAGAATTGCTTTCCTGCTCTTTCTTCTGTTTCTCTTTATAGCCTTTGCTGCGATAGTCTGTCGCATAGAAACCTGTGCCTTTAAACAAAAATCCGCCGCCTGTGCCGATGCGCCTTCTAACAGGAGATGAGCATTCAGGGCATTTCTTTATAGGCTCTGCAGTGATACTCTGAAAAACCTCAAATGTTTTATTACATTCTTTGCATTCGTATTCGTATGTCGGCATTTGCGTTTTCCTCGAAGGGATGGGGCCAGACCCTAGGAATGGCTATCTCCTTCTAAGGGTCTGACCCCTCACTCAACATTCCATTACATAAACAGCTTTTTCACCTTCTCCATAAACGACTTTACACCGGGGGTCATTTCCCCGCCTGCCTCAGCGAATTCTTTAAGCAGGTGTTTTTGTTTAGTAGTGAGTTTTGCAGGAATCTCAACGATAATCCTGACAAGTTCATCGCCCCTGCCATAACCGTGCATATCAGCAATCCCTTTGCCCCGCAATCTAAATATTTTACCGCTTTGAGTACTGGACGGTATCTTCATCTTCACCTTGCCTTCAAGCGTGGGTACGGTTATCTCATCTCCTAACGCTGCCTGGACAAAGGTTATAGGGACATAGCAGATTATATCATTGCCTTCTCTTTGGAAAATTTCATGTTGTTTTACATAAATGAGTATATAAAGGTCTCCTCTTATACCGCCTCTTGGAGGCATCTCGCCTTCACCGGAAATACGCAGTCTTGTGTTAGATTCTATGCCGGCCGGGATACTTATTTCTATCTTTCTTTCTTTCTTTATTCTGCCTTCGCCTCTACAGTTTTTACACGGGGTTTTTATTATTTCGCCTTCACCCTGACACCGCGAACAGCTTCTTGATATGTTAAAAAAACCGGTACCTGTTACTACTTTACCGGTTCCGTCGCATTGAGGACATGTTACTTTAGAAGTGCCGGGTTTAGCTCCACTGCCATTGCAAACTTCGCATGTTTCGTATCTTAAAAGTTTAACTGTCCGCTTTATGCCAAAGGCAGCATCTTTAAAAGATATTTCCATGCTCAGTTCTAAATCACGGCCCCGGCGCTTGCCTCTGCGACTCCTGGTAGATGTGCCAAACATATCACCGAATCCAAAAAAATCTCCAAAAGGGCTTTCTCCTTCAAAGGCTTCTCTAAAAGCCCTTAATGCTTCTTCTAAGTCAATTCCGCCGAAGCCGAAGCCCCTTGCGCCTGCGCCTGCGCCTGCATATTTAAATGCTTCAGCTCCGAATTGATCATACTGAGCCCGTTTTTGAGGGTCGCTTAATATTTCGTAAGCCTCGGTAACTTCCTTGAATTTTTCCTCGGCCTCTTTATCGTCCCGGTTTTTATCCGGGTGATATTTAAATGCCAGCGTCCGATAAGCCTTTTTTAGTTCCTCGGCGCCGGCATTTCTACTTACGCCAAGAATTTCATAATAGTCGCGTTGTGCCAAGGTTATTTCTTCTCCTCCTTGCCCTTATCTTCATCTTCGACCTTATAATCTGCATCGACAACGTCGTCCTTGTTTTTCTTTTCCTCCTTAGGAGGTTGCTGCTTTTGGCCTTGCTGCTGTTTAGCCTGCGCATCTCTATATACCTGCTCTGCAAGTTTATGCGATGCCTTGGCAAGTTCTTCCTGGGTTTTTTTAATCTGATTTACATCTTCTGAAGTCAACGCCTTTTTAGCCTTCTCTAATGCCTCCTCTATCCTCTTTTTCTCATCGGTGCTTATTTTGCTGCCATAATCTTTAAGGGATTTCTCAACGCTGTAAATCATTGTATCCAACTGATTCCTGGCCTCTACAAATTCTCTCTTTTTCTTATCTTCCGTAGCATGGGCTTCGGCTTCCTTTTTCATCTTCTCTATTTCTTCTTTAGAAAGCCCGCTTGAAGACTCTATTCTTATTCTCTGTTCTTTGCCTGTTCCTAAATCCTTTGCTGAAACATGGACTATCCCATTCGCATCTATATCGAAGGTAACTTCAATCTGCGGAATTCCTCTTGGGGCCGGTGGTATTCCGACTAAGTCAAATCTACCAAGTGTTCTGTTATCAGCTGCCATATCTCGCTCGCCCTGTAAAACGTGGATTGAAACCGCCGGTTGGTTATCGGCGGCTGTCGAGAATATCTGGCTCTTTTTTGTAGGAATGGTTGAGTTTTTCTCAATCAACTTGGTCATAACCCCGCCTAATGTCTCTATGCCTAAAGAAAGGGGTGTAACATCTAAAAGTAGCACATCTTTTAAACCTTCTTCTCCGGTTAATACCCCGGCCTGAATTGCAGCCCCAACAGCTACTACCTCATCTGGATTTACGCCTTTATGGGGCTCTTTGCCAAATATTTCCTTCACCAATGCTTGCACTTTAGGCATTCTGGTCTGCCCGCCTACTAGTACCACCTGATCTATATCCGAAGCTTGAAAACCTGCGTCCTGTAGCGCCTGTCGGCATGGCCCGACAGACCGCTGGATGAGGTCATCCACTAACTGTTCTAACTTAGAGCGGGTAAGAGCCATAGAAAGATGCTTTGGCCCGCTCTGGTCAGCGGTAATAAACGGTAAGTTTATCTCTGTCTGTAGATTGGAGGAAAGTTCGCATTTTGCCTTCTCGGCAGCCTCTTTGAGCCGCTGAAGGGCCATCTTATCCTGACGCAAATCAACACCGTTTTCCTTCTTAAATTCATCGGCTATCCAATTCATTACTCTCTGGTCGAAATTATCTCCTCCTAAGTGGGTATCTCCGTTGGTTGCCTTTACCTCAACTGCCCATTGCCCTTTTGATGCTTCACCCACATCGAGTATGGATATATCGAAAGTGCCGCCGCCTAAATCATAGACCGCTATCTTTTCATTTTTCTTTTTTTCTAAACCATAAGCCAGGCTTGCTGCAGTAGGCTCGTTTATTATGCGCAGGACATTCAATCCGGCAATTACGCCGGCGTCTTTTGTCGCCTGCCTCTGGGAATCGTTAAAATAGGCAGGGATAGTAATAACCGCATTTTCTATTTTTTCTCCTAAGTAATCTTCGGCGGTCTGTTTCATCTTTTGTAAAATCATAGCGCTTATCTCAGGCGGGGTATAATCTTTACCGCCGGCCTTCACTATGACATTACCTTTTGCGTCCTCTCCCACATGAAATGGCACAATTTTTTCCTCAACCTCTACTTCCGAATGGCGCCTTCCCATAAAGCGTTTTATGGAAAATATAGTATTTTCTGAATTGGTAACTGCCTGGCGTTTCGCAGGCTGGCCGGTCAATCTCTCTCCGCTTTTGGTAAATGCCACTACGCTCGGCGTTATTCGGGAACCTTCGGCATTTGCTATGACTTTCGGCTCGCCGGCTTCCATAACCGCTACGCAGGAATTTGTAGTTCCGAGGTCTATCCCTATCACTTTTCCTTTTACATTCTCATTTTTAGCCATGTTTATCCTCTCCCTCTTTTTAGTTGTAAGGATTAAGTTTTATTGCTTAATCCTACCCTCATTTTTCCTCTGAGCAATTCTCACCTTTGCCGCCCTTAATAACCTTCCGTTTAGCATATAACCGGGGGAGACTTCTTCACAAACTGTATCCTCCGGAAATTCCTCCGTCTGGACCGTTGCGATTGCTTCATGCAGATGCGGGTTGAATTTCTCCCCGGCTGTCCTAATCTTCTCTACGCCATTATCTTTTAAGAGCTTGTGGAGTTGATTTAATATCATCTCCACCCCTTTTGAAAATACTTCGCCATGTTTATGTTCCCTGGCAGCTTGATGGGCCCTATCAAAATCGTCTATTATAGGCAAAAGTCGTAACAAGATCTGTTCGTTAGAAAACTGCAAGAACTGCTCTTGTTCTTTATACATCCTCTTTTTAAAATTTTCAAACTCAGCCATCAACCGCAGATATTTATCCTGAAGCTTTTCTTTTTCCTCAAAGGCTGCTTTTAGTTTATTAAATTCTTCGATAGCGATATTTATTTTTTTAACCTTTTTTTCTTTTTTCTCCTGAGCCTTCTGTTGCTTTTGTTGCAGGGTTTCCTGCTGAGTTACTTCCTCTTGCTTTTTCTGCTCTTTCTTCTTTTCCTGCTCCATCATCGTCTCTATCCTAATATTTCGCTTAGAGTCTTTGATACATAATCGACTAAAGACACTATTCTGGCATATGGCATTCTCTTTGGGCCTATTATCCCTAATACACCCAAGTGATCTTTTTCTATTGTATAGTCGCAGACTACCAGACTGCAATCGCGAAGTTGATCTACCTCGATCTCTTTACCAATATATATTCCTACCCCTTCACTATCTAAGCTTTTCTTTACAATGCTACTCAAGACCTGAGGATTTTCTAATGCCCTAAGTAGTACCTCAATCTTATCTAAATTCCTGAACTCAGGCTGCATAATTATCTTAGATGCACCCTCTAAATAGACTCTCTCGCCTTTTATAGCAGCCAAGATTAAATCTATCATTCCTTTTGTCTCGTCTAATATGTAAAAAAAGGCATCCCTTTCAATCAAAAGCTGCTGGGTTATAGCTTTCTTGGCATTACGCAATGATATACCGTGAAATCTGGTGTTTAAGAAATTCGTTATTTTATTCAGGTCGCCTTTTTTAAGCGGCTTTTCAAATTCTATGATAATATTTTTTACAAGTCCGCTTTTGGTCATTAGCACAGCCAGAATCTTGTCTTTATCAACTTCAACTAATTCAATATGCCTAAAAGCGCCTTTTTCCAGGGTTGGGAATGTAACCAACCCTGCCTCTTCTGCAATAGAGGAAAGCAGCCGTGAGGTATTAATTATAACATCGTCAATTTCTTCAAATTTTCCCTTAAATGACTCATCTATTCGCTTCTTCTCCACTTCAGTTAATAACTTTGCCTGCATAAGTACATTCACATAACGCCTGTAACCTTTGTCGGTAGGGACTCTCCCTGCAGAAGTATGAGGATGGGTAATAAAACCGGCATCTTCTAAATCTGCCATAACATTCCTTATGGTCGCGGGGCTTAAGGCCCTACGAAGTCTTCGGCTTATTGCCCGCGAGCTTATTGGCAAAGCGTCATTGATATAATTCTCAATTATAAGCTCTAAAATTTTTTCTTTCCTTGATTCAAAATCATTTTTCGGCATTTTTATTACCCTTGGATTATTTAGCACTCTTAACCTTAGAGTGCTAAATAGATTATGATTTTACCATACAAACTTTCTTTGTCAAGGAATTTCTTAGGGATTGTCTTTGAATATTCCTTTTTACACTAATTCGTGTTTAAAAGGTTCTTTCAAGGAGGAAGGACAGCTTCTCTTTTATCCTGGCAGGTACGCGCGCTTTTATATATATACCTTCCGGCGTATCTTGTCTATTTATAATATTACCTTCATTATATACTATATTCACTAAATTCATATTATGGTATGGTATCAAAGCATCTATATCTACCAAAAGGCCAGAGAACTTCGCCGTTACCATATTTATCAATTCATCAAAACCATTCCCTTTAAGAGCGGATATAGTGACGGAATCGTTGATTTTTCTGCGAAGCCTTATTATATCAAACTCATTATTTGCTATATCTATCTTATTTAAAGCTACAATGGTAGGTTTATTTTCTGCTCCTAATTCTTTAAGTATCCTGTAAACTGAATCCATAAGTTCATTGACCTTAGGATTGCTCACATCAACTACATGCAGCAGTAAATCTGCCCGCATTACTTCTTCTAAAGTCGCCTTAAAGGACTCTATTAAATTGAGTGGCAAATTATGTAGAAAACCTACTGTGTCTATAAACAACACTTTCTGATGATTGGGTAAAATAAATCTGCGTGATATGGTATCCAGAGTGCTAAAAAGTTTATCATCTACAAAGGCGCCCGCCTTGGTAAAAGCATTGAGTAATGTGGACTTACCTGCATTTGTATAACCTACTATGGCTACCGTAGATATTAAATGCTCTTTTCTGATCCGGCGTCTCTGGTTTCTCCTGTGTCTTAAAATTTTTAGTTCATTTTTTATTTTAAAAATTTTTTTACTTATCCGGCGCCTGTCTACTTCCAGCTTTTTCTCGCCTGGGCCACGCGTTCCTAATCCTCCGCCTAATCTAGAAAGTATAATACCTTTCCCGGTAAGGCGGGGTTTTAGATATTCCAGCTGGGCCAATTCAACCTGCAGTTTGCCGTCTATGGAATGGGCCCTCTGTGCAAATATATCTAAAATAAGCTGGGTTCGGTCTATTACCTTAACCCCTATAGCCTCTTCCAGATTCCTCTGCTGTGTAGATGAAAGGTTTTCATTAAAAATTATCACATTGATCTCCTCGTTATAACTATGGACAAGTTGGTGTATCTGTTCTACCTTTCCTTTCCCGATAAAAAAATTCGAGGTTGGTTTCTCAATTCTTGCTGTAACTTTATCTACTACCTCTGCTCTTCCTGAAGAATCTGTTAGTTCTTTTAATTCAACGGTTGCATCTTCCTGGCTCCAACCCCTGCGTTCCTCGGAATGAAATGAGACAGCAACCAATACGGCCTTTTCTTTCTCGGGTTGGGTTTTGTATAATTTCATTAGATATCGATTTTTTCCTTTATCCTTTCGGCTATTTCCTTTGAACCTTCATTATTATTTATATCGATCCAGCTTATGCCGGGTTCATTCCTAAACCAGGAAAGCTGCCTTTTTGCAAAACGCCGTGTGTTACGCTTTAGAATCTGTTTAGCTTCTTGTTTTGTGCATTTTTTATCAAGATATGCAAAAATTTCTTTGCACCCTAAAATCTGGGAAGCGCTTTTGGAAAGCCTTTTATTTTTAAGGCGTTTGCATTCTCCTATTATGCCCTGTTTAAACATCCTATCAATTCTTTTGTTTATTCTATAATAAAGTTGCTCTCTCGGCCTGTTAAGGCAAAATATTTTAATATTGTAATCCTTTTTTAAGCCCTTAGTCTTTTTTTTCAACTCAGACATCGGAATACCGGTCTTAAAATATACTTCAAGGGCCCTTATTATTCTCCTTGTATCATTTGGATGAAGCATCCCGGCAGTTTCAGGGTCTATTCTTTCAAGTCTTTTATATAAATACTCTTTTTTCTTAAACTCCGCCTCTTTCTTCAATCTTTTCCTTAATCTCAAATCGGGCTTGGGCGAAGGAAAAAGTCCGTCTATCAGAACCTTCATATAAAGGGCTGACCCTCCTACCAAAAGAGGGGTCTCATCTTTCTTGTGTATATTCTTTATTATCTTTAAGGCCATTTTTCTATAATCAGCTACGTTGAAATTTTGGCTGGGGGATATTATATCTATCATATGGTGTGGGACCTGCTTTTGTTTTAAACTAGTTGGCTTCTGCGAGATTATATCCATACCTTTATATACCTGCATCGAATCGCAAGATATAATCTCAGCGCATATCTCTTTGGCCAATTTTATCGAAACTGCTGTTTTGCCGACTGCGGTAGGCCCGACCAGAAAGATTATCTGTTTATTCTTATGGGTATATTCTCCCTGAGTAGCCATTTGCTTTTAATTCCCTCAATATATAAGTAGCATCTTCTCTATTCTCGAATTTCCCGGTACAAACTCTATAAAATGTTCTATTATCTTTTACTGTTCTGTTTATATAAGAGTCAAAACCTTTCTTTACAAGCGTCTTTTGTAGTTTAGCCGCATTTGTCTTTCTGCTAAAAGAACCGGCTTGAACATAATAATAAAATTCCTTCAGGAGTTCTTTTTGTGCCTCTTTTCTTTCAAAACTATAGGGAAAATCCTCCACTACCTTCGAAAGTGACACTTTTGCTGCTGACCAATGCCCTAATCTTCTCTGCGACTGCCCTAATCTTAAGTAAGCCAAACTTCTCAGGCCTGAAGATTGAAAATTCTTTAAAAAATTAGTATATTCTGTCGCTGCTTTTTGAAAATCGCCTTCTAAAAAATACGAATCTGCTATACTTAAAATAATTTCCTCTTTTACATCTATCAGCGGATACATATCCAGAATAAAACGGAAATGTTCTCTTGCATGTGAAGGTTTGCCTAATTTAATGTAGGAAAGCCCCATGATATAATGGGCTCGGGCTTCTTCTGCCTTGTTAGCTTCAGAGATGGCTTTTTTATAATCGCATTTTAGAAAATAGCTCCACACACTATCTGTAGTTTCTGATGCATGGACATCTAAAGTAACGAGTAGCAGGCAGCAAATAGCGAGTAGCAAAATTTGTAATTTGTAATTTGTAATTTGTAATTTCCTCATACTCTTTTCCCTATCAATGTATTCTCTTCTATATCTTTTATCTTCACATCCGATAAATGGCCTATTAATTCCGGATTGCCTTCATATATTACCTGCATATTTGTCCTTGTTCTTCCGTTTAAATAATATTTTCCATTCTCGCAATAATAGGAAATAGGCCCTCTTTTAGCTTTCTTTGTCCCCAGCGCCTGCTGGATTGTATTAATAAGCAGCTTGTTTCTTTTCTTTTTGATTCTATCCTGAAGCCTTAACAAGGATTGGTTTCTTTCTTCTTTCGCTTCCTTTTTTATATCATCTTTCATTTTATAAGCAGCGGTATAAGGCCTCGGAGAATATTTAAATATAAATGCGCTATCAAATTTTCCTTCCTTCATAAGCATATATGTTTTATAAAAGTCTTCTTCGGTTTCTGTCGGAAACCCTACTATAACATCGGTTGTAACAGAACCACCATTTACAATCTTTCGATATTGCTCTATGAGTTTAAGATAATTATTGGCAGTATATTTTCTATTCATTAATTTTAAAATTCTATCCGAACCTGATTGAAAAGGAAGGTGCAGGTGCTCGCATACCTTATCTAAATCTCTCATTGCCTTAAATAAATCAATACTTGCATCTTTTGGATGAGATGTCATAAAACGGATACGCAGCAGGATAGGAATCTTGTTGATTTCCTCCAGCAATTTAACAAAATCTGACGACTGATGACCGACGGCTGACGACTGACCATACGAATTTATATTCTGTCCAAGGAGCGTTACTTCTTTTACTCCGTCGTCTACAAGCATCTTTATTTCATCAATAATATCTTCTGATTTTCTGCTTGTTTCTCTTCCTCTTACATAAGGGACGATGCAATATGAACAAAAATTATCGCATCCATAGCTTATATTAACCCACGCCCTTATCTTCTCTTCGCGATAAAAAGGGGACTGTCCCAATTTTGCCTTAGTCGAAGTCTTAGCAAAAATAGGGACTGTCCCCTTTTTTACCGGTCTTTTCCGTTTACCTATCGCCGAAAAATGTCCTTCCGGATCTTCCAGAACCTGCTCTATTAAATCTCCTACCTCATATATATTCGAAGGCCCGCATATAAAATTGACATGGGGTAGTCTTTCAAATATTCGCCCTTTTTGTGCTCTAGCCATGCAACCAATTATACCAATTATAGGAAAATGGGGCCGTCCCGTTTTTGCCTTAGCTGAACCTCCAGCAAAAATAGGGACTGTCACATTTTCTTTAAGTTTTTTTAGCTCTCCTACCTTACCCCATACTCTATCTTCCGCGTGTTTTCTTACAGAGCAGGTATTAAATAAAATCACATCAGCATCTTTATATGAATTTGCCTTCTGATAACCCTGCGCAAGAAGCATACTGTAAACAAGTTCCGAATCCGCCTCATTCATCTGGCAGCCAAAATTTTTAATGAAAACTTTTTTCTTATCTTCTTTCATTTTTCCGCGACAACGAGCATTTCAAAATCATCGGTCGTAAGCTTGTCTTGCCTGGAAAAGGCGCCAAGCTTCGCTCCGAAGATGTCGATCTTTTTGAACCCGAGCGTCTTTAAAAGCCAAGTGATCTCGCTGGGCACGTAATAACGCTCGTTACACTTAAGCTCCCTTTTATTGCCGGAATCGTCCTCAAAAACAACGGTGTTATGATCACGGAAAGTCATCAGATCAAAGGAACACTCCTTACACTGGGACTGGCCTTCTTTCTGCGCCGACTCATAGAAGTCATTGACAGAATGAAACAGCGGGAACAATCCGTTTAATGCGGTGAAAATGAGCTTGCCTTTACTTTTAAGCGCTTTTGTTGCGTTCTTGAGAATCTCGAAATTCATCTCATCTGTTTCCATGAGAGAAAACCCGCCCTCGCAGAGCATGATCGCCAGATCAAATTCGCTGTCAAAAGGAAGATTGCGCGCGTCTTGTATTTGGAAGTCGATCGTCACCCCGGCCTCTTTGGCCTTTTCCCTTGCCCTTTTGATCTGATCCTCGGAAAGGTCAACACCGGTCACGTTATATCCCCTTTTCGTTAGCTCTATCGCGTGACGTCCGGTACCGCAACCGATATCTAGTATCTTTAGGGATTTATCCTGTTTTATTTCTTGTTCGATAAAATCGCATTCGCCCACGGTTCCCTGGACAAAGGGTTCTTTATCGTATTTGCGAGAGTAGTTCTCATATAATGATTCATACCATTGTTTCATAATTTATCTCCTCCGTTTACATATGTAATTATTCTAAACCATTTATCATCTTTAGTACCCTTAACATCGTCTCTCGGTACTTACACCAACGGTCAGCCGAAAGTGCGGATGTAGATTTTAGGCATGGTTTTTCACTTGAAAATCTTAATTCGATTGATTAGAATGTTCCTTCGGAAAAACTCCCTCTAACCAACGCCAAAACCGCTTCATCTCTTCTTCTCTGACATCTTTGCGCGTCTGATATAAATTAATATACTCTTGCTTTACTTGATTGGCTTTTACCTTATTACCCGTAAGATACAACAAATACATACGTAACTGAAAAATTTGAGGATCTTTTACTAAGCTAGTTGCAATAGAATAATGATGCTCTGCCAGAAGATAGTTGTGTTGTTTAATAGCGCGAGCCGCTAAATGTACATGCTCATATGCACCTAACTCATTAATATCCCTTCGTGTAGCTATCGCTTCAGCAACAATACGTTGCGCGTACTCATCGCTGCCTACCGCCCATAAAATATAGCTCTCCATTTCAGGGTTACGAAGACAAAAGTGTAACTTCTTATAGGGATTAATTCCTCTTAAGATTGACAATGCGTTAAAATTAATCGGGAAAAATTTTGCTGTTTCGTCAAAAAACTTTTCAGGCCAGAAACTCTTAATTTGAGTGCTATTCAAAAAGTTTTTTTGAGCAAAGTTAGGGTGCATGAATTCCAAATAAACAGGAGTTATTTTCCCTCTTGAAGGTGACCTATGCGATATGCGCAAAGGATAATTATCTACTAAGGGGGGAATTTGAGAAATCCATTCCAATATTCTCACTCTATCAGCAATGAAAAGGGCACCAAACTCTTGAGGATTCCTAAAGCCGAGTGACTTCATTTCCGATCCAATGACCGGATCGTTCCATGGACGAACAAACTCTTTTGTTGATACAGACTTCTGCGGCTCTTTAATACCGACTACCATCCAATCAAATAAAGTTCCTGCCCATAGTGAACAATTATTAAAAACATTGCAGAATCCCTGCAGAATCGCTTTCGCTTCTGAAGGCTCGAGTTCTTCTACCGGCAACCAATAGGTTACCATTCCACCGTCAGCTAAGCGATCATAAATTAATTGGAAATACTCCCGAGTATAGAGATTTACCACTCCATTATTTTTTGGCGGAGGTGGTTCAGCAGTAATTAAGTCGTACCTACGATTCCTCGTCAAAAGAAAAAAGCGACCATCTTCAACGTAAACCCTTACCCGACGGTCATAAAGAGGGTCTTCCTTGGGATGAGGAAAAACAATACTGCTCATTTCGAAAATATCTTTTGAAGTGTCAACAACGTCAAGTGATTCCAATTGTTCTAGACTTACTAACGCTTTCGCTGTATTCCCACATCCGTATCCAATCAAAAGCGCATTTTTGAGTTCCGGATGGAGAACCATAGGCCAATAAGCAAATAAATTCATATATCGTTTAGCAGACAAATTAGTTGCAGACATGCCATGGCTATTTGTTATCAAACGGTAATAATGTGGTTTGTCAAAAAGACCAACTCGAATATATTGAATCGTTTCATTTATTCCTTCACGGGATGCAACTACCTGTTTGTTTATCGGGTCAAAAGGATTCAGGGCAATAGCGCTCGGTAAAAATGTTTCTTTCATTAAACCAAAAGGAAACGCAGCAAGCGAAACGAAAAAGACCGATATCATCACGGCATGAGCTACAACACTAAGTCTGTTGTATCGATGAGCAAAGATAACAAATAAGATAATACTTCCGTATAAAGTTGCAAATAAGAAAAATGAACCTTCGATGCCTAACAATGGGATACATAACAAACCTGTGATGAGCGAACCACACGCTGCTCCTATTGTGTTTGCCATTGTCAAGAAACCACTCGACATTGTTTCGACCCCCATCCGATCATGTAGGAACCTACCAAGCATGGTAAAAATAATGCCGGACATAAAAGAAATCGGGAACATTAAATAAAAAGAACATAACCCTTCTCCAAAATCTTTAATATATCTTTGAGCAAACGCGAATACAGAATCAAAGCTGGGGTATAATATACATATCAATATACCATTTATAGCCAGCACGAAAATAAGGAAATGATGCGCATTCATTTTTATTTTGAACAAATGAGAAGCAAATAATCCGCCACTACTTATCCCTATCAAAACGACGCCGAGCATAATTGCAAAAAGTAAACTGGAACTTGGGTAAAATAATAACATAAATCGAAACCATACTACTTCTAAAGATAGCAATATAAATCCTGAAAGAAAACTTGCGATCAGGAAACGAATTGTTCTGAAAGAAAAATATGATTGCCGTAACTGTAAGGGAATTTTTTGCATTTCATGTTTCCCATTTATTGCTTTTTGTGAAATTATCAAGGCTATGACAACAGAAGTAATATTGAGCATGGCTGCTAAAAGACCGGCCCCTCGAATACCCAAATGTATAATAAATAGAAATTCATTTGCAAAAACACCAAATACTGCTCCAAAAGTATTCCAACCATATAGCATTCCTAATACATTTCCAAAATTTTGTCTCCTCCTATTCAATGCCCTGACTAATATTGGAAGTGTAGCTCCCATCGCAGTAGTAGGAACTAGCATAAGCCCTATCGCAAATATTGCACGTAGAAAATTAAGTGTGGCGGTTTTATCGACAAAGAAGCTGAATATCGGAGCAAAAAATCTTGTAAAATGAGGAAAAAGAAGAACTATCGCATACCCTGAAACTGCGATAATACCTTCCAGCAAGGCATAAAATCTGATAGGAAATCTTATGCGATGACCAAAAAAAGTGACCAGAGCGCTCCCAAGAGCCAATCCCCCCATGAAGCTTGCCAAAACAATAGAAATAGCATGAACACCGCTTCCGAAAGTAAGTCCTGCGAGCCTAAAAAAAAGGGATTCGAAAATCAACGCTGAGGTACCAGACAAAAAGAAAATAATGCATACAGCTACTATCATTATCAGCCTCTATTAAATTCTGAAAACATATTATAATCGAAAAAATAGATCAACAGAGGATTTATGTAATTCATGTAGAGCGCACGTCCCCTTCTAAAAAAAGTCCTAAAAGCGCCTCGCTATCGCGGTCGTTCATTTGGCAGCCGAAGGTACGCAAAAGTACACGTAGCTTCTTTTTGCCTTTTTGGGCTTCTTCTCCCCGATTTTCTCCTGTTTCAGCCATTTTAACCCCTCTTCATAACATAACTTCCAATTTGACATAGTCAAGATTTTGAGATTTTGTTTTATGCTTCATGTTAAAAGTAATTACGGAATCACCATATTATATTATTGTTAAATGGCGGAGAGGCAAGGATTCGTTTATGCGTAATTCCCTAACTCACCGTCGGATAACATGTTATAACACAACTCCTTATTTGTAAAGGAATTAGCGATTCCATAGAGTTTCGTCCTTTTTCAGAGTTTCGTCCTTTTTCGTCTGTTTTCGTCTAGTTTCGCTTTAGATGGTCCCAGAATAGTCCCAAGAAACCCTACCTAAACATTTTCTTTACTTTGAGGCGTGTATGCCTTAGGTACAAGGTACCACCATCTCATTCTTTCAGGTCGCCTTTCGTTTATCAAATTAACCAGATATCGCTTGAATACTAACTGAATTATCCATGGAATTCGAAACGGGTAATCAGAAAGTACTCTATCTCTTTGGATAATCTCAGTGATATTATGAGATTCTGAAAAACGGGATTTGATTACTCTCCCTATGTCTCTAAATACATAATCGTGTAATTCCACAAGTATAAAACAATTACGTAGCGGCGGTACAAGTGATGGGTTTAAAAGCTCTTTTTCTGCGCCTTCTGCATCTATAATTATGCAACTATCCGAAGTACATTCTTTCATTGTTGCTTGTAATGTAGGAATATTACAGCATCCTTTGAACGAGATCTGATTTTGACAATGGTTTATATGTGCATTATAAAAAATTAGCGGACTCTTTTCCGCCGTTTCAAAAGCAACTATTTTGGTACTTGGAATACTTCTTGCCAATCCAACTGTATAATAACCGCTTCCGGCACCTATATTGATAATTAATTGAAATTTATTTTTTACAATCCTTTTAACAATATCTTGTAACTCTAATTCGTATGTCCCGAGAAGGTATTTACTAACCTTATAAGCATACTTCATCCCTTTGAATGGCCCGCCTCTGACTACATATAGACGATTGTTAGAAGTTGACAAAAAAATCTTGTTTTCCAATTTCTTTTCTACTATTTGACAGAGTTTTTGATATATCTTATAAAGAAGGTTTTTCATTCGATTTTTTTATCTTGCTTATATGGCCTGTTTTGGATAAATAATAGGGGCAAATTTGACAGATAAAATATTTTTAATGCTATCTATTTCATGTTGCGTTTTGGCTTGTTTGTGTATTTTTAGGTTGGCATCCTTGATACCAGCACTCTTGTTCGGGAATTTGAAAAATCTTCATAGACTCTTTCTTTTTGCCTATTATCCATATAAGTGAATCAGCTGCATCATTAGGATGTTTTAGTGGAACACCATCGTTAGAACTATATCTTTCATATTGAATTTTAAACTTATTTAATTTAAACGATTGTATTATTAGCTCAGGACTAAAAGTATGTAAGCCGTGATTAAAATAACCTTTAACTGGAGTATGTAAAAAATAAAATCCATTGGGCTTGAGCATTCTCATGCAATTATCAAGGCATTGTTTGGTATCAAACACATGTTCTAAAGAACCTATGTCAAAGACTGTATTATATTTTTCATATTCGTCTTCAGGGATTGGGAGGTTTAAATCATGTTTTAAATCAGCTCTACTGTCAAATTTGTCTATCACAGTAATATTTTTTATTCCTTTTGAAATTAACAATTGCTTAAAATCTTTATAGCTAAAATCTTTGGGCAGATTGTCTCCAGAAATTGCTTGATACCCAACCATTAAGAAAGGCTCTGATATAACATTGGGTAATTTAAAAATTTCGCGATAAAAAAATATGTGTCTTTTTAAAATGGCCATTTAATTCTCTTTTTCATTCTAAAATTTATATTTGCAATACTATATCTTATTAATTCATCCAAGGTAATATTTAACGACTTAGCAACCTTTCCATGGTTTGAATGGAAATAACATTTGGAGATAATGGCGGTGCCGAAGCTACCTTCCATTCTTGTCGAAAGCCCCCTATCAAAACTGGCGGAGAGGCAGGGATTCGTTTATGCGTAATTCCCTAACTCACCGTCGGATAATATGTTATAACACAACTCTTTATTTGTCAATGGATTAACGATCCTATACAGTATACAACTTTATACAAAATCCACAATGTATATCGTATCATTCATAGAAGAGAAAGACATAATTAATAGGGCACTCTCCCACCGTAGTGAGCTTGAAGAGCGCACCCATTCTCCACCGAAAGAAGAAGCTCAAGCTGTAGAGCATACCTATGAGCCCTGCTATGAGGATATATCTGTTAGCAAGATAGTTTGATCTCGACATGGAGAGACAGGTTTAAGTTCAGACTTGGGACAGGTTGAACGGGAAATCGCAAACGTTACAAAACTATCCAGTTTTAGGAGGTCACGTCAATAAAAATCCCAGGCATCTTTATACTCCCTATGCCAATTCGCAATAAAGCGCGGTGTTTGGAGTAAAGGAAGCTGATCAAATATTGCATATTCACCTGTATTTACATGGTAATCTTTATTCGCAATATCATCCATATAGCCTCTCAATCTATATATGTAGGATGAAAATGTTGAATAATCCTGGCCTATGAATA
The DNA here is from genome assembly GCA_020354945.1 of Candidatus Omnitrophota bacterium. Lineage (GTDB taxonomy): Bacteria > Omnitrophota > Gorgyraeia > JABMRG01 > JAFGKX01. The sequence goes on from CP070655.1 coordinate 396,565, forward strand.
TTACGGCTCTTGTACAGATCAACTGTTCTATCATAGGTATTAGTTTAGAATTGACCTTTTTATCGCTGCTCAAGTCATCATAATAATAAACGTCATATTTGTCTTCCAGGGGTTTAAAGAAATCCTTTTCTTTATGATCTGTTGCTATGTATAACTTGGATCCGGCCGGGACTCTCTTGTCTATGTTCTTGACAATATCTTCACAAGGTATCCTTACGTGCTTGTATTGGAAATCGTTACCCCTGACATGGATGGCGTAATAATCTTTATCTCCTAACTGATGGATGAACTCCCAAGCTAAATCAAAAATTTCAACCCTATAATGAATATGTCTGGCAACATATTTTTTAACCTGCTGCATCTTAGAGCTATAAACAACTTGATAGAAATTACCTAACAAATTCTTGTTGAAGAATATTACATGTTTAGAATCATCAACAATTTCCTTCCAATGAACTAATCTTTTCCATTTGGTAAATCTTTTTGGAGGGGTTATCTTTTCAAAGTTCAACGATACGTCTGTTGTGTCTGCATTTCCTTTGTTACTGTCTCCAATCTCAGTTGCTTCATATTTATGCTCCACGGCATCCCAGGATCTTTTTATCCCTTCCATATCGCAGAACTCTTCAAAACTTATACTCTCAATACCTATATCATCAAGATCAAAGAAGTCGGATAAGTTGCTATCGCCTTCTAATCGATACATGTGATAAGTTGGAGGTAATACCAGGATTCTGTTTTTTAGATAGGCAAAAACTGCGGCCAATTCTAACGACATTCGTATGTTATTGAAACCTCCGGTCACCCGCCCCGTCCTCTTCGGGAGTCCCTGCCATGGCCTGAACACTAAAAAGCCGGCGGTTCCATCATAAAATTTAAACAAATTGTCAAAATCATATTTTAACCAATAAAAGTAATCTTTTCGATATCCTGATGAGTTTGTTGATAATTCTCTTCCCACTTACGTTTTTCCTGTCTGATTATATAATCTGTTTTCTAATACCTGCACAGTTTCCTTTCTGCACCAATTCAACGAATTGGTACAGAAAGGTTGATAATCTATGTTGAATGTTGGTGCTGCTGCCAAGGTCGTTTGCTTCGTTCATCCCGTTGTAGGCTTTTTTACCACACCTTGTTCGATTTTGGTTATTGCATTATAAAATAAGCCGGCTTTCTCAGACAATTTCTGCTGAGACCAGCCGGCTTTTTTTCTTAATTCCTTGACTCTCTTAGCTAATATTTTATTCTTGACATATATACTACATCGGTATAGCTAAAATTGATCTTTAACTAGGGGCGGAGCCCATAAACACTGTTTTTATCTTCCCCCTAGAAGACACCTTGGGTTTTTGGTAGCCACCCTTTTTTTTAGGTTTGCGGCTTTTTTTGTTCGTTCCCCTTCACCTCCTTTTGTCATACTAATAAGTTTATTAGTTAAGAGTTCCTTCACCTCCTTTTGTCATACTAATAAGTTTATTAGTTAAGAGTTCCTTAACGAAAATTATAAGATCCTCTTCTATAACTTTATTATCTATGCCGTATTCCTTGTTCATGGTGCTTATTATGAACTTAAGGTCTTTTTTCCTAGCCATTAACTCCAATATTTCGGTACCGGTTCCATTCAGGCTGTAATGCTCCCCATCATTCAAATTAAGCACCATAGCCTCACCGTCGATCACCCTATAGGCAATATCTTCGCTCAACTCATAGGTATTGCTCAAATTCATGTCTTCTCCGGATTTAAATTATATCACATGCGAGTATGCCTGTCAAATCAGTTAGCAATCCTTTCGAATCGGCTCACATTAGATGTTGTCCAAAATAAATTTTAAGGGTTTTTAAGTGTCACTGTACACTATCCGCTTCGGCTCTATTGTGCATAGGTTTATAATATGTTAAAAAAATAGAATGCCCCCTCATTTTTACTTACATAATCTTTGGGTAATAGGTTTAGATATTTTTGCTACTTTCTTTAGAATAGAAAGCATGTTATCGTTGTAAAAATATAGAAATGCGGCTATTACGCTATATAAATCTTTTACTGATGTCGGCAGGGATTTTAAAAATTTTTTATAATTCGCCAACTGCATAATGATCTCTCTTATGATAAATATTTTAATAGGGTCCTCGTCTTTTATCTTATAACATATATATATAAATAAATTGACAAGGAAACTCCGTCTCATTTTTTGCATAACGACCTCTGGAATATCGGCAATTATGATTTTTCGTGCTAAAAATAAGAGTGTGAATATCTTAAACTCATTCCCTGTCACATGTGCCCAGTGTAATAAGTTATCCCAGTTAATCTTATCACCGTAATA
>CP070655.1:398988-414939 GCA_020354945.1 Candidatus Omnitrophota bacterium
GGAACCTTCTATTACCTTGGATAATTTTACATAAAGCTGACGCGGTATCTTTATAGTAACCCTTTCTTCTTTTTCCACAAGACACCTCCTCGGGCTCTTATTACACTCTAATTGGAGTGTAACACAACATAAGAAAATATCAAGAAAAAAATGGGATTGCTCGCAACGGTAAGATTACTTACGACTTAAGAAAAACAACCTCGCCCCTGGAGGGAATGCGTGGTTTAAGATTGAGTTTTTTAAGATTGCTTCTTAATGCCTCTGACTGGTCTTCATCGCCGTGAACAATAAAAACTTTCCTTAACCTTCCTCTGCAATTTTTAACATATTCCACTAATCCACTCTCATCGGCATGAGCGCTGAAAGCATTAATGACAACGACTTCAGCATTTAACTCATGCAGCTGGCCAAATATTCTTACCTGCTCGTTTTTCTCTACAATGCGTTTTCCTAGAGTATTTTTTGCCATATAACCGATAATGAGAATTGTATTATTCGGATTCTCAATATTATTTTTTAAATGGTGCAGAATCCGTCCGTTTTCGCACATGCCGGAAGCAGATATTATTATCATCGGCCCTGTTTCATTGTTTAATCTTTTTGAACTATTGACACTTCTTATGTATGCAATATTATCGTAGCCGAGGGGATCCTTTTCTCTCAGGAAAGCCTCTCTGGTTATATCGTCAAAATATTCCCAGTTCCTCCTGAATACATCCGTAAGATTCACCGCCAGAGGACTGTCAACATAAATCGGGATTCTTTTTATCTTCTTTCTCTTCATAAGTTCGCTTATAAAAAATACTGCCAACTGTGTCCTTTCAAGAGCAAATGAGGGGATAATAATTTTCCCGCCCCGTTTAATAGTTCGATTTATTGCATCGGTAAGCTTTCCTTCTGCATTTTTTATGCTACCATGATTTCTTCCACCATAGGTGCTTTCAATAATAAGATAATTTATATCATTTGGAATCTCTGGGTCTTTAAGAAGCGGCATATCCTTTCTACCTAAATCTACGGCATAGGCTATCTTCATAATGCCTTTTTTGGTTTTTATATCAATGACAGATACTGCCGAGCCGAGAATATGGCCTGCTTCAAAAAATGTCAAATCAATATCTTTTGAAACAGGGAATTTCCTATGGTACTGAATGGACCTGAAATATTTAAGGGATTTTTCCGCTTCTTTCCTGGTATAAAGAGGGAGACGCGGGGGAAGGCCTTTTCGTTTATTTATTTTGTTTACATATTTTATATCCTTCTCCTGAACAAAACCGCTGTCAGGGAGCATATATCGACAAAGCCCTTTGGTGGGCGGGGTAGCGTATATGTTTTGCCTGTAACCCCTTTTTATAAGAGTAGGGAGGTTTCCGCAATGGTCTATGTGAGAGTGGGATAAAATACAGGCATTCAAGCTCTGCGGATTAAAGGCGAAATTAGAATTAACGGCATAATATTCATCTCTGTGCCCATAAAAAAGGCCGCAGTCTAATAATATTTTGCAGCGGCCAGCCGATACAAGATGCATAGAACCTGTAACGGTCCTTGCCCCTCCACAAAACTTAATTGTTACACTCATATCTTTAAAATAATCTCATCTAACGACCTTTTTGGCACATGGTGAGTGTTGTTTTTATTACGATAATATTTGATATCTCCTTCGCTCTCTTCTATCACTACCTTTTCTTTTGGTTTTCCAAGCGCAATTACAAGGAGTATATCGTATTGTTGGGGAATGTTTAAGTTCTTTCTGAGTAAATCTTTGTCTATTGCGCCGAGCATGCAGCCGCCAAGGCCTTTTTCTACTGCGCCCAATAAAATGCTATGAGCGGCAATGCCACAATCATATTCAAAAGTTTTGGCTATTGTTTTATCGCCTAAAATAATAATGTAAGCAGAGGGCCTTTCTCCTTCTTTTGGCCCGGGCCAATCTTTTATATGCCCTGCCCAGAATAATGCTGGAAATATTAGATCATTCCTTGTGGGTTGACAGGAAAGCATATACTTTAACGGCTGTAAATTCGCAGCGCTGGCAGATAAACGGGCAAGGTCAACTAATTCCCTTAAAAGGTTTTCTTCAATCTTGCAATCTTCGTAAAATCGCCTGTAACTCCTGCAGCGTTTTATCAGGTCTTTAAATGGCATAATTCCCCTTACATAAAATAGTTATCCACAATAGTAGGGTAGGCCTTAAGCCCGCCCTACTATTAGCTTGTACTTAAACTTTCTTAACTACTATCTTATCCCCTTCCTTTACTTTGAGGAAAATATCCAAATTTTGGATGATTTTACCAATATGATTTACCTCAGAATAGGGTCCTGATTTCCCAAAGAATATACAAATGGCCTGCCCCGGAGGCCAGTAAGAAAGATCGCCCTTGCAAGATGTAGAAGATTTATTCTCATAATTCAATTTTAAGGAGGTCTCAAAGTAAACTTCCTCCTGCCATAACTTAGTTATTCCCTCTATGGGAAGTTTCTCATAAATCTTTTCAGCAATCTGGGGGTTTCGATTGTCCAACTCTGCTAAAGCTCTCCCTTTGCCCTCAATTTCGATTTCTATATTAACTTTTCTCATTGGCTAACAAAAATTATCCAACCACCTTATCTGACTTTAAAAAATCGAGCCAGGATTTGGAAAAGAATTCATAATTTAGAAAGCAAGGGAATTCTGGACAATTAAAACAAATCTCTACGCCCTTTTCCTTAGCGCAGGCGGGCATCTTGCACACAGGATTTAACCCACAGCCAGAACATTGTTTCTTCAAAAATTTGGGACACTTCTCACAGTAAATTCCACATACCCCGACTTTCATCATATTCCTACTATTTTCTCTTCTTTTTTTCCGGATAACTTAAACTTTCACCTATCCACTTCAAATATTCTTTATTGCCGCCAATTATAGGCAAATCTATTATCTCTGGAACTTCGTATTTGTGAATTTTTTTGACCAGCGTAACAATCTCCTTAAACATAATTGCCTTTGTTTTGGCTAAGATTAAAACCTCGTGAGCCGAATCTATTTTAGCAGGGGCCCGCTGAAGGCGGGAGGGCGGAGGGGGAGTTGGAGCCCACCAGAAAAAGGATTCTACTTTTGGAATGATATTTATACAGGCAACTTTTCTTTCCTCTAATAATACTTTCTTTATCTTTAAAGCTTCTTTCCTTGAAGAACAAGTAATCATAACTATCACATAAGTAGTCTCTTTCATTTTGCCTTGATTACCTTTCCTAATAGTCCGAATTCATTTCCTCCGATATGCATTAAGGGATTGGCCCTAGTAATTAGATATTTTCCTCCAGGAAAATACTCATCCCTAACGTATGCCTGAAGGATTTTACCTACAATAAGCAAATGGTCGCCAGCCAGATATTTCTTGAATAGTTTGCACTCAAAATGAGCAAGGCATTCTTTAATTCCGGGGGATTTTACCTTAGTGGATTTTTCTTCCGTTAGGCCTGCTTTTTTGATTTCACTTACTCCGGCAGGAAAATCCTTTGCGCAGATCCATAATTCTTTAAGTATCTCCCGATCAGGTATATTGACGACAAAATCTTTTGTTTCCAAGATGTTTTTCACTGTGTGGTGATCCGGGTCAGAAGCAAATATTACAAGTGGTGGTTCGGTAGAACATGGCATTACAAAACTAAAAGGGGCAGCATTAGAAACTCCTTTTAAATTTACCGTAGAAATCAACACTACCGGCCGTGGCGCCAGAACCTTATACCACTGATTAAGACTCAATTCCATTTAATTACCTCGCCTTTTATAAGGATTAACATGTACCATAACATCTCGGATGTATGGGATTCGTTTAAGAAGTTTGGCCCTTACATTAGAAGCTATTTTATGGCCTTCATCTACAGTAATGTTACCATCCACTGCTACTTCTAAATCAATAGTAAATGTAGAACCCCGACGGTGTACCTTGATATTATCTATGGTTTTAACTCCATTTATCTGTTGAGCAATAGCCCTGATATTATTCAAGAATACTGAACCGGGCTTCTCATCCATTATTATACCGATGTTTGAACGAATAAGGCCAAACCCTATTTTGATAATAAATCCTGAGACTATTATTCCTGCTAAAGGGTCCAGGTATAAAAATGAAATTCTGGCTCCTGCAATGCCTATTAGAGCCGCTACTGAGGAATAGGCATCTGAGCGATGGTGCCAGGCGTCAGCGATGACAGCCGGATTATTACTCATCCTGCCAACCTTAATGGTATATCGATATAATCCCTCTTTAAGGACTATGGAAATTATTGCCGCTAAAATGGCAATCATCAATGGGGTTTTGAACTGCCTGTGAATAATAGCTAAACTTGAAGATACGCCAGCAAAAACTCCTATTATAAGAATGATAAGAGAAACAAGACTTGCAGCAATTGTCTCAGCATTACCATGCCCATAGGGATGTTCTTCATCCGGGGGCCTGGCTCCAATACATATACCCGCATAGACAACACCTGATGTCAGGATATCGGAAAGGGAATGAAGGCCATCGGCAATCATAGCCTTACTAAAACCTAATATGCCTGCCAAGAGCTTAAAGATCGTTAAGGCTATATTGGTAAAAAGCCCTATCTGTATACAAATCTTAGGATTAAAAAAGTCAAATTTAGGCATAAAAAGGCTCCAAAGCCCTTTCTAGCAGATAAACGTGCAAGGCCAACTAATTCCCTTAAAATGCTTTTCTTAATCTTAATAGTCTTCATAAAACCGACTGTAACTTTGGCAACGTTTTATTAAGTCTTTAAAACATTTCTGCATTTTTTATCTTTTCGTGGTTACATGGTTAGCAAGAGTTGGATTAATCTTCGCGAATGCAAGCACAAAAGCCCAGGTTAAAAGTATACATAATGTAATAGTTACTCCCAGCAGCAAATCTTTAATTATATTTTCTGAAATAAGAAATAACTCACCATTCCAGAGATGGTCTATTACTCCAAAGAGTGCTCCTCCATAAAACATTAGATTTAGCCACCAGAGTTTTACACTTTTACTCTTTCTCCATGCTAGTGATGTAATCATAGCTCCTGCTAACGGTACAGTATAGCACATTTAAACTTACCTCCTTTCATTTTCAGCATATGCGTGGAAGCTGGTCGGTCTCCAGCATCGGCAGAATGCGAGTTGAACCAATTTTGGTTTTTAAATAGACCTCTTTTTTATGAACAGATGTAACCCTGCCAATAATTGCAGCTTGTGGACCAATGGCACGTTTTACTTTTTTGGCATTTTTCTCGTTGACAAAACAGATGAATTTCCCCTCGTTGGCTACGTATAAAGGATCGAATCCTAATACGTCGCATAATCTTTTTACGCTTGGTTTTATCGGAATATCCTTTTCATAAATCTCTATGCCAACATTCGAAGAATGTGCAATTTCATTTAATGCTGTAGCGAGCCCTCCCCTTGTTGGATCACGCATAACACTGATATTTTTCGAATCCTTAAGGCACCTTTCTACTTCAAAGTTTAGATTGCGGCAGTCACTTCTAATAGAGGGTGTAAATCCGAGCTTTTCTCTTGCATTCAGAACAGCCATTCCATGCTCAGCTATACCACCGTTTATGATAATAACATCATCAACTTTTGCCTTTGTACCTACGGACCCTGAATAATCCATGGCTCCTATGCCAGCAGTGTTTATATATATTTTATCTGCTGCGCCTTTTTCTACAACTTTTATATCGCCTGTAACTATTAAAACTTTTGCTTTAGCAGCAGCCTGCTTTATTGAATGAGCTATTTTCTCCAATTGCTGAATTGGGAATCCTTCTTCAATAATAAAAGCCAAAGATATAAAAACAGGTTTGCCTCCCCTCATAGATATATCGTTTACAGTGCCAAAAACAGCAAGCTTGCCTATATCTCCTCCTGGGAAAAATAATGGCTTTACAACATATGAATCTGTACTGAAAGTGAGTTTTTTCTCCTTTATATTAAGCTCAGCAGCATCTGAGAGTTCATTTAGAATCTTGTTTGAAAACTTAAGACGCAAAGTTTCTATAAGCTCATGCATTAATCTGCCGCCATTTCCATGCGATAACGTTATTATTTTATTCATATTTATAATATGCTGCGCAGGTCCCTTCTGACGAAACCATGCACGGCCCTATTGGTCTCTCAGGTTTACATACTTTTTTAAATAACTTGCAATCTAAAGGCGATTCTATGCCTTGCAGCACTTCGCCGCAGATGCATCCTTTGGGTGAAGTTGCTTTAGGAATTTCTACCTTAAACTCTCTCTCTGCATCAAAATCTTTGTATACTTTTTTAAATCTTAATCCACTTTTTTTGATTCTTCCTAAACCTCGCCAGTCTGAATCCGCAGTCTCAAAAACTGAATATAAAATTCTTCTTGCTGCGGCATTTCCATTCTTTTTAACAGCTCTTTTATATTCTATTTCTACTTTAGAGACACCTTTTTTAACTTGCTCAACCAGTCGCTTAATACCTTTTACAATGTCAATGTCATCAAAGCCGGTGATAACACAGGGCATTTTATAACGCTTTGCAATCTCCACATAAGCAGCTGACCCTATAATAACGCTAACATGGCCCGGGCATACAAAACCATTTACCTTTACCCTATCAGACTTAGCAATAGCAACGAGGGCAGGGGGAATAAGTTTAAAATTTGACAACACGAAAAAGTTTCTTATTTTTTGCCTTTTTGCCTCTAATATCGTCGCCGCTATAGTTGGAGAGGTGGTCTCAAAACCAACCCCCATAAATACTATTCTTTTTGCTGGATTACTGCAAGCAATATTTAAGGCATCAAGGCATGAATAGACTATTCGAATATCCGCACCGTCTCTTTTTGCATCCATAAAACTTGACTTAGTTCCCGGAACGCGCATCATATCGCCAAAGGTAGTCATAATAACATCTTTTATCTTTACTATCTCTATTGCCCTATCGATGTCACTTTGATCAGTTACGCACACAGGGCAACCCGGTCCTGATATAAGCTCTATTTCTTTCGGCAGGAGTTTCTTTATGCCTGATCTGGCAATATTCACGGTATGCGTTCCGCATACTTCCATCAGTTTCATCTTGCAACTTCCTCTAATTCCTTCAAAACCTTCAGGGTATTCTCTGCTTCGGTTTTTTCTAATTTTCCTATTGCAAAACCGGCATGAACGAGGACATAATCGTCCTCTTCGACGCTGCTTAGGATTCCAAGGGAAATCTTTTTACGCACGCCGCCGAAATCTACAACTGCCATATTCTCTTCTATTTTTTTAACCTTTGCAGGTATAGCAAGACACATAATATTGTCCTAATGATATATTAAGGTCATTTACTGGTGTTATGTTGTTGGTAAAAACTTTAAAACCTGAATCGCTTAATTTTTTGATTGCCTTTGTCTTTAAGAATTTATTCTGGAATACTCCGCCGCTTAATGCGGTATTTTTAATACCGAGTTGCTTCGACAATTTTTTGACCATGCTAATGATAATCTCCGACACAGAGTTGTGAAACTTCGTTGCAATATATGGTTTATCTTTGTCTTTTCTTAAATCTCGCACCATGCCTAAAAATAGTTCACCCGTATCTATTGCATGGCAACCATTTTGCTTTACCGTTGTAAACTCATATCTGTCATCTATTTTATCATCACACATTGCCTCGAGTTTTATAGGCCCTTCTGCTTCATATGAAGGGAATTTGCATATACCCAAAAGTGCAGCAGCAGCATCAAAAAGCCTGCCTGCACTGGAGCTTAATGGTGAATTTATATTTTTTGCCATCATTGATAATATTAGGTCTTTATCCTGTTTTTTCACATCGTTTAAGTAGCCGGTTGCTTTCTCTTTTAGGATACTTATTATCATCCTCCACGGCTCATATACAACTCTATCTCCACCCGGCATCATTCTGTATTTAAGATGAGCCAGGCGTCTAAATCCGTTTTTGTTAACCATAAGAAACTCTCCGCCCCACATATTGCCGTCTGCGCCATAGCCTGTTCCATCAAAAGAGACGCCAATAACAGGCTTTTTTAAATTGTGCTCACACATTACACTTGCAATATGAGCATGGTGATGCTGGACCGGAAATTGGTAGTAGCTAAATTCTTTTGCAAGGCGGGATGAAAAATAGCCAGGGTGTAAATCATAGGCAATAATATTAGGTTTAAGTTTTTCTGCGACCTTACGTATTTGGCTTTTAAAAAACGCATAGTTTTCTGCATTGGACAAATCGCCTATCTCAGGCCCGGGGTATAAATCCCTCCCTTCTGCAACAAGAAAGCGATTCTTTATATCCGCACCCAGAGCTAATATTGTTTTATTCAACATCGAATGATACTACCTCTATTCTTGTGCCTGGGAAAAATGTAAGTTCAAGCTCGGCGTCCTCAAGAGGGGTCCCTTTTGCCAAAACGGCAAAGGTCTCCTTAAAGGAATCTTCTTTAACCCCAGTAAGAGCTCCTACTTTTAGTCTTACTTTTGATACTGAATTTGCACCTTCTTTCTTTGCATGCTCCGATATACCTTTTATTATGGGTTCTATTAAATGTGATTCATGCATTTTGTAATCTCCCCAAGCGTCTTTTCAACTTCTTCAGACATCTCTTCTCCAAAATTAACATTTTCCGGCTGAACACCTAACATATAAATATTAGCGCTGGTTTCTCTCTCTAAATATTCAATAAACATGTGGGGTGAGATATCATGAGTCGTAAAGCCGCTTTTTACTATATCGGGTTTTGTTAAAATTTCATATTCGCCGGGTTTTTTTCCTAAATGGACGGTGTCGACGATTAAGATGGTATCGGGTTCCTCCTTCGCAATCTTGCCAACATAATTCTCTGGAGCGCTTCCAGCATCAATGCATATCACCCTGATATTATCTTTTAATCTCTTAATGAGGGCAGGGCCAAAGCCATCATCTGCCCGCATTATATTACCGACCCCAACAACGACAATCTTTCCTTTAAATATGTCTTTGAGGGTAGCCTGCATTTTTTTATTCTTTAGTAGTAAGGGTGGTTTCTCTCCTGCAACGGGCGCATAGAATCTTTATTCTGTCGGAACGACCATGGTCTTTTAATGCGGATATGATATTTTCATCTATGATTCCAAGGCTTTTAAGACGGGATAAATATAAGGTAGGGCTTGAAAAGGCGAGTTCACCTATTCTTTCAGCTATCCATTTTAAATGGTCTTTGCAAGCAATAGGCTCACCACATATCTCGCAAAGCTGCAGGTCCTTCTCAATCGTTTCATAGGATTCTTCTTTTCTATCGAAAAATGAAAGTTCCCAATCATTGGAAAGCTTTATCCCTTCCTTATCTGCAATGCAGGCAGCTTCGCACTGACCGCAGAATATACAGACATCTGTATAATGAATCATACCTCTTTTTGCATTGCCATTTTCATCAATTATATCTTTATGAGCGATCGCAGCTGCCGGGCAAATTTCTTCACATGCCAGACAGCCAATACACTTTTTCTCATCAAATTTGGGTTGTCCCCTGAAATTGGGGTGGGGCTTATGCGGCTGCTTGGGAAATTTAGATGTATAAGGCCCTTTTATCAGCGCTTTAATAGCTTCTCTTAACTCCCTAACCTTTGGCAATCTCATTCTTTCCCTTCCTTATCCTCAGCATACCTATCGACAACGCTTCCTTTCCAGAGCTTTACTCCGGATCTGTGCGCACCTCTTGCAATTGCATGAGCAGAAACAGGAGCTGTCAGTATCAAAAATATAATACATAAAAGTGATTTTATGCCTGCAGGTGTAAATCCTAACATCAAAAATACACCAAACATAATGCTGCATGTTCCCAGCGTCACGCATTTAGTAGAGGCCTGAAGACGATTATAAACATCCGGCAATCTTACCAAACCCAGGCATCCAAAAAAATCAAAGGCAAGCCCTACGAATATAAAAATTATACCAAATATATTATTCATCAAAATCCTTTCCCTCTAAATATTTCGATAATGCCAGCGCTCCTATAAAACTCTGCAAGGCCCAGGCTATTCCTATATCTATGTACCAGCTTCGGCCTGTAGGAATGCACAAAAGCGCGCAGAAACCAACAATGAGTATTCCAAGTATATCAACCGCTACAATCCTGTCAGGTGCGGTAGGACCTTTTAATATACGGTAAAGACAAAAAATGCAGGATAACAGGAGTATGTAAAGAGCGCGTGTAAAAAGTGGTATATATGGAAGGTCCGGATAAAAGAGAATCTTTATAGGATAAAATATAATGACAGCAAAAATGCCCAGAATAATGAGTGTTCCTATAAACCACCTAAGTTTCTTCATGGCTATTAAAGGAGCCCCGGACTCCTTCATTCAAAAATCCTCCTTAAGATTTTCTCAAAACGTTCTACTACTATTTTTGTCGCTATTTCTATATCCTTATCCTTTACATCTATCCAGTGGATATAGAGAAACCCCCCATCCTGATCTACGTCAACACTTAATGTCCCCGGAGTTAATGTAATAGAATTTGCCAGAAATGTTAAACCAGTCTCAGATTTTAAAGTTGTCTTTACCTTAACAATTCCCGGGTGTATCGGCACATCCGGATGACTTACTCTGTAGGCAACATCTATATTTGCCTTGATACACTCCCAGATAAACAAAGGTAAGTAATAGGCAAACCAGAAGTATCTTTTAATATGTGTAAACAGCTGTGGCCTCTGAACAAACATATCTCCAGTCATAAAGGCTACAAAACCGGCAACTAAAACCCCGACTAAAAGATGCTGTAGGTCTGGTGGCCAGCTTAAAAGGAACCATACAAAAAGGCCCAATATAAATAGTATAATTCTACTTCTCATTTAATAGCCTCAAATATAACAGCAGCATAATCTTTTCCGATATATACAGCGTCTGTTGCTGCTTTAAGAAATACCTCCCTTATTCCCGGAATCAAAAGTGCCCCTCCTACTATTGAAATTAAGGCTAATATGACCATTGATAATCTCATAGTAAATGGGACTTCTTTAATATTCTTCCATTTATCTTTCAATTTTCCAAAGAAGGCGTATCTTTGAAGTTTTAGATAATATCCCAGTGTTACGATGCTTACCAAAACAGCAATTAATGCCAGTAGGTAATGGCGGCTCTGTATAGCTGCAAAGATAATAATCAGTTTGCTCCAGAAGCCGCTTAAAGGAGGAATTCCTGATATAGACATAGAACCTATTAAACTTGAAGTTCCTGTTATCGGCATCCGAGCATTTAATCCACCCATCTCTCTTAAGTCCCTGGTTCCTGTAGAATACTCTATTGCACCTGAGTTTAAAAACAGAAGCGATTTAAATATGGCGTGATTGATTAGATGAAAGAGCGCGCCCAGTATAGCAAGCGGTGTTGCTATCCCTATTGCTAAAACTATATATCCCATCTGGCTGATACTGGAATATGCCAGCATCCTCTTTATATCTTCTTGCCCTATAGCCAGAAGTCCTCCAGCCACCATAGAGATGGTTCCAAGAATCAGCAAAATATTCAACATAGCAGGTTGAGCTCCTAACACATTGAAAAATATTCTAATCAATGCATATATACCAAGGACCTTGATTAAAAGTCCGGAAAGCATAGCAGAAATAGGCGCTGGAGCTGATGGATGGGCATCCGGCAGCCAGGCATGAAATGGCATTATTGCTGCTTTTAAACCGAATCCTGTTAAAAATAGAACAGATACAAATAGAACCAACTTGCTGTTTGTTCCGCTTGCTGTTAAAACTCTTGCCATATCAGCCATATTTAATGTTGAAGTAAGGCTATATAAAAGTGCTATTCCTAAAAGAATAAATAATGATGCAACTTCTCCCATTACCATATACTTAAACGACGCCTCAAGCTCTTCATGCTCGATACCAAAAGCCACCAGTGCATAGCTGGCAATCGAAGCTATCTCTAAAAAGACAAAGAGGTTAAACATATCCCCTGTTACAATCACACCATTCATGCCTCCAAGCATAAGCATAAATAAAGTATAAAATTTCCATTTGGCTGTGTATTTTTTCATATAGCCTATAGAAAATATGGCAACTAAAAAGGCAACCAGATTAACCACAACCAGCATAAAAGAGCTTAATCCATCTAAGACCATAGAGATGCCTATTGGCGGAATCCATCCTCCTATTTTATAAACCTGCGCACCAACTTCTTTAACTAAAAATATGGAATATATGGATAAACAAACCAAAACAAGCATTCCTAAATTGGCTAAGGAATCAGATAATCCCTTTATTCTTTTGCCCAAAAGAGAAATTAAAAATGCGCAGCCCAATGGTATAACTACGAATAGGGGGATAATGCTCAACCTTTTAGTCTCCTTATCTTTGTTATATCAAAAGTTCTATATCTATCATAAATCCTTACAGCGATTGCCGCTATCAGGGCAGTAGTTGCCAGTCCAATAACTATGGCAGTTAAGACCAAAGCCTGCGGTAAAGGGTCAACCATATTCTTTACTATTTGGTCAGCCGCTAATATCGGCGCACGGCCTGCAAACCGATAACCAAACAGGATAAATGCGAGGTTGACAGCAGATTCCATTATTATCAGACCTATAATAATCTTGATAATGTTCCTCTTTACCAGGATGCAATATAATCCAACAGAAAAAAGAACAAGGCACAAAAGATAGACTATCATTTTTCTCCTTTTGAATTTATTTTCAATAATACCAGAGCTACAAATATGGCAAAAAGGCCTGCTCCAACCTTAAGCGAGATAGCAATATTACATAAAGGTATAATCCCTGCACTGAATAATTTAAAGGGGGCACCTTTATTCATAAAAAAGTTTAAAAAGAAATACCCGCCAACAAAGCCTATTACGGCAACGGAGAGAAACATAACTGCTCCTATGCCTTCAAATAAACTGGCTATGGGCCTTGAAACCTTTTTTAAGGCTACTTCCTTTCCAAATGCCAACATAAGATGTATAAATGACAATGCAATTATCACTCCACCTGCAAATCCTCCTCCTGGGGTAAGGTGTCCATGCAATACTATATAGATACCATATAAAAGTATAAGCCCCACGGTAAGCCGTGTAATGGTCTTTACTATTAAGGTCATACCTTTGGTATCTTTTTTAGTCATCCTCTTTTACAACCTCGTCTTTCCTCTTACGTCCAATCCGGCGCAAAACCGTTAACACACCGATTACTGCCGTAAAAAGCACTGTTGCCTCACCCAGTGTATCATAAGCACGGAAATCTAAAATTACCGAAGTTACCAAATTGGTTGCTCCGGTCTTTGTCTGTCCGGTCTCTATAAAATTTTTAGCCACTCTCATTATGGGCTGACCAAAAACAGGCAATTCCTTTAACGCAGAATAAGCAAAGAATAAAAATACCCCAATAAATATCAAGCCCATTATTGCAGTTAAAAATCCTCGTATATCTTTGGTTGATATGCTTTCTCTTTTCGCTATAGCTCTAATTAATATAATAAGACAAAGAAGCTCTACTACCAATTGAACAATGGCTAAATCTGGTGCTTTTAAGATTAAAAATGCTGCGGTCAAACCCAGGCCAACTGCTCCCAAAGCAATGATTGAAGATAGAAGGTCTTTTATCTGGACCGCAATAATAGCAGCCGCGATCATAAATAACAAAAGTATGTATAGCTCAATCATTGACTACCTCATTAAAATGAAAAATAGAATCAGCGCCCCCAATAGCATCCAGATAAGATATGTAGTTAAAATCCCTGTATGGAAAAGGCGTAATATCTTTGTAAAAAACAAACAGAATTTTTTCAACTGCTCATAAATATCAAACGCACGCTCTTGGGCCAGTTTATAAATTCCATTTAAGATCGGAATATCTTTTATGGTATTATAAAATCCGGTTCCTGAAACTCTCATATCGGGATGTTCTTTAATGAGTTCTCCGCCTACAAATGCATCAGTTACTCTTAGGTTTTTGGAAATGTTACCGAGCATATAGATAATCCCGCCTATTACTATACCAACCAATATCAATAAAGTGGCAAGATTTACATTCCATATCCCCGTATAAGCTATTTCGCCTTTAACACTTGGCCCGATAAATAGGCCTATAGGTATCCTGTAAGCAAATACTCCAAAAATAATACAAAGGCCGGCTAATATTACCGACGGTGCCCACATAGAGAAACCGACTTCTTTGACTCCTTTTCTATCTTTTGCTGGCTGTCCTAAAAATACAGAATGGGTCGCTTTCATAAAGCTCGCCAGGGTTAAAGCTGAACCAAACATTGCGGAAATCAACCAGATTATCCAGATCCTAGAACCGCTCTTCGCTGTTTCAATCACGCCCTGATATATCATCCATTTTGAAAAGAATCCATTAAGGGGCGGTACACCTGAAATTGCTAATGAGGCTATTAAAAATGCGGCGAAACTTACAGGCATAAACTTAGATAATCCACCCAATTTTTCCAAATCTGAAGTGTTGGCCCTTTTTTCAGCTGCGCCACCTGATAAGAACAGGCATGATTTATATATAGCATTGTTTAGCATATGGAAAAGCCCGCCGGCAATTCCTATTGGATTACCCGTTCCAATCCCTAAGACCATATAACCAACCTGGCTGACTGCATGATAACCTAAAAGCCTTTTTAAATCATGTTGAACCAATGCCATCATAACAGCAGCAATAATGGTAAAGCTGCCCAAAGCCATCAAAAATATATTCATACTTAAATTTATCACAAACATATCCATTGTAATCCTTGCTAGGAAGTATATCCCCAGTAATTTATCCAATGATGCAGGCAAAAAGGCAACTACAGGAACAGGGGCATCGGAAGCTACATCAGGAACCCAGGTATGAAAAGGTATTGCCCCGGCTTTGGCAAACGCACCTGCTGCAAAACAAAGATATGCCCAGATGGCGAGTTTGGTATCAAATGCAATACTTATCTTATCCATCTGAAGCGAACCTGTGACCCGCCACACAAAGGCTAATCCTAAAAGGATAAGGGCGTCTGTTCCACCGATTATTATAAAGCTCTTTTTGGCTGTATAAGAGGTGTGTTTTTTTTCTCCGAAACCTATTAATAGATATAAAAGAAGGGCCAGAAATCCCCAGAATACAACAAACAATATAAGGTTATTGGAAAATACAACTCCAAGCGAAGCAACTAACGTAAGGATGATATATGAATAATATCGGATGAGCCCTTTCTTTTTACGCATGAAACCAAAGGAATATAGAAGAATTAATAAAGAAAAGAAACCGATAAATATTCCTACAAAATTGGATAAGTTGTCGAATCTAAAAAATTCAAAAATCATTATTGTTCCTTATGGGCCCTGGCTATATTTGTGCAGTGTCTGGCGATATTTCCTGTAAAATCGAGCATATCAAAATACATATTTGCCGCTCTTGGCTCGCATATACCTTTAGCCAGGCGCTTCATATGCTCAGTTCTATATTTTTCTATCAATTCTTTAATCTCATCACCGTTTTTTAAAATCATATCTAAGAGTTCTATCTTTTCCTCATCTAAAAACTTCATGGTTAAATCCAGCGACCGGCGCATTTTTTCAAAAACTTCCTTGTACTGCTCTATGCCCAGTTCACTGAATAATAATTTCTCCGCAACCTTAATTTCAATTCGTTCAATTAAAGAACGGAATTCATCACCCATACGCTCTATATTTTGGGCAGTCTGACCCAGTATAACAAATTCTTTTTGTCCTTTTTTATCAAATGCCTTGGAACCCTGTATGATATTGGCGGTTACCTCTTTTTCTAAATCATCGATTATGCGCTCTTTGTTCAAAGCACTGTTTAAATAATGGGCATCATTTTCCATAAGGCCTTGATAAACAAAATTGGCCATATCAGTGATAGCCTTGGACATCTGTTTTAAGGATGTTTTAATAACGTCTTTCACTTTAATTTCTCCTTTAATTTTTCGGTCTTTTTCTGAGAAAGCTTAATCAGGTCTTCTCCGTTATA
>CP070655.1:415039-426167 GCA_020354945.1 Candidatus Omnitrophota bacterium
ACTGCTACGCGTTTGTTTTCGCAATTTTTGACAGTCGCTCCGGCAAGCATGTAAAAATTTTAAATATGTCGCTCATAACCCATAAAAGTGCTTGTATATGTTATATATGTTTATTTTATAGGAGATAAAGATGCGAAAGGTAAATGTTGGACTGATCGGCTTTGGTACTGTAGGCAGTGGCGTAGCCGAAGCGTTAAAAGCAAAACGCGGGTACATCAAAAGCAGATATAATTTAGATATTAATTTAATCAAAATCTGCGATAAGGATATAATATCAAAACGGAAGGTTAAAGTGGATAGTTCATTATTAACTAAAAATGCCTATGATATTATTGATAATCCCGCAGTTGATATAGTGATTGAACTTATAGGCGGGATAGAAAAGGCCAAGGAATTTATACTGGCCGCTTTAAAAAAGAAGAAACACGTTGTTACTGCCAATAAAGCCCTTTTGTCAATAGCAAAAGATGAGCTTTTTCAAGTGGCAGAAAAAAACGGAGTCCAGCTGCATTTTGAGGCAAGTGTTTGTAGCGGAATCCCTATTATAAAGGCTTTACGCGAGGGATTGGCTGCTAATCGCATACAATCAATCTATGGAATAGTAAACGGCACTTGTAATTATATCCTTTCTGAAATGGATGAAAAAGCTATAGATTTTGCTACTGCCCTCAAACAGGCTCAAGAGAAAGGCTATGCAGAAAGCGATCCATCTCTTGATATAAAAGGGCATGATTCAGCGCATAAGTTAGCAATTCTGGCTTCGTTGTGTTTTGGCATAGATGTAAAACCCAAAGATATCTATACAGAGGGAATCACAGATATCTCGTCAGCCGATATAAAGTATGCATCAGGTTTTGGCTATGCTGTAAAACTCTTGGCAATAGCCAAAAAAATGGAGCGGGAACTTGAAGTTAGGGTCCATCCTACTCTTGTACCGCGAAACTATCCGTTGGCGTCGGTCAGCAGCAATTTTAATGGTGTATTAATAGAATCAGATATAGTTGGTGAAACCTTCTTCTATGGGCAGGGTTCAGGCGCGAAACCTACTGCAAGCGCTGTAATAAGCGATATAATAGACATATCGAATGATATTGTAAATAAAAAGTTAGAAAAGTTCCCTATTATTGTTTATGATAAGCAGGTAGATAAAATTAAACCCAAGAAGGACTTTTACTGCAGTTATTATATAAGGTTTTCTGCTATAGATAAGCCTGGAGTCTTGGCGTCTATATCTAAGATACTCGCTGATCACAGTATAAGCATTGCAAGTGTAAGTCAGAAGGTAAGAAGTAAACAAAAAGTTGTACCAATTATTATGCTAACCCATAAAGCGAAAGAATTATCAGTAGCGGAAGCTTTAGAGAAAATAGACGCACTTGATGCGATAAGGAGAAAATCAGTAGTCATAAGGTCGGAAAGGTCAAGGATATGATATACAAAGGGGTTATTGAAAGATACAAAAAATTTCTTCCTGTAACTAAAAAAACGCCGGTTATTACATTATTAGAGGGAAATACTCCCCTAATTCCATCTGTCTATTTAAGCCAGATTTTAGGGAAGGGATTTGAAATATATTTAAAATTTGAAGGGCTTAATCCTACCGGCTCTTTTAAAGACAGAGGCATGACAGTAGCAGTATCAAAAGCTGTTGAAGAAGGACAAAAAGCAGTTATGTGCGCCTCAACCGGCAATACTTCTGCTTCGGCTGCGGCGTATGCAGCCCGTTGCAAAATAAGATGCATAGTCCTTATACCAAAAGGCGCTATTGCTCTTGGGAAATTGGCCCAGGCTTTAATTCACGGAGCCCGTGTTATTGCAATAGAGGGAAATTTTGACGATGCACTTAAATTGGTGAGGAAGATTACCAGCAAATATCCTATAACATTGGTGAATTCTATTAATCCAAACAGGATAGAAGGACAGAAAACCGCATCCTTTGAGATATGCGATGTATTGGAATGTGCGCCTGATTATCAATGTATGCCTGTTGGCAATGCAGGTAATATTACCGCCTACTGGAAGGGATATAAAGAATATAAAAAAGCAGGCAAGATAAAATCATTACCCAGGATGTGTGGTTTTCAGGCAGAGGGCGCTGCTCCTATTGTTCGTGGAAAAATAATCAAGAACCCTGAAACCATAGCTACTGCTATAAGAATAGGAAACCCGGCGAGTTGGAAAAAGGCGGAAGTTGCCAGAGATGAATCAGGCGGGCTTATAGATATGGTCAGCGATAAGGATATATTAAAGGCATATCAGATTCTGTCTGAGAAAGAAGGTATTTTTGTTGAGCCAGCCTCTGCATCCTCAGTCGCCGGGCTATTGAAATTATTCAGCCGGGGATATTTTAAAGAAAATCCGAAATCCAAAATCCGAAATCCGAAAAAAATAGTATGCATATTAACCGGACACGGTTTAAAAGACCCGGACAGGGCCATAAAGACCATAAAAGAACCAGAAGTTGTACCGGCAACGGTAGAAGCGGTTCTGGAAAAGATTGGATTATGAAATACATAATGCTTGTTGGCGACGGAATGTGCGACAGACCTGTCAAGGAACTTGAAGGCAAAACCCCTCTTCAGGTAGCTCGCATACCAAACATGAATACAATAGCTAAACAAGGCCAGGTGGGCATTGCCACTACTATTCCTGCAAACCTTGCCCCTGCTAGCGATGTAGCCAACCTGTCGCTTTTAGGATATGACCCGAATAAATATTATGCAGGCCGCGCGCCATTAGAAGCGGCAAATATGGGTGTGGAGCTTAAAGAGCATGATGTCGCCTTTAGATGCAATCTGGTTACTGTTTCTGATGAAAAGATGGAGGATTATTCAGCAGGACACATTAAAGACAATGAGGCCTCCATTCTTATAAAATTTATTGATAAGAAATTGGGCACAAATGCTATTAGGTTTTATCCCGGAGTAAGCTATCGCCATTTGACCATTTTTAATACCAAGAAGTTAGGAATCCAAACAGATGATTTAATCAAGACAATTTATACCCCTCCCCATGATATCTCTGGCCAAAGAATAGCAAGGTACCTACCAAGGGGTAAAATGAGCGGTTTCTTAACAGATTTTATGCTTAAGTCAAAAGATATTTTAGCGCCTTGTGATATAAACAAAGTTAGGATAGACTTAGGAGAGAACCCCGCCAATATGATATGGCTGTGGGGTCAAGGCAAAAAATTAGATATGCCTTCTTTTAAAGAAAAATTTAATGTAACCGGCTCTATTATATCAGCGGTTAATTTAATTAAAGGGATCGGCAGGATAATCGGCTTAGAGCCGATAGAGGTCCCTGGAGCTACCGGCTATTATGATACCAATTTTAAAGGTAAGGCTGAATATGCAATAGATTCGCTAAAAGGCCGGGATTTTGTTTTTGTGCATGTGGAAGCTCCGGATGAAGCTGGCCATAACGGAGATTTAAGGGCAAAGATTTCAGCTATTGAAAATTTCGATAGATTGGTTGTCGGCACTGTGCTGAAGCATTTTAAAAAGAGTAAGAAAAATTTCAGGATTTTAGTTACGTCGGATCATGCCACTCCGTTATCTGTAAAAACTCATACAGGAGAACCTATATTCTTTGCGGTCTATGGAAAAGGAATACCGAAAGATGAAGCAGATGCCTTTAATGAAGTTGCAGCAGGCAAAGCCAGCATTAAGCTAAAGAAAGGATTCCGCATTATAGAGAAATTGCTGAAATGAAAAATTCGTACCTGCCTACCGCAGGCAGGTACGAATTTCAATAAGGATGAAAATATGAATTCGTTGTTAATAGGAATTGTTGCGCTCATTCTTCTCGGCCTGGGTTATAGATTTTACGGGAAAATAGCGGAAAAACTATGGGGGATGGATCCGGCAAGACCAACGCCAGCCGTAGAAACTCCGGATGGAGTTGATTATGTTCCGGCGAAACACTGGACAATTTTATTCGGGCACCATTTTGCCTCCATAGCGGGAGCTGGCCCGATTCTTGGCCCGGTCATCGCGGCTATGCTCTGGGGATGGCTGCCTGCTTTAATATGGATAGTTCTTGGTTCCATATTCCTTGGAGGAATTCACGATTTTTCCACGCTAATGATCTCCATAAGGCACAAGGGCAGGTCAATAGCTGATGTTACGGAAAAAGTATTGAATTTCAGGTCAAAGGTTTTTTTTGCTGCTTTCATATCCTTAAGTTTGATATTGGTTATGGCTGTTTTTGCCGCGGTTACGGCCAAGACCCTGATGAATGAACCCAAACTGGTCATTCCCACCTTTGGACTCATCCTGGTGGCAATTCTGCTCGGTCTTATGATATATAAATGGAACTGGAATCATATAACAGCCACAATTTTGGGAATAATTCTTCTCTGTGGCCTTCTAATTCTGGGTAATTATGTTCCCATTTCTCTTAAGGTAGCAAATCCCTTGAGACTGTGGATTTTAATTTTACTTGCATATGCCTTCATCGCTTCAGTACTTCCAGTGAACATCCTGCTTCAACCCAGGGATTATTTATCTACTTTCATTTTGTTCTTTGGCCTATTTTTTGGCTATCTGGGATTAATCATTACTCACCCTGTGATACATACTCCGGCATTTATCAGCTGGAGAAGTAACCAGGGCCATCTCTGGCCAATGCTCTGCGTGATTATTGCATGCGGAGCAATATCGGGTTTTCACTCTCTTATTGCCAGTGGCACCACTTCCAAGCAAATAGCTAATGAGAAAGATGCAAAAAAAATTGGATATGGAGGGATGATATTAGAAGGGGTCCTGGCGGTACTGGCATTGATATGCGTAACAGCCGGATTATACTGGAGCGGCAAAATAGGGGAGGAAAGATTGGTTTATCCGGAGCTTATGAAGAGTGGTGACTGGATAGGCACTTTCTCCGCAGGTTTTGGACAGATAACCAGGCCAATTTTTGGCGCTTCAGGCCCATTAATTGCTGCTATAATGTTAAATGCATTTGTGATGACCACCCTCGATTCAGCGACCAGAATTAATAGGTATATAACGGAAGAACTTTTCGGAGAAGGTTTGAAGATAAAAATATTCAGGAATCGGTATTTCTCCACGGCGATTATAATAGCTGTGACACTCTGGCTTGCATTAGGTAACTGGCAGGCAATCTGGCCTATCTTCGGTGCCTCAAATCAGTTAGTGGCAGCTCTGGTGTTAATGGTAGTATCTGCCTATTTGATAAACGCCAAAAAACCGGGTAAATATACAATATATCCTGCTATTTTTATGCTTTTGACCACGGGCATGGCATTGATTTATCAGATTGGTCGATTTTTTCCATCCGGGCAATTCCTGTTAGGAATAATAGGCATTATCTTGCTCATCTTGGCCATTTTTCTTAGTTGGGAAGCATTGAGGTTTATGCAGCGCGTAAAAACAGTGAAGAAATATTATTGAAGGAGATAATATATGCGTAAATTGATTGTCCAAAAATATGGCGGAAGCAGCATCACCGATATTAAAAAAATAAAAAATGTCGCTAAAAGAGTCGTTAGTTATAAAAAGAAAGGCTATAAGTTGGTGGTAGTGGTTTCTGCATTGGGCGATACCACTGATGAACTATTAGGGCTTGCGCATAAAGTTACAAAATCGCCTTCCGAAAGAGAGCTTGATATGCTGGTATCTACCGGGGAACAAGTTTCGGTTGCGCTCCTGGCTATGGCTATTCATAAATTAGGTTACGAGGCCATATCTTTTACAGGCGCGCAGGTGGGCATAATAACCGATGCTTCTCACACTCGGGCCAGGATTCTGAATATAAATACAAAAAGGATAGAAGAGCAACTTAATAGAGGCAAAATTGTTATTGTTGCAGGGTTTCAGGGTGTGACTACAGATAGAGACATTACTACATTAGGCAGAGGCGGTTCGGACCTGACCAGTGTTGCTCTATCAAAAGCGTTGGGCGCCGAAACTTGTGAGATGTACACCGATGTAGAGGGCGTTTATACTGCGGATCCTAAAATAGCGCCAGGCGCAAGAAAGCTTTCCAAGATAAGTTATGAAGAGATGTTAGAATTAGCTTCTTTAGGAGCCCAGGTATTACAGCCGCGGTCAGTAGAAATGGCAAAAAAGTTTAATATTCCTATACATGTTCGTTCCAGTTTTTTAAACAAGAAAGGCACAATAATATCCAAGGAGGTTAAGGCAATGGAGGAAATAATTGTCAGCGGTGTAACCGTAAACAAAGACGAAGCCAAAATAACAATATACGATGTTCCCGATAAGCCTGGTATTGCAGCCAGGATTTTTAAGGACATTGCAAATAAGAATATAAATATAGATATGATAGTCCAGAACATTAGCCGCACAGGAGCAACAGATATTTCCTTTACGGTTTTCGGAAGAGATTTAAACCGGGCTTTAACTACTGTCAGAGAAGCATCCAAAAAGGTGAAGGCTGAAGGTGTATCCTACAATAAAGAAATAGCCAAGGTATCAGTCATCGGCTTAGGGATGAGGAGCCACTCGGGCATTGCTGCGAGAATGTTTAATGCTCTAGCCAGAAATAAGATAAACATAGAGATGATATCTACTAGCGAAATAAAGATATCCTGCGTTATAAAAAAACGTTTCGCAGATAAGGCGGTAAGGGCAATACATAAAGAATTTGGTTTAGGAAAAAAGTAGGTGGTAAATATGAACAAAAAGATAGCTCTGTACGATACTACATTAAGGGATGGTTCCCAGACAGAAGGCATTTCTCTTAGCGTAATGGATAAGTTAAGAATTGCCCAAAGGCTCGATAAGTTAGGCATTCAATACATTGAGGGTGGCTGGCCGGGTTCTAACCCAAAAGATATGGAATTTTTCAAAAAAATAAAAAGGAAATCTTTAAAAAATTCAGCAATAACTGCTTTCGGTTCAACAAGAAGGCCGGGTAAATCAACAGGCAAAGACAAAAATGTAAGGACCCTGCTTGAATCGGGCTGTAAGGTCATTACCATTTTTGGCAAAAGCTCGGTGTTGCATGTAAGGGATATACTACGCACCAGCAATGAAGAAAACCTGAAGATGATTTATGATACCGTAAAGTATCTTAAATCCAAAGGAAAGACCGTATTTTTTGACGCTGAGCACTTTTTTGATGGCTATTTTGGGAATCCCTCCTACGCCTTAAAAACGCTTATCGCAGCCCAGGATGCCGGAAGCGACACTATAATATTATGCGATACAAACGGTGGAACGCTAACCCATGATTTATCAAGGGTAATATCGGAGATAAAGCCAAATATATCTGTTCCGTTGGGCATCCATGCTCATAACGATAATGCATTAGCAGTAGCAAATTCTCTAGCAGCCGTATCTTTAGGTTGCCAGCATGTGCAAGGCACCATAAACGGCTATGGTGAACGCTGCGGCAATGCCGACTTATGCGCGATAATTGCAAATCTTAAAATAAAGATGGGTATAGATTGCGTCTCGGATTCGAAATTAAAAGAGCTGACCGAGGTATCGAGGTTTGTCGCAGAAGCCTGTAATATGAAACATCAGGATAATCAGCCGTTTGTCGGACAGAGCGCTTTTGCCCATAAAGGCGGTGTCCATATAAATGCGGTGATGAAAAATCCGCATTCATATGAACATATAAGGCCGGACCTCGTCGGCAATAAAAGAAGAGTGCTTGTTTCAGAGTTATCCGGAAAAAGCACTATTCTTTTTAAGGCAAAAGAGATGGAGTTGGATTTAAAAGGCAAAGACCGCAAGACTAAAAAGATATTGAATCTGCTTCAGGATTTAGAACACAAAGGTTATCATTTTGAAGCAGCGCAGGGGTCTTTTGAGTTATTGGTAAAAAGGGCCTTAAAAAAATATAAAGATTTTTTCAAACTGGAAGGCTATAAAGTCATTATTGAAAAGACCGAAGAAGGAAAGGTCCGCTCTGAGGCAACTATTAAATTGAGAGTGAAAGATAAAGTAGAATATACTGCCAGCAAAGGAGATGGCCCTGTTAATGCCCTGGATAGGGCATTGAGAAAGGCACTCCTTGATTTTTATCCGGCATTAGCGAAGATGCATCTTTCTGATTTTAGGGTGAGAGTCTTGGATGAAAAGGCCGGAACAGCAGCAAAGGTGCGAGTGCTCATACAATCTCAAGATGCAAAAAAGTCCTGGTGGACAATAGGAGTCTCTGAAAATATCATAGAAGCCAGCTGGGATGCCCTGGTTGATAGCGTTGAGTATAAGTTGCTGAAAGGATAATTGCTAAAAGCTCGGAAATAGTTTTTGCAAGGACGCAAAAAATCCCCAGCGAGGATTTTTTGCTCAGTCCTCGGCCTTGCTCTCGCTAATGTGTTAACGAGGGCGAACCGTGCCCGCTAAGGCCTTTCGCACGCCTTGCTCAAACTATTTTCCTCGCTTTAACAATTATCCTTCTCGTTAAGGAATTGTGGGTTTTTAATATGGAACAGTTAAGTAAAGTATATAATCCCAAAGAGGTTGAGCAAAAGATATACGATTATTGGGAGAAAAACGCTTTATTTAAAACTTCGATTACTCCGGATAAAAAGCCATATTGCATAGTTATACCGCCTCCTAACATAACCGGCATTCTTCATATGGGCCATGCGCTAAATAATACCATTCAGGATATATTAATACGATTTAGAAGAATGCAGGGTTATGAAGCTTTATGGATGCCGGGCACAGACCATGCTGGTATAGCAACCCAGAATGTAGTCGAGAGAGAGCTGGCAAAAAAAGGGCTAAAACGGCAGGATTTAGGCAGGGAGAAATTCTTAGAAGAAGTGTGGAAATGGAAGAAAGAATATGGCAGCACCATAATTAAGCAACTCAAAAAACTCGGGGCTTCGTGCGATTGGGATAGAGAGAGATTTACAATGGATGAAGGACTTTCAAACGCTGTTCTTGAAGTATTTATCAGGCTTTATAAAAAAGGTCTTATACATAGAGGAAATTACATCATCAACTGGTGTCCGCGTTGCCAGACTGCATTGTCTGATGAAGAGGCCCCCCATCGTGAGCTGGATGGTTATTTATACTACATTAAATACCCTTTTAAATCAACGAACTACGAACTACAAACTACAAACTACATTACTGTTGCGACTACAAGACCTGAGACAATGCTGGGTGATGTAGCAGTTGCTGTTAATCCTAAGGATAAACGATTTAAAGAACTTGCAGGAAAAACTTTGATTTTACCACTTATTGAAAGAGAAATAAAAATTATAGAAGATGAGTTTGTTGACCCTGAATTCGGAACAGGCGCTGTGAAAGTAACCCCTGCGCATGATCCAAACGATTTTGAAATGGGAAAAAGGCATAATCTTACACCAGTAAATATTATGCATCCGGATGGTACATTAAATAATAATGCAGGCGACTATGAAGGGATGGATAGGTTTGAGGCGCGGGAGGCTATTCTCGAAGACTTAAAAGCGAAAGGCCTGCTGCAGAAAGTTACACCTCATCGGTATGCAGTCGGGCATTGTTATCGATGCCATACTATAATAGAGCCTTATCTTTCCAAGCAATGGTTTGTCAAGATGAAACCGCTGGCTAAACCGGCGATAGAAGTTGTTAAGAAAGGCAAAATAAAATTTTTTCCAAAAAGATGGACAAAGGTTTATCTCGAATGGATGTATAATATAAAAGACTGGTGCATAAGCAGACAGATCTGGTGGGGCCATCGCATACCTGTTTTTTATTGTAAAGATTGCCAGAAAAAAACTGGTATGCGAAATGAAAAATTAGAAACCTCGAAAGAACCAGCCGTGATTGTCTCGAAAACTAAGCCGGGAAAATGCCCCACTTGCGGCGGAACTAATGTTGTTCAGGATGAAGATGTTTTAGATACCTGGTTTTCATCGTGGCTGTGGCCTTTTTCTACGTTCGGATGGCCGTTTAATCAGTCGTCAGTTCAAAAACAAGAATTCGAATACTTTTATCCGACAGACTGTTTAGCTACTGCGCAGGAGATTATCTTTTTCTGGGTTGCCAGGATGATTATGGCAGGAATGCAATTTGCTGGTGATATCCCATTTAGAGATGTTTATATTCACGGAACCGTAAGGGATAAAACAGGCACAAAGATGTCGAAATCATTGGGCAATATTATAGACCCTTTAGAAATAATAGATATTTATGGTGCCGATGCTTTACGGTTTAGTTTAATTTCAATAACTGCTGTTGGCCAGGATGTATTTTTATCTAAAGAGAAATTTGAACTTGGAAGGAATTTTGCTAACAAAATCTGGAATGTTTCCAGATTTTTGTTGATGAATCTGAAAGAAAAGGTAGAAGCTGATTTGGGCTCTGTGCATAAACAGTTTAAGCTTACTATAGCTGATAAGTGGATACTGAGCCAGCTTTACAGAACTCTAATAGCATATACAAAGGCATTAGAAAATTATAAATTTAATGAAGCCGCCAATCTCTTATACGAGTTTGTATGGCACAAATATTGTGACTGGTATGTTGAAATTGCCAAATTAGACATCAACAGCCAGAAGACCCAGATTATCTTGTATAAGGTATTGGAGAAATCTTTGCGAATGCTGCATCCTTTTATGCCTTTTATAACAGAAGGAATCTGGTCCAAGCTCGATGAAGAAAAATCTATCATGATATCGTCTATTCCTCATGTCCAAAAACAGATGATAAACGAAGAGTCAGAGAAAACTATGCAGTCTCTGATAGATATAATAGTCTCAATCAGAAATGTAAGAGCAGAGATGAACATTCCCGCTAAAGAGAAAATAGATGTAATTATATCAGCCCACAGTGAAAGGCTAAAAGATAAACTTCTTGATCTGGAAAGTTATATAAAGACTCTGGCTAAAGTAAAAAATATTACAGCAGTGGTAAAAGCGAAACGTCCAAAACAGGCAGCTTCTTGTGTCCTTGATAAGTTTGATGTATTCCTTCCACTTAAAGGGATTATAAATATTGAAGCAGAAAAGGCCAGACTCAACAAACAACTTAAAATACAAGAATCCGTTATTGGTGCGTTGAATGCAAAACTTAAAAACAGAGATTTCCTAAAAAAGGCGCCCGAGGCAGTAGTAATGGGAGAAAAAGAAAAGGCCCAAATTACCAAGGCAAAGTTAGAGAAACTAAAGGAAAGCCTTAAGAATCTCGCCTAATGA
>CP070655.1:426267-429634 GCA_020354945.1 Candidatus Omnitrophota bacterium
CTTTTGTTCTTATTTTGGGAGGGGCTAAAGTATCCGATAAGATTCCGGTAATAAAGAATATGCTCTCTAAAGTCAATACCATTCTTATCGGCGGTGCAATGGCTTACACGTTTCTTAAAACAATCGGTGTAGATATTGGCTCTTCAAGATATGAACAGGATATGGCTGATATATCAAAGTCTACATTAGAAAAGGGAAAAAACAAAGGCATAGAAATAATTCTTCCCATTGACCATATTATTTGCGATAATATTGACGAGCCAAAAGGCATAAAAACAACGGATGATGCAAATATACCGGAAGGATTTTCCGGAGTCGATATAGGGCCAAAGACAATAGAGTTATTTAAAAATAAGTTAAAAGATGCGAAGACAATAGTATGGAATGGCCCTATGGGAATATTTGAAAAGGATAAGTTTGCTAAAGGGACAAAATTGATTGCAGAGGCGATTGCCCAATCCAACGCTACATCTGTAATTG
The DNA here is from genome assembly GCA_020354945.1 of Candidatus Omnitrophota bacterium. Lineage (GTDB taxonomy): Bacteria > Omnitrophota > Gorgyraeia > JABMRG01 > JAFGKX01. The sequence continues at coordinate 426,748 of CP070655.1, forward strand.
GAGGCGGAGACACTGCTGCAGCTGTTAAGAAATTCAAATTAGAAGATAAGATGTCACATATATCTACCGGCGGCGGTGCATCTCTGGAGTATTTAGAAGGAAAGACATTGCCTGGAATCGCAGCGTTGGCGGATAAATGAGGAAATCATTATGAACAGGAAGCCATTCATAGCCGGAAACTGGAAGATGAATAAGACCATTAAAGACGCCATTGAGCTTATTAATGGCTTAAAACGTAACTTGAGTGATATTGAGTATGTAGATATAGCGGTATGTCCTCCATTTACAGCCTTGTCAGACGCAAGAGAAATATTAATGGATTCTAATATCAAATTAGGGGCTCAAAACCTTTATTGGGAGGAAGAGGGGGCATATACCGGAGAGGTATCTGCCGTTATGCTTAAAGATGTTGGCTGCGAATTTGTTATTATCGGCCATTCTGAGAGAAGGAAATATTTTAACGAAACAAATGAAGGTGTTAATAAAAAGATTAGGGCAGCGCTTTCAGTGGAACTTATTCCAATTGTATGCGTAGGAGAAACATTAGAGCAAAGAGAACAGGGCAAAACATTTGATGTAGTAAAAGACCACATAACCGGAGCTCTCACTGGACTTTCTAATGATGATGTGTTAAAATTAGTGATTGCATATGAGCCGGTCTGGGCGATTGGGACAGGAAAGACAGCTACGCCGGAACAGGCTCAGGAGGTCCATGTGCATATACGTAAGTTGCTGAGTGAACTATATAACGAAGAAACTGCCCAATCTATAAGAATACAATACGGCGGGAGTGTAAAACCTGAAAATATAAAAGAACTTATGAGTCAACCAGACATAGACGGGGCATTAGTAGGTGGGGCCAGCTTAAAATTAGATTCTTTTGTAGAAATTGTGAAAGGGAGTAGTTAACAATGTATGCATTCATATTAATCATACACATAATAGCAAGCTTTATTTTGGTGGCTGTTATCTTACTTCAGGCCGGAAGAGGCGGAGGCCTTGCCCAGACTTTTGGCGGAGGCGGGGGCGCCTCCACCATATTTGGACAGAAGGCATCTGTATTTTTAACTCGTGCTACCACCGTAAGCGCTGTATTATTCTTATGTACCTCTTTGTCTTTGGCAATAATATCCAGCAGAAAGGCTAAATCATTAATGGAAAGGATAAAAGTTGCTCCGGTTACAAAGCCGGAACAGGCAGCTGTTCCCACCAAGACAGTAAGAAAGATTAAGGTCCATCCCGAAACAGGAGAAGAAGAGGTTATAGAAGAAAAGGTAGTTCCTCTAACAGAAGAGGAGAAATAGAGACTGTCCCTATTTTTGATTATGAATAAAAAAATTAGGCTGCCTATTGTATTGGCAGCTTTTTTAATTTTGGCCTTAGGATGCGGCAGGCGCCAGAAAGGCTTGCAGCAAATTGCAGGAACTGATACGAAATACGGTGGCGCTATCGTAGTTGCATCTATAGGTGATGCCCGCTCCCTTATACCGATGCTTGCTACAGATTCTGCCTCGGCAGAGATTTGCTCTATAGTTTATAATGGTTTGGTAAAATATGATAAAGATATAAATCTCATCGGTGATTTAGCAGAAAGCTGGGAGGTAAAAGATGAAGGCATAAGAATAATATTTCATTTAAGAGGAGGCGTAAGGTGGCATGACGGAAAACCTTTTACTGCCAAAGATGTAGAGTTTACTTATAAAAAATTAATAGACCCTGCTGTCAAGACCGCATATAGCGGCGATTTTAAAAAAATTAAAAAGCTAAACATCATAGATGATTATACAGTAGAGCTAATATATAAGGAGCCGCACGCCCCTGCATTATCTTCATGGGGCATGCCAATTATACCTTATCATTTGTTGAAAGATGAGGATTTAAATATAACTAAATATGCAAGAAGCCCAATCGGGACAGGACCTTATAAGTTCAAAAGGTGGGTTACAGGTGAGAAAATAGAGCTTGTATCAAACCATGATTATTTTGAAGGCAGCCCATTTATTGATAATTATATATACCGGATAATCCCTGATAACGCCAGCATGTTTTTAGAACTTCAGGCAAAAGGTATAGACCTAATGGGCATTACTCCGTTACAGTATAAACGCCAGACAAATACCCAATTTTTTAAAGATAATTTTAATAAATTCCGCTATTCGTCATTCGGTTATACTTATCTCGGCTATAATCTTAAAAATGAGAAATTCAAGGATATAAGAGTTAGACAGGCCTTAAATTTTGTAGTCAATAAAAAAGAGATTATAGACGGAGTATTATTAGGAATGGGGCGGATTGCCACAGGGCCTTTTGTCCCTGATTCATGGGCTTATAATTTTGATGTTACTCCCGTAGCTTATGATCCTGAGAAGGCAAAACAACTTTTAAAACAGGCAGGATGGATAGATTCCGATAATGACGGCTGGCTGGATAAAAATAAAAGAATCTTTGAATTTACTATTATGGTGAATCAGGGAAATGACCTGCGTCAACAAGCCGCGCAGATTATTCAACGCCGGCTGGCTGAAATAGGCATAAAGGTAAAGATTAAAGTTGTAGAATGGAGTGTAATGATAACCGAGTTTATAAACAAAAGAAAGTTTGAAGCAGTATTGATGGGCTGGGGTTTAGCCCGGGAACCTGACTGCTTTGACATATGGCACTCCTCCAAAACAAAAGAAGGAGAGTTTAATTTTATAAGTTATAAGAATCATGAAGTTGACGAATTGCTTATAAAGGGAAGACGTATCTTTGAGCAGGAGAAACGCGCTAAGATTTATAAACGTATCCATAAGATATTATACGATGAACAGCCATATATGTTTTTATGGATTATGGATTCCATGCCTATTGTAGATAAAAGAATCAAAGGTATAGAAGCCGCACCAAC
>CP070655.1:429734-433017 GCA_020354945.1 Candidatus Omnitrophota bacterium
CCTGGTGTGCCTGCTAAAAACTCATATCCGCCTAAACCACTTTGACCGGCTAAAGTCAAAAGCTCGTTTAATAAAACGCCTGCTCCGGTTCTTACAAATGCGCCGTTAAATTCTATTTTTTTAAAAGCAGGGCTATTTAATTTTACGCATATTTCATCTATGCCGGTGCCTGCTGCTATTATATTACATCCTTCTCCTATTGTGAATATAGAAATTTTTCCCATCTTCGAAAGTTTTGCAATTTCGCACAGCTGTTCCAATGTTTCTGGCTCAATCCAGACGCATGCAGGGCCGCCTACTTTGATACTTGTATGCAGCGAAAGGGGTTCATTAAAAGATACCTTGCCATATAGCGGGCTATTTAACATAAGTTATAAGCTTTTTAATTTTTCTACAAGCTCATCTGCTAATCTATTTATATCTCCTGCCCCCATTATGATAACTAAATCTCCGCTCCTCACAATTTTTAAAAGATGCCGGCATATATCCTCTTTCGGAAGATAGGTAACATTTTTCTTTCGCAATTTTATAATTTCATCATATATGTTTTTTGTGGTAACGCCGTATATCGGCTGTTCGCTGGCCGGATATATATCGGTCAATATCAAAAAGTCAACATCTGCAAACGAACGGGCAAACTCCTTCTTTAAAAACTTTGTCCTGGTATACCGGTGAGGTTGAAAGACCGCTATAACCTTCCTTTTTCCAAAACAGAGGCAAGCCTTCAGGGTCGCTTTTATCTCTGTGGGATGATGGGCATAATCATCTATTATCAATATATCGTCTATATCGGCCTTTATCTGGAATCTTCGCTCTGCCCCCCGGTATTTCTCGATAGCGTTTTTAATATCATCAAATTTAATGCCGATATCCAGCCCTAACAAAATTGTCGCCATAGCATTTAAAATATTATGTTCTCCCGAAAGATTCAATTTTACTTTACCGAGTCTTCGCGTTTTATAACTACATATAAATTCGCTCCTCGCCGCATTAAATTTAGCTTTATCCGCACCCAGGATATTGGACGGATGAAACCCATAGGTTAAAACCTTCCTTTTTACGTTGGGGATAATCTTTCTTATATTTTCATCATCTCCGCAACAGATCAAGGCGCCGTTGGCAGAGACATTATTTGCAAATTCTAAATAGGCTTGCATAATCTGGTCCATATCGCTGTAAAAGTCTAAATGCTCTGCATCTATATTTGTAATAACTGCATAAGCAGGTGAAAGAGATAAAAAAGACCCGTCGGATTCATCTGCCTCTGTAACAAAATATTTGCCTTTGCCCAAAAGAGCGCTCCCGTTAAATTTATCTACTATAGCTCCTAGCATCCCTGAAGGTTCATACCCCAATTCGTAAAGCAAAGTGGTTATCAATGACGAAGTGGTGGTTTTGCCATGAGAACCGGAAACAGCAATACCTGTTTTCCCTTTCATTAATTCGCTTAAAAATTCGCCTCGTCGCCAGGTCGGTATTCCGGAATATACAGCGGTTCTTAATTCCGGATTCTGAAAGGTTATGGCAGAGGAGTAAACAACTAAATCCGGCCTGCCTGCCGGACAGGAAGGCTCGCCAAGATTCTCTTTTTTATGGCCTATATAAACACCCACCCCTTCTTTTTCAAGCCTCTGTGTAATCCTGGTAGGCTTTACATCTGAGCCGGTTACTTTGCATCCCTGCTTAAGACAAAGCCAGGCAATTCCGCTCATGCCTATACCGCCTATGCCTATGAAGTGAATATGCTGGTTTTTTAAAATCACAATTTTAACACCACTTCTGCTAATTTTTCTGCTGCGTCTATATTTGCCAGTAAATTTGCTCTTTCTGACATAGCAGAAAGTTTTTCATTATTTCCAAGCAGAGACACAACTTCTTTTTTAAGAACCTCTGCGGTAAGTTGTCTTTCTCCAACCATTACAGCCGCGCCTTTTTCTTTTAAAAATTTAGCATTTTGTATCTGGTGCGCTCCTGCTCCGGTATAAGGAATCAAAATCGCCGGTACCCCAAAAAGGCAGAGTTCTGCTATGGTAGTAGCTCCAGCTCTGCAAATGGCAAAATCCGCCGCCTTATACAGAAGGCCCATCCTTTCAAAAAACGGATATAATTTAACTCTTGTCCGCGCACCGGTCCCGAAAGAATTCAGCCCGGTGTGGAATCCCGCATCGATATTTTTATATAGAGATTGCACATTAGCAAATTTATCCTTACCTGTCAAATGTATTATACACAAAGAATTCAGCACTTTATCAGATGAATTATTGAGCATTTGTAAAAATGCCGTATTTATTATATGCGAACCGAGGCTTCCTCCCATAACTAAAATGGTCATCTTATCAGCCTCTAAGCCTAACAATCTGTGAGCCCTTTCTCTATTTAGGGCATTTAAGTCTTCTATCAATTCCTCTCTTATAGGGTTGCCGGTTAACAGGCACCGGTTATCTTTAAGATATTCCGGATTTGCAAAACTAATCGTTATCTTATCGGATATTTTCGATAAAATACGATTTGCCCTGCCCATCGTTGCGTTCTGCTCGTGTATTATAATCTTTTTATTTTGCCTCCTAGCCTTTGCAAGGAGCGGCCCGGAAATATATGCGCCAAACCCAACCGCTACATCCGGAGCAACTTCATTTAAAATCTTGGCAGATTTAAAAAATGAGAACATCAGTATGATTAAAAACGGGATCCATCTAAAAGAAATCCCGTAAGGCATTCTTGGCGCGTTAAGCAGATAATAGCTATAACCAAACTTATCTAATAGTTTTTTATCCACGCGTTTATCTATACAAAATATAACATCCGCAAAGGAATCCGTCTGTTTAATTTTATTAGCCAGGGTTATTGCAGGAAATATATGCCCCCCTGTACCGCCTGCCGCAATCAAGATTCTCATATCACCTTAATTAACGAGTCCCGGTCTCGTTCATTACCTCCTGTGCCGTGCGATGTTCAACAAAAGCGCCACACTCAACATACTGTATACCAATGATGTTCCGCCATAGCTTATAAAAGGCAATGGCAAACCTTTAGTTGGTATTACACCGGTAACTGCTGCTACATTTATTACAACCTGAAGCGCTATCATTATCACTAAACCAAAACCGAGAAACTGGCCGAATAAATCTCTTGCTTTGTAAGCTATGTATGTTCCTAGCCATATAAAAACTATATACATTACAATTACAAACGCAGTGCCTAAAAGCCCTAATTCTTCCCCTATTATTGAAAAGATAAAATCAGTGTGGGCCTCCGGAAGATAAAATAACTTCTGCTGGGAGCG
>CP070655.1:433117-435756 GCA_020354945.1 Candidatus Omnitrophota bacterium
GGACATTTGCTATATCTGAAAGCTCTCCGGCAGTTGAAACCCCTCTAGAGAGCAAAGCTGTCCATAGCTTAGCCTCATAGGTGTTAAGGCCAAAGTCCCTTAGCTTATTCAAAAATTCCTTTTCGACTATCATTCTAAAAGGTAGAAAAATAAAGAAGTATTTAAAGCTTTCTATTTTTTGCTATTTTAGAGTAGTGAAAACGCTTATGGTACTCTTATTGTCAGGGTCTCTTTAGAAGCGTATTTATCATCAACTACAGTGGGGTCATCACCATAAAGAACCCTCACAGTCCATATGTAATTGCCTGTTTTAGTTGGTACGTTCTCAGCGACCTTGCTTCCTACTTTCACAGGAAGGGCTAAGATTTCCTGTTCACCCTGCCCCAGCCTGAATGCGAATTCGGTTTTATCAAGCCAGTCATTTACATAGCTTGGGTCTACTTCCTGTATTGTGTTTGAGGATTTATCAATTGCTTTATCAAATTCTAGAACTATCTTGAAAATAAGCTCTTTCGCAAAGACGTTCACCACCCCTATGCCGTAAGTGTAGCCTTCTCCAACCCTCATGCTTTTGAAGTATGGATACACAGAAACTGCTTCCATTATATTTGGCTTGAGCTGGCCTTCTATTTTAGTTCTAACGTCATCACTCACTTCTGCTGTTGCTGTGGTTGTCCTTGTTGTTGAGCCTGTGCTTGTTGCAGGGGTATAGCATACCTTATTAGTGCTGCATTTATTCACGCAATCATCATCTGTGCTGCAGGCTTTTCCATTAGCACAAGGATCGCAGCTACCGCCGCAATCAATATCAGTTTCGTCCTGATTTTTTATGCCATCAGAACATTGTCCATCGTCTCCAACAGCGCAACCAGTTATCAACAAAGAAATGACTAATATAGCAGATAATATTGTTTTGTTCATTGTAGGGGGTGAGAATTGTGTATTGTTTTTATAGTTTATCATAGTTTAATAAAGCTAAGAGAAAGATTTATAAAGGGAGAATGATTACCGGCTAGTATGAATTATTCCGTAAAAATCGGAAAATTGAACTTTATTCTAGTTATAGCTATTATTATTGGAATCGTTATTATAGGTTAAGCTGCGGTCTTTACAAAAAAGATTGTAGCCATAGGTTCTTAAAATGATAATACTTAATAATCATACTGGAACAGGAGGATAAGAATGGCATTGAAAATATACGACACAACGCTTAGAGACGGAAGCCAAAGTACTGATGTTAACTTTGGGTTAAGGGATAAGTTAGAGATAGTTAAAGCCCTAGATGATTTTGGTGTCGACTATATTGAGCTTGGATGGCCTGGCTCTAATCCTAAGGATATGGAATGTTACCTGGAGGCTACCAAACTTAGGTTAAAAAACAGCAAAATAGTAGCTTTTGGTTCTACAAGAAGAAGAGGAATAAAGGCAAAGCAAGATTATAACCTGCAGGCCATTCTTAAGAGCAAAGCGAGGGTTGCGTGTGTTTTTGGAAAAACCTGGCTTGAACATGTTAAAAAACAGCTCAAGGCTAACGAGAAAGAGAACCTAGAACCAATAAGGGATAGTGTAGAGTTTCTTAAAAAGAATAAGCTAGAGGTGCATTATGACCTAGAGCATTTCTTTGATGGATTTAAGGACAATAAAAGATGTGCTCTTGAGTGCCTAAAGGCAGCTGCTAATGCTGGAGCTGATGTTTTAGTTCTCTGCGATACAAATGGAGGCTGCTTGCCAAATGAGATTGAAAAGACAGTGGGGGAGGTTAGCAGATTTTTGAAGAAGGAAAAGATAACTGCAGAACTTGGGGTGCATATGCATAATGATTCTGGGTGTGGCGTAGCAAATACATTAAAGGCTGTTGAGCTTGGTGTGACGCAATTGCACGGCACAATAAACGGTTTGGGTGAACGAGCAGGAAATGCGGATTTGTGCCAGATAATCCCGGACTTGGTTTTAAAGAAGAATGTAAAACTGCCTAAAATAAAACTAAAGAAGCTAGTTGAGATAAGCCGATTAGTCTACACCCTAGTTAATCTCAAACCAGATGACAGGCAGCCTTATGTAGGAAAACATGCATTCTCCCACAAAGGCGGTGTCCATGTGGATGCTCTTATGAAAGGGGCAACCTATGAGCATGTGGATCCCTTAAAAGTAGGAAATATGAGGGAGATTGTTCTTTCTGACCTAAGTGGAAAAGCGAACATTGTAGAGGTTGCAAGGGAGTTTGGCGTAAAGGTAGAGAAGGATGACCCCAGAGTGAGGGAGATGTTAAAGGAAGTTGAGTTTTTGGAGAAAAAGGGCTATGATATTGGTGGGTTAAAGGCAGAGAGGTTTTTGCTGCATGAGAAATATTTTGGCAAGAATCCTGAATTGTTTAGGATCAAAAAATGGTCTGTTAAAAGCGAGCATGACGATGCAACAGGTAAAGAGACCTCCAGCTGCATGCTTCTGGTGGACGCCAAAGGCAGTGTGAAGGAATTCAGCGACTCTGTAGAAGGAGGCCCAGTTGATGCTTTGTACAAAGCGCTCAGGAGGGCTATTGCTAAAAGCTACAAAAACCTGCAGAATATAAGGCTACTCAACTATAAAGTAAGGATTTTTGAGGAGAAAGGAGTAGAAAGCTCTGTAAGGGTCTATATTGA
>CP070655.1:435856-438995 GCA_020354945.1 Candidatus Omnitrophota bacterium
CATATCTTGAAGAGCCGATATCTACACCGATTGTTTTAAGAAACGTATAAGCCATTGCGCCGCCGATAAGAGTGGTATTGACTTTAGAGAGCATATTCTCTATTACCGGAATCTTATCGGATACCTTAGCCCCTCCCAAAATAAGAACAAAAGGTTTCTCGGGAGATGTGTTTATCTTCTCAAAGTACTCTATCTCCTTCCGCACCAAGAAACCTGCCACCGATTCAAGATGATGGGTTACGCCCTCTGTAGATGCATGGGCCCTGTGGCAGGTGCCAAAGGCGTCATTTACAAATACATCACCTAATGAAGAAAGCTTTTTTGCAAATTCAGGGTCGTTTTTTTCTTCTTCTTTATGAAACCTTAAATTTTCTAAAAGGATTATCTCGCCCTCTTTCATATTATTAACAGCTTCTTCTACTTGCGGGCCTATGCAATCATCAAGTTTTTTAACCGGCCTATTTAGCAATTCATTAAGGCGTTTGCCAACAGGGGTAAGCCTTAATTTCTCTTTTACTTCACCTTTTGGCCTGCCTAAATGGCTCATAAGTATGAGTTTTCCGCTTTTGTTTAATATATACTTGATTGTCGGCATAGAAGATTTTATTCTTATGTCATCTGTGATATTGCCATTATCATCAAGGGGCACATTAAAATCTGCTCTCATCAGCATCCTTTTGCCTTTTATATTTATATCTTTTATGCATTTCTTCTGCATCTCAGTATGGCTTTTTGCCTCTCCTGAAAACGTTGTAATAACCGGATAACTTAGCCCAGAAACTCAAAGGTTTTTCTACAAAATCTGAGCCCTTAATCTTAATTCGCTTTAGTTCATATACATCTTTATTAAATCTGACAAATCCGCGATTGGTTGTGCATGCCCCTTTGTAACCTGCCTCTTTGACTATTTTTTTAATCTCTTCTGTAAAACCTCCGGTGGGATAGCAAAAATAGTCTATATTTTGTCCTATTTTTGCCTCAATGTCTTTTTTGCATCCAGCTATTTCATTTTTTAATCTGCTTTTACTTTTTACATCAGGAAGATATATATTGTTTCTGGCGTGTCCGCCAAAGGTGATTTTGCTATCTTTAAGCATCTCTTCAATCTCCTGCCATTTAAGATAGCCTTGTTTTTTATCAATATAATTTGATATTAAAAAGATAGTAGCTGGAAAACCATTACTTTTCAAAACAGAATAAGCGGCTTCATAATTATCCTCATAACCATCATCAAATGTAATTACTACTGTATTGTGTTTAAATTTTTTGCCACTTTTTATTCCTTCAACTAACTCATCCAGGCTGATTACAGTATAGCCTCTCCATTTTATATAGGCCATCTGTCTTAAAAAGGTGTCCGGGCTAACATAAAGCGATTCATTTGGTCCATCGGCTATCCTGTGATACATAAGTATTGGAACAACGTAGCGAGGGCTAAGCCATAGGTAATAAAAGGCTGTTAATAAAATAACTGTGACGATTAAAAATAAGGCAAGCCTTCTTATGAGCTTTTGCATTTATCTCTTGCTAACCATATATTTAATCAAATCTACGATTCTGCAGGAATAGCCCCATTCATTATCATACCAGGATAACACCTTCACCATATCGCCAAAGACAAAGGTTTTGTCCGCATCTACAATTGACGATAAAGGATTCTTCTTAAAATCTATTGATACAAGTGGCTCTTTGCTAATGCCTAATATGCCTTTCAGTTTGCCTGCTGCAACATCTTCAAAAGCTTTATTTACAGATTCTTTTGTTGTCTCTTTATCTGTTTGCATAACCACATCCACTATTGACACTGTCGGGGTAGGAACCCTTATTGCAAGGCCGTCCATCTTGCCTTTTAACTCAGGGATAACCAGTCCTACGGCTTTAGCAGCTCCGGTTGTGGTAGGTATCATTGAAACAGCAGCTGCGCGTCCACGGCGCAAATCCTTATGAGGCAGGTCTAATATCCTCTGGTCAGTAGTATATGAATGGATTGTTGTCATAAGCCCCTTTTTAACGCCGAAATTATCCCTTATCACCTTTACAACCGGCGCAATGCAATTGGTGGTGCATGAGGCATTGGATATTATATCATCCTTTGCTGTATCATAAGCTTCCTCATTCACACCTAAGACTATCGTTTTAACCTCGCCCTTGGCCGGCGCTGAAATTATCACCTTTTTTGCACCTGCGCTAATGTGCATGCCTGCTTTCTCAGGGTCCCTGAATATACCTGTTGATTCAACAACTATTTCAGCACCTAAATCACCCCATGGAAGTCTGGAAGGGTCTTTTTCCGATAAAACCTTTATCTCTTTACCGTCTACTACTACAGCATCTTCTTTGGCTTCGACCTTATTTTGCAATATGCCAAAGTTAGAATCATACTTTAGCAGATGCGCTAAAGTCTTTGCATCGGTAATATCGTTTACCGCTACAAAATCTATACCTTTTACTCCATGTTCCAACGCTGCTCTGAATACAAGCCTGCCAATCCTCCCAAATCCATTAATTCCAACCTTCACTGACATCTTTAAAATCTCCTTTCTAATATTTTATTATTGGTTTAATTTAAAGAAAATGGTTTTGAAGGAAGTATTATAACATGCAGCACTAATATTACAAGGGAAAAATGGTAATTATATAGATGAGTTACGCCAACAAATTGAATTTACTAACAAAGATATTTCCCAATGCATAACACCTTTAGTAATTGTTTTTCTTTAAATATTCGTATATTTGCTGGGCGATGATATTCAAACCATAATTGCTGTTATGGCAATTGTCCAAATATACTTTTCTACTATCATATTCATCGAATATCTTCTGGGCATCAAAAAATAATAATCCATACTTATCGGCAACGGCTTTCATAATTTTTTTGCGCAACGGATTCTGCTTTGCAAAATGCTTTTCTGCCTCAATGTTAAAATTGCTTAGCCCTTCTAAATTCTCGGATTTTATTGTCCCTTTTAAGCGCATTATTTTTTCTGGTAAAAATGGCTGGGATATAAATAGGCCGTGAGTATTATGACTTTTTAGAAAAACTGCTATATTTTCCAAATTGTATTTATAAATCTCGGATAAAAGATCCTTATCCAGATTGGCATATCCTGTAATCTCTAATATACCATATGATAAATAC
>CP070655.1:439095-453849 GCA_020354945.1 Candidatus Omnitrophota bacterium
ATTGATTCCTATAAGTGTAAAATTTCGCAATTCTCAAAGAGGAATAAGTATAGGGTTGGCTGTTGATGGTTGTGATGTCAACTTTGGAGAATATGGACTACAGGCTTTAGAGAATGCCTGGCTTAAGAATACCCAGATTGAAGCAGCCAGAGTAGTGCTTACCCATCATTTAAGAGGAGGAGGGAAAGTCTGGATAAGAATTTTTCCGGATAAATCGGTTAGCAAAAAACCGGCAGAAACAAGAATGGGCAAAGGCAAAGGGATGCCTGAGTTTTGGGTAGCTGTAATAAGAAGGGGCAGAGTTCTTTTTGAAGTTGAAGGAGTGCCCGGAGAGGTAGCTAAAGACGCTCTTAGGCTTGCTGCAAGCAAAATACCTTTCAAGACAAAGCTCATTGGGAGAAAACACGTATGAGGCCGTCAGAATTAAGAGATATGACCAGGGAAGAACTTGTATCTAAACAGCTCTCCTTAAAGAAAGAACTGATGAATTTGCGCTCTTATGCCAAAATGGGCAAGCTGGAGAAGCCATCTAGAATTTCTCGAACAAGGAAAGATATAGCCAGAATTTTAACTGTTTTAAAAGAGGCAAGTTATGCAAAAACAGACAAAAAGAAAAAAGCTTAAATCTCAGGTCGGCATAGTAGTAAGTGATAAGATGAATAAAACAGCAGTTGTAAGGTTGGAGAATTTCGCTACTCATAAACTGTATAAGAAGATTATAAAGCATAGACGTAAGGTTAAGGCCCACGACCCTAAAAATGTTGCCAAGATTGGAGATAAGGTTAAAATGCTTCCAACCAGGCCTTTATCGAAAGGGAAACGCTATCGCATAATAGAGGTAATTAAACAGTAATCAGTTGTTAGTTGTCAGTTATCAGTCTAAAGCCGATGGCTGAAAACTGAAAACTGAAGACTTAAAAATGATACATCTTAGAAGTATGTTAGAGGTTGCGGATAATACCGGGGCGCGGATTGTGCGTTGTATCGGCGTTATACATCGTTCTGAAAAAAAATATGCAGATATTGGAGACGTTGTAAGCGGTAGCGTAAGAGAAGCAACTCCTGATTCTTTAATAAAGAAGGGTGAGAAGGTTAAAGCGGTAATAGTTCGAACCCGCAATGCCATAAGGAGAAGGGATGGTTCGACATTAAAATTTGATGGGAACGCCTGTGTCCTTATAGATGAAGCGGGTAATCCGCGTGGCAGTAGAATATTTGGTCCTGTTGCACGAGAACTAAGAGAGAAACGTTTTGCAAAGATAGTATCGCTTGCGCCGGAGGTTATATAGTTTTGGCATTGTTCGCTCGGCTAAAATTTTTTACCGTCTTTTTGAACTTATGGCTCGCAACTTGCCGCGATAGGAGAGAGCTTGCCGCAATAGGTAATAGCCTGCCGCAGCTCGCCATAAGTCCTAAAAAGACATTTGCCAAAAAATTTCTAATGCCTCGCTTACAATACCAAAACCAACATGAGAAGGCATTGGAATGAAAATAAAAAGAAATGATCAAGTAAGGGTTGTTGGGGGTAAAGACAAGGGCAAAACCGGCAAGGTCTTACGGGTTTTTCCTAAAGAAAACAAGGTAATCGTAGAAGGGATAAATTTTATCAAGCGTCATACTCGCAAAACTCAACAAGATCAACAAGGTGGTATAGTCAAAAAAGAGGCCACCATTGATGTTTCTAACTTAAAGGTTATTTGCCCGAGGTGCAACAAACCAACAAGAATTGGGATTACTGTTTTAAGCGATGATAAAAAATCACGTTATTGTAAAAAATGTGAAGAGATATTGTGAGGAGTCTTTAAGTTATCAGTTAAGGCTGACGACTGATAACTGATGGCTGAGAACTGAAAAATGATTCCACGGTTATTAGAAAGATATAGAAAAGAGGCAGTACCTTCTTTAATGCAGAAATTCGGCTATAAGAATCGCTTTCAGGTGCCTCGCATAAAAAAGATTGTGGTAAATATGGGTATAGGGGCAGGAGCTCACGATCCAAAATTAGTTGAAGAGGCCCAGAAAGACCTGACAATGATTACAGGGCAAAGGCCTGTTGTTACTAAAGCCAAAAGAGCAATTTCTAATTTTAAGATTAGAAAGGGCTCACACGTTGGCTGTATGGTTACTTTGAGAAGAGCCAGAATGTATGAATTTTTAGACAGGCTTATCAACGTGGCATTACCAAGAATTAGAGATTTTAAAGGATTGCCTGCTAATAGTTTTGACGGGCATGGCAATTATACATTTGGCCTTTCTGAACAACTAATATTTCCTGAGATTGAGCCGGATAAAGTTTATAAAACCCAGGGCATGGATATTACTGTAAACTTAACAAAGACTACCAAAGACGTAGCTTACCAACTTCTTAAACATCTTGGCATGCCATTGAGAGAGAGGTAGTTAAGGGGTAGTCATCAGTTATCAGTTTAATACCGAAAACTGACAACTGAATACTGAAAGATATATGGCAAAAAAAGCATTAATAGAAAAACAAAGAAAGAAACCTAAATTTAAGGTGAGAGCTTACAATCGTTGCCAAAGGTGCGGCAGGCCTAGAGGGTACATTAGGAAATTTAAATTGTGTAGAATTTGTTTTAGGGAATTAGCATCCAGAGGTGAAATACCAGGCGTTACAAAGGCAAGTTGGTAAGTCAGTTGTCGGTTATCGGTCTTCAGTATTCAGATAATAAAATTAAAAACTGATAACTGATGACTGAAAACTGGGGACCGATATAGGAGTTAATATGAGTACGACAGATCCGATAGCCAATTTCTTAACATTAATAAGAAATGCATTGAAAGCCAGAAAGGCAAATGTAGATTGTCCTTCGTCAAATATTAAAGAACAGATGTCCCAAATATTAAAAAGGGAAGGTTATATCAGAAATTTCAAAAAAATAGAAGATAACAAACAGGGAATATTAAGAATTTACCTAAAATATGGTAAAGATAAACAGAGAACCCCTGCGATAAGTAATCTTAAAAGGATCTCTTCGCCAAGCTTAAGGATTTATGAAAAATCAGACCAGGTCAAATCTGTATTGGGTGGGATAGGCATCGCCATTGTATCGACATCAAAGGGCATTAGAACAGACAAAGAATGTAGAGATATTAAGATTGGAGGGGAGGTTCTTTGCCATATATGGTGAAAGAGGATTAAGGATTAAGTAGAGAAAATGTCCAGAATAGGAAAAAGACCTATTAATATACCTGAAGGGGCGAAAGTTAGAAAACGAGACAATGTAGTTTACGTTGAAGGCCCAAAAGGCAAATTGGATTATTCCTTGATGCAGGGGATAGATGTCGACATTAAAGATAATACAATTGCTGTAATTAGGTCTTCCGACGATAAACAGCACCGGGCATTACATGGACTAGCTAGAGCGCTGATTGCAAATATGATAAAAGGAGTGATGGAAGGTTTTTCTAAGCAGTTAGAGATTATAGGGGTAGGTTTCAAAGCCCAGGTTTCCGGCAAAAAACTCACATTAAACCTTGGATTTTCTCACACGATAGAATACAGGATACCGGATGGCATTGCCATAGAGACTCCAAAACCTACCCAAATTGTAGTTAAGGGCATTGATAAGCAGGCTGTCGGAGAAACGGCTGCGGAGATAAGGGATTTTTACAAACCTGAGCCATATAAGGGTAAAGGCATAAGATATGTCGGTGAATATGTGAGGAAGAAAGCAGGAAAGACGGTAGCATAAAAGATAAAAATTCAAAATTTAAAATTAAAAATTAGAGAGAAGATGAAGATAAAAGACGCAAGACGAAGAAGATATTTAAGGGGAAAGAAGAAATTGCTTGGCACAAAAGAGAAACCTCGCCTTTGTATATATAGGAGCCTTAATAATATGACTGCTCAATTAATAGATGATGTCGAAGGCAAGACATTGTTGTCTGTCTCTACGCTGGATAAAAGATTGAGAGATAATTTTTCCGCCAAAGGCGGATCTGCCTCTGGCAGAAAACGCAATGGTAATATTACCGCTTCTAGGGCATTGGGCGAGCTTTTAGCTAAAGAAGCTCAGAAGGCAAATATGAAACAGGTCAAATTTGATAAAAGTGGCTATCTTTATCACGGAAGAGTAAAAGAGTTTGCAGAAGCTTGCCGTAAAAACGGTTTGCGGTTTTAGTAGAAGGTTCAGACACTGGGAATTGCTAATGCGCATCATAGTGTCTGACCCATACGAAGTGTTTGGAGGCTAACTTGGCAGAGAAGAAAGACCAAAAAGAATTTAAAAAAGACGAGGCAGACAAAAAATCAGCCAAAGAGCTAAAAGAGGCTATTCCTCGAGAATTAAAAAAGACTTACCAGGAAATACATCCTGAGGAAGAGACTGTTGAGAAGGTAATTTCCATTAAACGAACCACTAAGGTTACAAAGGGAGGCCGAAAATTAAATTTTGGTGCAGTGGTAGTAGTAGGAGATAAAAAGGGCAATGTTGGCTGTGGTTTCGGGAAAGCAAATGAGGTTCCCAATGCGATTAAAAAGGGTATCAATGACGCTAAAAAGAATATGATAAATGTCCCTGTCAAAGGAAGCACTATACCCCATGAGGTGATTGGCAGATATGGCGCAGCCGTTGTGCTTCTTAAACCAGCGGCAGAAGGTACAGGCGTCATCGCAGGTAACGTTATAAGGCCGGTTTGCGATGCAGCAGGCATAAAAGATATATTAACCAAGTGCCTAAAATCGCAGACGCCATCAAATGTTATAAAGGCAACTATGGACGGACTAAAAAAGTTGCGTTTTAAGAATGAGTTGTTAGAAGAATAGCACCGTTTTTGAAGCGTCCCTAACCTGGATGCTTTCAGAAACGGTGCATTCTTAGAGGAAGAGCTTGAATGAAAATACAGGACATGAAATCCCCTAAAGGCGCCAGGAAACCCAAGAGAAGAAAAGGCAGAGGGATGGGTTCTGGCAGAGGTAAAACTGGTGGCAGAGGCAACAAAGGGCAAAAGTCAAGGTCAGGTTCAAAGCGGACCTTTGGCTTCGAGGGCGGCCAGATGCCATTAATGAGGAGGATCCCAAAAAGAGGATTTAGGCCAAGAGAAAAAAAAGAATATTCGATTATTAATTTAGAGAAATTAAATATTTTTAAAGAGGGGACTTATATAACCCCGTCTTTATTAAAAAATAAAAGATTAATAAAAACTATAAAAAAACCCATAAAGATTTTAGGCAAAGGAAAGCTTAAAAAAAAGTTGGCAGTGAACGCAGATAGTTTTTCAATGTCCGCAAAAGCTGCGATTGAAAAAACAGGGGGAAGCATTGAAAGGATTAAGAAAGTGCCGTAAACGGTACTAAAAAAAGATGTTAGCAGCTTTAGCTAATATATTAAAAGTACCTGATCTAAGAAAGAAAATATTTCTTACATTTGGGTTGGTAGCTGTTTATAGAATAGGCTGTTTTGTCCCTACTCCAGGTATAGACGGGGCAGCATTAGCGCAGTTCTTTGATAATATAGCCAGGACAACCGGCGGCACACTCTTTGGCATTATGAATCTGTTCAGTGGGGGAGCTATGCGGAATATGACCATATTTGCTTTAGGTATTATGCCGTATATATCCAGCTCCATCATTATGCAACTGCTCACTACAGTTATACCGCAGCTTGAGCGATTAGCCAAAGAAGGCGGGGAAGAGGGCAGAAGAAAGATTACTCAATATACCCGATATGGCACGGTAATTCTGGCTGTAATACAATCTACTTTTATTAGTCTATGGTTGGAAAACCCGGCCCATTTTCAAGGTGTCCAGATAGTTCAATTTCCGGGCTGGGGCTTTAGATTATTAACAGTTTTAACTTTAGCCAGCGGCACTGCATTTATAATGTGGTTAGGCGAACAAATAACCGAATATGGTATTGGTAATGGTATGTCGCTTATTATCACGGCTAGTATAATATCACGATTGCCTACAGCGACAAATCAACTATTTTTGTTGGTATCGCCTTTTGCGCCAGCCAGAAGGCAGATAGATGTGCTTACCTTGATAGCAATGGTAATTATTATGGTTGGGGTTATTGTCGCAGTAGTTGTAATTACCCAGGGACAGCGCAGAATACCGGTGCAATATGCCAAGAGAATAATTGGCAGAAAGGTTTACGGCGGCCAAAGCACATATATTCCTTTCAGGGTAAATCATGCCGGGGTTATACCGATTATATTCGCGCAATCTTTATTACTTTTTCCGGCAACAATTGCTGGTTTTTTTCCTAATCCCACATTCCAGAAGATGGCTAATGCGCTGATGAAAGGAAACATTCTTTATTTTACAATGTATTCTGGTTTGATAGTATTTTTCTGTTATTTTTATACCGCAATTACATTTAATCCTGTAGACGTGGCTGATAATATGAAAAAATACGGAGGATTTATCCCTGGCGTAAGGCCGGGTAAGCCTACGGCAAGTTATTTTGATAGAATATTGACAAGAGTTACATTGCCTGGAGCTATATTTTTGGCTTTGATAGCTATATTCCCAAGAATAATATCAAGATGGCTAAACATACCCTTTTTAATAGCCAGTTTCTTCGGCGGAACAGCCTTACTAATTACAGTTGGGGTTATGTTAGATACAATGAAACAGATTGAATCCCAGCTTTTAATGAGACATTATGAGGGATTTTTGAGGAAAGGTAAATTGAGGTCGAGGAGATGAATCCGTATGTCGTATGTCGTATATCGTATGTCGTATTTGAAAAGAGGATTAAACGCTAAGTATGCGATTAATATTGTTAGGGCCTCCAGGGGCTGGTAAGGGAACGCAGGCGAAGGTTCTTTCTCAAAAATTAAACCTAGTTCATCTTTCGACAGGAGATATATTTAGAGAGTCTGCTAAAAGGCCAGATGAAATTGGACAAAGATTAACCGGATATATGCAACGAGGACAATTAGTGCCGGATGAGATAGTAAATCAAATTGTGATAGAGAAGCTAAAGGATAAACGTATTCAGAACAGGTTTATACTCGATGGCTACCCGAGGACAAAAACTCAAGCTACTTCCCTCGATGAATTTTTAGCAATTAATAAAATTCCGTTAGATATGGTTGTTTATATGCAGACATCAGAACAGGTCATAATAGATCGCTTAACAGGTCGCCGGATTTGCGGAAAATGCGGCGCTAATTACCATATAAAGAATATACTGCCTAAAAAAGATGGGATATGCGATATATGCGGAGGGAGGCTTATCCAGCGCGACGACGATAAGAAAGAAACTGTTTTAAAAAGAATAAAAGTGTATAATCAGCAAACAGCAGGATTAATAGATTATTATAAAAATAAGGGGTTTTTGCATACTGTTTCAGGAGATTTAGAAGTAGATAGGTTATACAAGATTCTTCACGAGCTCTTTAACGAAGAGGGACTGATATAAAATAAATCCAAAAATCATTTTTTTATGATACATTATAAATCAAAAGATGAAATAGAAAAGATGCATAAGGCGGGGATTATTGTAGCGAAAACATTAGCCATGCTAACTGACATGATAATGCCGGGAATGACTACCGGACAACTGGACGAAAGAGCAGCTGAACTGATCGGTAAACTAAAAGGCAGGTGCGCCTTTAATGGTTATAGGGGATTCCCTAAAAATATATGCACTTCAATAAATGAAGAAATAGTACATGGTATACCAGGCACACGAAGATTAAAAGAAGCCGACATAATAAGCATTGATACCGGAGTTGAACTGGATGGGTTTTATGGAGACGCCGCAATAACTGTAGGTGTTGGAGAAATTTCTCCTGAGGCTAAAAGATTACTGGATGTGACCAAAGGAGCCCTCTATAAAGGTATTGCAATGGCAACTGTTAATAACAGACTTTCTGATATATCGTGTGCTGTACAAGAGGAAGCAGAATTAAATGCTTTTTCCGTTGTAAGAGAATTTGTTGGCCATGGCATAGGTTCAGACTTGCATGAGGATCCACAAATACCGAATTTTGGACAACCACATATGGGCCCTGCGCTAAAACCCGGGATGGTGTTAGCAATAGAGCCGATGATTAATATAGGAACTTATAAAGTGGATATACTTAAAGATGGCTGGACAGCTGTTACGGCTGATAGAAAACTTTCAGCGCATTTTGAGCACACTGTTGCTATTACAGAGGATGGGCCCAGGATATTGACGGAGTTATGAAGCAGTTTTCAGTTTTCAGTTGTTGATAGCTGACGATTTTTAGAATGAAAGAAGAGGCAATTCAAGCAGAAGGTACGATTATAGAAGCATTGCCAAACGCAATGTTTAGAGTAGAATTGGATAATGGACACAGGGTCCTGGCGCATGTTTCAGGTAAGATGAGAATGTATTTTATAAGAATAGTACCGGGGGACAGAGTAAAATTAGAACTTTCACCGTATGACCTTACCAAGGGGCGGATTATTTATAGGGAAAAGTAATTCTAGGATTAAGGATTAAGAATTAAGGATTAAGTTTCAGAAGTAAAGCAGAAGAAGATGAAGGTTAAAGCATCAGTTAAAAAAATTTGTTCTTCATGTAAGATTATAAAACGCAAAGGTGTAGTTATGGTTATATGCAGGAATCCGAAGCATAAGCAGAGACAGGGATGATTGGGAGGGGTCAGGCCCTTGGAAAGAAATAGCCATTCCCAGGGTCTGACCCCATACCTCCACAACAAGGAGTGATAAATGCCGAGAGTTTGCGGTGTTGATATACCAAAAGGGAAAAGAGTGGAAATTGCACTTACCTATATTCACGGGATTGGCAGAACTGTTTCAAATAAAATATTAAAAGCTATTGGCATAAATCCCGATGTGAGGGCTAAGGACCTTACCGGAGAAGATGTAGCAAAAATTTCTACTTTCATTACAAAAAATTATAAGATAGAAGGCGATTTAAGAAGAGAGGTAACAGGGAACGTAAAGAGGCTGATAGACATAGGAACTTATAGAGGATTGCGCCATAGAAAGGGTTTGCCGGTAAGAGGGCAACGAACAAATACAAATGCGCGCACCAGGAAAGGCCCGAGAAAGACAGTTGGCGTTGCAAAAAGAGAAAAAGAGCAGAAAATTAGAAAGGAAGGGTAATTATAGAAATGGTAAAAGCTGAAGAGAAAACCCCGCCTGCAGACCGGCAGGCAAAACGAGAACCAGAACCTGAAAAGAAAAAGTCGAAACAAAAAGTTTTAATCCATGATGGTATAGTATATATCTTAGCGACCTTTAACAATACAATTATTACTGTAACAGATAAAAATGGCAATACAATTTGTTGGTGTTCCAGCGGCAACATCGGTTTTAAAGGTTCGAAAAAATCTACACCGTTCGCTGCTCAAAGAGCTGCAAGTGCAGCTGCTGAAAAAGCAAAAGGGTTAGGACTAAAAAAGGTAGACATTTGCGTAAAGGGACCGGGAGCAGGCAGAGAATCAGCGATACGGGCAATGCAGGCGGCTGGATTACAGATAAGTACTATTAAAGATATTACCCCTATACCACATAATGGATGTAGAGCCCCGAAGCGAAGGAGAGTATAATTTGGCAATGTTACATGAGGTTACCTTAGGTAACCTTTGAATACGAGGTTAAAATGGCAAGATATATAGGAGCATCGTGCAGGTTGTGCAGAAAGGAAGGCGTAAAACTTTTTCTTAAAGGTAATCGTTGCGTAACTGAGAAGTGTGCCTTAGATAGGCGCAGTTATAAACCCGGCTTACATGGCCAACAAAGAAGAAAGCTTTCCGATTTTGGTTTACAGCTTAGAGAAAAGCAGAAAGCCAAGACAATATACGGAGTGCTAGAGAAACAATTCAGAAATTATTTTAAAAAAGCAGAGAGGTCACGGGATGTCACCGGTGAGGCCCTTCTGCAATTTTTAGAACGGCGGTTAGACAATGCAGTCTTTAGGTGCTGTTTTGCTCCTTCCAGGCCTCAGGCAAGGCAAATGGTTGGTCACGGTTTTATTATGGTTAATGAAAAAAAGGTAAACCGGCCATCTTACTTAGTTAGCAAAGGAGATACTATAAAGGTAAATGCCGAGAAGGACCAATTTAAGATTGTATCCGAAAGAATGCAAGACTTGAAAGAAAGAGGCATACCCGGTTGGATAAATGTAGATGAAAAACTTTTAACGGCTAAAATTGATAGGCCCCCTAAAAAAGAAGATGTTGGTTTTCCGATTCAGGTTCAGCTTATTGTAGAATTATATTCGAAATAGAGGTCCCCCGCTAGTAAAAGATGCTCGCACTTGCTCGTATCTTAGCAATGCTGGGGACAAAATTTATTAATAAATAGTCCCTCCAGCGCTCCTATTCGCCTGCCTGCCGGCAGGCAGGTTGCACTGTTTGGGACAATTTTTGCTTTGCAAAAATTGGAGGTAAAAAGAGATGGGAATAGCGTGGAAAGAATTTGAAATGCCCAAAACTCTCGAATGCGATGAATCTACCCTGACAGATACATACGGTAAATTTATAGCAGAACCGCTTGAAAGAGGTTATGGAATAACTCTGGGAAATTCTTTACGGAGGGCACTTATATCTTCAGTTGAAGGTAGCGCAGTAACTAATGTAAGATTCGAAGGGGTTCAGCATGAATTTTCTGCTATAGACGGAGTGATTGAGGATGTGCCTGAAATTATACTTAATATTAAGAAAGTTGTGATAAGAAGCCATGCCCTAAAACCAAAACCATTATATATAAAAGTTCAACGAAAAGGCAGGGTTACAGCTAAAGATATAATTGCTGATGAAACAGTGGATATCATAAATAAGGATTTACATATAGCTACATTGACAAAAAATATTAAATTTAATGTAGAAATGGGTTTAGGCAAAGGCCGTGGATATGTTCCGGCGGAAAAAAATAAAAAAGAAGACGCCCCAATAGGAGTCATTGCTATAGATTCTATTTTTAGCCCCGTTTCTAAAGTAAATTTCCACGTTGAAGATACCAGGGTAGGCCAGATTATAGATTATGATAAACTTATATTAGAAATATGCACTAACGGAGCGGTGAGCCCTAAAGAAGCTTTGCTCTATGCATCCAATGTCCTGCAAAGACATTTTGATATTTTTGTCAATTTTGGCAAACTTCCGGAAGACTTAGAGATTACTGAGGAGCCGGAGGAAGATGAAGAGCTTCAGGCAAAACTTAAAATCCCGGTTACCGAACTTGAACTCTCAGTAAGAAGCGGTAATTGCTTAGAAAAGGCCAAGATAAAGACTATAGGCGATTTAGTAGGCAAGACCGAAAGTGAAATGCTGAAATATAGAAACTTTGGCAAAAAGTCATTAAATGAAATTGTTGGCATTTTGAATAATATGGGCCTTTCACTTGGAATGAAGATCAAAAAGAAAAAATGAGACACGGCAAATTAAATAAACGTTTCGGGAGAAATAAATCAGCTCGCAAGGAATTAATACGGTCCTTAGCGAGAAACGCTCTTATATATTCGAGGATCAAGACGACATTACCTAAAGCCAAGGAGGCGTCCAGGCTTTTAGATAAGCTAATATCACTGGGCAAGAAAGAGACACTACAAGCAAGGAGAGCGGCTTTTGATATGTTACAGGATAGGTCTTTAGTGTCACGCTTAGTAAAAGATATAGCTCCTTTATTCAAAGACAGAAATGGTGGATATACTAGAATTATTCAGTTAAACAGTCGCCATGGCGATGGCACCCAAATGGCCATACTTGAGTTGGTAGAAAAACTAAAAGAGGAGCCAAAGCCGAAGAAGAAGGTAAAGGCCAAAGCCAAAGAAGCCCCGAAGAAAGTTGTAGAGGCGCCCAGGGAGGAACCAAAGCCAATTGAAGAAATAAAAGAGAAGCCGGCACCTAAGAAGTTAAAAGCTAAGCCTAAAGCGAAGCCTCCAAAAGCTAAGGAAGAACCACAAGAAGCAGAAAAAGTAAAACCTAAACCAGAGAAGAAAAAAGAGTGGTTTAATCGAATAAAAGGAATATTCAAAAGAAAAAAAGATTAGCCCTTTCGTGTAAGGGGTCGTATTGAAGGAGGTGGGGTCCTGATGTAAAAGGGTCAAACCTCCTTTTTTGTTGGGGGGGCAGTTTTGGGGCCAGACCCTGACCCTGCATTAGAAATGAGCAAGACAGTAGCGGAAAAGATATTAAGCGAACATTCGCGCAGGGACTTAAAGGCGGGCGATTATGCCTTATCCAAGGTGGATTTTTGTTTTGGTCAGGATGGGACCAGCGCTCTTATCATAGATGCTCTGCATAAACTGGGAGTAAAAGAGTTAACAGCAAGAAAAAGATTTTGTATGGTCATAGACCACAGTGCCCCTTCGCCAAATATAGGAATTTCAGCAGTGCATGCCAAAATGCGAAAATTTGCTGCTCGAAATAAGCTGCGCTTATATGATATAGGCTGTGGTGTATGCCACCAGGTAATATTAGAATCCGGAAATGTACTTCCAGGCGATTTAGTAGTAGGGGCAGATTCTCACACCTGTACTTACGGCGCATTAGGGGCATTGGCGACGGGTTTCGGTTCTACAGATTTAGCTATAACATTAGCCAGCGGCAAAAACTGGTTTAAAGTTCC
Organism: Candidatus Omnitrophota bacterium; assembly: GCA_020354945.1. Classification (GTDB taxonomy): domain Bacteria; phylum Omnitrophota; class Gorgyraeia; order JABMRG01; family JAFGKX01. The sequence goes on from CP070655.1 coordinate 451,634, forward strand.
AGAGACTATCAAGATAATAATAGATGGCAAATTGCCAAAGGGTGTTTATTCAAAGGATATAATTTTGCATATTATAGGGGATTTAGGTGCTGATGGCTGCACCTATAACTCAATTGAATTTACAGGCAATACAGTGGCAGCTCTAACTGTTGATGCGCGCTTCACTATTTCTAATATGGCTGTTGAGATGGGAGCCAAATGCGGCATTATGTATCCTGATAAAAAGGTGATTAGCTGGCTTAAGAAAAGAGGTAAAAAGATTAAAAGAAAAGTCTATCCGGATAAAGATGCCGATTATGTTAGCGTAAAAAGATATGATGCCAGCAAACTTATTCCAAAGATATCTAAACCCCATACAGTCGATAACGTATCCAATGTTAAAGCGGTTTCCGGAAAACCGGTAAATTTAGCCTATATTGGAACGTGCACTAATGGAAGTTTGGAAGACCTGGTGATAGCTTCTAAAATACTTAAGGACAAAACAATAGCTGATAATGTGAGATTGATTATAGCGCCTGCATCAAGACAGATTTATCTGGAGGCTATGAGAAAGGGGATTATCCGGACATTCATTGAAGCCGGAGGCAATGTAGTTACCCCGGGATGCGGGCCCTGCGTAGGCACTCACGATGGTGTTCCTTCCGATGGCGAGGTTGTAATATCTACAGCGAATAGAAATTTTAAAGGCAGAATGGGCAACCCGGATGCTTTTATCTATTTAGCTTCACCGGCAACAGTAGCTGCATCGGCGTTAACAGGAAAGATAACCGATCCAAGGAGATATGCATAATTTTTACATACTTGCCTCCGCTTGTCGCTCGCAAAAAGAATTCTTCGCCAGAGGCGAAGGGCACTTTTTGCTCGCTGTGGCAAAAATTGCTCGCTTCTTGCCGTTGTTCGCGCAATTTTTGACAGTCACTCCGACAAGCATGCAAAAATTTTAAAGAAAAAGGTGTTTTTTAAGAAAAAAATGGAACTTAAAGGAAAAGCGCATAAATTTGGGGATGATGTAAATACAGACTATATTATATCCGGAAGATATAAATTTAAGATTCAAGACCCGCATGAACTGGCAAAACACTTAATGGAAGATTTAAAATCTGATTTTTATAAAAAAATTTCCGCTGGAGGCGAATCCGCCTCTGCCAAAGGCAGATGCGCCCCAGGCGCAAAACGTGGAAAAAGAGGAGATTTTATAGTTGCCGGTAGGAATTTTGGATGCGGTTCGTCCCGTGAACAGGCCCCCTTAGCCATAAAATACGCAGGAGTTTGTGCTGTTTTAGCAAAATCTTTTGCCAGGATTTTCTTTAGAAACAGCATCAATATAGGCCTTATGCTTTTAGAATGTGATACAGATGCCATTTCAGATGGCGATTATCTCCTCGTCAACATAAAAAGGGGGCTTGTATATAACAAAACAAAAAATATGAAGATTCAAATCAGGCCTTTACCAAATTTTATACTAAAGATTTTAAAGGACGGCGGCCTGGTCAATCATTTTAAAAGACATAAGGGGTTTAAGTTTTAAACCCAATAACCAATATATGTACGACCTTGCAATAATAGGAGCTGGACCGGCTGGATATACTGCTGCTAAACGCGCAGCAGAATTGGATGCGCAGGTTTGCATCATAGAAAAGGAACAACTCGGCGGAATCTGCCTTAATAAAGGATGCATACCTGTTAAGTTTATGGTAAATACTGCAAGTTTGCTCTCTAGCATAAAGAAAAGTGGCCAATTTGGCATTGATACAGAATCTTACAGGTTAAATATTACAAAAATGTTAGAAAGAAGAGAGTTTATAATTGATAAACATCGCAGAAGCATAGAGAGATTGCTAAATAGGTCAAAGGCCAAGATTATTAGAGGAGAAGCAAAGTTAAAAGATCCGAATACTGTTAATGTTTCCGGTGAAAGTATAAAAGCCAAATATATCATAATAGCAACTGGTTCTATTCCGGTAGAAACAGATAAGTTAAAATTTGACCATAGCAATATTATCTCCAGCGCAGATATATTAAACCTTAAAGAGGTTCCATCTTCTCTTATAATAGTAGGAGCAGGTTATATTGGGTGCGAATTTGCCTGCATTTATAATCAGTTTGGATGCGATGTTACTATTATAGAGATAGAACCGCAGATTCATCCTAAACAGGACAAAAAAATCGCAAGAAGGTTAATGCAGTCGATGAAAAAACGAGGCATAAAAATTATC
>CP070655.1:453949-461351 GCA_020354945.1 Candidatus Omnitrophota bacterium
CTCTACCAGATGAGTTAGCGGGGCAATGTTAATCAGTTTTCAGTTTTCAGTCGTCAGTACTGTAAACTAAAAAACTGTCTTACACTTCAAGGAGCTCATCCTTTTTTTGTTTGAGGGCTTCATCTATCTTCTCGATATATTTATCGGTAAGTTCCTGGATGTCTTTCTGTGTATTAAATTTTTCATCTTCTGTGGCTTTACCATTTTTCTCAAGTTCCCTTACCTGCTCAATGGCATCTCTTCTTATGGTCCTAATTGAAACCCTGCCATCCTCTGCCATTTTCCCGGTTACCTTTATAAGCTCCTGTCTTCTTTCTTCCGAAAGCGGCGGTATATTAATGCGAATGACTTTACCGTCGTCGGTAGGCATAATATCGAGGGGGCTCTGTTGAATTGCTCTCTCAACATCCTTAATGCATGATGGATCCCATGGCTGTATAACTATAAGCTTAATATCGGGAACAGAAATGGTGGCCAGTTGTTTCAATGGTGTAGGCGTGCCATAATAATCGACATGAATGCCTTCTACTAATGAGGGGGAAGCCCTCCCTGTTCTTATGCTGTTAAATTCGCGCTTTGTTGCAAACAGGGCCTTTTCCATTTTTTGATTTGCTTGTTTAACAACATCGTTTACGGGTCTCATTGATGTCAATGCCTCCAAAATCTACGGAGTAAATTTTGTCCCGAACAATGCGACCTGCCTGCCGGTAGGCAGGCAGAGAGGAGCATCGGAGGGAGTTTAATGAATAACGGTGCCTATTCTTTCTCCTAATATTACCTTTTTTATGTTTCCTTTTTTGAAAAGATTAAATACTACAACAGGAAGGTCGTTTTCCATGCAAAGGCTTATGGCTGTAGCGTCCATAACCTTAAGACCTTTTTTAAGTACATCTATATAAGTAAGATGTTTATACATCCTTGCTCTCTTGTTCTTTAAAGGGTCTGATGAGTAAACACCGTTCACTTTGGTTGCTTTTAATATTACATCTGCCGCTATCTCTACTGCTCTAAGGACAGCAGTTGTATCGGTTGTAAAATAGGGGTTTCCTGTGCCGCAAACAAAAATAACCACCCTGTCTTTTTCGAGATGCCTTATGGCTCTGCGCCTAATGTAGGGCTCTGCCAATTGCCTCATTTCTATAGCAGTTTGAATCCTGGTTAATACTCCTTTTCTTTCTAATGCATCCTGCAGGGCCAATCCATTTATCACCGTTGCTAACATCCCCATATAATCTGCCGTTGAGCGATCAACGCCTTTTTCCGCTGCTTTTTCACCCCTGAAAATATTTCCTCCCCCCATCACTACGGCTATTTGAACTTTTAGTTTATGAATCTCTTTTATCTGTTGGGCTATAGAATTGGTCACGCCGAGATCGATACCATAACCACCTTTTCCCTGAATTGCCTCACCGCTTAATTTAAGAACCGTTCGTTTATAAGCAGGCTTGCTTTGTTTCAAGTCTCTTCTCCCAGCTGATATCTGGTAAAACGGCGCACCGCTATATTCTCACCTGTCTTTGCAATAATTTGGGTAAGTAAATCTTTGATTGTGAGCGAAGGGTCTTTAATAAATGGCTGATGCAAAAAGCAAACTTCTGAGTAAAATTTATCTAAATTTCCTTCTATAATTTTATCCATAACTTTTGCCGGTTTATTCTTGTGCTGCTCTTTAATTATATCTATCTCTTTGTCTACAACTTCTTTTGGGATGTCTTTTTTATCTATGTATATGGGATTAGATGCGGCAACTTGCATAGTAAGGTCCTTGACAAAATTTTTAAATAGATCATTCTTGGCAACAAAGTCGGTCTCACAGTTAACTTCTATTAATACTCCTATTTTGTCGTTGGAATGTATATAAGAAGCGATAATTCCTTCTTTGGTGACTCTGGTAGCTTTCCTGCCGGCTAAAGCTATACCCTTTTTGCGCAGAATCTCTATCGCTTTCTTTATGTCCCCGCCAGCCTCATCCAACGCTCTTTTGCAGTCTATTATTCCGGCAAAAGTTTTTTCTCTAAGCTGTTTAATCTTATCTGTGTCGTTGCTCATGTTACTTCTTAGGTTTGGTAACCTCGTCTTCTTTTTCTGCCTCTTCTAATCTTTCCAGCTTTTTACCTTCTACAAATTTTTTCCTGCCTTTAAGCAAACTGTCAGCAATGATGGAAGTAATAAGTTTTATAGACCTTATCGCATCATCGTTTCCGGGAATAGGGTAATCTATCCTATCCGGGTCACTGTCAGTATCAACCAGGGCGACTATAGGGATGTCTAACTTATCAGCCTCTCTTACCGCTGTACTTTCTCTCTTCGGGTCAACAATAAAAACTGCCCTGGGCAACTTATTCATATTCTCTATTCCCGATAGGTTCTTTTCCAATTTTGTCAATTCTTTGGTTAGCCCAATAACTTCTTTTTTAAGAAGCACACCAAAAGAACCGTCTTGTTGCTGTTGTTTTAATTTTTTCATTCTATTAATTCTTTTGGCTATTGTGGAAAAATTAGTAAGTGTGCCTCCCAGCCACCTTTCGTTTACATAAAACATCTGACATCGTTTAGCCTCATCAGCTATTACATCTTTGGCCTGTCTCTTAGTGCCTATAAAAAGCACATATTCTCCTTTAGAAGCGGCGTCGGCTAAAAATTTACATGAGGCCTGGATGCAATCTGCTGTCTTTTCCAGATCTATTATATAAATGTTGTTTTTGTGCCCAAAGATAAATGAGGCCATTTTTGGGTTCCATCTTTTTGTTTGATGGCCAAAATGAACCCCGGCTTCAAGCAATTGCTTTATAAGCTCCGTCGTCAAATTTATTCACCTCCAATTTTAACAAAAGATTATACCATAAAAGATGTTATTTTCAAGCGAAAAACACCTCAAAGCGAAGGGTCATGCCAATTTGAGCAGGGTATGCGAAAGGCATTAGCGAGTACGGTTTTTTGCCGAAGGCAAAAAGAGCGAGACCGAGGTCTAAGCAAAAAATCCTCGCTGGGGATTTTTTGCGTCCCTGCAAAAATTGATATGCCCTGAGCGTCTTATAATCCCCGGAATTGCATATTATACAAAATTTTATAAAGGCCTTCCTGCTTTATCAGCTCTTGGTGGGTTCCTGCATCTACAACTTCGCCCTTATCTATTACTATTATCTTGTCAGCATGCTTTATAGTTGAAAGCCTGTGGGCTATAACAAATACTGTTCTGCCAGCCATTAATTTATCGATTGCATCCTGAACTAAAATTTCAGATTGCGAATCAAGCTGAGATGTGGCCTCATCGAAAACAAGGATGGGGGGATTTTTAAGTATAGCTCGAGCAATTGCCAATCTTTGTTTCTCGCCTCCTGAGATCTTAAATCCCCGCTCTCCTATAACTGTCTGATATTCCTTTGGCATCTTCATAATAAAATCATGGGCATTGGCGGCTTTTGCAGCAGCTATAACTTTATCCTTCTCTATGTCTTTATTGCCATATGAGATGTTATTATAAACGGTATCATTAAATAATATGGTATCCTGAGTAACTATGCCTATCTGGGCTCTCAACGATTTCAAGGTTACATTTTTAAGGTCATATCCATCTATACTCACCACTCCACCCTGTGGGTCATAAAATCTGGGAATTAGGTTTACCAGCGTAGTTTTACCTCCGCCGCTTGGGCCCACTAAAGCTATTATTTGTCCTGTTTCGACTTTAAAATTTATATTTTTTAAAACTGGTTCTCCGTTATAGGAAAAATTCACATTTTCAAATTCTATCCCTTTTTGTGTATTCGGTAAATCTATAGCAGCAGGCCTTTCTTTTATGTCTTGCTCGGTATCTAAAATCTCAAAGATTCTAGATGCTGCGGCTAAGGCCTTTTGATTGACGCTATGGACCCTGCTTAATCTGTTTAAAGGCCTTACTAACGACATCAGGCATAAAAGAAAAGGAATTAACACTCCCAATTCAACTCTATTGGCAATGACTTCCTTCCCCCCAAACCAGATAACAGTCAATCCGCAAATAGCCCCAACAAATTCTGTAATGGGGCTTATTGCCAGAATCCTTTTATTGGATTTCATTATAGTTTTCTTGTACGAGTAACTTTTATTTTTGAATCTGTCGTGTTCGTGGGGCTCCATTGAAAATGCCTTAACAATCCTTATGCCCGATATTGTCTCATATAGCGTATTATTTATCTCTGCCATCGCCTCCTGGGTCATTTTGCTAATCTGTTTTAATCTTTTTCCTATTCGGATAACGGGACCGATAATCAGCGGCGGCAAAAAAACCGATACCAATACCAGCACCATAGGTATTCTATACATCCAGGCTATACCTATAAGAGTTGCTAAAGAAAAGATAAAAAGGGTGCTCTGGGATATAAGGTCGGTAAGCCCTTCCGAGACCGCATCTTGTATAACCGTGCTATCAAATGTTATGCGAGAAACAAGTGTGCCTGTTTTAGAGCTGCTATAAAATTTCATAGAAAGACTTAAGAATTTTTCATATACGCTGTCCCTTATGTCCTTAACAATGCGCTGTGACGTCTCTCTCATAAGATATTGCTGAAAATAGACAGAGAATGCCCTTAAAAGGAACATTGCTAAATAAAAGGCGGTAAAGAAGCTTAAAAGTTTCAACTGTGGTATTGAATTTATCTTATCCGCCAATTGATAAAAACTTGCAGGTAAATTAACATTGGGCAGGGTTAGCCTTTCTCCCATCAATACCCTGTTTATGAAAGGAATAAGCGCAACTAAAGATACAGGTTGGAACAACTGGGAAAAAACCATAAAAATAGAAGCTGATATCAGCACCCACATATGTGGTTTTACATATTTTATAAGCCTTATATAGTCCCTCATCTTTTTGTGGGGACACCCTGCAGCGGGGTGTCCCAATCCTTTTTGAGCGCATCATTTTATCACATACCAACTCCTTTTGTCGAGTGAAAAGTATATATCTTGACCGTTATGAAGAGTGGTGATATAATGTGTTTTTAAAGGAGTGCTTATGAAAAAATTAAAGGTTGCAGTTATTGGCGTTGGAAAATTAGGCTCTCTGCATGCTAAAATCTATTCTCAAATGAAAGAAGTTGAATTAACCGGCGTCTGTGATATCAAAGCAAAAGTTGCTAAAACAGTCGCCCGCCAATGTAACACTGCCTACTATACTAATTATAGGGACCTATTAGGAAAACAAGATGTTGTAAGCATTGCCGTCCCTACCTTCTTACATTACAAAATAGCAAAAGATTTCCTAATGGCAAAAACCCATCTTCTTATAGAAAAACCCATTACTACCGTTGTAAAAGAGGCCAATTCATTGTTGTCTCTGGCATCTAAAAACAACCTTACCCTTTGTGTAGGACATATCGAAAGATTTAATTCAGCCGTGGAGGTTTTTCAAAAATTAAAGGGCGACATAAGATTCATAGAATGTCACCGGTTGGGGCCGTTTTCCTCTAGGGTTGCCGATGTAGGAGTGGTTTTAGACCTTATGATTCATGATATTGACATTATATTAGGCCTTATAAAAGATAAGATACAAAATATTGATGCAGTAGGTGTAAATATTTTAACAAAACATGAAGATATAGCAAATGCCAGGATTAAGTTTAGAAACGGCGCAATTTGTAATATTACCGCAAGCCGGGTAAGTGCCAAAAACTTAAGGAAAATAAGAATTTTTCAGCCCGGCGCCTATATCTCTATAGATTACATCAAGCAAGAGGCTATTCTTTATAGAAAAATCGGAAGACTCATCATCCCCAGAAAAATAAACATCAAAAAACAACAACCTTTAAAAAAAGAGCTGTCCTCTTTCATAGAATGTATCAAGTCTGGTAAAAAACCTCTTGTTTCCGGAGTAGAAGGCAGAGATGCCCTGAAGATAGCTTTGGATATTACCAAAAAGATACATTCTAAAACCCATGCCTAAAAAAATCCTAATCATAGCAGGGGAAGCATCCAGCGACTATCATGCTGCCTCATTAGTAAAAGCGATAAATAGCATAAGAGACGACATAAATTTTTTCGGAATTGGCGGCGAGGACATGCAAAATGCCGGCGTTAATGTAATTTATAATATAATAGACTTAGCAGTAATAGGACCGGTAGACCTGATTAAATATTATAATAAACTGAGAAGAATATATAATGATTTATGCTACCGAATAAAACAAGACAAGCCTGACTGCGCTATACTTATAGATTACCCTGGATTTAATCTAAAAATTGCTAAAGACCTAAAAAGTCAAGGCATACCTGTGGTATATTACATAAGCCCACAAATTTGGGCCTGGGGTTCGGGGCGTATAAAAAAGATGAAGCATTTAGTGGACAAGATGCTGGTCTTTTTTAAATTTGAAGAGAGTCTATATCAGAAAGAGGGTATAGATGTAACCTTTGTGGGCCATCCTCTATTAGGCACCGTAAAACAGACCAAAGATAGAAACGAACTCATATCTCAATTCCGGCTAAAGCCAAAAAAAGTCACCATAGGGATGTTGCCAGGTTCTCGGAAAGATGAAGTAATTAGAATCTTGCCCATAATGATAAAAACGGCCAAATTAATACAGGAGACGATGGGAACTGATAATGTGCAGTTTTTGCTTCCTGTTGCAAAAACACTCGAAATAAAACTTGTTAAAGATATCCTGAAAGAGGTAAAATCTAATATTACCATTATCGAAGAAGACACTTATAATGCAATAAGCCTTTGTAAAGTAGCAATGGTAGCTTCTGGAACAGCGACATTAGAAACTGCGCTGTTAGGCGTTCCGATGGCTATTATATACAAGGTTGGGCTGTTTACCTATTTAGTTGCAAAGACGGTTATTATTATTAGAATTCCTTATATAGGGCTGGTAAATGTTGTGGCGGGTGAAAAGATTGTGCCGGAGTTTATTCAATATGGGGCTAAACCAAAATTCATAGCAGAATATCTATTAAGGCTTCTTAAAGACGGAAATTACTGGCAAAAAACAAAAAAGCAGCTTCTTGAAATAAAATCAAAACTTGGCGCCCCTGGTGCCTCTATGCGCGCTGGGAAAGAAGTGGTGGACTTTTTAACTACTCGCTGTCCCTAGCGCTCTATTAAATAAAGAATGTTATGTTTATGGTGATTAAAATGTAGATTACAGAGATTAAATAGCAATGAGAATCTCTGTAATCTTTGTAAAATTTCTGTAATCAACGCAACTTTTATTAGTTTGCGAGGCACTAGTTAAGAGCAATGGATATATTTTCCGATTAATTTTTTAATCTCGTCTTCCTTGCCATATAACTTCTGGCTTAAGTCCTTATCGTTGTAACTCTTAAGTTTTTTTACTATCCCATCAATTGTTACGGAAGAAAAGACGCCTCCCTGCTGGTATATTTCACGGTCTTTCAGGAAACTTTCGGCTGATTCCCAGCATGA
>CP070655.1:461451-464203 GCA_020354945.1 Candidatus Omnitrophota bacterium
ACGAAGATAACAAAGAATAATTCTAAAAACACAATTACCGGAAAAATCAACAGATAAAAATCAAATTACAATTCAAAATTCAAAAAATATATAAAAAACTTTAACCCCAAACCTGCATATTTTTCCCAGATAAAAAGAAAGATTAAATTTGATGCTATAAAAAAAGCAAAGTTGAAAATAGCAGTAGATTGTCTTTATGGCACATCAAGGGATTATCTCGATTTCTTACTAAAAGAAGCGAATTGCAAAGTAGAACCGCTGCATAATTGGCCGGATCCTTATTTTGGAGGCAAAAGACCCGAACCGGCAAAAGAAAGCATAGAAGAACTTACAGAATGCGTAAGAAAGAAAAGATTGGATTTAGGATTAGCCTGCGACGGAGATGCCGACCGTTTTGGAATAGTCGATTCAGACGGGACAATTATATCTGCTAACCAGATTATATCTCTACTCCTTTATCATTTAATTAAAACAAGGCCCATAAAGAAAAATTCGGTTGCTGCCAGAACAGTTGCAACTACGCACATGATTGATAAGATTTGTGGAAAATTCGGAATAAAAGTTTATGAGACGCCGGTGGGCTTTAAATATTTTACACCGTATTTAACTAAAGATAATTGCATCATCGCAGGTGAAGAATCCGGCGGGCTTTCTATCTCGGGCCATCTGCCCGAGAAAGATGGAATATTGGCCTGCCTTTTGGCAGCTGAAATGGTAGCAATGAATAAAAAACCCATAAGGAAATTGTTAGAGTCTCTATATAAAGAATTTGGATATTTTCATTTCCGAAGATTAGACCTTCGCATGGAGCAAGAGCGAAAAAATAGATTGACGAATAGATTGAAGAATAATCCACCTAAGGTTTTTGCAGAAAAGCCGGTGTCTAAAATAAATAAAAAAGATGGCTGCAAACTTTTATTTGGTGACGGCTCATGGGTATTATTCAGGCCCTCGGGCACAGAACCCGTCGTCCGCTGTTATTTTGAAGCCAGGACAGAGGAAAGGCTAAAAGAACTTATACGTGCAGGAAAGAAGTTGACATAGATTATATATTAAAGTATAATCCCGTCATAATGAATAAACCAAAAATAAAAGATATAAAGGCGAGAGAAATCCTTGATTCCAGGGGCAACCCAACAGTTGAGGTTGATGCTATCCTCAACAATGGTGTCGTGGGCCGGGCCGCTGTGCCCAGCGGCGCCTCTACCGGAGAACATGAGGCAATAGAGCTTCGCGACGGAGATAGGTCTCGTTATAAAGGAAAAGGGGTTACTAAAGCCGTCTCTAACGTAAACAATGTTATCAAAGATGAACTGATAGGCAAAGAGCCTTTTAGCCAGCGCCAAATAGATGATTTACTTATAAATCTGGATGGCACGGAGAACAAGTCCAAATTAGGAGCGAATGCCATATTGGGCATTTCTTTAGCGGTTGCAAAGGCAGCAGCAGCTGCTAAGAATTTACAACTTTTCGAATATATGGGCGCAAAAGATGCAAATATATTGCCCGTTCCGATGATGAATGTAATAAACGGCGGCGCCCACGCGGATAACAATATAGACCTTCAGGAATTTATGATTATGCCGATTGGGGCAAGCTCTTTTAGCAATGCTTTGAGAATGGGCTCAGAGACCTTTCAGGCATTAAAAGGCATTTTAAAGAATAAGAAACTTCAAACTTCCGTCGGCGATGAAGGCGGCTTTGCCCCTAATCTAAAATCAAACAGTGAAGCAGTGCAGACAATCCTTGAGGCAATAGAAAAAGCCGGCTATAAACCCGGCATAGATATAGCCATAGCCCTTGATCCAGCATCAAGCTCTTTTTACAAAGAAGGCGTATACATACTTTTAGCTGAGGAAAAAAAAGAAAATTCCTCAAACGATATGATAGATTTTTACTCAAGATGGGTCAAAGAATATCCTATAGTTTCTATAGAAGACGGCCTTTCAGAAGATGATTGGGAAGGTTGGTCAAAGCTCACTAAAGAATTGGGCGATAAAATACAGCTTGTCGGAGATGACCTTTTTGTTACTAATACTAAAAGATTAAAAATTGGCATAGAGAGAAAAGTAGCCAATTCTATACTTATTAAAGTTAATCAAATAGGCACCCTATCCGAAACTTTAGACGCTGTTAATATGGCAAAAGATGCCGGTTATACTGCTGTTATATCTCATCGCTCAGGAGAGACTGAAGATACTACCATATCCCATTTAGCAGTTGCTACGGGGGTGGGCCAGATTAAGACCGGTTCTGTGTGTAGAACCGACCGCATTGCCAAATATAATGAGCTCCTTAGGATAGAAGAGTTTTTGGGAAAAAAAGCAAGATTTGCCCAATTTCATGTCTAAAATAAAAATAATTATAGCTGTTGTTATATTATTTTTGCTTCTGGCTATTTTTGTTCCTGGCTATTCGAAACTACAGAAACTTAAGAGTGCAAATCAAGACTTGACAAAGAAAATAGAAAAACTTAAAATAGAAAACATACGATTGACCAAAGAAGCTAAAAAATTGACAGAAGACCCACTCTACCTTGAAAAGGTCGCCCGGGAGAAGATGGGGATGAGCAAAAAAGGCGAAGTGATTTATAAGCTCCTTCCCACGGAAGCGGAAAGCGGGGAATAGTAGACGATAAAGAACCTAATGAGTAAGACTCAACCCCAGTTTAAGATCGGGGATGTAATAAAAGCAGAGGTTTATAAGATTACAAACTTTGGGGCTTTCGTTAAGTTGCCGAATGATAAAAAGG
>CP070655.1:464303-471979 GCA_020354945.1 Candidatus Omnitrophota bacterium
AGCATTGAAATGACTATGCGTTACTCGCATCTTTCTCCGGAGCATAAGCAGCACGCAGTGGACATTTTGGCAAAGCAAATGGACACCTATATGGACACCAAGAGCAAATCTGTAAAGGTAGAGAAAAAGTACAGTTTTGTAACTGTTTGACATAAATTAAGTTATGCTCCCTGGGCCCGTAGCTCAGTTGGTTAGAGCAACTGACTCATAATCAGTGGGTCGTAGGTTCGAGTCCTACCGGGCCCACCAATGAGGCGAGAACCTAAAAAAGGGATTTTAAGGGGAAAGATTGTTTCCACTTATCGGCGTAAATTTCTACTGTGCGGAAAGAAAAAGAACAGTGAGGCCGATAGGCCGAACGTTAGGGAAAAACCATCAGGGTTTTTCCCTAAGGAGTGAGCGCCTGAGGCTTGCGAAGCGAACGGAAGGCGCGACACGACGGTTTGAGTCCTACCGGGCCCACCAGTTTGTCATAGATAGCGATTAGCAAACTTCTCCCGAACAATGCGACGAATAGAAACATTGGGGGCCAACGCGGGCGATTCGTCCAGTTGGTTAGGACGCCACATTCACATTGTGGAGGTCAGTGGTTCGAGTCCACTATCGCCCACCAAAATCTGCGAAGCAGATTTTGTAGTCGTAAGTTTTAAGATAAATCAAATGCGGAAACAGGCAGTATCAAATAATAAATGGCGGAACAAAAGGTAGATATAGCACAACAGATTGATAAATTGGTTAAACTTCAGGAGGTAGATTCGGTTATATATCGGCTAAGAGCAGAGAGGCAACAGAAACCGGAAAGAATACAGGAATTAAGACAGCAGATCGAACAAGAGAAGAAAAAGTTTGAGGATAGTAAGAATTCCGTTAAACAACTTCAGGTAAATCGTAAAGAAAAAGAGATTGAATTAGAATCAAAAGAGTCCGAGATAAAAAAATTAAATATACAACTTTATCAATTAAAAACCAACAAAGAATATGAGACGATGCAGCAGGAGATAAACGGACTTAAGGCAGACTGCTCGGTTTTAGAAGAAGAAATTATAAAATTAATGGACGAAATAGAACAGGAGGGGTCAAACATCACTAACGAACAAAAACAGTTAGAAGGAAAGCAGCAACAGATAGATTCTGAAATAAAAAAGATTGAAGATGAAATAAAGTCCATAGAGAGGGAATTGGTAAAAGAAGAAGAAAAGAGAAAACAGATCGCCGTAGAGGTAGATCCGAAGATATTATCCAATTACGAGAGGATATTAGAAGTCAAAGATGGCCTGGCAATAGTCCCTGTTGTTAATAACGCCTGCGGTGGGTGTTATATGCAGCTGCCCCCGCAGGTTATAAATGAAATCAGGCTTAAGAATGAGATTATATATTGCCAGATATGCTCACGCATTTTGTACGATAAAGTCAGCCTGCCGGCAGGCAGGGAGAATAGTTGATATGGGACGGTTTCACATATACATAGATGGCGCAGCCAGAGGAAATCCGGGACCGGCAGGGATAGGGATTGTTATTACTGACGAAAAAGGTAAGATCATTCATACAATCAGTAAATATTTAGGCCAAACTACGAATAACATTGCTGAATACACCGCCTTAATTTTTGGTATGGAAGAAGTCCGCAACAAAAAGGCAAAAGATATAATCATAAATACAGATAGTCAGCTTTTAGCCAGGCAACTCGGGGGTGAATATAAAGTAAAGAGTTCAAGCTTGAAGGATTTATATAATAAAGTAAATACAATGCTTAAAAGTTTCGATGAAGTAAGAGTTAATCAGATAGGCCGAGAGCAGAACAAACATGCAGATAAGCTTGCAAATAAAGCTATTGATAATTCTGTTAAGGGGAAAAAGAGAGGCACTTCTTATATTCTAAAGTCAAAAAGCAACATTGAAGAACTATTTGGTCATTGAAATTCGTTTGCCCCTCGCTAATGTAAAATGCTCATATTTGTTCGCATCTTAGTACTGATCGGGACAAATTTTTATTTGAAATTATGTTCCTCGAATATGTTGAATACTCCTTTTCATCGCATTCTAGTATTCCCGGGGCAAATTTTTCTTTGAAAAATTTGCAGGTGCGGATGGCCGCCCCGAAGGTAGGACTTCTATGAAGATTCTACAGTCGGGGAGGAAAGTCCGAGCTCCGCAGGGCACCGTAACGGGTAACACCCGCCCCCTTTACATTTAATATATTAAATGTAAAGGGCGGATAAGAGCCACAGAGACGAGTCCTTAGAGGCCTAACAGGCCAAACAAGGAGTGAAACGAGGCAATCTCTACGGGGAGCAAGGCCAAATAGGCCCTGACATAAGTACGGCCCGTACTTAAGATTCAGGGCGGGTAGGCTGCTACTTCCGGAATTGACCGGAGAGGACCCTGTCAGCAATGGCAGGGCTAGATAGATGGCCATCATAGTAAACACATTTGTGTTCACTAACAGAACTCGGCTTATAGCACCTGCTTTTGACGCTCAGCAATCACCTATTCGCAGCACGCCTGCCCGCCGGCAGGCATTTTTCTTAACGCATTTTGCTCACTTCGGGAAATTTTAACTCGCCCTTACATCTTACGATATGTTCGGGCTCAAACACAAAATTTCCTTCGCTCGATTTGCCTCTGCAAACCTCGCTCAGTCTCGTTCGCAAAATGCTAAAAAATGCTATCGCTGCTTGTAGGTGATTGCTTCGCTTGCGGTGTTTTTTAAATTAAATTATGAAGAAATATTTTTTTATTTTTATTCTCACCCTTTTCTTAATATTATCCACATCATTTCTTCCTAGCAATCTTTATGCGGCAAAAAGCATTGCCGTAAGAATTGAAGAAAAGGTAGGGCTAGATGAGGATGCAACCCTGCAGGAGAAAGTAGATATTATCGGACAAAAATTAGCCGCTGTTTGCGATAGAAAAGATATAGTTTACACCTTCAAAGTCCTTAAACCAGATAAGGTTAATGCCTTTACTTTAGCCGACGGCCATATCTATATATATAGAGGGCTAATAGATAAGTTTAAAAGCGACGATGAGATAGCAGCGGTGTTGGGACACGAGATAGGCCATATTGTAGCCGGGCATCATAAGAAACGCAGAAGGACAGGCATTATTGCTAATATTTTTAGAATTGTTGCAGTAGGCGGAGCAGATACGATAAGAGATAAAATCAATATAAATAATGCTATTAATGAATTAACGCTTTCGTATTCAAGGGAGGAGGAGATAGAAGCGGATGAATTTTCAGTAACATATCTTAAACGCGCTGGTTTTAATCCAGAAGCAGCAATATCAATGATTGAAGTTTTAATAAAATCGGAGCTAGAAGGGCCGATAAGGCCAAAGAGAAGATGGAGGACTCACCCTTATCTTTCCGATAGAATTAGAGCGATTCGTAAAGAGATACAAGGGAGTATCGATTTTGTAGATTATATAAATGTTCCCACCCGCGGGCTGGAAAGATAAAATGCTTAATAAAATATTTAAACTAAAAGAAAATAACACAAATGTAAGAATAGAATTAATAGCCGGCATTACCACTTTTATGACTATGGCTTACATCATATTTGTCCAGCCGGCAATTCTCTCAATGGCCGGTATGGACTTTGATGCGGTGATGGTGGCAACCTGCATAGCCAGCGCTATCGCCTGTTTTGTAATGGCATTTCTGGCAAATTACCCCATTGCCCTTGCCCCGGCAATGGGGCATAATGTATATTTCGTCTTTATTGCCTGTCCGTTGATTGCAAGACTATTAGGCCCTGATGCCCCGGTTGAATCATGGCAGATAGCTTTAGGCGCTATATTTATTTCAGGTTGTCTTTTTATTTTTTTGGCTTTATTTGATGTAAGAGAAAGGATTATACACGCTGTTCCACAGTCTCTACGGAATGCAATTGCTGTAGGCATAGGCCTTTTGATTGCACTGATAGGATTCCAATGGTCAGGGCTTACTGTCTCAGATCCAGCTATATACATAAAGATGGGAGATTTAAGCAATCCGGCAACATTGCTTTCCATATTCGGATTTTTAGTTATTTCTATTCTATTGGTGGTTAAGGTCCGTGGCGCAATATTAATAGGCATGGTAATAACCGCATTGGCAGGTTTGCCATTTGGTATAGTAAAATATCAAGGAGTAATTAGCAGGATCCCTTCAGTTGCACCCACCTTTATGAAACTAAGTTTTAAGTATGCAATAGGCCTTGGGTTTTTAGAAATAATTTTTGTATTTTTCTTTCTGGATTTATTCGATACTGTTGGCACATTAATAGGAATAGGAGAAAAGGGCGGCTTTATGAAAAAAGGCAAACTTCCCAGGGCAAAACAAGCCCTTTTATCGGATGCAGTAGCTACTGTTTCAGGTTCAGTGCTTGGCACGTCAACGGTTACAAGTTATATAGAATCAGCAGCAGGTATTTCAGCAGGAGGAAGAACAGGCCTTGCAAATATTATTACAGGTTTGCTTATGCTTGGAGCGCTTTTCTTAAAACCGCTGGTTGCAATGGTAGGGGCGGGATATCAAACACAAGCAGGCAATCTCCTTTATCCGGTAATAGCCCCAGCTATGATTGTGGTTGGTTGCATGATGATGAGTTGCGTAACCAGGATAAAATGGGATGATTATTCAGAAGCAATACCCTCATTTTTGGCAATAGCGGTTATGCCATTTTGCGGATTCAGCATTACCGAAGGGATTGCCTTTGGATTTATCTCATATTCTTTATTGAAGTTAATTTCTGGCAGGGGAAGAGAAGTCCACTGGCTGCTTTATTTTTTCAGTATCTTGTTTTTGATAAGATATGTTTATCTGGCAAGATAGGACGCACTAACCTCACAAAATTGGAAACGCTACCCGAATGATTTTGTAAACGTCTGTAAATTGAACGATTTTATCGTCGATAAAAAACTAGATAAAAAATTTTTTCATAAAAAAATTTTTTTGTAAAAAAATTAAAAAAATCAAATAAAATTGTTGCATTTTATTTTTATTTATTGTATATTATTAGTTGACAATTGACTTATAATTTTTATTTTTTTTATATAAATTCTTTTATTGTAGAAAATTTATAAAATTTTTTAAAGAAACGAAGGGAGGTGACAAGATAGATGGCAAAGAAAAAGAAAAAAAAGAAAAAGAAGAAAAAGAAATAGTTTTTAATATACAACATAAATTCATTTTGCGATTCTTATAAAAAGGAAGCCGAGAAAAAAGGCTTCCTTTTTTTAGTTTCGAATTTTGTTTTGTGATTTTAAATTTTATCTGCCTGCAGGCAGGCGCTTTATTTTTTTTGGATTAGAAAACATTGTTTAAATTTGGGTTTTTCTAACAGTAGTTGGGTTATTTTTTTTAAAAAATTTTATTGTATATACCAAAACCTGATTTACTATATATTGCATACCCCACCTTTTAAAAACGCTTCCTGTTGTGTTTTTTTGACTAATCTTGAGAACTTTTTAAAAACTTAGTATTCACCTGATGAAATAAGCCCTTGACAAAAGTTAGTGCATAGTGTATACTTTACGCAAAGAGTGGAGCAAAGTGGAGGAAAGTGGTTTTATAAAAAGTGGCCTGTATTCGAATAAAAAGCTCTTCTCGGCGGGCCCCGTTAGAAATAAAAATTTCTAATGGGGTGGAAAAATAGACCCTTCTCGGTGACGAAAGAGACCCTTCTCGGTGGGCCCGGTTAGAAATAAGGATTTCTAACCGGGCGGGTCCGTTGGAATGAAAATTTCTAACGGGATGGCTAAAATGTTTTATGGTGAATTTAAACATAGCATAGACAGAAAAGGAAGATTAATCATTCCCTCAAAATTCAGGGGGGCCTTTAAAGAATTATACGCTGAAAAACTTTATCTTACAAGAGGATTAGACACATGCCTTTTTTTATTTACAGAAGATGAATGGCGTGCCCAGGAGTCTAAATTCAAATCCATGTCTTTTACCAAGGCCCAGCACAGAAAATTTAATAGACTGTTTTTCTCTGGAGCCGCAGAGATAATTCCCGATAAACAAGGCAGGATACTCATCCCGAACTATCTAAAACAATATGCTAGTATAAAAAAGGATGTAGTTTTAGTGGGTGTCTCTAACAGGATAGAGATATGGTCCAGGGATAGGTGGGATGAATATTATAAATCTTCAAGAGAATCTTTTGAGGAGATTGCCGAAAATATAATTGAAGAATAAAAACAAGGGGGACGAAATGCACAGGCATGATGATATATTTATAGAAGAGAAGTTGAGATTATTGGATGAAAGCTTAAGGCTCATCGAAAGATTAAAAAAGATGCGGGCAATCGGCGCAAGGCCAAAATCTATAGGAATTGACCCACATATTCTCAGGGTAAGCGGATTGGATAAGGCCAATACCGAACACATTGCCAGAATTATTAAAAGGATTAGGCTGAGATAGTGTGCACAGGAGCGTATTAGTAGATGAGGTAATAGAATTTCTAAAACCCGAACCGGCTGAGTTGATTTTAGATGCAACAGTAGGCTGCGGCGGGCATGCGGAAGAGATTTTAAAAAGAATCACTCCTGGCGGAAGGCTCATTGGCATAGACTGTGATGAGAAGGCATTAGAGATAGCCCAGGAGAGATTAAGGAAATTTTCCGGAATCTTTCAATTAATTTACGATAATTTTAAGAATTTAGACAAGATTTTAGCTCGATTAAATATTAAAAGAATAGACGGCACGCTCTTTGATTTAGGTATTTCCTCGCTTCAAATTGACGATGCAAGCCGTGGTTTTAGTTTTAGAAGTCCTGCCAGGCTGGATATGAGAATGGATGAGGGCCTTAAGATGTCAGCCTACGAGTTCGTAAATTCTGCATCTTTCTATGAACTGGACGGAATATTAAAAGATTATGGAGGGGAAAGATATCATAAAAGGATTGCAAGGGCGATTGTTGAGCAAAGGCAAAAAGACCCAATAGTAAATACTACAGAACTGGCCCGGATAATTTATAAAGCTACTCCAGGATATTACAGAAGGTCAAAAATAGATCCTGCCACAAGGACTTTTCAGGCCATAAGAATTGCGGTAAACAATGAACTTGCAAATTTAAAAGACGGATTAGACAAGATATCGCATTATTTAGAACCAGGGGGACGGCTGGTGGTTATTTCTTTTCATTCATTGGAGGATAGAATAGTTAAGCGGCATTTTAAGGAGATGGTTAAAAAAAATATATATGTAAACTTAACCAAAAAGCCGGTTATTCCAAAACAGGCAGAGGTCGAAGAAAACCCCCGAGCCAGAAGCGCCAAACTTAGAGCGGTCATTGAAAATGTATCACGCAGCTTTTAAAGTATCCATAATTTTAGCGGAATCAATAAAAGGATGCGGCAATAATGAAAAGGTGCTGGATGTATAAATTTTTATGTTCGATAATTATAATAACCTCGTTATCTTTAAGTTATGTTCACCAGCGAGTAGAATTGTTCGAGTATAGCTATCGTATAAATGATAATCATAAAAGGCTCTGTTTATTAATTGACCAGAATGAAGGCTTAAGGTATAATGTTGCTAGCCTAAAAGCTCCGCATAATTTGAGGCGAGAACTTGCGCTTAACAATATAGAGTTAGATACGCCGCAAAACTGGCATAATATAAGGCTGGCAAGCCTGCCTGCAGGACAGGCAGGGGCAGAGTCAAAGAAAAAGAAAGAGCTTACC
>CP070655.1:472079-475434 GCA_020354945.1 Candidatus Omnitrophota bacterium
AAAATAACCCTTTATTCTTTACATTTTCATATATTTGCCGCCAGATTGAAACTTGAGAAAGGTATAAATGATTTCTCGAATTGGATAACGGTTGATTTGGATTTCCCCGAATTAGCGGAGAAAATAGATAAATTAGACCCTTATACTTATACGCTGGTCGGATTAAGAGATAAGATAATAGAGATGATCAAGAATAGCCCTGAATGGAATATGGATTAAATTAAAGAGACATGAAACTAACTTTAAAAAACTATTCGGATATAGTTGGCAGCAGCGTAATAGATGAGCTTAAGCTCATAGGGGAGAAGCTTAGAGATAAAAAGATACAACATATCAACTCTACCAGAGTAGGAGGCGGCGTAGCAGAGATGCTAAATCGCATCGTTCCTCTTTTTAAAGAAATAGGCATCGATGTTTACTGGGATGTCATAGAAGGAGATAAGAGATTCTTTAATGTTACCAAAAAATTCCATAATGCTTTGCATGGTAGTAAAGAGCATATAGCAGATGAAGATTTCGAGACTTATATGCAGGCCAGCGAAGGTAACATAAAAAAGATAAATATACGCGGTGATATCGTATATATACATGACCCCCAACCGGCATTCTTGATAGAAAAAAGAAATCGAGAAAAATGGATATGGCGATGCCATATTGATGTCTCTACCCCAAATGAAAAGGTATGGGGATTTTTGCTGCAATTTATAGAAAGATATGATGCCTCTGTATTTTCCAGCCCTAAATTTACCAGGCCTTTGAATATACCACAGTTTTTGGTTTGTCCTGCAATAGACCCTTTAAGTGATAAAAATAGGCCTTTAAGCCAGAGAGAAATTAATAGTGTGTTAGATAAGTATGGGATAGACAAAACCAAACCTATAGTCTGCCAAGTTTCCCGTTACGATTATCTAAAAGACCCAGTTGGCGTGATAGAAGCATTTAAACTGGTAAAGAAATACATAGATTGTCAATTGGTTTTAGCCGGCAATAGAGCAGCCGATGATCCGGAGACAGATAAGGTATATGGAGAAGTTATGGAAAGAGCAAAAGGCGTTCCGGATGTTCATGCGCTTATTATTCCCCCTGAGCATAACGATACAGATATTAATGCCTTGCAGAGAGCGAGTATGGTTATAATTCAAAAATCTATAAAAGAAGGATTTGCATTGACTGTAACCGAAGCGCTCTGGAAGGAAAAACCGGTTGTTGCCTCATCTGTCGGAGGGATACCGCTGCAGATAAAACATAGATACAGCGGGCTACTTTGCCATTCTATAGAAGGCGCGGCTATGCAGATAAGGCAGCTTTTGCATAGCCCTGCATATGCAAAGAGGCTTGCTAATAACGGGAAAGCCCATATAAAGAGGAATTTTCTTTTAACCAGGCTTATGAGGGAACATATGCTTATGGCTTTGGCTCTTTCTAATGAAGGTGATGTGATGTATTTGTAATGAGTCCCTCCGACGCTCATATTCGTCTGCCTGCCGACAGGTATGTCGTACCGTTCGGGAGAAATTTTTATTTTGTAAAAATTGGAGGTTGAAATGGCTAAAGTTACGGTAGATGCATCATTATGTACAGGATGTGGCCTTTGTGAAAACACCTGCCCCAACGTGTTTAAAGTTGAGGGTGATGCAGCAAAGGTTATATCTGAGGATACATCATCGTGTGATGTAAAACAAGCGGCAGATGACTGCCCTGTAAGCGCAATAAAAGTTGAGGAATAAGAACCACAGTTTGGGAAATCGTTCGGTCACCTGCCCTAAAATTGTTCGGCCAAGTGTCCCCCGTTCAAAAGGGACAGGCGGTCGAACAAAATCCTACCCGGTGGCATAATCCGTTTTAAGCCATGAGTAATGCAAAGATAGCGGATATATTTGAAGATATAGCGGATATTCTTGAGTTTCAGGGAGAAAATCCCTTTAAAATAAGGGCATATCGTAAAGCAGCTGTTAATCTGCGGTCCATGAGCGAAGATGTAAACAAATATGCCAAAGATGATGCCCTCACTACTTTGCCGGGGATAGGAAAGGATTTAGCAGAAAAGATAAACGAAATATTAAAGACAGGCTCCCTTAGAGCATACCAGAAACTAAAGAAATCCATTCCAAAGGGACTTTTGGAGGTTATGGCTGTTTCGGGGGTGGGTCCTAAAACAGCCAAGCTTTTATACGATGAGCTTAAAGTAGACAGCATTAAAAAATTAAAAAGATATGCAAAGCTTCATAAACTTAGCAAGCTGCCACATTTAAAAGAAAAGACAGAGCAGAATATATTAGAAGGCATAAAAATCTTAGAGAAAAGCACCGAAAGGATGCTGCTTGGCGAAGCAGTTCCAATTGTTGAATATGTAATAAATTATCTAAAGAATAAAAAATCTGTAGAAAAAATAAACCCGGCAGGCTCAACCCGCAGAATGAGAGAGACTGTAAGAGACCTCGATATACTCATCGCCTCTAAAAAACCGAAAGATGTAATGGATACATTCCTAAATATGACTCAAGTCAACAGGGTCCTGGCTCACGGCGAGACTAAATCTTCTATATTGACAAAGGACAATATTCAGATCGACCTGCGCGTAGTCAGCCCTGAATCTTATGGCGCTGCACTTTGCTATTTTACCGGCTCTAAGGCTCATAATATACATCTAAGAGAACTTGCAATAAAGAATAAATTAAAGATAAATGAATACGGCGTATTTAAGCAAAGAGGAAATAAAAAGATCGGCGGAAAGACCGAAGAAGAAGTCTATAGTTCAGTCGGACTTAAGCTAATACCGCCTGAGTTGCGAGAAGACAAAGGCGAGATTGAGGCATCTATGAACAATAAATTACCACGCCTTGTTCAACTAAAAGATATTAAAGGGGATTTACACGTGCATTCTCAATGGAGCGACGGCTCTTATTCAATTGAAGAGATAGCCCGATTTTGCAAAAACTTAGGCTATGAATATGTGGCTATATGTGACCATTCAAAATCACTTAAGGTCGCAGGAGGATTGTCCGAGAAAAATCTGGCCAAAAGAAATAAGGAGATTGACGCAATAAATAAAAAGATAAAGGGTATTAAGGTTTTAAAGGGCGCAGAAGTTGATATACTCTCGGATGGCAGCCTTGATTATTCCGACGATGTATTAAAAGATTTGGATGTGGTATTTGTTGCTGTACATACAGGCTTTAAACAATCTAAAGAGGTTATTACTAAAAGGATTCTTAAGGCCATGGATAATAAATATGCTGATGCATTAGCTCATCCTACCGGCCGATTGTTAAATACAAGAAAGCCTTATGCTGTGGATATTCCGGCGGTCTTAAAACACGCTAAAGAAACAAATACAGCTATAGAGATAAACGGC
>CP070655.1:475534-479040 GCA_020354945.1 Candidatus Omnitrophota bacterium
CAGGGATTAAGTAGTCTGTTAAGAGTGAACAAGGAGGGGTAACATGAGTTTTTACGGGATTTCTCCTGTTATAAACGTTCTGATTCTTCTGGTTGTGAGCTTTTTTGTTCTTTTGGCAATTCCTAAAGCTGATTCTAGGAATATCAAACAGTTTGGCAGGGCAGTTGTCATAGCTATCTTGATTACAGCGCTTTACCTGGCCGGGATTTCAATTTATTCAAATTTAAAAGGGGATTCCTGCCCTTATAAGCATGGAAAGTATGGACATGGAAAGTATGGAAAGGTGAAGATGTATAGGCACCACGAGATGATGAGGTAATTAGTTTGATCCAGCCAGAGGAGGTACTTATGTATTATAACCCAAAAGGCAACTTAGCTGAGTTTAATAAGCTGATGGTGGACATAAAAAACACCATACCTAAAGAGTATGATGCTTTTATTAATGAAAAGCTGACAGTTACAAAGTCCGGAAAGGTCCCTGAAAAGATAAAATGGCTGCTTCTTCTGGTCGCTAGCCTAACCCAGAAATGCCCTGTTTGTATCCCCAGGGCGACCCAGCACTGCCTTGAAGTGGGCTGGAGCAAGGAAGAGATGCTTGAGGCTTGCATGGTGGGCGTGCTTGTAGCGGGCTCAAGCGTTATGACTTACGTTACCTTAGTTGATAAAACCATTTCGGAGTTCAAAAAATAGGCCGCAAAAATCATTTCTAATTTCGTGCTTCTGTGATTCTATGTCAAAAGGAGGCAAGATGCAGATAGCCGCGCAGAAGATAAAGATTTTTAAAATCAAAAACAGAAAAGGATATGCTGCCGTTTGTTTTGACCGGCTCACCGAAGGCACAACTACCTACCAGGCTTATGACAGGATGCTTAAGGCCCTGCGCAGAGGCGGGATAATTATTAAAAAGCATCCTTCCGACCTTAAACATTTGGTCACCTCTATACAGTAGAGGAGGGGCCCTCCCAGATACCCCTTTTTTAGCCTACCTGGACAGTTTTGCCCTGCCTAAATTTTGTGTTTTTTTGTGTTTTTTTGTATACTTGAAAATATTGGAGGAGATGGTATAATAGGTAGCGTTTGCTAATTGGGTTTTCCAGTATTTTCCGGCAGAGGGGTATAATCGTAGATTTCCCCCTATTTCCAAGGAGGTATTAGATGGCTAAAAAAATCGCCAAAAAAGGCCGCCCTAAAAAGGCGATAAAATACTCTAAGACTATCAATGTCCGTTTGACCCAGAACCAGTGGGTTCAGGTGCTTAATTGGGCCCAAAAGGCTAATTTAGAGCCTTCTGTATATATAAGAAAGGTCCTGTTAGACTTTCTTAATATAGACCACGATATAGGGCTTCTTAAGGCTGTAAGCAGCTAAGTTGCAGGATAGAGGGTATTCCGCGAAGGGTGCTGTTAAAACCTCTTTTTAGCCCCGTTCACATATCTTCTCACAATTTTATTCAAAAGCCCCATATTCAGGGCAGAGAAGTTAAGAAAAATACCTGGTTTAAAGGCTTGTGAAAAGGAGTGTTAGAGACTGTTTAAACCGGGAAAACCCTCATATTCCTAACTTCCGATAATATATCTTATGTTAACTTTTGAATATGGGTGGGATTGGGGTAATATGTAATGGAATCAATGGGTTTGATTGGTTTCTCGAAATCTCTCAGATTTGGGCTATCCTTAATCTTCTGCTTTGGGTTTAAGGGGCTAAAACCGGGGTTTAACTCTAGGGGTTTGTGGTATAATAAGGCCTACCCCAGTACCAGATGCGCCTATGGGCGCAACGGTACGGGGTTTCGCCCTGTTGGGCTTCATTTCGCCATATATGATGAAAAAATCAATTTTTTGCCTATTTACCCTGTTTCTTTTAACCCCTGGATGTGCCCTTAAGAAACTCCCCTCTCAGGCCCTAAAGACTGCTACAAAAGCCATAGAGACCGCTGGAAAGGTGGTTGAAACGACTGGTAAGGTTGTTGAGACTACAGGAAAGGTTGTTATTGCTGGAAGCCAGACTGCGGGAAAGGCCATTGGGCTGGCTGAGAAGGCTGCTGAAAGCCCGGTTATTCAGGAGGCTGTGGCTGGGGCGGCTGTGCGGTGAAAAATCCTCTATTTTTTTTTGTGATAATTGAGTATTCCACGCTTGGAATCCTCCTTATTCTAATGGTCCGAGCGATTCAAACCTTAAAGTTGATATACGTGGATCGTCTATCCTAAAAACGGCCACATTATCATTTGCTAGTTTTAATTCCCTACTAAAAATAGTACATATTAATTTATCATCATATATTCTTAGGACGACCATTTCAGGTACACTTGGTATTACGAAAAAAGTTCTTTGTTTAGAAGCAACAACACCACCAATGGCTTGAGCTAAGAGTGCAAGCATAAAAACGTTTAATAGAAGAAAAGAGATATCTTTACAGCCAATTAATTTTGATAATCGCCATAAGAATGTATTTTGTTCTTTACGTAATTCCCATTCATCATTTATTGCGGCGTTAATCTTTTCACCGTATGTTTTATTGTCTTTATCGAATAAAGGTGATATAAACATGAAAATGCCCATTAAAGATAGTAGACCAAAGGGTAATATTAGCCATGTTTGCCATCCATAGATTAATAAAAGGCTTATCGATATAAGACCTATTGGCAAAAGCTTTATTATGCTATTGCATAAACCGTGTTGTTTCTTAGGGATATCTATCTGGAGGAGTTCAATAATATGTAGAAGTATTATGGTAATAATATAAAGTATAATTGTTATGGTAACAATTTGAGGCAAACTGATGCTAATCAATTCTTTTGGGTATCCAAAATACCATGCATACCCAGCTTCATATTGAAATGCAAAGAAATAACCGAGAACGGGCATTAATGCTAAGATTAAGCCTTCAGTGATTCTTATTTGCTTTTTTGCTTTCGAGGTCTTACTTTTCTTTTTCCTGTTTTTTGTCTTCATTTTCTCTCAATATTAGGTTAAAAAGAAAAAGGGAAAAAAAGGGGACAGGAAAAAAAGGAAAAAAAGGGGACAGCGACCTTTTTCTTATTATACCCCTCTCCTCCAACTCCAGCAAGCCTGTGGAAGAAGGGTCGCCGTTCCCTTTTTCGCTCATGGCAATAACTGTGGTTCGCCCACGTCTGCTTTGCTGTTTTTATTTATATCTTCTGCTATGTATCCTGTGCCGTCAGGCTTTTGCCCAACAGCAAAATATCTTTTTCCTGTAATGCCTGGAGAAATTGGCTCGGCCGATAATAGCAAAACCTCATTGTCGTGATAATATCTGAATCTATACCCTACCAGCTCTATTGTCTCAGAATCGCTAACAGCTATCTTCCCAATATCTCCTCCCATATCATACCCCTCCATAAAATCAGAGAATCTTTTAGGGTAAGATTGATTATATAAGTTATGCATTCCGCTTTTAAGGAGGACCAGCTGCATAAAATCCATAGCGGCGTTTTCATTAATAGTAATCATTTCTTCTCGAGTTTCCGCGTAAGATTCTTTTGTCC
>CP070655.1:479140-486267 GCA_020354945.1 Candidatus Omnitrophota bacterium
AAGGTTCAGGGACAGTAAGCATCGGGGCAGAGCAAAAACTATCTCAGGTATGAATGCCCATCGCATCAATATTTTCAATAAAACAGACTGTACTCTTCTGGTTTTTTTTATCTCTTACAACCTCAAGCTCTAATACTTCCCCTCCACATACTGACTCTTCAACCAGAACCTGATGTATGAGGCTCATACTAAGGCCCCTTTCAACACCAATCCTTAATTCCTCTTCATTGTAGGCCATCCCTCCACCTGTTCCGCCTAAAGTGTATGCAGGACGCAAAATGACCGGGTATCCAATCTTTTCCACTATTTTCTCGGCTTCTTCTACAGAATAACAGGGTGCGGATTTCGGCATTTGGATGCCGAGTTCTTTCATAGTCTGTTTGAATGCGATACGGTCTTCGCCGCGTTCAATAGCATCTACTTTAACCCCAATAATCTCAACACCGTATTTTTTCAAAGCCCCTGATTTATAAAGGCTGGCGGCGAGATTAAGACCTGTCTGTCCTCCTAAATTAGGGAGTAGCCCATCCGGTCTTTCTTTTTCGATAATCTTTGTCAGGCTTTCAACGGTAAGCGGCTCTATGTATGTTTTGTCGGCCATTCCAGGGTCTGTCATAATAGTTGCGGGATTTGAATTGACCAGCACTATTTCATATCCTTCTTCTCTCAATGCCTTACACGCCTGGGTGCCTGAATAGTCAAACTCACAGGCCTGGCCTATAACAATAGGCCCTGAGCCTATAATTAGAACTTTATGAATGTCTGTTCTTCTCGGCATAAATTACACCAATCCCTCCTCAAGCATCGCGTCAGCAACTTTTTTCTGAGATTGTTTCATTTATTTCCTTCGCTCTCAATAAGTTCGGACATATAAGTTATGTCGCATATTCTTAAGTCAAAAACTCCATAACTTATGTCCTCACTTAATTAATATTTCACTTTTTTTAAAAATACGTTCGCAATAATGGCACCTGATTTTTAAAGGCCTTTTCTTCATCACATAGAATTTTGTGGGAACTTCTTCTTTTCTTGTTATGCATTTAGGGTTAAAGCACGTGATGATATTCTCTAAGATTTCGGGCAGCTTTAGTTGGAACTTATTTTTAACCTTATAATCCTTGATTGCGCATACACTGGCGTGAGGCGCAATAACTGCTATCTTGTTCAGTTCCTCCTTTGTCAATATCTTATTGCTAATTTTAACTAAACCTTTTAAGCCCATCTTTTTTGACGATAAATTATTCCCAACGGTAATCGACTCATTAGTCAAGTTTAAAATTTGTAAAACCTTGAATGTCGCCTCCGGAGGAATGTGGTCTATAACTGTGCCATTTTTGATGGCAGATACCCTTTGAACTTTATCTTGCGCCATAAAATTATCACCTCATTTCACTGCTCCCAGGACTAACGCCAGCAGAGCCTGTCTTACAAATATACCGTTTCTTGCCTGTTCGAAATATACCGCATAGGGGGTGTTATCAACCTCTGTAGCAATCTCATTAACTCTGGGTAAAGGGTGCAATATTCTTAAATTTCCTTTTGCATTAGTTAGCATATCTTTTTTTAACACATAGACATTCTTTACCTTTTCATATTCTGACGGGTCGGGGAAACGTTCTTTCTGTATTCTTGTCATGTAAAGTATATTTACCTTATCTATAACTTCTTCAATTTCCCCGTGCTCAGAATACCTGATGCCTTTTTCCTTTAATTCTTCCGTAATATAGGGCGGCATCTTCAATGAATCAGGAGCAACAAAGTACATCTGGCATCCAAAAAGAGTCAACGCTATCGCTAATGAATGGACAGTCCTGCCATATTTTAGGTCACCAACCATAGCAACCTTTAATCTATCTAATTTGCCCTGAGTCTTCATTATTGTATATAAATCAAGCAGGGTCTGGGTAGGATGCTGATTAGCTCCGTCTCCGCCGTTTAATACCGGGATGGAGACCGATTCAGAAGCCAATCTTGCTGTCCCCTCTAAAGGATGCCTCATTGCAATTACATCGCTGTAATTTTCTACTGTCTTTACGGTATCTCTTAATGACTCCCCTTTTCTGGTTGAAGAAATATTCGCATCAGCAAAGCCTATCACCTTTCCTCCTAATCTCTCCATTGCAGATTCAAAACTCAATCTTGTCCTTGTTGAAGGTTCAAAGAATAAGGTTGCCATTACCCTGCCTTTTAACAACTCAGGCTTAGGGTTCTGTTCTAAGGCACCGGCTACTTCTAATATACGCAGTATCTGTTTTCTGGAAAGATCGCGTATAGATATTATCGATTTACCCTTAAAGTCCATTTATAAACCACCTCTTTTCAAATTCGTGCAAGGCGCGAATTTTTTAATCTGGGATACTTTACCAAATAATTTGCAAAACATCTCTACACTAATCCCTGATCAAGCATTGCGTCGGCGACTTTTACAAATCCGCCGATGTTAGCGCCTGTTACATAATCTATATCTTTACCTTTCCTGCCGTATTTGGCGCACTGCTGGTGAATAGCTATCATAATATTGTGCAATCTCTCATCAGCTTCTTCTCGAGACCAGGATAATCGCAGGCTATTTTGAGACATTTCAAGGCCGGATGTTGCAACGCCTCCGGCATTAGCTGCTTTGCCGGGGGCAAAGAGAATTTTGGCATCCTGAAATACCTTAATGCCTTCCGGTGTTGTCGGCATATTAGCCCCTTCGCCTACTGCAATGCATCCATTTTTGACCAATACCTTTGCATCCTCTTTGCTTATCTCATTCTGTGTTGCGCTCGGGAAAGCAATATCACATGTTGCGCCCCATGGGCGTTTATTCTCAAGATATTTGCAGTTGAATTTTTGGGCATATTCTCTAATGCGCCCGCGTCTTACATTCTTAAGCTCTAAAACAAAATCCAACTTTTTTTCATCTATTCCATGCTCATCATAGACGCAGCCATTGGAATCGGACAGCGTAACCACCTTTGCCCCTAACTGAATCAACTTCTGCGTTGTATATTGGGCCACATTGCCGGAACCTGATATTACGCAGACTTTACCTGAAATAGACTGCCCCTTGCTCTTTAACATCTCCTGAACAAAGTAAACACAACCATAACCTGTAGCTTCAGGGCGAATAAGGCTCCCGCCCCAATTGAGGCCCTTTCCGGTTAAAACGCCTGTAAATTCATCCTTAAGCCTTTTGTACTGCCCGAAGAGATAACCGATTTCACGCCCACCTACACCAATATCTCCTGCAGGAACATCGGTATCAGGGCCGATATACTTTGAAAGTTCCGTCATAAAGCTCTGGCAAAATTTCATAACTTCATTATCAGATTTTCCTTTGGGGTCAAAATCGGAGCCGCCTTTAGCTCCACCCATGGGAAGGGTGGTAAGGCTATTTTTGAATACCTGCTCAAAAGCCAGAAATTTTAAGATTCCCAAATTCACAGTCGGATGAAAACGAAGCCCGCCTTTGTATGGGCCTATGGCGCTGTTCATTTGAATACGATAGCCACGGTTTAAACAAACTTCACCTTTATCATTAAGCCAGGGAACACGAAACATAATTACTCTTTCAGGCTCTATAATCCGCTCAAGTATTTTAGCTTTTAGATATTTTGGATTCTTTTGCAAAAATGGAAATATCGATCTGGCGGTCTCTTCAACTGCCTGATGGAATTCGGCTTCGCTGGGATTCTTTTTAATAACCATCCTCATAAATTCTTTTAACTTTGCTTCAGCCATTTTCTCCTCCTATGATTGGGGACGTTCTGCAAGGCGTCCCATTCCTGGTTATAATATCACTTTCTCGATAAATATTCAACAATTGCCTGTGAGGCCTTTTTTGCCATGCCCATAGCCTCAATTACCGTTCCTTCTCCGCCCACGATATCGCCGCCGGCGTAGACTCTCTTTATCGAAGTCTCCATAGTCTCAGGGTTTACTACTATATCCGAATATTTATCTGTCTTTAAATTTTGGGTTGCCTTAACAAGAACCTGATTTGCTAAAAGCCCAATGGCTATGATTGCCTCGTCGCAATCAATTTCAAAATCGCTTCCTTTAATTGGAAGGGGCCTTCTTCTCCCGCTTGAGTCAAGCTCGCCTAACTTACACCTTAGCGCCCTCATCCTTTTAACATAACCCTCATTATCGCCGATAAACTCCTCTGGCTTAACCAGAAATTGAAACTTAATCCCCTCTTCTTTGGCATGCTCTATCTCCATCCTTCTTGCTGGCATCTCATTTTCTGTACGCCTGTAAAATAGGGTAACATTTGGCCTGATTCCATTTATCTTCTGAAGCCTTAGTGCTACCCTTGCTGCATCCATCGCTGTATTTCCACCGCCGATAACTAAAATATTTTTGCCTACATTTATGGGTGTATGG
The DNA here is from genome assembly GCA_020354945.1 of Candidatus Omnitrophota bacterium. Classification (GTDB taxonomy): domain Bacteria; phylum Omnitrophota; class Gorgyraeia; order JABMRG01; family JAFGKX01. The sequence continues at coordinate 483,512 of CP070655.1, forward strand.
AACTCGGGGAATTTATAAGCCCCCATCAGATTAACTCGAGTTAGAAATTCATTTGCTGAATAGACATTGCAGAAATTTTCACCGGAAATACCTAAAAATGAAGGTGTCCCCGCTCCCAGGCCTAAAAATATTGCCTGAAAACCTTCAGCAAAAAGTTCATCTAAAGACTTAAGTTTCCCAACAATAAAATTAGGCATGATTTCAACTCCTAAATTTTTTAAATAATTTATCTCAAAATCTAATACATCCCTGGGCAATCTAAAAGGAGGAATCCCATAACGTAAAACACCGCCGGGTTTATGGAGGCTCTCAAAAATAACTATCTTTATGCCACGCCTTGCCAATTCTCCTGCACAGCATAATCCCGCAGGGCCTGAGCCCACTACTGCTACTTTCTGTTTAGTAAGTCTTTCATTCTTCTGTATAGAAACCTCTAAATTATGCTTCATTCCATAATCGCCTACAAATCTTTCTAAAAAATGGATATTTATTGCCCGTTCAGAGGCAAAAGGCGATCCCTTCTTTGTTAATACGCAGGTTTTGCTGCATTGGTATTCTGCCGGGCATACCCTTCCGCAGATAGAGGGGAAATCGTTTGTTTCTCTGACAGTAAAATATGCGCCATCATAATCTTTTTGAGTAATCTGAAAGATGAATTTTTTGATGTCCACGCCAACGGGGCAACCGGCAATACAAGTCGGATTTTTACACTGAAGACACCTGGCTGCCTCTTTCAGGGTTTGCCCTTCCGTATAGCCTGATACAACTTCGCTGAAATTAGCGGTTCTTTGCAATGGCTCTGTTTCTTTAACTTTTATTGGTTCTTTTTTCATAGCTTATACAATTTACAGATGCGTTTCTCTTTATCTTTATAAATATTGTTTCTTTTTTCCAGCTCATCCCAGTTTACTAAATGACCGTCAAATTCCGGGCCATCGACACAGCTAAATTTAACTTCATCTTTTACTCTCACCCGGCAACTTCCGCACATGCACGAGGCATCCACCATTATCGCATTTAAAGAAACTATTGTTTTTATATTGAATTCTTTGGCTATAAAAGATACCTTTTTCATCATAGGGATTGGGCCAACAGCATATACTAAATCATATTCATTCTTCCCGAGAAGCTCTTGCAAAGCATCTGTGGTAAAACCCCTTCTTCCATAAGAGCCGTCATCGGTGGTAATGACAAGCTCATCGGACACTGCTTTTAATTCATTTTGCAAAATTAATAGAGCTTTGGTCTTTGCCCCCAATATAGTGGCTATATAATTGTCTTTACCTTTAAGCGCCTTTGCCACAGGATAGATTTCAGCAATACCTACACCGCCACCTACCAGGATTACTTTGCCATATTTTTTAATCTCAGCAGGGTGTCCCATAGGCCCGACTAAGGCGTATAAAGAATCACCGACGTTCAATTTTCCTAACAGCTTTGTGCTCAAGCCTACCTCCTGGACAATCAGGGTAATTTTATCTTTATCCTTATCTACGACAGTTAGAGGTATTCTTTCTCCGGCTTCACTTACCATTACAACGACAAATTGTCCCGGCAATGCCTTTTTGGCTATCAGCGGAGCATGGACTTTTAATCTGGTAATTCTTGTATCTGGGGTCTGAGCTAAAATCTCTTTATTCAGTATCTTCACCTTAATTCTCCATGGATAACTACAAAAAAGGCATCTCTCCTTTACCTTAACAAGATAAAGAAAGACGCCTTTGTCTTATGCATGGGTAAAATATAACAAAATGGTCTAATATGTCAAGAAAAAAGATTGGGTCAGGTCTTAAATCTTGAATTCAGCCTCTTGATAAAATCTTCCTTATCGTTAAATAGTGGACACGGCGTAGCACAATGGTGGAGAGACTCCGGTTAGATTTCGCTTTAGGTGGGTCGCCATTTGGCCGTCTTTCTATGCAACAAGTAGCCCTGAGATTTCTATTAAATGTTTACTCCAACTTTTTGTTGCTTCTTTTAACCTCTCTAACTCAGAAGGTGTCTTTTTATTCTGAGATAACCGGTAGTGCCATAAAGCCAACCTGGATTGCATTTCAGAGAGAAACTCCTAAATTTCTAAAGTAGCTTCAGGAGCAGCCCATTCAATAAAAAACTTGCTTTCAGCTAAAATATCCATAACAGCCTTTTCATTAAAAGAGTTTTCTATAAAAGCAGATATGCGGGCTAAATCACTTGCTAAATGTCCTATTTTCTTGTCAAGGGGCTCCTTAAGATACCTCTTCTTTATTTGATTTAGATTTTTCATATGTCCAATTTTTCTTTAACTATCTTTTCTATTTTGAAACGTATCTTTTTATCTTGTATAGTCATTGAGCGATTATTTTGTTTAGGACGAATATTTATCAAGGCTCCAAATCTTACTTCCTTTGAATCCGGCAGTCAATCTGCGCCCCAAATATCCTCCTGCCTGCTACCATCATCTAACAATACGGCTTTACAATCAGCATGAAGCATTCCACCGCCGACTATAACTTCTCTTTTAATATCAACTGCCAGCTTAATGTAAGAGTCTAACGCAAATAACATCTCTTCTATTTGCTCAGGCGTTGTTTTTTTTCTTATTATATGTACATTCATAGCAGATGGTAGTATAACATAAAAATAACGTTAGCAAAATAAAAATTCTATGAAAAACAAAACAGGCTGGCGGAGAGGCTGGGATTCGAACCCAGGAGGCCCAAAGGACCTACCTGCTCTCCAAGCAGGCGCACTCGACCAGGCTATGCGACCTCTCC
>CP070655.1:486367-490842 GCA_020354945.1 Candidatus Omnitrophota bacterium
CCCTTTTGGGCAATTCCTTCCTCGTCAATAATCAAATCGCCGACTTGCCTGTGCATCTCTGCCACCGCTTTTACTGCAACATCCGGATAATTGGGTGCATTAGATAACTCCTTTGCTGTTTCTAAATCTGCATATTTTATATCAGGCATATATATTTCTATGAATCCTTCTAATAATTTAATAGTTTCTACCAGCTCGTATCCTCCGCAATTATACACAATTGGAACACATAAGCCCTTTTCCCTTGCTAAATATATCGCCTTCATAATCTGGGGTGTAAAATGAGTCGGCGTCACAAAGTTTATATTATGGCAACCTATTTTTTCTAAACTTAGCATGGTATTCACAAACTCATTCATACTAATTCTGCGTCCACTATTTAGATGGCTTATATCATAATTTTGGCAAAACATACATTTCAAATTGCAACCGGCTAAAAATATTGTACCAGAGCCGCCTCTTCCGGCTAAGACATCTTCTTCCCCAAAATGCGGCCCAAAACTTGATATCATTACCTCAGCGTCCATTCCGCAGAAGCCGATTTCGCCTTCTAAGCGATTTACACCGCAGTTGCGGGGACAAATCCCACAATTCTTGAGTAACTTATATGCTTGTTCTATTTTCTTTTTTTGCATTCGCCTCCATAATCATATTATAATGAATCTGCACTGTGTCTTCTATATTAACAGCATAACCTCCGGCCAAAACAGCTGCTACCGGAATATTATGTTTCTTGGCATTGCCAAATACAATTTTATCTCTTTGTTTTAACCCCTCCATACTAATTAAAAGGCCCCCTAATTGGTCTTTTTCATATGGGTCAGCTCCTGCGACATATACTATTAATTCCGGCTTAAAATCAGCAACGATTTTGGTTACATTTTCCTCAAGATGGCCTAAGTATTCTTTATCCCTGCATCCGTCAGAAAGCCCCATATCTATATCGCTGGGAGGTTTTATTGCAGGATAATTATTTTCCTGGTGAATAGAAAAAGTAAATACATTTTTATCATTAGAGAAAATATCAGCAGTGCCGTTGCCCTGATGAAGGTCGCAATCAATTATTGCTATTTTTTCAACTTCATCATTTTTCTGTAAATTGCGTATACCAACCGCTATATCATTAAATATACAGAAACCTTCTCCGTGGTCTGCAAAGGCATGATGAAAGCCGCCGCCTATGTGAACGCAGATACCATCTTCTAACGCATGCTGGCAGGCTAATATAGTGCCTTTAACGCATATCAAAGATGCTTCAATCAATTCTTTTGAATATGGGAGCTCTAATCTAAAAAGATCGTCTAATGAGAGAGTGCCCTTTTTTAGTTTTTCCAGATAATTTTTAGTGTGGGCAAGGAGAATTTCCTCGTTTGTTGCCGGGGGTGGGTATATAAAATCTGACCTTTTAAAAAGGCCTTCCTTTATAAGTCTTTGGTATAGAAGTTGATATTTTGTGGTAGGAAATACATGGGTACCGATGTCAACTAAATATTTATCAGAATATATAAGCCTGAATAATCCGTACACAATCGTTCAATTAAAAATGAAAAGTTAAAAATTGAAAATTGTAATATAAAATTCAAAATTATAAAAATTTTTTTGAATTGTAGTTTTTCGTTTTGCATTTTGAATTTTGAATTTAATCGCTTTTTTTCCTTAAGGTAATCTTATAGTCTTCTTCGCCTTCTAAGATAACATGGCCCTCTCTGGCAAGCCAGCCTAGACTCATCAGGACTATATTTTTCGGCTTGTTTATTTTAGATGTCATTTCGCAAAGTTGGCTTGGGCCATGTTCGTCAAGATAATGCCATATCTCACCAGCCACTATACCTATTTCAGTTATCATCCTTTCACCCCCTTTTATTATAGCTTCCGCACTGCGGGCATCTTGATATTACTTCGTGCCTGCTATCCACATATGTGTGAGTGCATATTGCGCATTGCCATATGTGCTTTTTCCAAGATGTATATTGGGTTATCTTCTTTTCTCGGCCAAGGGTTATCCAGAGTAATAATACACCTATTACCGTTACAAATGTGTATATTGCAACCGCTGTGGCTAATTCCAGCCTTATCATTGCTATTGCGCCTCAAGTTGAAGAAGCATAATGCCTTCTTGGTTCTTTTTCAGTTTTTCCGGGCTAAGTGGGGCAAATTGCCATTTTTTTATATACCTTACAGCTATAAGGTCAACATCGGGATAGCCGCAGGACTTCATCTTTTCTATAAAAACTACTTTTCCCTGCGGCGAAACTAAAAATCTTAATTTAATTTCAAAACTTTCACCCTTAAAAGGGGTTTTGCCAACCTGAAAAGTTCTACTTATCGTAGGAGGGGTCGGTTTAAAAAGAACCTGCCGGCCAGCTGCTTCGCTTTTTACCTCCGAGCTATATGCCGAGCTTATTTTTTCTATCGGCAAAGGTGCATCCGGAGGTGAAACTTTTCTCTCTTTTATTATCTCTGTTATTGAGTTGGCATACGGTCTGTCTATATAAGGTCCCGACTTTGCAAATCTTAACCTTCCTTCAGCAAAAGGGGTAGCCGCATTATTTTCTTCTGACAGTTTTTTAACGGGGTGCTTCTCATCGGCGTAACTAAAACCTTTTTTCTGTTTATAATAACCAAATGTGTCCTTATCTAAAATGGCGCCGATGAAATTAATTTTTGAAAATTTCTCCTTTCCTGCACTAACAGGAGAGATAACGATAATAACCGCAAAAAGACAAAACATATGCCATAAAAAAGATATGAGCAAAGCTTTTGGAAATGTCATTCTGATCAATGTAATTCTGACCTTTCTTTCTGTTCTGTTTTAAACTCAATCGCTGGTTTGGCTGGTGGCAATATTTACCTTAGATATACCTTCTTGCCTGCATATATCCCAAATTTTGACAACCCTGCCAAGTGAGGCCTTCTCATCAGCCTTTATCAAAATCGACCTTTTAAAGCCGGCAATATTTTTAAGTCGTGAACTCAATTCATTTATAGTAACCAGTTTGCCATCCATATAAATTAGGTTTTCCGCAGTTATTGTTATAATAATGTTTTTTTCACTCAATGCCTCAGAAGTAATGGCTCTTGGCAAATTTACTTTTATCCCGGGCTGGAATATAAAACTTGAGGTGAGCATAAAAAATATTAAAAGTAAAAATACCACATCTATCAAAGGGGCAAAATCTATGCTGGATAATACCTTTTCCATCTTTATCCGCCGCCTAAGCTTCATCTTAAATCAGAGCCTCTCTGGGTAAGTATGTTTATTAAATCTGTAGCGCTTCTTTCCATATCAAGGACAAAACCATCCACTTTATTAACCAGATAATTGTATGCTACATAGGTAGGTATAGCGATGGATAAACCTACTACAGTAGTTATAAGCGCCTGCCATATTCCCCCTGCTAAATCTCCCGGTGAAACTGGATACAATGAAGCCGATTTCTCTTGAATAACCTGAAAACATCGAACCATTCCCAACACTGTGCCTAACAGGCCCAGAAGCGGAGTGATATGAGCTATTGTAGATAAAACAGGCAGGTTCTTCTCTAGCCGAGGAACTTCATATAGGCCTGCTTCTTCAATGGTTTCCTTTATTTCTTCTTTTGGCCTATCGTGTTTTAAAATACCCGCTTTTAATATGTGAGCGATAGGCCCGGGGGTATTTTCACACATTTCTATAGACTCCATTATCTTATTTCGCCTCAATTTATTTGCTATCTCATCCATGAATTTCTTTGTATCAATGTTTGCTCTATAGAGGTGAAATACTCTTTCTACCACAATTGCTAAGGCAATAATGGAACACAATATAATCGGATACATTATTGTCCCACCTTTTATAATCATATCAAACATGTGTTACCTCCAATTTTTGCGAAGCAAAAATTGTCCCGAACCCCGAAGCTTCGGGGGAGGGGTTTACCTGCTTCGCTACAATCCCAGCTCTTCTTTATGCTTCTCGATCCACTTAAGCCTCTCCCTGGCATACTTAGCTTCTTCTATATCTTCGCTTGTAAGCTTTTCGTAAATCTTTTTTGCATCAAGCCACCTATCCTGCGCCTCAAATATCTGAGCGCACCTTAAATGCGCCCTGGTGGACCAATATTTGCTCTTCGGAAATAGATAACCGACTTTAAGATACTCGGCTATGGAATTATTATATTTTCCGCGACTTTCATAACATTCTGCAATCTGAAATTGAACCTGGGCATTGAAATCATTATTAGTATTTCCTAAGGCTCTCCCAAAGTAACCCAATGCCTTATCATAATGGCCCAACTCCTGATAGATATCCGCAATCTTTTTATAAATTGTTTTCTTGAAGTCGTCGTCGTCAGATTTCTGCAAGATATCTTCTAAAATCTTTACTGCCTGTTTGTATTCACCCTTTTCTGTCAGAATGTCGCCGAGGGCACTTGCTGAATTTTCTACAGAATCGCTACCGGGGTATTCCTCAATTACCTTCTTAAATTGGGCAA
>CP070655.1:490942-500026 GCA_020354945.1 Candidatus Omnitrophota bacterium
GAGCCGTGAACTGTCCAATGTATGCCTCGGCTAAGTGGGGGTAAAGATAGACGGTATAATCTTTAAGGAAAGTATTCTCTTCGTTTAATTTCTTGGCCTTTTCCAGATATTCTATTGCCTCGCTGTAGTTTCTCTTTTCTATCTCTAAATAGCCAAAGTGAATATTGCCAAAACAATTAGGATACCAAATTTTTTTCTCTTCACTTAATGCTAAAGCCTTTCTCCCCCATTCTTCTGCTTTAGCAAACTCTCCTTTTTCTGTATATGCAAGTGAGAGGTCTGTTTCACAAACACTAATTCCATAATCATCTCCTATCTTCCGGCTTGTCTCTAAGTATTGATTAAAGGAATCTATGCTCTTCTCATAATCTGCAATGAACTGATTGGCATATCCGAGTCCATTCATCACCATCCCAAATTCCCACATATCACCCATCTTTTGGAATTTATCTTTTGACTTTTGGAAATGTTCTATGCTCTTTTGATAATCTCCTTTCCAGGAATAACAATAGCCCATAACTTGCAGGGATTGGGCTATGCCCCATTCATCATTTAATTCTTCTCTCAATTTTATTGCTTTTTTATGATACCTTATTGATCTTTTAAATAAAGGTATAGACATACATAAGCCGGCATAAGCAGCTAAACTCCACCCAAATTCCTTTTTTTTGCCAATTTTACTCTCACCAATATTCAAAAATCTAAGGACTGAACGTATAAACTTTCCTATATCACTTAGAATATACATCCAATCTAAACTAAGACTGCACCATTGCATCTCTTTATATTCAGGTTTTACCGGCCTGCCTTCTTTGTGCAAGAACACCTTGGGAAAAAGACAATGCAGGATGTGAATAAATAATTCCTTGATTAAGGAAAATATTACCTGCGGTTTTCTCCGGGGAATCTTTTCTCCTAACAAGGATAAACCTTCGGCCAGAGAATTCTCGCAGTTTTCCCAAGCCCCTTTCTTAAAGCAGGCTGTTCCTATCTGGCGGTATATTTTAGCCTTCTCTAAGGGGGTCTCTTTCAGTGGAAGGACTTGGTAGGCTATCTTCATCGCTTCATCATTATTGCCGGTAGTAAGATAGACTGAAATCAAGCCTTCTTTGGCTTCTATCCATTCTTGAGTCTCTTTTTGGCCTTTTTCTTCTAAGATATCTATGGCTATAGCGTAATACCTTATTGCCTCTTCATTGGCGTAGCCCTCTTTGGCTTTGTTTGCTGCAGCAGGGGCGTATTCTAAGGTTTTATCCTTCTGTCCTGCCTCGCTGTAGTGATGGGCTAAATCAAATATCACTGGCTCGATATTTTCTCTGTTCGTCTCTTCTATCGCCCGGGCTATCTTAAGATGAAGTCTTTGGGATTTTTCCTTGCCCATCTTTTTATAGAAGGCTCCTCTGATTCGTTCATGGACAAAGAGGAGGCGACCTCTTTCTCCTGCTTTCCATTCAAGCAGCTGCATCCCGACAGCCTGATCTACAATGTTGATTATCGTTTTCTGGGGTTTATCGATTAGTTCAAAGAGAAGCTCTACGGAAAACTCTCTGCCTATGGCTGCTCCGTAAGAAAGGACTTCTATCTCCTCTTGTGATAAGGCATCTATGCGGTGAAGGACTATATCTAAGATATTGGTGGGAATGGTAGTTGTCTGAAGCTTTTCAGGATTTATCTCCCAGACGTTTTCCTTATAATACAAGACTTCCTCTTCTACCAACTGCCTGGTTATCTCTAAGATGAAGAAGGGGTTGCCCCGGCTTTTCTCTTGTATATAGCTTGATATCTCCTGGAGGGTCTCTTTTCCGCCTCCCAGTAGCTCGGAGACCATGGTGTTGGTGCGGGGCTGATCAAAGAAGGAGAGTTTTATCTCCTCTAAGGGATAGTTCTTTTCTGCTGATTCTTTGATGAGCTTTATCAGTTTATGCCGGGGAGTGACTTCGTTATCCCGGTATGTACCTAAAAGCAATAGATTGCTGTCTTTTATCTCAGAGGTTATCTCTTCGAGCAGGGTGAGGCTTCCTTTATCTGACCACTGTAGGTCATCGATGTATAAGATGAGGGGTTCTTTGGGGGTTGAGATATTGCGGAAGAAGGTGGAAGCGACGGTCAAAAAACGCCTGTTTTCCCTCTCTGACTCTAATTTTACTAATGGAGGGGACTCTCCTATAATGACTTTGATAAGGGGGCTGATTTTCTCAATTGTCCTTCCTAACTCTCCTAAGAGAGTCTTTATCCTGGTTATGATTTTATCTTTTTGCTGGGGTGGGGAATAGTCTATCTTTTTGATATATTCATTTAAGGCTTCGGTGAAGGGTTGATAGGGGAGTTTGTTCTCCTGGCGGAAGCATTTTCCTTCAATAAATAGTCCTCCCCGCTCATAGACATAGCTTCTTAACTCATTTACTAACCTGCTCTTTCCTCTGCCTGCCTCACCGGCTATAAGGCAGACTTTACCTTGACCTGCTTGAGCCTGATTGAATAATTCCTTAAGATGGGCTAATTCTTCTTTTCTATCGATGAGCCTGGTGCGATAGGTCAGGCGGCTCAGCTTATCCCTGGTGGCAATAGGGAAGGAGGTATCTCCTTTTTGGAATCTCTTTAAATCAAAGGCCAGCCCTGAGGCGGTCTGATATCTCTCCTCTGGGTCTTTTTTGAGTAACTTCATCACTATCTCTTCAATTACCTCTGGAATGTCCTTCCTTATTTTACTGGGAGGAAGGGGCTCTTTTGCTACCTGCTGGTGGAGAATGGTTCCGATATCCTTTCCTTTAAAGGGTAATTGATCGGTTAAAAGTTCATAAAAGATTATTCCAAGAGAATAGAGATCGCTGCGTTCATCCGCTGGCTTATGGACAATGCCCGCCTGCTCTGGAGATATATAGCCAAATGTGCCTATTATCTGTTCTTCTGCCTTTATCTCTTTTAATTCTAAGAGTTGGGCTAAGCCGAAATCTAAGACTTTCACCTGGTGGTTGATGAGGATGATATTTCCTGGTTTTAGGTCACGGTGGATAATTCCTTTGGGGTGGACATAATTTAAGACCTCACTGATTCCAACGACTATCCCTATTGTCTCCTCAATGCTGAAGCTTCTTTTTTCCTTAAACAGATCATCTAAACTCTCACCTTCCAGAAGCTCCATCGCTATATAGGGGGTATGGTTATATTCTCCTGTGGCGTACACCTTTACTATCCCTGGATGGTCTAATTTGGCCACAGATGTTGCCTCTCTCTGGAACCTCAATACATCTTCAACCCGCCTTGAAGTTACCCTCTCCTTGAGGAACTTTAAGGCTACCATCTGATGAGTCTTTATATCCTCAGCTCGATAGACCTCGCTCATCCCACCCTGGCCAAGTTTATCTGTCAGTTTATATCGGCCTTCTATCAGTTGACCTATCATGTGGTATATCTTTTCCCTCTACAAACGATCGTGGTATAGGGGCTGATGGCTTTGATGGGTTTCAAAGTATTAACCCCGTTAATCACCGGCATATGGACATCTATGAAAGCAATATGAAAAAATGCCTTGGTCAGCTTTTTTTCGCTTCTCCATCATTAGCGGCGCGGGTAACTTTATAGCCATTATCCGTAAGATATTCTTAAAGGGACTGTAAATAATTTCTTAATCGTCAACGATCAATATATTTACTTGATTGCCTGGAAAATTATATTTTCTAAGATCCTTTGGCCTATCGCCCTCAGGGTTAAGAAAAATCCTCGCTTTCGCGTTATCAGGTGAAATCTTTTAGGAGTTCTTGCAATTTTTAGACTTTGATTTGCGTAATTGTATATAATATATGCAGTAGGAAAAAATAGGAAATGATTACATAATTTTCCTAATAATGGCATATCTTAAGTACAAACTGACGGCTCAGAAAAATGGGGAAACTTTTTTTATTTCTAACGGGATTTAAGACTGTTGACAGAATCCTGCAAATTTGACATTAACTGTTTTGCTCTTGCGACATCAGGCTGTGCTCTATCCAATTCTTCCCGCAGTTTGCTTAAGTCCAACTGTAAATTATAGAGTTTTTTGATATCCTGGCTCTTATCCGTTCTCAAACTGGCAGTAACTTTATTAATCGCATCTGCTAAACTTTTAAGCTCATCGCCTTTTCGTAACCTGATATCTTCGGCCATATTACCTCTGGCCATATCCAATAATATATTTTCCAATCTGTACAAGGGCCCGGCAATTTTGTGCGAAAGTGCAATGCCAATCCACACTGCTATAGGGATAAGTGCTAATGAAGCGTAAAATAACCTTAAATTGGAAACAGCCAGTATTGAAATGAGTCTGCTTTGAGGATAGACATTTGCCAGCTTTTCAGAAAGATACGGAAAGATGGTGTAATAAGTTATGGCCCCTGCCAAAAAAATTGTTAATAAAATAAACAACAATATTATCCCTATATATTTTAACTGGAAAAGCCTCTTTACTATATATCTTCTTCTTTTATGCTCAGGCATTTCTCCCTTCCTTTAATCAGGAGTATTGGGTCAGACCCCTGGAATGGCTATTTCTTTCCAAGGGTCTGACCCCTCCCATTATCAGCCTCGCCCTTTCCATATAGTAACATCTCTATGTATAGTAATTTCCGCATCGGAACCTAACGACTCTATCAAATTAACCGCTTCATTAACAGGCATATATCGAGTAGATTGACCGGCTATTTTATCTATAACATCGGATTCTAAAAGGTCGCATTTTGCAGCTACGGAATTGCCTAAAATTCGAGTGATGGTTAGGCCTTTTCCCCTTACATCTACATAAAATCCTAAGGAAGCGACGCCGCCTTTGGTATATTTTATATCTTTTTCCTTAATAAGTTTTAATGTCCTTTCTATTGTCAGATTAGCCTCTCCGGTTTTAGCGCTAAGAATCATATCGCAGACATCCTGGAGTTGCATATATCCTGTAAATCTATTCCATACTGCTATTATATAATCACCTTTTTTTATTCCGGCCAGATAGGCTGGACTCGCTGAATAAACCTTATTGACATACGGTCTTTCATCTTTGGATATAAACCGGATACCAATGAATTTTTTAAGCTTTTCTTCTGAAGTAACCGGAATTTCCTCTTGCGGCTTTGCAAGCCCTCTTGAAGTTCGTAGAATGAGCCTTCTTTTTTCTATTTGTTTTTCTAATTGTTCATATGGCCGCTCAAGCATTATAGATCTCAATTGAAGATATCTGGTTTTAGCGGGTTCAAAAGACGGATCTGTATGATATGCCTTGCGGTAATATATATAGGCCCTGGCCAGATTACCTTTTTGTTTATGAAAATCGCCTAATTTTATAAGGTTTTGTACGCGGAGGTCATAGAGTATATCTTTTATGTCGGATTTCAATATTTCTATTTCTCCGTCCATTGTGCTAAATTTTACCCTGTCAATATATTCTTCAACTACTATACCTTTTACTTCCTGGTCATCTTTTAAAAAAACGGTATCTGCCAAAGCTGTGGGCTGTATAAAAATAAACGCTGCCAGAAACAAAAATACTAAATTCGAAATCCTAAATCCTAAACAAATTCGAAATTCTAAATTAGGAATTAGATATTGTTTCGAATTTCGATATTTGAATTTCGGATTTTGCATATCTTTATACATTAACTAATATTTCTTAAAATAATAAAAAGCAGGGCTATAATAATTAAAGCTGCCAGAAGATAAAAGTCGTTAAAATAAATGAAGTCCTTGACATTATCAAATAAGAAAGACTGCTTATATGATAAACGGCTTTGTTTGGTTTGATGACTTCTGGGGGGTGAAAATCTACCTTGCCTACTTTTAAACTCTTGTAGGTGCTCCTGCTTAAACCTGAGGTACATCCCTCCGATCTGGTAGGCATCAAGCTTACCGGTCTTTACTAAATCTTTTATCCGGCTTTCCGGGATTCTTAAAAAGCGGGCTGCTTCTTTTATGTTTAGCAAACGCTGTTCGTTCATCGTATTAGAGTTCGGAGGTGTCAGACACTAGGAATAAACAATGCACTTCCCCAGTGTCTGACACCTACCGGGGACTTGCCACTTTGCTTTTCCCAAATTACTTACTTTACTCTTTCCTTCGAAACCCACTCATCTATAACTGCCTTTTCGAATCTCCAACTATTTTCATTTTTCCTGGCAGGAATTTTCCCTTGAGAGACCCACTCGCTAAGCACGGAAGGCTCTACTTCAAGATATTCAGCGACTTCCTCTAAGCTAAGTGTTTTCGATGAATGGCTAATCTTGTCAGCAGGCTCTCCCATCTTACATTTACCCTGTAAAATAGCCCCCTCTTGAATGCTCAATATGGGTGCCCGGACATCGCCTGTTACTTTAGCAGGTGCTATGATTTTAAGCCTTGTTTTGGCATTTATGTTACCGTTAACAGTGCCGGCTACGGTAATATCATCGCCTTCAATATCCGCATTTACAACGGCATTTCCTCCTATGGTTAAATTGCCACGGGTATTTAAGCTGCCTTCAAACTTACCATTTATTCTTAAATTGACAGGGTCTTTAAAAACCATAGATCCTTGCATGCTGGCATCAACATCAAGGACTTTCTCCTCTGAAACTCTCCTTCTTCTGCCCATTATCTTTGGCATATTTATCACCCCCTTTATCTATGCCTCTCCCACCGAGCGCTTTTAATTCCTTCTAACTTCATTACGTCTTCTATTATAATATCATATTGCCCCGGAGTCAAAAGTTTTAAATCGAAACTATAAACAACATTTTGATTGTCTAATTTGCTTATTTGAAAATCATGCATTTGAGTATTGTAATTGGAGAGCAAATTTTTTACATTCTGCAAATTCATAATATCCGGCTTAGATTCAACCATCAAAGTATCATATGCACTCTTTCTAGAAATCTTTGCTTCCACCTTGGTAAGTAAGTATAAACATATCAATATAATAGCCGATGTAATCACTGCAGCCCAATAAAAACCTGAACCAACAGCCAGGCCCACGCCGGCAATTGCCCAAAGACTGGCAGCGGTTGTAAGGCCTCTAACAGTTGCGCCAAATCTTATTATAGTGCCTGCTCCTAAAAATCCGATACCTGTTACAACCCCTGCCGCTATCCTTGCCGGGTCAAGCGCAGCAGTACCTTTGTAGACATCAAACATATGCATTGAAGTAAGCATTATAAGACAAGAACCAATGCATACTAATATATGGGTCCTGAAACCAGCTGCCTTTTCATGTCTTTCCCTCTCAAATCCTACTATACCACCCAAAATAGTAGCTAAAATTAACCTGAATAATACTTGAATTGCTCCTATCATATAAAACACCTCCGATTATTATATATAACAACCACCTAAAAAGCAATGGCAGCAACCGAAATTGAGCTTTGGGTATTGTAAGCGAGATATTAGAAATTTATAAAGATTTTGTGTGTTTATTGGAGCGACTGTCAAAAATTGCGAAATCCCGGCGAGCAGTGAGCAACTTTTGCCACAGTGAGCAAAGAGCGCCCTTCACCTTCGGTGAAGAATCCTCTTTGCGAACGACAAGCGGAGATAAGCACACAAAATCTTACTGTTGGTCTCGTGAACAATACCCCAGCCCCAGGTTTGGCTCGGCGTCAAGTGAATAATCGCTGCAAACACCCTCTTTATAAAGCCTGTATCCTGCTCCTGCTACCATAGCAGCATTATCTGTGCAGAGAGCATTTTTAGGAAATAATACTTCTATTCCTTCAGCCTTTGCTCTATCTTTAAGCATTGCCTGTAGCACTTTGTTGGTGCTTACTCCTCCCCCAACTAAAAGCTGCTTCAACTTTTCTTGAATGCAGGCACTAATAGCCTTATCGACTATAACATCAAAGATTGCCTTTTGAAAACTAGCGCATACATCATGTAGTTGTAAGTTGTAAGTTGTAAGTTGTAAGTCGGCGTCTCTAACATAGTAGAGTAGAGCGGTTTTTACGCCGCTGAAACTAAAATCAAAAGATCCTTTTTCTAAATAAGCCCTTGGAAAATCTATGGCGTGCGGATTCCCTTTCTCTGCCTCTTTTTCTATTACAGGGCCTCCGGGAAACCCGAGCTTTAATACTTTTGCTGCCTTATCGAAGGCCTCACCGCAAGCATCATCTCTTGTCTGCCCGAGTAATTTGACATTATTATAACCTAAAACCGAAACTAAAACCGTATGCCCTCCGGAGACCACCAGCCCCACGCATGGAAATTTTATCTCGATGTCATTCATCATAGCGGAATATATATGTGCATATAAATGATTAACTCCGATCAGTGGAATCGATAAGGAATAACTTAATGCTTTCGCAATTGATATTCCTATTAATAATGCGCCTGTCAAGCCGGGGCCATAGGTTACAGCTATAAGTCCGATCTCATTGAATTCGGTCTTCGCGGCGTCAAGCCCTTCTTTAATAACATAATTGATACATTCTAAATGATATCTGCAAGCTATCTCAGGAACGATGCCCCCATATTTTTTGTGCAGGTCCAGGCTGGAAGCGATTTCGTTCGATAGGATATTGACACCGTCTCTCACCACAGAAGCAGACGTCTCATCGCAAGAGGTCTCTATTCCGAGTATTAACATATGCGTTCTTTCGCCCCATCACTTTGCCAGTTCAGAAACGAAAACAAATCTCACTTTGTCTTTTAATGCCGGGGCTAACTCTTTAATAACTTCGAGTGTCTTAACCCTATCATGCCCTGTGCCCACCGCATATCCCCGCTTTTTTGCTATCTCTATGAGTTTTTGCAGTTGTCCTTTTATGTAATTGATATTATGAACTCCGTCTAAAAAAACATCTCTTTTAATGAATTTGACTTTAAGCTCTGAGGCTGTCTCTTCACATACAGAATCTTTACAGGCGACGGCATCATAAAAAAAGAGCCTCTTTTTCTTAACCTGTTTTAAAAATATATTCATCTTTTTTGAATCTGCAGTAAATCTTGAACCCATATGATTGGAAACCCCCATTACTCCCGGAACACCACTTAAAGCTTTAAGAAAAATAGAAGCTATTTCTTCTTCACCCATACCCGTGGTAACGGTGTCTTTTTCCAATCTAAGAAAGTAGCCACTCGGTTCCATGGGCATATGCA
>CP070655.1:500126-506667 GCA_020354945.1 Candidatus Omnitrophota bacterium
AGGCCCCATATTGATTATTGTGGGGCTTTTTCTTTTGAATATATTAAAATTCAATATTGCAGGGTTCGGCATTTCTAAAATGAGACAAGATGCCTTAGCCCAATCCGGCATAAAAGGCTCGTTTGTATTGGGTATTATTTTCGCTCTTTCTTTTTGCCCTGGTTCAGCCGCCTTATTTTTTGGCAGCTTGATACCGCTGTCGCTTAGGCACAAATTTGGGCCGATTCTACCTTTTGTTTATGGAATTGGCACAGGCTTGCCCGTTTTTGTGTTCTCGGCAGTTATTGCCTTAGGAATAGAATCAGCGAGCCACTGGTTTCATAAAGTAGCCAAAGTCGAAATACATGTAACGAAGGCCACAGGAGTAATTTTTATTTTAGTCGGCCTATACTTTATTTTTAGTTACATTTTTTAGATAATTTGAGCAATTCTGAACAATTCCAGGGACACAACACTTATTTTATTCATAATACCTGTTATCAACATCGTCCAGCCCGGGGAGCCATTACTTTTAACCCCCTGATAGCGAAATAAGTTGTAAGGGGTTTTTATTTAGGGTATAATTTTGGGGAACAGGGTATGGTTTTAAAATGTTTTTTATACAATTGAATAAAAAACGTTTCTAAATAAAAAAGGAGGTAAGTGATGATTAAAAAGTTCATTGTCATGTTCGGCGTCATTGCGCTGATTTTTGTCATAGGTTTTAATATTTTGAATGCGAATTCAGATACGGAACATCAACCCATCACCGAAGAGTTAATAAGGATTTTAGAGGTTAAACCGGAACTAAAAGTTGCTCTTGAAGAATCGATTCGTAAGGCCAACCGTTTGGATACCCCAACCCTTGATGCGTATTACGACTTCTTGGATGAAACGGTGACGTTGATACCTACCAGTAGGAATATACTTCCGAAGATCCTGGAATTCTACTACCTCATTGACCTGTCGCCGGGAGGCATACTTCAAAAGGACGATTCATTCCAGCAATGGACACTAAAATTCGCTAAAGACTGGGGCAAATTCCTTGACACGACTGAATCTGCGAAAGGGTTAGAAACATTTTATACCGATCCTGACTACCACATAGATGATTATATGGTAGCCCCGAGCGGGTGGCTGACTTATAACCAGTTCTTTGCCCGGCATGTCAAGCCCGGGAAAAGGCCGATAGACGGCTTGTGTGACGATAGTATTATTGTTTCTCCGGCCGACAGCGTCTTTCATGGGCATTGGAAAATCGACAAAAATTCGGAAATAGCAGTAAAAGGCCTGAAGTGGTCCGTGAGTAAACTACTGGAAGGCAGCCCCTTTAAAGACAGGTTTAGGGGCGGCACATATATGCACGCGTTCCTTAATGTAAATGACTATCACAGGTATCATGTCCCTGTGGGGGGAAAAGTTCTTGAGGCGCGCAAGATACCTGGCAAGGTGGTTCTCGATGTTATCAGAAAAGAAGACGGCTCTCTTGATGTCATAGACGGCGATACCTATCAATTCAGCCAGGACAGAGGCCTCATTGTTATCGAGTCCCCCATAGGCCTCGTGGCCGTGCTGCCGATAGGCATGGCGCAGGTTTCATCGGCCAATATCAGCGCAGAAGTGGGATCAACGCTTGCTAAAGGAGAGGAATTCGGTTACTTCTTATTTGGCGGTTCCGATATTATTGTTATATTCGAGAGAGATATTAAAGTCAAGATCACCGCGGATATAGGTACGCATTACAATCAGGGAAAAAAGATTGCCATTGTGGTTAAATGAAAAAGCGTGAAAAAGGATTACACCCCTTTTCTGTTATCAACATCGTCCAGCCCGGGGAGCCATGTTTGACAAGACTCGAACAAACCTCAAAATTTACCTTGAGGATTGTTTTGTTTAGGCGTATAATATCTACCAAACTTCAGTTAGGGATCAATTTATTATGCTATTACGTAAACTAAGCCTGCCAATTCTCTGTCTTATATTTTTGACAGGTTGCTCATCTATTCCTTTCCAAAGACAAGAATCATTATATACCGGCCTCTATAAACGCATACCGTATAAAGTAGAAGGAACTTATAGAGTGCTAGATGTTTTTTACGCAACTTCGAGAAAAATTGATAATAATACCAGATTTCCCAAGTCTTTTCGCCCGGAATTAGGCGAAAAAATGGCTTACGGCATCGTAAACGTTAAAATAGATCCTGCCTTGAGAATAGGAAAAATGTTGCCCAATTGGTATAAAAAAAGAAACCTGCTGGGTGTGCAGGAAGCCGGATTTTTGCAAGAAGATATTTTTATGAAGGAGCTATCAAATACTATAAATACTTCCCCGCATAAATCTTTGTTAATAGTTGTCTTTGGTTATAAAGACAATTTTGAATACATAGCCATAGAAACAGCCTATTTTGCCTATTTGTTAGACGTAAATACACCGGTTTTACTGTTTGATTGGCCTGGAGACCAGCCGGTTACTCCGTGGGGTTATCTTAAAGCTCAATCTTTGGCCAAAGATTCCGGTAAATACTTGGGCAATCTTTTAACTAAAATTATCCGTGAAGTCAAACCGGAAAAACTCTGGATTAAAGGCTCAAGTTTAGGAAGTCAGGTTATATGTAATGCCTTTGAAGAAATGTATAAACATGAGGATCTAAGAGATGCTGATCTCGAAATTGATCATGTTATATTTGCAGCACCTGATGTAGGCGAGAAAGAATTTGACGAAAATTTCAAGAATGAAATCACAGCGTTTTCAAAAAGATTAACAACTTATGTTTCATCAAATGATGAAGCCCTGCTGATGAGCGGCTTTATAAATGGAGAAAAAAAACTTGGCCGCCAGAAAATAAGAGTAAAAAAGCAGGATCAGCTTAATGAGGCAAAGGATATCTTATATCTTAAATCGCTGCTTTCCGACAAAATTGCCCTGGTTGATGTAACGCCAATCAATGAAGCTTCCTATAAGCATGGATATTATTTTGAGGCTCCAGAATTTTTCGATGATTTATATCTACGCATACTTGATGAACAACCGCACACAAACAGGCACCTTTATCTTTTAAAAACCAAAGATGATATCGATTATTGGGTATTGCGGAGTGACGGATAGGAGAATAAATAATGGTAAACAGGGAATATATTGAAAACATAGAGTTTGAACAGGGCGTAACTATTATAAAGCTGACTGGTAGCATTACTCTCGAAAACTTAGAAGCTGTACAGAAAGATTTCAGAACTAAAACGAAAGGGGCAAACATCAAGAATATTATTTTTAATCTATAATTATAAAGGGACACACCTGGGAGTAATTCCAGGGACACAACACTTATTTTATTCATAATACCTGTTATCAACATCGTCCAGCCCGGGGAGCCAATGTTTCGAGGGGGTTATATCTACGACTTCGTCGCAAAGGCGAAGCCAATTCAGCCCACCTTTCAGGTGGGCTTTTCTATTTGGTTGAATTTTGCGGAGTGTGAGAGGCGATAAAGATGAGAAAGGGTAAGTTTTTGCTTGTAAACATGTTTTTATAGGTATATATTAAAAATTAGAGAAAGGCAGTGATTTAAGGAGACACCAATGCCAAAGAAACAAATATATATGGACCACAACGCCACCACACCGCTTCATCCTCAAGTGAAGAAAGCGTTAAAAGAGGCGATGGAGGTATTTGGCAACCCTTCCAGTCTCCATACCTTTGGCCGCCGCGCAAAAGTTTTAGTAGAAGAGGCACGGGAAAAGGTCGCTTCATTTATCGGCGCAACAGTGGAGGAAATTATCTTTACCGGAAGCGGCTCAGAGGCAAATAATACGGTTCTAAATATTATCACCTGCAGAGCAAAAAAGTGCGCACATGCCTGGCCGGATGAGGCAGAAGTTATCACTACCAGCATTGAGCATCCTTGTATTTTGGAAACAAGCAAGTGCCTTCAGGATAAAGGTATTAATGTTTCTTATCTTGCGGTAGATTGTTTAGGAAAGGTCAGCACTAAAGAGTTGGAGAAGATGGTTAGTGACAAAGTCGGCTTGGTATCAGTGATGATGGCCAACAATGAAATTGGCACTATCCAGGATATCAAGGCCATCGCTGAAATTGCCCATCAGCAGGGAGCCTTATTTCACACCGATGCTGTTCAGGCAGTAGGGAAGATTCCGGTCAACGTAAAAGCATTAGGTGTAGATTTTCTCACGCTTTCCGGGCATAAGATTTATGGACCTAAAGGTATTGGCGCATTGTATATAAAAAAGGGAACTCCCTTTTGTCCTTTAATTCGCGGAGGCCATCAGGAGAAAGGCCGGCGCGCTGGAACAGAGAATACCCTGGGGATAGTTGGATTAGGCAAAGCTATTGAGATGAGAAAAAAAGAGATGGAAGCTGAAGAAAGACTTTTGCGAAGGTTAAAAACAATGCTCAAAAATGGTATAGAAAAGGAGATTCCCAATGTCCAGTTTAACGGCCATCCGTTTGATTGTTTGGCCGGCACTCTAAATGTCTCTTTTGACGGCGCGGAAGGAGAGGCAATTTTGTTATACCTTGATCAGGCAGGGATTGCTGTTTCTACAGGTTCTGCTTGCGCATCGGGGTCGTTGGATCCATCTCATGTCTTGATGGCTACAGGAATTCAAGTCGAGCGTGCCCATGGTTCAATCCGTATCAGCCTGGGCCGGGAGAACACGAAAGAAGATATAGAGTATATGCTAGAGGTGCTTCCTAAGATAATGCAGAAGATTAGAAGGATGTCCACTGTGACTCAAAAGGAAAAATAATGAGCTTAAAATGGGTATATTCAGACAAAGCCAAAGACCACTTTCTCAATCCCCGCAATGTCCTTGAGGATGAGACAAGTTACCGGGATGATGGAAAGGGGATTGTCGGAAACATAAAATGCGGCGATGAGATGATGATGGCGATTAAAGTGGATAAGGATAAAGGTACGATTACAGACTGTAAATGGAAGACTTACGGCTGCGCCAGTGCGATTGCCAGCACCTCGGTGCTTTCAGAAATGGTTAAAGGAATGTCCTTGGATAAAGCCTATCATCTTTCGCCTAAAGATCTTGCCAAAGAACTTGGTGGGCTGCCGGAACATAAAATTCACTGTTCTGTTTTAGGAGATAAGGCCTTACGCGTAGCTATAAATGATTATTACAGACGTAACGGCATGCAGGATAAAATAAAACAGGAAGAGGCCCATCTTGTCTGCAAGTGTATGAATGTGACCGACCGTGAAATAGAACAGGCAGTTTTAGATGGAGCGAGCAGCTTTTATGAACTTCAAGAGAGGACAAAAATAAGCACGGTATGTGGTCAATGTAAGGATGAAGCAGCCCGCCTGTTGCATCTGTATATAAATAAGCATAGATTAGATAAGCAAAGATAGCAGTATTCTCTATTATGTGCTTCTATTTTTGTTATCAACATCGTCCAGCCCGGGGAGCCACTCTTGATGATTACCCCTATTTATATGAATAGGGGTAATTTTTTTGCTTACCCCAAAACGTGGTGCCCGACCAGCGGTGCATGTCCTACAGATTCTTTCTCTTGCAAGCGTGAATGGTATTTGGTAAGATTATAATAATGGTTTGAGCTGAACCGGCATTGGAGAGCCAAATATATCAAAAACAAATCTGATATGATGAAATATAATGCGGCATGCAAAGTCTGCAATGTCACTCACTGAGAACTTTGAGCTTAAGAGCATTTCGTGTATTAGTGAATATTTTTTTAAAAAGGAGGGATAGAGATGATCTGGTTATTTTATCTTGTGTTGACTATAGTAGGCGCTTTGCTTCATATGCTAATTGCCAAAACGCCCCTTGTTTATACGTTTCTTTTGTATATTTTTATTATTGAAGTAGGCGTATCAGGCATTGTAGCATTTTTAGCCCATGCATTTAATGCTGATAAGATAGCCAAATATATAGGCTGGCCTGCAGGAAGTCCCTTCCAATATGAGGTTGCCTGCGCTAATCTGAGCTACGGAATACTTGGTATTCTTTGTATATGGCTGCGGGAAAGCTTCTGGTTTGCCACAGCAATTGCCTGTTCAGTATTTCTGTTAGGGGCAGGAATTGGTCATGTAAGAGAGATAATCAAAAACAAAAACTTTGCCCCTGGCAATGCCGGTTTTCCACTTTATTCAGATTTTATAAAACCGGCTGCCATCTGGATTCTTTTGATAATTTATAATCTACATTAAATATCACCATATTTCCCCCGATATCCATTATTATTAAATACAGTATATAGTCAATGAGAAGGAGAAGCAAGCGAAGCACAGTCCTCCAGAGGAGGATAAACCTACGGCGCAGTTTTGAAATTGGTGGAGAATCTTTAAAAGATTTGTTCAGAGGTTTTTTCTTGTGCATAAGCATTGGGCAAAGTAGAATATATGAGCAAAGGAGGTAGAAATGGAGAATAAAAAGCTATTCTGGATTTTCGCAGGCATATTAGCTTTTATTATGTTTTTAGTAGTTGCGGATATATCCTCAGCCTGCACTGACTTTCAAATAAAGGCGAAGGACGGAGCAATAATAATAGGTAGATCCATGGAATTTGCCATGA
>CP070655.1:506767-511774 GCA_020354945.1 Candidatus Omnitrophota bacterium
CTGAAAACTGAAAACTGACAATGAACATAGCGATAGGAGCAGACCACGGCGGGCATAAACTAAAAAAGGCATTAGTGGCTTATTTCTTGGCAAAAACCAAACATAATGTTTTTAATGCGGGCACTTTTAGCGAGCATAGATGCGATTACCCCGAATTTGCCAAGGAAGTTGCGAAATTGATATTAACCAGAAGAGCAAAAATGGGAATATTGATATGTAAAACCGGTTTAGGCATGAGCATGGCAGCCAACAGGCAAAAAGGGATAAGGGCTGCGTTATGCAATAATATCAAAATGGCTAAAGCGAGCAGGCAACACAACAACGCAAACGTCTTAGTCCTGGGGGCAAATTATGTAACAGAGGATTTGGCCAAGCGCATGTGCGATGCGTTTATTAAGACAAAATTTTTAAGCGGAAGACATGCCCGTCGAGTGAGGAAGATGGAAGGATAGAGAGTACCGTTTATGGTTCCAAAGAGGTAAATATCCCCAAGCAAAGAAGGGGTACTTACCCATTTTAAACCGTAAACGGTACTAAAAAAATGGATAATTTAAGAAAGAAAGATCCGGCAGTCTATAAGGCTATTCTTAACGAGACAAAAAGGCAAAATGATAAAATAGAGCTTATTGCCAGTGAAAATTTTGCAGATGAAGCAGTATTAGAAGCCCAGGGCTCTGTAATGACTAACAAGTATGCGGAAGGTTATCCGGGCAGGCGCTGGTATGGTGGTTGCGAATATGTAGATGTTGCAGAAGCCCTAGCAATAGATAGGGTAAAGAAATTGTTCGGCGCAGAGCATGCTAATGTGCAGCCGCATTGTGGCTCAAGCGCTAATATGGCTGTATTTTTTAGCCAGCTCAAATTCGGGGATACTGTCCTGGCAATGGCTTTATCATGTGGCGGGCACCTTACCCATGGGCATAGATTAAATTTTTCAGGCATGTATTATAATATGGTATTTTATGGCGTAGATAAGAAAACAGAAACGATTGATTATGATGAGGTCTTACATTTGGCAAAGAAGCACAAGCCTGAATTAATTTTAGCAGGAGCCAGCGCCTATCCGAGAATAATAGATTTTAAAAAATTCAAAAAGATTGCTGATAAAGTAGGTGCTCTATTTATGGTGGATATGGCCCACATAGCCGGTTTGATAGCTGCAGGCCTGCATCCTAATCCCACCCCTTACGCAGATTTTGTTACAAGCACGACTCACAAGACCTTATGCGGGCCAAGGAGCGGATTTATTCTTTGTAAAGAAAAATACGCAAAGACAATAGACGTTACCGTATTTCCCGGAATACAGGGAGGCCCGCTTATGCATGTAATAGCTGCCAAGGCAGTTGCCTTTAAAAATGCTGGGACTTTAGAATTTAGGAAGAAACAAAAACAAACCATAAAAAATGCAAAGGCCTTAGCCGCTGAATTAAAAAGACTTAAACTTCACATAGTTTCAGGCGGAACAGATAACCATCTTTTATTGGTAAATCTTATTAAATCAAGAAATATCACCGGAAAAGTTGCAGCCTTGGCCCTTGATAAAGCTAACATAACAGTTAATAAAAACCTTATCCCATATGATGAGCATCCTCCATGGGTAACAAGCGGCATAAGATTAGGCACACCTGCGGCAACAACCAGAGGGATGAAAGAAGAGCAGATGAGACAGGTCGCCTCATTTATTGATGAGGTGGTATCAAATATTAACGATAAAAATAAAATAAAAGAAGTTTCTAAAAAAGTATCCGCTCTTGTTAAAAAATTCCCTTTGTATAAAGAAAGAATCAGAAGAATGAAAAGGGGTTGCTGATATGAAAGGATTAAGGATTAAGGTAGCGATGGCAAAAACAAAAAAAACAAAGAAAGCAAAAAGGCCGAATTGGGATGTGTATTTTTTAGGCATTGTCAATGAGGTAGGAAAAAGGGCAACCTGTGATAGAGGAAAAAGCGGCTGCGTGGTAGTTAAGGATAAAAGAATTTTGACTACCGGCTATGTGGGAGCACCGGCAGGCCTGCCCCATTGCGATGAAGTCGACCACATGCTCAGGGATGTTCTTTATCCTGATGGTTCAGTGACAAAGCATTGTGTCAGAACGGCGCATGCGGAACAGAATGCTATCTGCCAGGCAGCACGATTTGGCATAGCCTTAGAAGGAGCCACCTTCTATTGTAAGATGGAACCCTGCTTTGTGTGTGCAAAAATGATAGTCAATACCGGGGCAAGAAGGGTTGTTTGTGAAAAAAGATATCATGCAGGAGAAGATACAAGGAGATTATTTAAACAGGCGAAGATAGAATTAGTGGTCTTATCAGAGAAGGTTGAGAAATATAAAGGACAAAGATAAAAATAGCTAAAAAGGCAAAGATAAACGTTATTGTTCATAAATCTTAGCCCACCGTTAAAATCCCACATATAGGGTTAGAATTTAAAGATTACCACAATATAATGTAGTTTTTTTTATTTTTCCTATTGACATAAAAGGATTATTGTATTATAGTATTTTATTGCCATAAGCAATTATCAGCCATCAGCTAAAAGCTGAGAGCCGGAAGCGAACAAAATGAAATGTCCTTATTGCAGCCACCCGGAAGATAAAGTAGTTGATTCTCGTTCAAGCAGAGAAAACGATTCTATAAGAAGAAGACGGGAATGTCTAAGGTGCCAAAGAAGATTTACTACCTATGAACACATTGAAGAAATCCCCCTTATGGTAATTAAAAAAAACGGGCAGAGGCAGCCATTTGACAGAAACAAAATTACGGCAGGTTTGCTTAAGGCCTGCGAGAAAAGGCCGATAAGCGCGCAGAGAATAGAATCCATTTTAGATACAGTAGAGAAGTCCCTTCTTAGAAGACATAACAAAGAGGTCACATCCTGGCAAATAGGCGAATTGATAATGAAAAAACTCCATAGCGTAGACCAGGTAGCCTATGTAAGGTTTGCTTCGGTATACAGAGAATTTAAAGATGTAGGCGAATTTATGAAAGAACTAAAAGATATTGTTAAGAAGGAAAGGAAATAGAGATGTTGACTAAAAAAATAGCTAGCAAGGGCGAACAAAACGAAATAGCTTATTTTAATTCTGTAAGAAAAAGAGGCGGCTCTGTTGTCCCATTTGATAAAAGTAAAATAACAGACGCTATATATAAGGCAGCAATCTCGGTGGGCGGAGAAGACCGAATTATGGCAGAGGAGCTGGCGTCAGCAGTAACATTATTTTTAAGAAAAAAATTTGGTTCGGTTACTCCGTCTATTGAAGAGATACAAGACATCGTGGAGAAGGTATTGATAGAGACAGGCCACGCCAAAACTGCCAAGGCTTACATATTATACAGAGAGAGAAGGATCCAGGCCAGAAGGGCGCTAAGAGTAAGAAAATCTATAACGCCCAGAGGCGACAGTACCGACATGTCACTTCTGGTTACCCCAATGGCAAAAGATGAAATAGTGCCATGGGATAAATCAAAGATCACACATGCCCTTATAAAAGAGGCAGGCTTAGATAGCGAACTGGCAGCCGAGATTGCCTCGGCCGTAGAAATAAAGATAATTACATCCGGCCACAGGCAAATTTCAACCACCCTTATCAGGGAATTAGTAGATAATGAGTTATTCGAAAGAGGCTTAAGCACCAAGCTCAAAAAGCAGGCAATAATAGGAATGCCTACGTATGATTTAGATAACCTTATTCTTGCCAAAAGCAATGAAAATTCAAATATATCGGCTAATAACCCAGAGGCTGTAAATTTATCTATCGCAGAAACTACACTCAAACAATATGTATTGCAAAGGATATTTTCAGAGGATATCGCCGCTGCGCATATGAAAGGCATGATTCACATCCATGATTTAGGGTATCCCAGGGTATATTGCTCATCTCATTCGTTAGAATATATTAAAAAGTACGGATTAAAATTAAGAGGCTTGGATACCCAGAGCGCTCCCGCTAAATATGCCAGAACTTTAACTGGGCATCTTAATACATTCCTAGCATGTATGCAGGCCTACTATGCAGGGGCATTAGGAGTAGCGTATATAAATATAATGTACGCGCCTTATTTGGAAGGCATGAGCGATGACAAGCTAAGGCAGGAAGCACAATATCTTATATTTTCCGCTTCTCAGAACGCATTTTCAAGAGGGGGCCAGAGCCTTTTTACCGATTATAATGTCCACGCGGGAGTCCCAAATTATCTTAAGAAAATTCCGGCTATAGGGCCAAAAGGAGAATATACCGGAAAGACTTATGCTGATTATGAAAAGACAGCCCAAAGGTTTGCAAGGGCAATGTTGGATGTCTGGCGGGCAGGGGATAAAAACGGAAAGCCGTTTACCTTTCCAAAAGCCGATTTTCACATTAGCGACGATACATTTAAAGTTCCGGCGCAAAAAGAGTTGTTAAAGCACGCATGCCAGGTAGCGAGTGAAAACGGAGCGCCATACTTCGTCATGGATAGGGACGAAGTTACCTTATCTGCTTGCTGCCGACTTAGGACCCGGATAAAAGATAATTATATGATTGAGCATCCGGAATCATTGCGTTTTTGCGGCTTTCAGAACGTAACCATAAATTTGCCTCAAGCAGCATATCGGGCAGGCAAAGGCAACATAAATGGATTATTTAAAGAGATAAACCATTGCATCGATTTAGCTATTAAGGCGCACCTGCAAAAAAAAGAGTTTATTTCAAGGCTTATGGCTGAACCGGGCCTGCCATTGTGGGAAATCGGCAAAACCGCGCACGACGGCAAAGCTTACGTTGATTTAAATGCAGCCACTTACATAATAGGTATAATCGGCCTTAATGAATGTGTACAGTTTTTAACAGGCAAGCAGCTGCATGAAGACGAGGGTGTGTATAAATTGGGCCTTAGAATAATCTCTACCATGTTTCTTAAGGCAAAACAGGCTGAGAAAAAACTGGGCTTGAAGTTTTCTTTAGAGGAATCACCCGCCGAATCTGCAGCAAGACGCCTGGCAAAAGTTGATTTAAGAAATTATCCTGA
>CP070655.1:511874-515901 GCA_020354945.1 Candidatus Omnitrophota bacterium
AATAGATTCTTTGGCCCTTATGCCCAAAAGGTTTGGGGAATAGAGCCCTCTTTGCTTAATGCCGACGATATTATAAGAAGAGTAACTACGATAAACCTCTGGGATGTAATTCGTAAGGCCTTGCGCGGATATTTGTTAGGAAAGCCTGAAAGGAAAGGCAGCTATCCTCAACAACCACAGCAATTTTATTATGGAGCTAAAGGGGCGGGCACAGTAATGCAGATTATCGCCGGCCAGATCAGAAAGTTAGGTGGCATAATTAACATAGACTCTGCAGTTGTGCAGATGAATATTAAGCAAGGAAAGATTCAAGATGTGGTTGTTCAAGACAACAAGGGAAAAAATTTTAAAAGACAAGCTGATTTTTTTGTAAGCACAATGCCGATTACAAGTTTAATTAAAATAATCCATCCCCTGCCTAGAGAAGAGATTGCCCGAGAGGCGGCGCCTCTTCAATTCCGTGCCTTGATTCTTGTGGACCTGAAGGTCAAAAAAGAAAGAGTATTTAATGCTCAATGGATATATTTTTCAGACAAGAAATTCATCTTTAATCGAATAAATGAGTTTAAAAATATAAGCCCTGATTTTGCCCCGAATAAAAAGACCGGCCTGACCTTAGAAGTAACCTGCTTTGCTAATGACGAAACCTGGAATTTAGCTGATAAAGAAATATATTTTAAAACTATGGAGGATTTTAAAAAATTAGGCCTGATCGAAGATTCAGACATCGAAGGATATACGATTCGAAGACTAGAATTTGCCTATCCGGTCCCCCGGATAGATACCAAAGATTCCCTTAACAGTGTACTTGAGCATCTCTCTCGGATAAAAAATTTATTTTTAGCTGGGAGGGAGGCCAGATTTGAATATATCAATATGGATGAATGTCTGGATCAGGGATTCAGGCTGGTAAAAGAGATTAAGAGTATGGCAAATTTAAAAGAGGCCTAAAATGATTCAGGTATTTAAACCCAGTATCGGGAAGAAGGAAATCAAGGCAGTCAGTGAGGTGCTTAAATCCGGTTGGCTGGGATTGGGCCCGCGCACAGCTGAATTCGAAAAGAGATTTGCCCGCTTTGTGGGAAGCAAATATGCCGTAGGCGTAAATTCCGGGACAGCGGCTCTGCATTTAGCCCTCTCTGTCTTAGACATCGGAAGAAGCGATGAAGTTATTGTCCCGACAATAAGTTTTGTTTCTACAGCCCACGTCGTTTTATATAATGGCGCCAGGCCCATTTTTGCCGATGTCTATGAAGATACCCTATGTATAGATGTCAATGATATTAAGAAAAAGATTACCAGAAAAACTAAAGCCATTATTCCCGTGCATTGTTATGGCCACCCCTGCGAGATGGACCAGATACTGGCATTGGCTAAAAAGAAGGGGCGTTATGTCATTGAGGATGCTGCTCATGCCTGCGGCGCTCGCTATAAAGGCAAAAGGATTGGCTCGCTTGCCTCCGACCTTACTTGTTTTAGTTTTCATGCCGTAAAGAATTTAACCTGCGGCGAAGGCGGGATGATTACCACAAACAATAAGGTCTTTTATGAGAAGCTGTTAAGGTTGAGATGGCTGGGCATTTCCAAGGATACCTGGTCCAGGACAGAGACAGCAAAGACTTATGCCTGGCAATACTGGGTAAATGAATTGGGATTTAAGGCTCATCTGAATGATATTGCTTCAGCTATCGGAATGGTGCAATTGGAAAGATTAGAAGCAATGAATAGCAAGCGCCGGGAGATTGTCAAAAGATATAATCGGGCATTTAAAGATTTAAGAGATATCGTTACTCCTGTGCAGAAAAAATATGTGCAGAGTTCCTGGCATATCTACCATGTAAAGGTACCGGACAGAGATAAGCTAATTGGCTTTTTAAAAACACGCGGGATTGCCCCCGGGGTGCATTATTATCCCATCCATATGCAGCCGTTATATAAAAGATATAAAGCCAAATGCCCTGTGGCGGAAAAGGTTTGGCAGAATATCCTTTCACTTCCGGTGTATCCGGATTTAAAAGCAACGCAAGCAACAAAAGTAATTAAAACTTTAAAAGAATTTTGTGCGCAAACTTTATTAAAAGAAGATTACCTTTTCGGCTTGCGGATTAAATTAAAAAAATTAGAAAGTTGTGATCTGGAAAGGGTGAGAAAATGGCGCAATCAAAACAGACATAACTTCTTTACAGATAAGATAATTACGCCAGACCAGCAACAGGCCTGGTTCAATACCTACATTAAGAAACAGAATGAAAAGATGTATATCATCATCACCAAGGCCCGAGAAATTCCCATTGGTGTAATTAGTATCTATGATATAGATTTCAAAAAAAATATAGCCAGAATTGGAAGAATAATTATTGGCAATAAAAGATATAGAGGCAGGGGCCTGGCTGTGGATGCAGTAAAGGCCGTTTTAAAATTCGCCTTTAATATGCTTAAGCTAAAGAAGATTTCTCTTGAAGTTTTTGCAACCAATAGCAGGGCCTGCCGTTTGTATAGAAGATGCGGATTTAGGCAAGAATCCAGAAGGTTTATTATCAGGGGCGATAGGCGCAGGGAAGTTATACTTATGTCTATCTCCAGAATAAAAATATAAGTTAACTAATATTTAAGAGTAGAATGAAGAAGATCCGGCCGGACATTTTTATAGCAGTTTCTATCGCGGTTTATATATTGTATTTTTGTTTTTTGAGTTTTCTAAAATATCGTTCCTTTGGCTACCATGATTATGATCTCTCTACCAATGCATATTCAATATGGGGGGTCTTAAGAGGCAGGTTTTATAATCCTATATATGGCGGGCATTTTCTCGGCAACCATGCCCATTTTATCTTTTTTCCTTTAGCTGTAATTCATTTCTTTTTTCCACATCCTCTGACACTATTATTTATCCAGTCCTTTTTCTTAGGGATAGCCGCCTGGCCTCTCTATTTAATCGCTAAAGAACAAATAGGAAAAGAATATGCCTGTTTAATTGGAATTATGTATCTACTTTATCCTGCCCTGGGTTATACAAATCTATTTGAATTTCATCCCACGGTCTTTGCTACTGCATTTTTGCTGTTTATGTTCTATTTTTTTAAGAAAAAGCGCTTTATGCTTAGTCTGCTATTTGCTCTTTTAGCTATAGCTTGCCAGGAAAATATTTCATTGATCATAGTTGCCTTCGGATTATATTGTCTATTTACCAGCCGAAACTTTAAATGGGGAACAGGCCTCATTCTTTTAGGTTTAAGTTGGTTTTGTATCTGCGTCTTCGCCCTAACCCCTTATTTTAACAAAGAAACATTTCAACTATTCAATTTCTACAGCCATTTCGGCCCCAATATACCTGAAGCGGCGAAAAATATCCTGCTGCATCCTTTCTCTGCTTTCAAGTTTATTCTGGATCAGCCGCTTAATGCCAGTTATCTTATGTCGCTTTTTGCTCCTTTGGCCTTTTTGCCCTTATTAGGATGGAAGGAGCTGTTGATCAGTTTGCCTTTGTTCGCTCAACATTTGCTTTCAATCCGTTTAACGGAACATACAATATATTACCATTATACCGCAGAGATGATTCCTTTTATCTTCATTGCTGCAATTTATGGAATAAGAAAAATACAGTCTTTTAAAAGCATAGAAAGAAATAAGACTGTTTTTATTTCTATTATTCTAAGCATTGTAATTATTTCTAATCTTATATTAGGACCACAGTTGAAGCTATTGGTGAATTTAAAACCTTTATATCGTGATCAAAGAGATAAAATCAAAGCAAGATTTGTTAAAATGGTGCCTAAACAGGCTGCGGTGATGGCGACCTTTGAATTTTTACCTCATCTTTTATATAGACAGAATATCTATTCTTTTCATAATGTTATTACAGGATATATTCCTTATTCGGATAAGAAATTTGAATTACCGATCAAAGTAAAATATGCTCTTATCGACTTTATGGATCCTCTTACCTTTAGTTGTTTTTATAGAAAAAAAACAAGCGATATCAATCTAAAGAATTTTTTTTCCGAAACTAAATGGACTATTTTAGCTA
>CP070655.1:516001-521369 GCA_020354945.1 Candidatus Omnitrophota bacterium
AAATTACTAAATAGGTAAAATACTGCTGCTAATAAAATACATAAAATCATCAACTTTCTTCTCATCTTATACCTCCATAAAATAAAAACCCCACACCCAGTATTACTGAATGTGGGGTTGCACCCTGATTTACTTCACCCAATCTATTGCGTCTTTGGCTTTCCTTCGAAGCTTAAAACACGTTTAATATACAGGCAGGTTTTCTGGCTTGTGCTTTATAGCCTACTCGTCCTTACCTTCCCATCCTCAACATGAGAACAGTGGCTTTTCAGGACTTTCGTATGCACATACAGCGGCGGGACCGTGTCCGCTTCAACGGACTTTCCTATTGAGGCTTCTGCCACCTGTATAACTAATATGTCAAACAAGCTCAATTATAGCTATTACTAATTAATTGTCAAGAACTTAATTTGTATTTAAATATCTCAAAGAACCTATAGCCATCCTTTGTAAGTGGATACCCTTCTAAGATTTTTATTCTTTTTTTAAATAACGGGCCGTCAAATACAAATGTATGATATTCACCTTGTTCGCCGGACGGCGTAATATCAACTCGTGATTCTATAGTATCTAAAAAACTATTATCTAAAATTCTTCCTGCCCAATCTTCCTTAATTCTTTTTGGATTAACCCCGACTATTACAGCCTTAAAGCCAAGACTTATAAAATTTTGCAGGATACGTTGCTGAGTTTTACCCCACAAAGGTATTACAGGATACATATCCAACTTTTTGCAAACCTTCTTAATCCAATCCTTGTGTTCCTGCAAATCGATATCGCCAAAAACTATATTTTTGATGTTAGAATTGCGAAAATGTTTCATCGTCTCTATAAATTTTTCTTCATAATTGTCAGCGAATACCTTTATCTGTTTTAAAGGTATCCCTATAGCCTTAGATTGCGCTTTTATCAGTTCCCCCTTCACTCCATGGAATGAAACCCTGCCATATTCTTCTGATATATTATTGACCAGATACTTTATATCATAACCCATATTTATTGCTTCATAACAGGCAAATGCGCAGTCTTTACCTCCGCTCCATGAGGCTACTGCCTTAATATTATTTCTCATATTTCAATTCCCAGACGGGCTTTTATTCCTTTTTGG
The DNA here is from genome assembly GCA_020354945.1 of Candidatus Omnitrophota bacterium. GTDB lineage: Bacteria > Omnitrophota > Gorgyraeia > JABMRG01 > JAFGKX01. The sequence goes on from CP070655.1 coordinate 517,110, forward strand.
TAGGGATGTTTGACATTTTTAATGCGGCTTATATAATCCGCCAGTTTTGAAATTTTCGGTGTAGATAGGATGCCGGTTAATATAAGTTCTGTCTGCTTTGGGCTGCATTTAATTATTCTTAATATATCTTTTTCTTTAATGAATTTATCTCTTAATACGCATAGAATTTCATCTAATATAACGACATTGTATCTTTTCATTTTTAATATCTCTTCTACTCTTTCTAAATCATGCGATATTTTCTTTTTCAATTCTGGTATAGATACACTTTTGGAAAATGCCGGGTGTATTTGGGCAAAACGGATGACTTTTATTCCCACCTTTTTTAATAGTTTGATTTCGCTGGAAGCACAACCTCCTTTTAAAAATTGAATAATGCAGACCTTTTTGCCCGTACCTTTAGCCCGCAGCGCCAACCCTACCGCTGCGGTTGTTTTCCCCTTTCCATCTCCTGTGTATAAATGAATCATTTTTTCTTACCTTAGCATCTGCCTCATCTCGGTTAAAGCCTCGCTTAGTTCGGTCTCAAATTGGTCTGCTGAGATACAACGAGCGCCTGCGCCTATGACGAAATTGCGCTGGATATTATCGTCGGTGACTACCGTTATTTCACCGGGTTTATCATAATTATACACCAGAGACTCAATTACTGCATCGGCTGTTTCTTTATTTTTAGAATATATAATCTTTGGATTGCCTTCTAACTCTTCACTGCTTCTACCTTTGCCGTCATATGCAATTGTTGTCTTTATTCCTTTAAAATCGCTATATTTTTGCACAAGCGTATTGAGTTTCTCCCTTGCAAATTCTATGCTCTTGTCTTTTGCCTTGATAAGCTCAGGCCATTTATTTATAACATTATATCCGTCAATAATGAGCCAACAATAATCCATGGATTAATCCCTTACCTGCAAAAGTTATAGTTGTTACTATCACAGCAGCGATTAAAACCCCAGTCGTTATTGCCAAAAAAGCGTATCTTAATCTTATCTTAAATAAAGTAGCAGCCAAGCAACCGGTCCATGCCCCAGTTACTGGCAAAGGAATTGCTACGAACATAACTAAGCCTAACGCTTCATATTTTTCAACAACTGCGGCTCTGCGTCTGGTTCTTTCAAACAACCAATCAAAAAAGCCCTTAAATAAAATGAATCTCCTTAAGTAACTCGATACAGGCTCAAGTAAAAATAATAAAGGTATAACAGGGATAATGTTTCCAACTATGGCAAGAAACAATACTTTTCTTACAGGCATGCCTATTGCAACCCCAAATGGTATAGCCCCTCTTAGTTCTGAAACAGGCATCATTCCTAAGATAAGTACAGTAAGTTCTTTTGGTAAATTAGATAAAATATTTATGAGATTCTCAAGCATATCTTCCTATTGCTTGCAGCCATATTTTCCTATTAATGGCACAAAGACACATCCGCATATATCTTCTTCGCTAAACCCACCCTTTCGCTTTTTAACAACGGATAATGTCTGTGAGAAACTTCCACCTATAGGTATGACCAATCTGCCATTTTCTTTTAATTGTTTCTTTAATGGTTCAGGTGCTGAAGGTGCTGCGCAGGTAACTATTATCCCATCATATGGAGCAAATTCTTCCCACCCTAAACTGCCGTCTCTGACTTTCAGCTTTATATTAGTATAACCCAATTCTTGCAATACGCCCTGAGCGTTTTTACTCAAGCCAGAAATCCTCTCTGTTGTATAAACTTTATCCGCTAACTCCGCCAATATAGCAGCTTGATAACCACTGCCTGTGCCTATCTCTAGAACTTTATCGTTTTCTTTAACTTCAAGACATTGGGTCATCAATGCAACCATATATGGTTGAGAAATAGTTTGTCCTTCTCCGATACTGACAGGGTAATCACCATAGGCTTCTTCTATACACCTTCCTGGCACAAATTTATGCCGGGGTACCTTCGTAAAGGCCTCAAGCACTCTTTTATCAGTTATGCCTCTGGGAATAAGTTGCTTCTGCACCATCAGTCTTCTTTCCTGCTCAAATTCCTTCTCTTGTTTCGCAATCACTTTTTCGCCACTGTTTTTATCAGAAATCTTATAAATCTTATTGCATCTGTAAAAGGGTTGATCTTGCTTTTCTCTCCTGCGTATATTGATTTTATTGGTATTGACTTTATCTTAAATCCAGCCTTTGCTGCCTTGACCAATAGTTCAGATTCTATTTCGAATTTGCGGCTTTTTACGCTGACTGCTTTTAATACGCCTTTTTTTATAAGTTTGTAACCGCATTGGGTATCAGGTATATTTTGTTTGCATAATACCGATATTAAATTCGACATAAATTTATTTGTATAAAATCTTACAAACGGCATATTTTCCGGATTTGATAATCTGCTGCCTATCACTATCCCTGTTCGCTCATTTGCATCTGCTTCATTTACAAATAGAGGGATCTCTTCAGGATTATGCTGGCCATCGGCATCTATTGTTATAATATAATCATAATCATTGTCTGTGGCATAATTTAATCCGTCTCTTATCGAGACGCCTTTGCCTTTTTTCTTATGATGCCTTATAATTGCTGCTCCGTTCTCGGAAGCTCGCTGGGAAGTTTTATCTTTTGAGCCGTCATCAACTACGATAACATCGATGTTGTGTTTCAATATGCCTTTTATCACAGTGGTGATATTTTTTTCTTCATTATATGAAGGCAATATAGCACAAATTCTCTTCACAGCCGCCAGCCTATCCTTTCCCAGAATCTACGAAAGACATACCACTGGGTTGGGTATTCTCTTATGACATCCTCTAAAACTTTTAAATAATTTAACGTCAAAAATCTAATATCTCTATCTTTGTTTCCTGAAAGGGCATACTCAATCGGTGGATAAAACTTAAATGTAAAAGTATCATCTGCATTCCTTGCCATAAATGTGGGAATAATTGGTGAGCCAAAACGTAGGCTTAAAACCGCAGGGCCTTTTGGAATGATAGTCTTTTTTTTAAAAAATGGTATTTGTACACCATTATCAAAATAGTCTCTATCTCCCACCAATGCTAATATATTATTTTCGGAAAGAATACTAAAGCAACGTCGCAGTGCGCCACCAAATGGTATTGCTTTCATACCAAGTATTTGCCTTCGTTGAATAAAAAAATCATCAACATTTTTATGTCTATGCCTTAAAACGACAGCACTTAAATTATAACCCAATTTTGATAAGATGCCACCCCCTAATTCCCAGTTGCCTAAATGAGCGGATACTAAAATAACCCCTCGCTTTTTGGCTAAAGACCTATCTAAATTTTCTAGGCCTTCAATCTTTACACTTTTTTTAATGTAATCATTGTCTATCAAAGGGAATCTAAAAAAATCTATCAAGTACTTACAAAAATTTGCAAAAATCTCCCTTGACATAGAAGAAATTTCACCTTTGTTAATTTCAGGGAATATTGTTTTTAAATTATCGCAGACTGCTTGCCTATCTCTAAAAGAAAAAAATGAATAGATTCTGCCAACAGTAGCTGCTATACTATAGGCCTTTTCTAAACTTATGCGTAAAGCAACAAAAATGCCTATTCTGTAAAGTAGAAATAACATAAAAACTACAGATTTAAAATCATCTCTGCAATATCTAAAGCAGATTTAGGTTTGCTAATCTTTCCAGCTGCCCCAGCCATAGTTTTAAGCTTGGAAGGCATAGAGAATAAATTTTCTAACAATGCTGAAAGTTCCGTTTCGTTCTCAGCCTTAACAGCTGCCCCGGATTTAATCAGGAACTTTGTATTTTTAGCTTCTTGACCGGGTATCGGATTGATTATCAAAATAGGTAGACATTTTGCCAGGGCTTCAGACACGGTTATTCCGCCCGGCTTGGTAATAACGACATCTGAAATTTCCATTAGTTCATCAATATTATCCGAATACTCTAACGGTATCAATCTTTTTTTAAAGCGAGGTGCCCTTTTAACCAAATATTTATATAATTTTGTATTTGTTCCTGTCGCAACTACGATTTGAATATCTGCACTAAGTTTTTGCAGAATTGATACAATTGCTTTTATGGGACCTAAACCTCCGCCGCCCCCCATTATTAAAACTACTCTTTTGTTTAAGGCCAGGCTGAGTTTCTCTTTTATAGGGTCTTTCGGTTTGTTTTCAGAAAATCTAACATCTATCGGGATACCCATGATTTTTACTTTATCCTCCGGTATACCATCATGCATGAACCTTTGTTTTGCTTCTTCTGAAGCGACTACGTATCTGTCGACAGACTCATACATCCA
>CP070655.1:521469-525562 GCA_020354945.1 Candidatus Omnitrophota bacterium
CCGCCTTTGCAATGATAGGGGCACAAAACTTAATTCCTTAGTTATCAAAGCAAGAATTAAGTATTGTGTCCATACCTATAATTCTTTAATTCTTTATCCAAACTTATAATGTTTTCTTACTGGCTCTTTTATATCCCAGACGCAACTCAAGCCCTTAGGGAAGGTGACAAGGTCGCCTTTGCCAAAAGAAATCTTATTGCCGCCTTTTGTCTCAACCACTACCTTGCCTTCTAAAAGATAACATGTCTCCTGGTCATCGTAATACCAGTCAAACCTGGAAATTTCTTTCTCCCAGATAGGCCAGCTGGAAACGTTCATCTTCTTTAACCTTGCATCATCAGGTTTTTCAATTTTTATCTGCGACATATTTTTCTCCTGTTTGTTAATTCGGGAAAACTAACATACTTTTGTGCTGAGGGGTGGCACCTTGGAAAGCGTCCCCTATACATACGCAACTGCCGAGGTATTCTGATTCAAAGGAAAGCACCTGCTTTTTTCTGGAGCCGTATCTATAAACGGTAATCCCTTTACACCTTAACTTGTGCGCAAGAAGATAAATATCTTTAACGTCTTTGACGGTGGCATCTTTCGCTAAATTTACAGTCTTTGAAACAGAATTATCCGTATGTTTCTGAAATGCGGCTTGAATCAAAAGGTGTTGCCTTGGCGGGACATCAAAGGCAGTAATAAATATCTTTCGCATATCCTGTGGTATTTCTTTTATGTTTTGAATAGAACCGGACCTTGCAACTTTAGTTATCAAACCTTTCTTAAACAGGCCTTTCTTTTTTATCGATTTTTCAAATAATGGATTTATTTCAAACATCCTCGTCCCGGAAAGGACATTACGGAGGAAGGTTACTGCAAATATAGGCTCTATGCCGCTTGAGCAGCCGGCAATAATACTTATAGAACCTGTGGGAGCGATTGTGTTAACAGTAGCGTTGCGTATCTTAAAATTTTTCTTTGCATATATAGAATATCTATAATTCCTGAATACACCTCTTTCCTTAGCCAATCCGTGTGAGGCATTCAAGGATTCATTATGAATAAAACTCATGATAGCTTTAGCAACCTCAACGGCCTTCTTTGAAGTATATGGTATGCCCAAACCGATAAGCATATCTGCAAATCCCATAATGCCGAATCCGATTTTTCTATTTGATGAAGTAATCTCTTTTATCCGCGATAGTGGAAATTTATTGACTTCGATTACATCGTCTAAAAACCTAATGCCCAATCTAACAAGTTCTTTAAGTTTTTCCCAATCTATACGGCCAGCTTTAACAACTTTTGTCAAGTTTATTGAACCAAGATTACAACTCTCATACGGCAAAAGTGGAAGTTCACCGCATGGATTCATTGCTTCAATTTTGCCCATTTTTCGTAAAGAGTGTTTTCTGTTTATTTCGTCGAGAAATACCAATCCAGGATCTCCGCTATGCCAGGCAGCTTTTGCAATCGCATCAAAAATAGCCCTTGCCTTTACTTTTCTGACTGTTTTCTTTGTGCGGGGATTTACTAAATTAAAATTTTTATTCAGCCTTACTGCATCTATAAATTTATCGGTTGCGCCTACAGACAGATTGAAATTGACGAAACTGCCTTCTTTTTTCTTGGCCTCTATAAAATCCATTATATCCGGATGGTCACAGCGTAAAATACCCATATTTGCGCCTCGGCGTCTTCCACCCTGAACTATTACTCCTGTAGCCTGATTATAAATACTCATAAACGATACAGGGCCTGAGGCCTCTCCTTTTGTAGAGGCAACCAGGTTTCCTTTTGGCCTTAGATGCGAGAAGCTAAATCCGGTTCCGCCGCCGCTTTTGTGTATCTGGGCCATAGTCTTAAGAGACTCAAAAATACCTTCTATGGAATCTTCTACTGGCAAAACAAAACAAGCTGAGAGCTGATTTAGGAAGGTGCCAGCATTCATAAGTGTGGGTGAATTCGGCAAAAACTCTAAATTATACATAATCTGATAGAATTTCTCTTCGATTTCCGAAGCTTTAAAAGGGGATTTAAAATTTCTCTCAGCCTGCGAGACATTATAAGCTGCTCTTCTGAATAATTCTGAAGGGGTCTCGGTAATATTTTTATTGTCATCTTTTAACAAATATCGCCTTTTCAATAGATACATAGCGTTTGGTGATAATTTTATATCCTCTTTTACTTTCCTCCGTAATCTCATCTTAAGACCAAACTCCGTCGATTTTACTGCCACATTTAGGACATTTGCCGTCTTTTATACGATTTTTCTCTACGAAATAAATTGCTCTTTTTATTAGAATCTCTCCGCAATTATAGCAAACAGTATCAGAGCCTTCACTTTCTACATTTCCTAAATAGACATATCGCAAACCAGCCTCTTTTCCTATTCCCTCTGCTTTTCTTAGAGTTTCAAGAGGCGTCGGAACAGCATCGGTATATTTATAATCAGGGAAAAAACGGCTTATATGCCAGGGGATTCCTTTATCCACGCTCACTATAAATTCTGCTATTTTTCTTAACTCTTCATCAGAATCATTTAAGCCTGGCACAACCAATGTAGTTACTTCAATCCATATATTCAATTTTTTCATCAATTTTATTGAATCTAAAACAGGTTGTAATCTTCCCTGACACATCTTCTTATAAGTTTCATCATTGAAAAACTTAAGGTCTACATTTGCTGCATCCAGATAAGGTTTTATGGTTTTTACGGCCTCTTCTGTCATAAAGCCGTTTGTAACAAAACTATTGTATAGATTTTCATTCTTAGCCAACCTTGCTGTATCATAAGCATATTCAAAAAATATGGTTGGTTCTGTATATGTATAGGATATGCTTTTTGCGCCATTCCTTTTTGCTTCTTTAACAACCTCCTCAGGTTTTAGTTCATAGCTGCCCGAGTTACGGCTGCCCCTTTCTGTGGCCTGGGATATCTGCCAGTTTTGACAGAACGGGCATCTAAAATTGCAACCAATTGTTGCTATTGAATATGCTGTCGTTCCAGGAAAAAAGTGGTATAAAGGCTTCTTCTCTATAGGATCTATATGAGAGGCTATCGCTTCACCATAAACATTGGTATATAATTTCCCCTTTTTATTCTGCCTGACGCCGCAGGAGCCAAACTTAGAATCTAAGATTTGACAGCGATGAGCGCAAAGATTGCATTCAACTTTAGAGTCGCCTAAACTCTTATATAGCATGGCTTCTTTAATCATTTCCCTAAGTGCCTGACCAGGGCCAGGTTACGCGATGCAATAATATCTGCTAGCTGTTTGCCATTGTATTCTACATCTAAAATTTCAATGAAATCGGTAGTATAATCTTTTAATATACCGGGATATTCTATAGACTTTTCTTTTCTCATCATTTTTATAACGACCTTTTTGCCAATATATTTTTCCAGCATAGGCTCAAAGGCAGTACCGGCACCGGGAATCAATTGATTCTGTATTTGGGAGACATATTTATCCTGGCCGGATAAAACAGCGCCTGCAGGTGTAGCTGTGCGGATACGGCCCATAAAAAGGTTAAATACCTCTACCAGCGCATCCCTTACAACGCTGAAGAAATTCTTCAATTTTCGCTTTACGCGATAGATAGCATTGGGCTTATAACACTGTTTGAGTATCTTTTCTCGATTGGTCTTTTCTTTCTGGTTCAGTTTATCCTGATGCCTGACGATTAACTCAATATTGTCAAATTCATTCTTATAAAGTATGTAGCTTTTTTCATAATGGCCTTCTTTTTCATCTAAATAATCCGAATCATAGATTAATTCAATTCCGGTGTGTTCTACATTGAGCCTGCCCCAAATTGATTTACCGTCCTTTAGTTCTAAAGTGACTGGCGAGTTTTTGAAATCTACGAGGCATCTGTCTTTGCTGCGGCCTTTAACAAAGGCTCCGATTATGGTGCATAAGGCAATGAATACCAACGTTATTAAAAATGTATCGGGCATGTTTCCTCCTAAATGGTCAGACCCTTAGAAAGCAGATATCACATCCCAGGGGCTGATCCTATACATTATATATAAAAAAAACCGGTTTTAAAAGCGAAAACTGAAATTTGTCTGAAAATATTCCTTTTTTAGTATTTCAAA
>CP070655.1:525662-530668 GCA_020354945.1 Candidatus Omnitrophota bacterium
AGATCTTCATGAAGAAACTCAGCAAAATTCTTTGATTTCGAAAACCATCTGGATTTCCATGGCTTTATATATCCGACTCTTAAACCATATGGATGAGTTTTTCGTCCCACGCTATTTTCTCCTTACGTAGGAGCGGTCTCCCGGCTGTGAATGTTCGTCCCGAAATTTCGGGGCTCCTACTGTTTTCTTTTGAACTTTTGAAACCTTTTTCTTGCCAGAGTCAGGTCCGCCTCTGGCGGAAACCTTAGGTACCGGTGTTAAGGTATCCAATTCAACAGTCAAATGGCAGGACCTTTTTCTAATCGTTGCTGCCATGCCCATAGCCCGGGCTTTATATCTCTTTAGCATAGGTCCACCGTCAGCAAATATCCTAGAAATATATAAATCATTTTCATTAACGTTAGGCAGCCTTTTCGCATTAGCTGCTGCAGAGTGGACAGCTTTATAAATATAAGATGCTGCTTTCTTATTCGTATTTTCCAATATGGAAAGGGCTACCGGCACAGCCTTGTTCCTAATTAAAGGCAGCAGGAGCCTTAGTTTCCTCGGAGAAATCTTCAAATATTTTATTTTTGCTTTCGCTATCATTTTTAAGTTAACGCCCGGGCTACTTCAGTGCTACCGGTTCCTTTATATGCGCTGCACCATGGGCCCTAAAAGTCCGGGTTGGGGCAAACTCTCCCAATTTATGGCCAACCATATTCTCAGTTACAAATACCGAAATAAACCTATTGCCGTTGTGTATAGAAAATGTAAGGCCAACAAATTCCGGAATAATAGTAGAGCGCCTTGACCAGGTCTTAATAGGTTTCTTCTCGCCTTTTCTGGCCATCTTTTTTATCTTTTCTAACAGCTTCGGATCTACGTGTGGACCCTTTTTAATTGATCTGCTCATTTTATTTATCCCTTTTTCTTCCTCTTAGGCCTTCTTTTTAATATATATTTATCAGAAAGCTTTTTCGTCTTTCTTGTCTTCAGCCCCTTGGTAATTTTACCCCATGGGGTAGATGGATGCCTGCCACCTGAAGATTTTCCTTCACCCCCGCCAAGTGGATGATCGACAGGATTCATAGCAACGCCTCTGACCCCGGGTCGTATGCCCAACCATCTGCTTCTGCCGGCTTTTCCAATAGATACTCCCTTATGTTCAACATTGCTCACCTGTCCTATTGTGGCATAGCAATCTAAATCTACTAATCTTATTTCTCCGGATGGCATTTTAACGTGAGCCGATCTTTCTTCTTTTGCTAAAATCTGTGCAGAGGAACCAGCACTGCGAACCGCCAAGGCTCCTTTACCTTTGTATAATTCTAGATTATGAATCAAGGTTCCGGATGGAATGTGCCTAAGCTGCATACAGTTACCTGCTTTTACATCTGTTTTCTCAGATGTTAAAATCTCATCTCCGGCTTTAAGACCCTGGGAGCATAGAATATACCTTTTTTCACCATCTTCATACTCAACCAATGCTATACGCGCAGTGCGATTAGGGTCATACTGTATCGAGATAACTTTTGCTTTAATGTTTCTTTTATCCCTCTTAAAATCAACGATGCGAATTCTCCTTTTGTGTCCGCCTCCTCTGTGCCTAACAGTAATCCGCCCCTGCACATTCCTTCCCGCTTTCTTTTTTAGAGCTAATGTAAGGGGTTTATAGGGCTTCTCGGCAGTAATATCCTCAAAGGAAGAGATTCGTGTCCACCGCTTGCCGGGTGTTATAGGTTTATATTTCTTTATAGCCATTTACGTGCTCACCACCTCTATAACGTCGCCTTCTTTTAGTGTAACCATGGCTTTCTTCCAACCGGATGTATGTCCCAATTTATATCTGACTCTACGAGGTTTCCCTTTCACATTCATGACATTAACAGATACAACTTTTACTTTATGCATATCTTCAACTGCTTTCTTTATCTGTATTTTATTTGCTAATTTATCGACGAGGAAAAGATACTTATTCTGCCGCATTAATCTTGTGCCTTTTTCAGTCCTTAATAGGGACTTTATAATATCGTATGAAATCTTCATTTCGTCAATCTCTTTTCTAAATTTATGAAAGCTGTTCTTTGAATAAGAATCGTCTCTGCCAGGATTACTCTATATGCATTGATATCACAACCTCTTAGCACAGCTACTTTCTTTAGGTTGTTCGATGCTTTTTTCAATTTTTCATTCACCGAATCTACTACAAGTAATAATTTTTCTTTGTCAAAATCAAGCTTTAATTTTTTTAATATATCGGCAAAACCTTTAGTTTTATGAGAAGCCAATTCTATCTTGTCCAGGATTATAATCTTGTTTTCATTTATTTTATCGTTAAGGGCTGAGCGCAATGCCTCTTTAAGCGCCTTTTTGGGTAATCTGCGATAATAATCTCTCGGTTTTGGTCCAAAAGTAACACCACCGCCTCTCCATAAAGGCGACCTTATACTACCGGCTCTTGCTCTGCCTGTGCCTTTTTGTCTCCAAGGTTTTCTGCCTCCGCCCCTGACTTCTGCCCTTGCTTTTGTGTTAGCAGAACCTGCTCGCACATTCGCTTGATACATCAATGCCGCTTCATGGACCAATGGCTGATTCACAGAACCATCGAATAGTTTCTGATTTAATTTTATGTCGCTTATCTTTTTTCCTTCTTGGTTTATTACATTCAATGTTTTCATTTTTTAGGCTCTTTTTTCCCGGTAGCCTTAACCTCAGCTTCAGCCTTAACCTCTTGCTTATGTACCGGCTTCTTCTTACCCTTTATAGCTTTTCTTATCACCAAATAATTTCCAGTAGAGCCAGGCACAGCTCCCTTAACAAGCATTAAATTGCTGTCCTTATTTATCTGCATAACTTCTAAATTTTGAACTGTCACCCAATCATTACCCATATGACCCGGCATATGTTGGCCTTTTAAAACTCTCGAAGGATAAGCGCTGGCACCAATCGAACCAGGCCTTCTATGTGTCATAGACCCGTGTGAGGCACCTCCGCCATGCCAGTGCCATCTTTTCATACCGCCCTGAAATCCCTTGCCTATCGAAAGCCCTGATATATCTACAAAGTCCCCCTGCTTGAAAGTATCTATAAAAAACTGCTGACCTGGTTTAATCTCTTTCGCATTATCTATAGCTACTTCTTTTATAAATCTTAAAGGTTCAGTTTTGGCTTTCTTAAAATGTCCTAATTCTGGTCTTTTTGTAGTTTTTTTAGACTTTTTATCAAAGCCTAATTGCACTGCTGAATAGCCATCTTTATCTTTGGTTTTTATTTGCAGCGCTATGCAAGGACCAACTTCTATTAAAGTTGCAGCAATTGCATCGCCTGTTGATGTAAAATACTGGCTCATTCCTATCTTTTTTCCTAATAATCCCTTTGGCATGTTTTTTCAGTTTTCAGTTTGCAGTTACCAGCACCAAACTGACAACTGATTACTGATAACTGACTCCTACCTGATATCCACATCCACGCCTGCTGGCAAATCTAATCTCTTCAGAGCATCTATCGTCTTTGCAGTCGGTCCAATAATGCTTAATAACCTTTTATGAACTTTTATCTGAAACTGTTCTCTAGATTTTTTGTCAATATGTGGAGACCTTAAAACAGTATAATCTTCCCGTTTAGTAGGCAATGGTATAGGGCCAGAAACCATAGCCCCTGTCTTCTTGGCAGTTTCCGCAATCTCTGTTGCAGATTGATCAAGAATCCTATGGTCATATGCTCTTAATCTAATCTGTATCTGCTGCATTTTTTAGTCTTCAGTTGTCGGTTTTCAGTTACCAGCACCAAACTGATAACCGATTACTGATAACTACTCCAGTATCTCCGTAACAACTCCTGCACCTACGGTTCTGCCACCTTCTCTTATAGCAAACCTTAATTCTTTCTCCATGGCGATAGGTGTTATAAGATCTCCATCTAAGGTTGCATTGTCACCCGGCATTACCATCTCAGTGCCTTCCGGAAGTTTTATTGTCCCGGTGACATCGGTGGTCCTAAAATAGAATTGAGGACGATAGCCGTTGAAGAAGGGGGTATGTCTTCCACCTTCTTCTTTGCTTAACACATAAACCTTTGCTTTAAATTTAGTATGCGGGGTTATGGAACCTGGCTTGGCTAATACCATGCCTCTTTCCAGGTCTTTCTTTTCTATACCACGAAGAAGTATTCCTACGTTGTCTCCGGCTCGACCTTCATCCAAGAGCTTCCTAAACATCTCAACCCCCGTGACTACACTCTTTTTGGCAGAAGGACGCATGCCTACTATATCTATCTCATCGTTTAGATTGACTTTTCCTCTTTCTATTCTACCTGTCCCTACTGTGCCTCTTCCGGTTATGGAGAAGACATCCTCTATAGCCATAAGAAAGGGCTTATCAATGTCTCTTTTTGGAGTAGGGATATATTCATCTACTGCCTTTAAAAGCTCCTGGATTGGCTTGGTGGCTTCATTATTAGGGTCTCCCCCTGCTTCCATGGCTTTTAAAGCACTTCCTTTTATAATGGGGATTTTGTCTCCAGGAAATTCATATTTTGAAAGAAGTTCCCTTACCTCAAGCTCTACCAGATCCAGGAGTTCAGGGTCATCAACCATATCTACCTTGTTTAAGAATACAACTATATATGGGACGTTTACCTGACGGGCTAAGAGGATATGCTCTCTGGTCTGAGGCATAGGTCCATCAGCTGCTGATACCACCAAAATGGCGCCGTCAGCTTGAGCTGCTCCAGTAATCATATTCTTTATGTAATCGGCATGGCCTGGGCAGTCTATGTGGGCATAATGGCGTTTTTCGGTTTCATATTCAACGTGGGCAATGGCTATGGTTATTCCTCTTTCTTTTTCCTCGGGGGCATTGTCTATCGAGTCAAAGGTCCTTACATCAGCCATACCCTTTTTATTTAATAGCATAGTTATGGCTGAGGTAAGAGTAGTTTTACCGTGGTCTACGTGACCTATGGTACCGATGTTTATATGAGGTTTGCTCCTTACATATTTTTCCTTTGCCATTTCTTCCTCCTTG
>CP070655.1:530768-536547 GCA_020354945.1 Candidatus Omnitrophota bacterium
ATTATTTGCAAAAGGGCATCTTACGGTCGGAAGATATTCATCAGTTGGCCTGCCTGAAATTTCGAAGTCTTCTTCGGAATCTTTTGGGGAGACATCAGAACTCCATTTCAATTACGGAGAAAAATTTACCTATCTTTATACCATGGGCCCTTTGAGGGCAGGCAGTGCGGAGCTTACCTTCCTCGGAAAAGCCGCAATTTCCGGAAGCCAGGCCTATTTAATTAGATTCGAAAGCCGGGTTGGCACCTTCTATGATTTAGAGAATATTTACGCAGAAACTGAGAATTTTTATCCGGTATATATAGAAAGAAAAATAAAGAAATTCGGGATTAAGACAAATATAAAGGAAAGATATGATCGAAAGAATTACAAAGTAGAGATTGTAAAGGGAGGGTTTTTTGGAAAGAAAACCGAGGTTATTAAAAAGCAAAGCCCTATTCACAACTCCATCCTTCTTATATATTACTGCCGAAGGCTTTCTTCATCAGAATTAAAACCGGGTTATGAATTTGATGTAGTCTTGCCTACCGATGAGTTTAAAGTAACCCTTACCAGGATTGAAAAAATAAAAGTTCCCGCAGGTAATTTCCAGGCATATTTATTTGAAAGCAATCCCGAAAGGATAAGATTATGGGTAGCCACAGATAAGAGACGTACACCTTTAAAAATGGAAAATCTAACTTCTTTTGGGCCTTCTTCGATTGTCCTTGAAAAATATTGGCATAAAGACACGGAGGAATAACTATGAAATTAGATGAGATAAAGATTTCTCGAGCAATAATAAAATCTTATAATGAGAAAATACTTTCCGCTTTAGATGTAGATGTGGCTATTGCCGGTGCAGGCCCTGCTGGAATGTGCTGTGGTTATTATTTAGCCAAATCAGGGAAAAGAATAGCAATATTTGAAAGAAGATTATCGGTTGGCGGCGGAATGTGGGGCGGCGGAATAATGTTTAATGAGATAGTGGTCCAGGAAAAGGCGAAAAAAATCTTAGATGAATTCGGAATTAGAACTAAAAGATACGATAAAGGTTACTATCTTGCCGATTCCATTGAGGCAGTTTCTACAATTTGCGCAAAGACAGTCAAAACCGGAGTGAAGATATTTAATCTGCTTAGCGCGGAAGATGTGATGATAAGAAGGAAACGTATATGCGGGCTTGTTTTGAATTGGACCGCAGTAGAAATGGCAAATTTACACGTTGACCCGATTGCCATGAAGGCAAAGTTTGTAGTCGATGCTACAGGCCATGCTGCAGAAGTTGTCCATGTCGCTGAGAGGAAATCCGGCATAAGACTTAAAACTAAAACCGGAAAAATTATGGGTGAAAAATCAATGTGGGCAGATTTAGCAGAAGATATGATTGTTAAAAATTCAAGAGAGGTCTGCCCCGGACTTTATGTCTGTGGGATGTGCGCAAATGCAGTCTTTGGCGCTCCGCGTATGGGGCCTATATTCGGAGGGATGCTGCTTTCTGGTAAGAAAGTTGCTGAGCAGATAAACAAGGCATTATGAAGAAACGGGTAGTTGTTGCCATGAGCGGCGGCATCGATTCTTCTACCGCCGCATACCTATTATTAAAGCAGGGTTTTGAGGTTATCGGGGTAAACTTAAGGCTTTGGGACCTGTCTCCAACAAATGATGCAAAAGCTGTGGCCTCCAGATTAGGAATCCATTTTTATATACTCGACTATCGGAAAGAATTTGAAAAAGAAGTTATTGAATATTTTTCTTGTGAATATAGAAATGGCAGGACTCCAAACCCCTGCATTATGTGCAATAAAAAAATAAAATTTAAAAGCCTGCTCAAGAAAGCTAAGGATTTAGAAGCAGATTATATAGCCACAGGACATTATGTTAGAGTTAAGTATGATAAAGAAAGAAGAAGACATATTCTCAAAAAATCAAAGGATAAAGAAAAGGATCAGTCGTATTTTCTCTATTCTCTATCGCAGGGGATGCTTAAACGCTCACTTTTTCCCCTGGGTGATTATACCAAAAATGATGTGAAAAAACTCGCTGAAAAGATTGGAATAGAAGTTGGCAATAAACCAGCCAGCCAGGAAATCTGTTTTATTCCGGATGACGATTATAAAAGTTTCCTTATAAAAAGATTCCCAAATATAGCAAGGCCCGGCCCTGTAATTAACAAAAAAGGGCAGGTTTTAGGCCAGCATCAAGGAATTGCTTTTTATACGATAGGGCAAAGAAGGGGCTTGGGTATTTCGTATAAAAGTCCTCTTTACGTGTTAGCGATAGATAAGAAAAGAAATACAATAGTTGTGGGTGAGGAAAACCAGACTCATTCTAAAAGATTGTTAGCAACAAATATTAATTGGGTATCGATAGATAGAACTAACGGCTCATTAAGGGTAAAGGCCCAGATAAGATACAGACACCTACCATCGGAAGCAATAATATCAAGGCCTGGCAGGAACAAAGCAAAAGTTACATTCGCCAAACCGCAAAGGTCAATTACTCCCGGGCAGGCTGTTGTTTTTTACCAAAGAGATACACTTATAGGCGGAGGAATAATCGAGAAGGTTCCCCAATGAAAAAAATAAAGGCTATATCTTTATTGTCAGCCGGGTTAGACAGCATCCTGGCAACGAAACTTATCTTAGATCAAGGCATAGAAGTAGAAGCAGTTAATTTCAAAACTGCATTTAGCGATTCCGTCGCCCCAAGTAAGATAGCAGCTGATAAATTGGGTATCGGGCTTAAAATATTTAATATCGGCGAGGAATATTTCCAAATACTTAAAAACCCAAAATACGGCTATGGAAGCAATGTCAATCCCTGCCTTGATTGCCGCATATTTATATTTAAGAAGGCAGCCAGATATATGAAAGAAACCAAAACCTCGTTTTTGATTACAGGCGAGGTTTTGGAAGAACGCCCAATGTCTCAAAGAAGAGATGCCTTAAGGATTATAGAAAGAGATAGTAAATTAGAAGGATTAGTCTTAAGGCCGCTTTCAGCGAAATTGTTAGAGCCTACCATTGCCGAAAAAGAAGGTTTGGTTGATAGAGAAAAGCTATTTGCCATCAGAGGACGTTCCCGAAAGCCGCAGATTCAATTAGCGCGACAGTTTGGGATTGATTATTATCTTTCGCCGGCAGGGGGTTGCCTTTTGACCGACCCAGGATTTACTAATAGAATGAGAGATTTGATGAGGCAAAATGGAAATTTTACGATTAACGATATCGAGCTATTAAAGGTGGGAAGGCATTTTCGCTTAAATCCAGGAACTAAGCTTATCGTTGGCAGAAACAGGAACGAAAATAACAGGCTATTAAATATGGCTAAAGGAGGCGATTTATTGTTTAATCCAACCGAAACAGCAGGCCCTGTTGGTATAGTAAGAGGCGAATTTGCTAAAGAGATCCCGCCTGTAGCTTCTTCCATAGTAGCCAGATATAGCGACAGTGACGGAAACCAAAGATTAGAGATCGCATATAAGAGAATCCCTGACTCAACGGTTAGTTCTATTCTAGTCTTCCCGGCAGGAGAGGAAAAACTGCAGAATATGCGAATATAGGTAATTTTTTGTAGAAATTGTAAACCTAAAATGTTAAAATAGTTTACAATGGACGAAGAGCTACTTAAACTACCGCTTACAGAGCTCATTTCCCGGGCTAATAAGGTAAGAAAAGACCATATCGGCCATAAACTTGAATTATGCAGTATTATAAACGCTAAATCAGGGCTATGTAGCGAAGATTGCAAGTTTTGCGCCCAATCCATTCGTCATTCTGCCGATCTCTCCACCTACCCCCTTAAAACAAAATCTGAGATAGTGAAAGCCGCGCAAAGAGCAAAAGAAATCGGGGCAGAGAAATTTGGCATTGTTACAAGCGGAAACCGACTAACAATTAAAGAATTAGACATAATAGCCCGGGCAATATCTGAAATAAAGAATAAAATTGGCATCGATATCTGCGCATCCTTAGGCGCCTTAAACAGGGATGAATTAAAGATTCTAAAAGGAGCCGGGCTTTCACGCTACCACCATAATATTGAAACCTCACCTGGTTTTTATCCTCGAATTGTCTCCACACACAGCCTTCAAGAGAGAATTAATACCATTAAAGCTGCTAAGGAAGATGGCCTTGAAGTATGTAGCGGCGGAATAATCGGTATGGGCGAGAGCTGGCAGGACAGAATTGATATGGCCTCTTCTTTAAAAGATTTAGGTGTAGATTCTATTCCTATAAATCTGCTCATACCTATTAAGGGAACACCTCTTGAAAATTTAAAACCAATTTCCTGTGCTGATGCAATAAAGACTATATCTATTTTCAGAATTATCTTAGAGGATAAAATTATAAAGCTCGCGGCAGGAAGAGAGAGTATTTTGAAAGATTTTCAGGGTTCAGGATTTATGGCAGGAGCCAATGGAATGCTTATAGGAGGATATCTTACAGTAAAGGGTAGAAATCTGGAAGAGGATTATGAACTTATTGAAGAGATAAAGAGATTATGGACAGAATAGAACAGTTTCTAAAAGAAAGAAGCAAAAAGAGCCTTTTAAGAGTTTTACATCCTGCAAATTTAAGAAGAGAAGGTAAGATATATTTTAAGGATAAAGAATACATCGATTTCTCCTCGAACGATTATTTGGGGTTATCGAATCATCCTGAACTTAAAAGCGCTTGCAAGAAAGCAGCAGAGCAGCTGGGTACAAGTGCTTCGGCATCCAGGCTTCTAAGCGGGGATTTAGATATTCATCATCGGCTGGAAGATGAGATAGCCGGATTTAAAGGCAAAGGGAGCGCTTTAGTCTTTAATTCAGGCTATCAGGCTAATCTGGGTATAATTAGCTCACTTTGCGAAAAAGGCGATGTCATATTCTGCGATAGATTAAATCATGCAAGCATAATAGACGGGATAATGCTATCCGGAGTCAGGTTTTTCCGGTTTATGCATAATGACTTAAATCATTTGGAATCTTTATTAAAAAAGGAGAGGAATAAATTTAGGGATTCTTTAATAGCCACCGAAACTGTTTTTAGTATGGATGGCGATAGAGCCCCTTTAAAGGAGCTTGTTAAATTGAAAGAAAAATATGACTGCAAAATCATGGTGGATGAAGCGCATACTACCGGCATATTCGGGGAAAGTGGTTCGGGGTTAGTTGAAGAGGAGGGTTTAACCGATAGAATTGAATTGATAATGGGAACATTCAGCAAGGCATTAGGAAGCTTTGGGGCATACCTGGCCTGTTCAAGTCAAATAACATATTATTTAATAAATTCATGCAGAAGTTTTATTTATTCTACTGCCCTTCCGCCGTCTGTAATAGCAGCTAATCTGGCAAGTTTAGACCTAATAAACAAAGAACCATTTCGCAGAAGAATACTTTTAGAAAACGCAGATTACTTTCGTAAGGAATTGTATAGATGCGGATTTAAAGCAAAAGGTTCATCTCAGATAATTCCATTAATTGTCGGTGATAGCAAAAAGGCCGTTAAGATAAGCCGGGAGCTTGAAAAAAGGGGGTATTGGGTACGCGCTATAAGGTCGCCGACCGTTCCGGCAGGCGAGGCTAGATTAAGGTTTTCATTAACTTATTACCACACAAAGGATATATTAAAGAAACTCGTTGAGGATATTGGTGAAGTATATAGATAGAGGCAGAAATAATACAATCGTATTAATTCCCGGATGGGCGACAGATTATAGAATCTTTGGTTATTTGGATTTAAAGTTTAATTACATTGTGCCTGTTAGTTTTTCGCCTGTCAATTTCAAAAAAGGCCTCCTAAAGGCTCTG
>CP070655.1:536647-540522 GCA_020354945.1 Candidatus Omnitrophota bacterium
CACCACCAAATAGCATTGCGGAAGCTTATAAGATGGAGATTAATGAAAAAGGCTTAAGGTTTTTAGATGAGGCACAAAAGGAAAGATTAAAGAGAATCGATACCCAGTACAAAGATTATAAAATCCAACTGACCGAAGTAAATGAGAGTTTAAACAGATTAGAGCCGCAATTAGATTCCCTTAAAAGGCAGCAGGAGTCAAATGAAGGTTTAAGAAAATCTTTCAAAGAAAGAATAGCCGACTTAGAGATAAAAAGAGCAGAACTGCTGCGAATATATACTGAATCATATCCGGGAGTGATAAGTATCGATTCGGAATTAGATTCTTTAAATAGAAAATTAGAGTCCTTGCCTGTTGTAAAAGGGGTTAATGTCTTACAACGAGATGTCTCTGAAAAGCGAGCCATATATAATAAATTACAAAAAAATTTAGCTCAGTTAGAGAAACAGAAAGAGTCTTTATCCAGTGCGATAAAAGAACCTCCGGCAATTATTGAGCAATATGCTACCAGGCCGCACCAGCCCATAGGCGATTTAAATAAGGCAGATATCTACAAAAGGGCTATTTATTCCGGACTTTTGATAGGGGTTATAATCTCTCTGGCTGTAACTGCCGTTAAAGATACTATAGTCTCTGAATTTGAGATATCGAATATTCCAGGTTTTCCGTTGGTAGCAACAGTCCCGTTTATAAAACCAAAAAGGGGGCAGAAGGTTAAGCCAATAACTGCCGGTAAAAAAAGAGTCGGGACCCACCTGCTTTTATCATATGATGATTCCTCCGAGTATGTAAATGCTTATCGCAGTTTAACCACCCATATAAGATTGGATGCCTTTAAAGGCAATATTGATAAAAAGGTTTTAGTTTTCACCAGCCCCAACGGCAAAATTGGAAAAAGCACAATAGCTGCGAATTTAGCTATTATATTGGCCCGGTTGGGGAAAAGAATAGTTTTGCTGGATGCCAATCTTAACAGGGGATCTGTTGCTAAGTTTTTTGGAATAGGAGCAAAGGCGATGGGTATCTCGGATATCTTATCCGGCAAAGCCAATTTAGAGGATTGCCTGAAAGGTATCACGGATATGCTTTTAAGCGGTAGTATTGATTGGGATATAGTTATGGAGACCTATGGGTTAGACAGGTTGAAGATTTTACCCGCTGGCAAGAGAGTGCATGATCCGGCAGGTTTATTAGAATCCGATGCAGTGGCAGAGCTTTTTAGGAAATTACGGGAGCGGTTTGACTGCGTTGTCGTAGATTCTCCCGGCCTGTTACGAAACCCCGATTCTATCATCCTTTCCCCGAATGCCGACGGCATATTTTTGGTTTGCAAAATCAATTCTACATCCCATAGGGACCTAATAAAATGTAGCAAAAAACTTGCAGAGGTAAAGATACAATTTAAGGGGAGTATATTAGTATGTACCTAGAATACTGGAGGCTTAATGAGAAGCCGTTTGAGAATACTCCCGATCCTCGTTTTATCTATTATTCACCATGGCATGAAGAGGCTTATGCTCGTTTAAAATATGTAATTGATCAAAAGAGGGGTGCAGCTATGCTGACCGGCGAATATGGAGCAGGAAAGACCCTCTTAGCCAGAGTTCTTGTAAAAGAATTACTGGATGGGCAAAACTGTGATGTCGCATTAATAGTAAATCCAATGCTGTCAGAGGTTGATTTATTACGGGAGATAATTTTTCAGTTAAAAGCCGATAGACTTCCGGGAACTAAATTAAAAATTCTGCATCTTTTAAATGATATTTTGTATGAAAATTATAACAAAAAAAAGAATACGGTTATTATAATAGATGAGGCCCAGGTTATTAATAGAAAAGACGTCTTTGAAGAATTAAGACTCCTGTTAAACTTTCAGCTAAACAATAGATTCTTACTTACCATGATATTAATCGGTCAGCCGGAATTAAGAAAAAAGATAGATGATATACCACAACTAAAACAAAGGATTGCTATTGCATATCATTTAGGCGGATTGGATAATATGAGAGTAAGTGAATATATATATCATAGATTAAAGGTAGCGGGCATAGAAAAAGAATTATTCCAGGGCAAAGCCATAAATAAAATTAGTGATTATTCGGAAGGCTTACCCAGAAAGATAAATAATATTTGCGAAATTGCCCTTTTGCAGGGGATGTTTGAAAAAAGACTTGATATAGATGATGAGTTAATAGACAAGGTAACAAAGGATTTATCATTATGATTAGAATAAGTGACATTATTAAGATGGGGCCACAGGGCGAGCCTCATAAAGAAAACAAAGGTGGGAAAGAGACCTCTCTCTTAGATAAGGCCCTAAAAAAGGATACCGGCCCAGATATAAAACAGTTATACAATGATGGAATAGATTTATTAAATGGTATCTTTGATAAGGTCAGACAGACCAGACAATTAAGCCCTTCTGAAGTAGAAGAGTATGTAGCCAATTCAATAGATTTTAAATTAGTAACAGATTATCTACATAAGTTGGTAGACCGTATATTATTGGGTAACGGGAAAGTTTTTGATTACTTTTATGCTTACAGACAGGGTAATTACTTGCATATGCATTCGCTCAATACGTGTTTATTATCGATTAAAATAGGAATATGGCTGAACCTGAACAAATCCGACCTGATGAATATAGCCTTAGGCGGTTTATTGCACGATTTGGGACTGGTAAGCGTGGAGGATATTATTTCTTTGCCCAGGAAATTGAAGCATAAAGAACTCCAGAAAATTAGGCAGCATCCTGTAGTTAGTGCAAGGATGCTGGAAAAAGTAAAAGATATAACAGAGGATGTAATCAATGCCGTTAGAGGCCATCATAAAAGATTAACTGATAAGGATTTTACTAAAGAATTAAACAGTGAAAGATTACAAAAGATGGCCCAGATAATAGGGCTGGCAGATGTTTATGAGGCGATTACTCATCCTCGCAGTTATAGAGAGCCCAAATTGCCGCATGAGGCTGTAAAGGAACTGGTAGAGGTAGAATCCGGCAAATTTCAGGCAAACATAATTAAGTCATTGATCGGCAATATAGGTATTTATCCTATAGGCAGTTGGGTAAGATTGACAGACGGCGAAATTGGTATTGTAGCATCTATCAACAAAGGTTATCCATTAAGGCCCTGGATAAATCTTATATTTGAAGCTAACGGAAATAAGTTAACCGATATAAAATCAATAGATTTATTAACCAAACCCCACCTCCACATAGAGTCTCCGGTAGATATAAACAAGAATAAACAGCTGATAGATAAACTTAAGTGAGGAATAGCACCGTTTCTGAAAGCAAAGTAGCAAATGTCCCCGCAAGTGGGGTACTTGCCCCTTTGCTTTCAGAAACGGTGCATTCTTCAGATGAGGAATGAAAATCCCCCTTTCGCTTAGGCTTACCCTAACAATCGCCTTTATAATTTTTCTACTGGTAATATTTTTTATTGGTTATAATAATTTTCTCCTGGATAAATCATTGGCAGCTTTAGATGTTTCTTTGCGGACTTTAAGAACAGGAGAGACTTTGGGGGTAGCGTTGCTGTTAAATATAGATAGCGTCAGCGAACTGGTAAAAGATGATTTTGATGAATCCCGCTTGGCAAAGTTAGTTTATTTAGATTCCACTATTCTTGAGAGAGCGGCATCTCGCGATGTGCAGATAATCCTGTCAAATTTAATAAATGAAAAGGTCGAGGCAAAACCAAATTTTTTAAAGGCGCTAGACATTTCGACTTTGACATTTAAGCGAGGCATCAGTAATACGTTTGCATTAGCTAGAAGAGGTAATGAACCGCAATTAAAGGAGGGTTTAAAAGCGGCCATCGATTCGGATTAAAACGGTGATTTAGGCAAGGCTAGACGTTTGAATATAA
>CP070655.1:540622-544277 GCA_020354945.1 Candidatus Omnitrophota bacterium
AGTTTTTTCTCACCTTCCCCAACTATATAAAAATCAGCGCTTGATGACCACGGTATGGATAGAATTCTTTGGATGGATATTTCCGGACCACCCAGCACATGGATAACCCCTTCTTTTTTGTCTTTTATTATTTTTATCGCCTCTAAGATTTTCTCGATGTTCCAAATATAACAGCTATACCCTATAAGCTCGGGTTTTCTTCCTATTAATTTCTTAGATAACTCTTCTGCCCGAATTTTTTCGCTAAAATTTAAGACCTCCACATCGAGATTATTTACCTCCCAATATTTATCAAGGTAGGCCTTCAAGACATAGCAGGACAAAAGATATCTTGCAACTGTTTCACGAGAATAAATATTTACTAGAACGGCTTTCATTTAACTGTCCTTTGCGATATATGCGTCACTTTCTCTGGGCCTCAATCTCCTCTATGATGCTAGAGATATCTTCTGCCAACCACACAGAGAACGCCTGCCTCCCTTCTCTATTAAGCTCCACCCCGCTAGGTTTGAAAAAATCATCCTTATCGCGATAACTCTTTAAATAGCTTAGGTGTTTGAAAATAAGATTTTCGTATTTGGGGTTTCTCACAATCGTTTCCAAAAGTTTGTCTTCAGTCACATATTCAGCTGAGAATTTCAGGAAATATTTTGAGCGCGGCATACATACAGCAACCACGGAGATGTTTCTGCTCTTACATAGATTTAGTATTTTCTCAAGGTAAATGAGTGCCCGCCTGTCAAAAACCGGCCTTGAGAAATGCGTTTTTACGCCATTCAAACCATCTTCGGCATTTGCGCAGACCCTCTTTCCTCCCTTCCCTGCAATACCTCCTATACCAGTATGTTCTTTATCCAACAAATTCTGTCTCTTCTTTACTGTTATTTCTTCTGTCCCAGCCTGTTCTTTGCCTACCAAATTCTGCTTAGTCTTCGCTGCTATTTCTCCTCTGGCAACCTGCTCTCTGCTGAATAATCGCTGCCTGATAAAACACTTCAGGCTCTGGATGAAAAATATACGTATCTGACCCAATCTGATACGTATTCGTCCAATAAAACGTTTCGCCGCTGTAATAATATTTGTAATAATAACCTTGCGCCCATAATAATGGATGCGTCCAACATCTGTAGAATAAATCCATTGCTGTTTCAACAACTTAAAATGCATCCTTGCCCCGCTAATTGACAATAATTCCTTATAATCTATAAACCTATTAAACAACACGGGAAAGGTCATGCCACGAGAAGTTCTTTGACAAAAACTATTGTCTCCCAATTGAAGAACTAAAACTTTTAGCGACGACATTTCATCAATATAATGCTTTAGAAAATAATACTGCTCTATGTAACCGGCTGACGGCACGGAAAAATTAAAAGCTTTATGCTTAAATTGTTTTTGGTCTATGCCTTCACGAAATTCGCAGGCGCCAAAAAGAAATATCTGGATATCCTTCTTCTGTTTCTCAAAATATCTGTGATCCGATAAAATTATCGATGCTGATAGAATTCTTTTGACAAGAAGCCACTTCACCAATTTTCGCAGGACAAAATAAAACCCTGAAAGAATTGTGATAACAGCAACGATCTTTACCGCTGTAACGTTCAGGATAATATCTGCCATGTAGATGTTCTCCTTATTTTAGTAAATACGCAAGCCAGCGCTCTAAAAATCTGCGTAAACTTCGAGGGTTTTTTGGTTTCAGCATGAGAAAGTCAATTTCCGATCTTTTTATCAACCGCAACAAAGAAGTTGTCTTACCTAATTTAATCCTTCCGGGATTGTATCTCTCCAATAATTGTTGCATCTCGGTATGAGAATATCCCATACAGTCAATAATGTCTTTTCCTAAGTAATGCAAATAATCGCTGGCCAGGCGCCAAGTTTGGGGATCTTTAAGAAACATAGCCCATTTATCTATATTTTGAACGTCAGGGCCTCCACTTTTATAATCATCCTTCTGCTCTTGATACCCATAGGAGTTTTTATACTCCTCTTTAAAGTCATAACTCAACATATTTGAGAAAAATTCGATATGTAGCTTTTCACAAATTTTTCTGATTTCTGCATCCGGACTTTTTAATAGCTGTTCGTAGTGCGCAACGGTGCATTGTTGCCCGAGTAATTTTATGCCTTCAGGAAGAAGCCGTGGCCCTTTTAGCAAATCATGCTTAAATTGATGGATCTGATCATATTTTTTATTTATGAAATTAATGATCGAGTTTAAAACAGCTAGTGGGTTCCTTAATAATATTATATATAATGCTTCAGGGAATACCTTGTAAAGTTCAGGGATAATATGGTAATAGCGCGGTCCTTTATCTAAAAAATATTTTTTGCCCGACCCCTCCATGGCACGATTGTACAAATAGGTGTACATCCTACGTATTCCTTCTAAATAATCCTCTTCCCCTTTTGGAAGCCTCTGAACAAAATCTTTTATCGCAGTCCTGGCCCAGTAACGGCTATATTCTGTATTGTAATTTCTATCTATCTTTCTGGTATAAAGAGCATAAAGAGTGGGCAATGCTATCCATGGTTCAGGCAAGGTATGGATTGCAGGATGGTTGCTTAAGATCTGCTGCAGCAACGTAGAGCCTGCCCGCGGTGTCGAGATTAAAAAAATAAGATTTTTTCCTTTCACTCCAATACTCATTCTCTTTGTCTCCCTCAGACTCGTAACTATTCCAACTTAGTTCGTAACCATTTTCAACCCAATTCCCGTCAATATTCTCAGAATCCTGTTCATTTATCTGACAACCGTGGGCTTTAATATAATGACTCTTTCCAGTATTTTCAGAAGTTTTTTGTTTCCTTGGCTTGACACTTTATTCTTGTTTGTAAACATGCGTATTATGCAGCATTATAAATTAAAAATGTTTCTAAAAAATATTTTCAGCACTATTGATCAAAATATCCGTACCTAGATCTGGGCTTTTTATATATTCCGATCATTTTACGTAAATATAGAATCATAGCTTCTGCTTTTATTAACAACCAGCAACGTTTGACATATAACTTCTGGAAAATATATGCTTTTTTGCTCCACTGTTCATAGGCAGGGATTGCCTTATTCTTAAAAAAAGAGGTCCAGAGTTTTATTATTCTTTCTACAGATGTTTCTTGGGCACGTTTTATACCATTTTTAATCATTCTATGTCTAAGTTCTTTATCATTTTTTAGATGCTTAAGAGCTTCGAGCATCTCTTCTACAGAATTTACTTTAATATAATCCAAATCGCTCTTGCGTTCAGACTGATAATTGGCCCCAGAATCTAAAATCGCCGGAACCCTGGCATGCCAAGCATTGTATAATCTCTGATTAGATTTATGGGCATAATCCTTTGTTTTTAAGTTAAAACTCCTAATAGCAATTAGTACATCAACTTCACTAAAATCATGCCAATCTTTTGGAGATTTGTAAAACCATTTCAGGTTCATTGCAGAAAAGCGCTTCTCACATAAACCATTTTTGAACTCATTCGCAATATTAGAACTCATGCCAAAGGCAGCAGCGTTTTCAAATTTATATCCTCTTTTGATATCGCGAGGTATAAGGGCTGGATGGGGCCAATGGGGAATGAAAAAATATTTGCCCTGCTTAGGTCTGTCTATACGACTCGCTGTAATGTGCATTTGAGCATAAGGGTGGGGTGAT
>CP070655.1:544377-548626 GCA_020354945.1 Candidatus Omnitrophota bacterium
ATATCGTATAGACGCATTCGATAATGATATCGATTATGACTGGAGAAAGCAATGATGGATAAAATAAAAGGAGTCATTCTCGCCGGAGGCTTGGGTAAACGCCTTTACCCGTTGACTGCTGCCATGAATAAGCATCTTTTAAACATCTACAACAAGCCCATGGTATATTACCCGATTCAGACTTTGGTAGACGCCGGAATAAGAGAGATATTGCTTGTCACAGGCGGCAATAATGCCGGTGATTTTTTGCGTCTGCTCGGAATCGGAAAAGAATTTGGCTTAAAGCATATTGAATATACTTACCAGAGAGGAGAAGGCGGCATAGCGGATGCGCTCCGATTAGCCGAAGATTTTGCTGACGGAGGAAAGATTGTAGTAATTTTAGGCGATAATATAATAGAAAAACCTATAAAGAAATATGTGCAAAAATTTGTAAAACAAAAACAAGGAGCAAGGTTGTTGATTAAGAAGGTGCCTGATCCTGAACGTTTTGGCGTAGTTGAGTTTGGCGATAGTAAAATATTAAAAATAACAGAAAAGCCCAAAAAGCCTAAAACCGATTATATAGTTACCGGAATATATATGTATGACGCTAAAGTATTTGACATTATTAAAACACTTAAGCCTTCTAAAAGAGGCGAATTAGAAATTACAGATGTAAATAACAGGTATATAAAACGGTGTCAATTATATTATGATATATTACCCGGTTTTTGGACTGACTCGGGGACATTTGATTCGCTTCTTAGGGCAAATAATTTAGTAGCGAGAAGGATGGCAAGACAATGAAAATACCATTGTTAGATATAGAAGCGCAGATTAAACCATTGCGAAAAGAAATTGACATAGCTATAGCTAATGTGATAGACAGGCACCATTTTATTTTAGGCGAAGAAGCAGGGAAATTAGAAGAACAGATTGCAAAATATTGTAATATTAAATATGCAATCGGTGTTTCCAGCGGCACTGATGCTATCGTGCTTAGTTTAAAAGCGCTTGGTATAGGTTCCGGGGATGGTGTAATTTGCCCTTCACTTACCTATTATGCAACAGCTGGCGCAATAGCCCGAACCGGAGCAAGGCCTGTTTTTGCAGATATCGATCTAAAGACATACAATATCTCCATCGATTCTGTTGACCAGATTCTACGTAATACGCAATATGCAATATGCAATACGATAAAAGCCATAATCCCTGTGCATCTATACGGACAATGCGCTGACATGGATCCAATAATGAAGATTGCTAAAAGATATAATTTAAAAGTGATAGAAGATGCTGCTCAGGCATTCGGAGCTATTCATAAGGGTAAAAAAGCCGGAACAATCGGCGATTACGGAGCAGTGAGTTTTTATCCCGGGAAAAACCTTGGAGCATTCGGTGATGCAGGATGCGTGCTGACCAATAACAAGAACCTTGCAAGAAGGTTGCACCTATTAAGAAATCAAGGCGCTTCGCCTGAAAACAAATATAAGCACCTTTGCATAGGGCACAATGCCAGATTGGATACAATTCAAGCTGCTATTTTAGGAGCTAAACTAAAATATATAGATAGATGGAATAAAAAACGCGCCCAAAATGCAGATTATTATAACAAAAGCTTAAAGAATTTAGATATTATTACTCCTTATGTTGCGAACGGAAATAATCATATCTATCATCATTATATTCTGAGGGTAAAGCGCGATAAAGAAAAGATAAGAAAACACCTGATTAAAAAAGGTATAGATTCGCGAACATATTATT
Organism: Candidatus Omnitrophota bacterium; assembly: GCA_020354945.1. Classification (GTDB taxonomy): domain Bacteria; phylum Omnitrophota; class Gorgyraeia; order JABMRG01; family JAFGKX01. The sequence continues at coordinate 546,124 of CP070655.1, forward strand.
CCATACCTTTGCATCTTCAGCCCTGTTTTAAATACTTGGGATATAAAAATGGTGATTTTCCTAAAGCAGAAAAATGTGCTAAGGGGACTTTTGCAATTCCCGTATATCCCGAACTTAGTAAGAAACAGATGGACTATATCGTTAAAACAATGACGGAGAGTTTGTTGTGAACATACTCGTTACTGGCGGGTGCGGATTTATCGGTTCTAATTTTATTCGGTATATGCTGAAGAAATACCGCAATATCAAAATTATAAATCTTGACAAATTAACCTATGCCGGCAATCTCAACAACTTAAAAGATATAGAAAAAGACAAAAGATATAAATTTATAAAAGGCGACATCTGTAATTCGAAACTAGTGGATTCCATTTTAAAACGATATACGATATACGATATACGATATACGACAATAATAAATTTCGCCGCCGAGACCCACGTCGACCGTTCGATTAAAGATGCGACAGATTTCATAAAGACAAATGTAGAAGGAGTAAGAGTTCTTTTAGACGTGGCTAAAAGATACAAAATTGAAAAATTCCAACAAATTTCAACCGATGAAGTCTATGGTGATATTAAAAAGGGTTTTTCTAAAGAACCCGACAAGTTATTACCCAATTCACCATACGCTGCATCAAAGGCAGCAGCCGATTCACTGTGCCTTTCTTATTATCATACCTATAATCTTCCAATTATAATCACAAGGAGCTCTAATAATTTTGGTCAATTTCAATATCCCGAGAAAGTAATGCCGCTTTTTATCACCAATGTTATAGAAGGCAAGAAGCTGCCATTGTATGGCGATGGCAAAAATATCCGTGACTGGCTCTATGTAGGAGATAACTGCTCTGGGATAGACTTTATTTTAAGAAAAGGGAAACCGGGCCAAGTTTATAATATAGGCGGCGGTAACCAGATACGTAATACAGATATGGCCAAGGCTATATTGAAAAAATTCAACCTTAAAGCAAATCGTATAAAATATGTGGCTGACAGACCCGGACACGACAGACGATATGCATTAAACTCAAACAAGATTAAAAGATTAGGGTGGAAGCCAAAATATTCTTTTGATAAAGCGCTGACTCTAACCGTAGATTGGTATAGAAAAAATCTGTGGTGGTGGAAGCCTTTGAAGAGGAAAGCAAAAATTATCAGTTGGTAGTATGAAAATATTAATTACGGGTTCAAGTGGAATGCTTGGGCAGGCGCTATGTGCAAAGCTTGCTGATAGACATGAAGTCATTGGAATAGATATAAAGGAGGTTGCAGAATGCAAGTTGCAGCTTGCAGATTTTTTTCAACTTGATATAACTGACAGGAATTTAATAATACAGAAAATAGAAGAGGTTGCTCCCGATATAATAATCCACTGCGCTGCTTATACAGATGTTGATGGCTGTGAATCGAACCCGGAAAAAGCCCAGGAGCTAAATGTGGCCACTACTGCAACAATAGCAGAAGGATGTAAGTTGACTTCTTCATATATGATATACATAAGCACGGATTTTGTATTTGATGGTAAAAAGAAGTCCCCTTACACAGAAAAAGATAGACCAAACCCGATAAATATATACGGTAAAACAAAACTTGAAGGGGAGGATGCGGTTAAAGATATGCTGGATAAATATTTAATTATCAGGACCAGCTGGCTTTTTGGAAAAGGCGGAAAAAATTTTGTAGATATAATATTAAACAGAGCAAAAAAAGAAAAAGAACTAAAAGTAGTAAATGACCAGATTGGATGCCCCACTTATGCAATTGACCTTGCAGGGGCGGTAGCATCAGTAATCAGTAATCAGTTACCAGTTATCAGTGGTCGGTTATTGAATATTACAAACTCAGGCTCTTGCACGTGGTATGAATTTGCAAGAGAAATATTTGGTTTAGCAAATATAAGCGGCGTAGATATTATGCCGATATCGTCAGAAGAATTAGGTAGACCTGCCAGGCGGCCAAAGATGTCTGTTTTGGATAATACTAAATTTCGTGAAATATCCGACAGGTATCTACCACCCTGGAGAGATGCTCTAAAGAGATATTTAGAAGAAAGGAAAAATAACAAATGAAAGTTCTTATTACAGGAATTGCAGGATTTGTAGGAAGCCATTTTACAGAATATTTTCTTGCCAAGAAAAATATCGATATTTATGGGATCGAACGCTGGAAAGCAAGCACCGAAAATATAGCCCACTTGAAAGATAAGATAAAACTTTACGATGAATGTGACATAAATGATATTGTATCTATGCGAGATATCCTTAAGAAAGTAAAGCCGGATTTTATTATACATTTAGCTGCACAGTCATTTGTGCCTACTTCCTGGACAGCCCCTGCAGAGACAATCAAAACCAATATGATAGGCGAGGTCAATCTCTTTGAGGCATTACGCAGCTTAAAACTAAATCCAAGGATTATTGTAGCGGGTTCTTCAGAAGAGTACGGCTTTGTAATAAAAAGCGAGCTACCAATAAAAGAAACTCATCCATTAAGGCCCCTTAGC
>CP070655.1:548726-557090 GCA_020354945.1 Candidatus Omnitrophota bacterium
AGATAAGAAATTCTTAGTCTGTTGGTTGGTAAAAATAGAATCCTTATCGGCGCTGGCAAAATGGGTAAAGATGCCGTCTACAATCAGATGTTTTAATTCAAACGACTGTTTGATAAAATCGGTTGCTTCATCGTGCCAGGTACCCAATCTTCCCATGCCTGTATCTATTTTTAGATGAACTCTCGCCTTTACGCCCTTTTTTGCTGCAATACGATTTATAGCTTTGGCTGAATTTACATCCGGCACTGTCTGTATTACCTTATAATCCAGGACTGGTTCGATTTCGTCTTTTGTAATCGAAGTAAGATTCAAAATAGGAATTCCCAGAGAAGCCTTTATTAGTTTTATGGCTTCGTCAACAGTGCCTACTCCGAAATAATCAACACCGCAATCTGCCAATTCTTTAGATATTTCTGTTAATCCATGGCCATAGGCATTAGCCTTAACTGCCACTAATGTTTTTACGGAGCTGGCTGTCATTTTTTTTATTTGGAAGAAATTATGCCTTATGGCAGATAAATCAATCTCTGCACGTGTAGGACGGTATGTGGTCATAGTATGGGTATGTTTCCGGTTTCAAACAGGAAACGTCCCTTTCTCTCTTTTCTTTACCTGGCACTCTTTCGGATAGATATACAACGGGAGTAATTTAAAAGGGTCATCCCGCTGCCCTCTTTCATATTTATCTTGTGCCATCCTTGCTAAAATATCGGCTCTCGGATACCACAATTTCTCCAGTATAAATGATACTTTTCCCCTCGAAATTTCTAGGATTTTGTGGCCGTAAAGTTCAATAGCGTCTCCTGTAATAATAGTCGGTTTTTTTATCGTGCTTAGAATATTTTCCAGGCCATCCAGTAGAAAATCTGTGACAGGCCGAAGACCATCTCCATTTTGGCGATAAAAACGAGCATAAACTTTATCTTGCCTGGCGTCAAACAGAACGCATATATCCGTATCTCGTATCCCGTATCTCGTATCTCGTATTACATTACAGGCTATTACATCGAAACTTGAAATTCCTATTATGGGTTTCCCCAAGGCGATGCTCAAAGAACGCATAGTGGCGACGGAAGTCCTTAACCCGGTAAACGAACCTGGTCCAAGTCCTACACAAAAAAGTTCTATTCCCTTTATATGGTAACCGGCCTCCTCAAACAGTCTTTTTATTACCGGAATAAGGGCTGAGCCCTGGCTTTTTGAATATGACTGGTGCATTTCTGCTTTTATCTGTTCCCCTTCTAATATGGCTACGCTAATTACTTTTGTTGCTGCATCTGCCGCTAATACCTTCATCCAGCCCCTTTTATTTACCCCGTACCATTTTAAAAAAGGTGCGGGATTCATATCTTTTCCCAGAAGCCTTTAACGTTATCTGTCTGGAGTTTTTATCTATGATAGCAATCTCTATGCTTAAATGGTCTTTAGGCAATAAATCCTTTAATTTCTCCGCCCATTCAATAACAGAGACTCCGTCAGAATAAAAATATTCTTCAAGGCCCAATGCTTCTATGTCGGTAAGTTTATCCAACCTGTAAAAGTCAAGGTGGTAAAGATTAATTCTGCCTTTATATTCTCTTATTAATACAAATGACGGAGAATTTACATAATTTGCATTTTTTACGCCTAAACCTTCAGCGATGCCTTTTGTAAGTGTGGTCTTACCGCAACCAAGTTCTCCGACTAATGCTACTATGTCTTTGGGTTTAAGGTGCTTTGCTAAATCTTTGCCGAATTCTATTGTTTCCCGTGCGCTTTTTGTTATCATGCGTTAAAAGTGTCTATAGCCTTCTGCGCATAGTTGTTTTCTACCGCCTTTTCTATTAACAAAAACAATTTTGCCTTTCCTGCCGGTAATCTCACCTATTGCTGTTAAATTTATGTTTTTTCTTTTTGCCCGGCTAAGTATGCTTTTTGCATATTTTCCATCAGTTGTAAATAACAATTCAAATTGTTCTCCTGTTGTTATGGCTTTTTTTATGGAAGTGCCTTCATAGGGAATTAGCGACTCGTATAGACAGGCACCAACTTTACTTTCCGAAATAATATGCCCTAAGTCTAATAATAGTCCATCGGATATATCTATCATAGAATTTATCTTAAAATTATTTACTAAAAAGGAGGCTTCTTTAATCCTAGGGATAAAATTTAAATCATCTGGTTTTTGGGTGAGCCTGCCTGTTAAAAATATAATATCTCTCACTTTTGCTCCATTGCGCAAGATTAAATTTTCCTTACGCACCTGTCCAATAACCGTAATCGAGATTACTATTTTTTCGGAAAGATTTGTATCTCCTCCGATTATATCTATATTAAATTTAGAGGCTATTCTTTCTATGCTGGAATAGATTCTATCAATAAAATCTAAATCGGTGTCTTTCGGCAAACCTGCCGATACCACTGCCCATTTACCAACGCCGCCACAAGCTGCTATATCGCTAATATCGACAGCCATTGCCTTGTGGCCTATTTGTTGAGGAGTTGCCCTATTTAATCTAAAGTGTACATCTTCAATTATCATATCAGCGGTAATCAGAAGATATTTATCTTTAGTATATCTTAAAACTGCACAGTCGTCTCCTATCCCCTTGATTACTGCAGGTGATGTTTTCCTTCTTCTGGCAATCTCCCGTATTAAACCGAACTCACCTATATCCTTCAGCCTCATATTAACCTTTTTAACTTTTAGAACCTTTTAAACTTTTTAAACTCCTCATATACGGCTTTCTAAAGACTCCCTTTTCAGTAATAAATGCCGTTACCAACTCATGCGGTGTAACATCAAAAGCGGGATTATAAACCTTTACTTTCTTTGGAGCGCAAAAAAAGTCTTTTATCTTTCTTACTTCATCCGGGTCTCTCTGTTCTATGGGAATGCTTTCCCCATTTTTTATACTAAAGTCGAAACTTGAACTTGGGGCGAAACAATAAAATGGTATTTTATGGACCATTGAAAGCAGTGCTAAATTATATGTTCCTATCTTATTTGCAAAATCTCCATTGGCTGCGATTCTATCTGCTCCCACTATTATTTTATCTATCATAGCCTTTTTCATAAGGGTGGCAGCCATACTATCACATATCAGGGTGACATCAATTCCCTCTCTCATAAGTTCCCATGTTGTAAGACGAGCTCCTTGCAGAAGCGGCCTGGTCTCATCGGCATAAACTTTTATTTTTTTACCCTGTTTCTTTGCAGCGTATATAGCGGACAGGGCTGTTCCGGAACCTGCTGTTGCTAATGCACCGGCGTTACAATGGGTAAGTATCCTATCTTTATCATTTATTAATCTTGCGCCAAATCTGCCTATTTTCTCGCACATAATCTCATCTTCTCGCTGAATCTTTCCTGCCTCATTAAACAAAAGGCGCTTTATGGCACTAATAGGTTTTTCTCTATTTTTAACGGCAACCTTTCTCATTCTCTCTAAGGCCCAGAAAAGATTTATAGCGGTGGGACGGGCGGTCTCTATATGCCTTATCAGCACATTTAGCTTTCTAAAGAATATCTTCTTGCCCTTTATCCTCAAATTATCGATGCCGATATAAACACCATAGGCAGCAGCAACTCCTATAGCCGGTGCTCCTCTCACTGCCAATGTCTTTATGGCACCTTTAATATCATTCACAGAAGATAAATTCCTGTAAACTAATTTGCAAGGGAGTTTGCGTTGATCGATTATTTTGAGTTTACCATTTTTGTATTCTATTGTTTTTATAGGCATTCTTAAATTACGCCAGAGCTATTACCCCTCTTGCCAGGAACATAAGAGTGGCCAATGCGGCATTGTGCATTATATGCACAGCAATAGAAGGGATAAGCGAACCTGTTTTCTCTCGCAAGTATGCCAAAAATATACCTAATGCCACTATAGGCATAAAACCCAATGCATTAGTATGCAACAGCGAAAAGATGCAGGCAGTAATGACAATAGCCGCTGTTACATTTAGACTTTTCTTTAAAGCAGAATAAAGAAATCCCCTGAAAAAAATTTCTTCTATAATAGGCCCAATAAGGGCTACCATTGCCGATATTACTATTAAAAGATGGGGCCTTTCTTCTTTAAATATCAACTCGTATATAGGCTCCTGGGGAGGGGTATAATTTAATAATTTAGCAATAAAAATTACACATAAAAATAATACTGCTAATACCGGCAGAAATGCTAAATAGCCAGATAAGGCTATGCCTATATTCTTTGCAATATTCTTTAGCGAAATGCCAAGAGCAGCTATTTTTTGTTTATATTTCACTGTAACAAAATAAAGGATAAGAAGGAAACAGAAGATATCCATGAACATAGTATCTAAAACCATAGATGTCCTTTTATCTATGCCTGGGGTTTTTAAAAATCCTGCCAATAAATGCTCGAATAGAACAAACATATGGTTAAAAAACAAAAATATTATTACTATCTTAACAGCGTCCTTCCAGCTCCAGAGGACAGGTTGCTCTTTTAGAGTTTTTGGAATCGGCTCTTTGCCTTTTGCTTTTATAAAAATGTAATTTACAAAGAATATAATTCCTAGCAAAAATATAATTAGCATAAACAAAGAAAGATAAGCAAAATTTACTGCAATTTTAGGGTTTTCCAAAAACGCCTTTTGCATGAGTTCTCTGTTGGTTTTTATCTCCTGGGCAAAATTCCGGGCAGGTTCTGTAGCAGGTTCTTCGCCGGAACCTAACCGATGCATTGAAACAGCGTAAGACTGCATAAACAATATTATTATTACCATCCAGGCATATAATTTATTATTATTTATGGTATTTCTTATTCTCATCGTAGGCGGGACATCCCTTTTTTATTTTATCCTTGGGAATAATGGCTGTGGTTTAGAAACTAGGTGTCCGATACCAATAATAAATTTCTTCTTTAATGTAGCTTTACCAACGCTAGATATATCTTCCTTTATTCCGAGTTGTGAAGCTATCTTTTGGCTTGTAGATGGCATAAAGGGATATATTAATACCATAACGGTTTCCAATACCCTTAACAAAGTCAGGATAAATGCTGCCAGTCTTTCCATATCACCCTTTTTAGCAATCTCCCACGGTTTGGAATCCTCTATATATTTGTTGGCGGCATTTATCAACCGCCAAATTTCTTTCAAAGCTCTGCTTATCAACAAATCTTTCATGCATCCATCTACTTCTTCTACTGTTGATTCTTTTAAATTAAGCAAAAATCTTTCTTTGTCGGTTATGTGACCTTGCGAGGCAATCTTTCCATTGAAATACTTATGAACCATAGTCAGGGTGCGGTTTAAGAGATTGCCCAAGTCGTTTGCTAAATCCGCATTATATCTATCTATAAAAGCGCCTTCAGAAAAATTACCGTCTAAACCCAAAGTTACCTCTCTTAATAAAAAATAACGCAGGGCATCGGCGCCGTATTTTTCTATTATTGGATTAGGATCGATTATAACGCCTTTGGATTTAGAGATTTTTTGCCCGGAGATAACCCACCAGCCATGGGCAAAGATGCAGCGGGGAGGTTCTAGCCCTAATGCGTGCAGTATAATCGGCCAGTATACCGCATGAAAGCGGAGTATATCCTTGGCCATGATATGTATATCCGCCGGCCATATTTTTTTAAATCTATCCGGATTGTCTGCAAAACCCGGTGCGCTTATATAATTTAAGAGCGCATCAATCCATACATAAATAACATGTTCAGGAGAAAACGGAATACCAATACCCCAGGATAGCCTTTTTCGCGGACGAGAAATACAGAGGTCAGACAAAGGCTGTTTTAAAAAACCCAATACTTCATTCCTTCTAAAATCAGGTTTTATAAAATCCGGATTTTTTTCTATATGTTTCTGCAGCCAGTCCTGATATTTAGATAATCTAAAAAAGTAGTTTTCCTCGCTTATATGCTCGACCGGGCGTTCGCAATCAGGGCATAGTCCGTTTTTCAGTTCCTCTTTCCGCCAGAATGTCTCGCATGGTATGCAATAGTAACCGCTATATGTATCCTCATAAATGTCGCCTTTATCATAAAGGATTTTTATCGCTTTTTGGACAGCTTGTACGTGCCGTGGTTCTGTAGTTCGTATAAAATCATCATATGAGATATTTAATCTTTTCCATAATTTCTTAAACCTGCCAACCACTCCATCTGTAAATTCCTGGGTCCCTTTACCTGCCTTCTCTGCTGATTGGCATACTTTCTGACCATGTTCATCAGTGCCCGTTAGGAAAAATACCTCACCCCCTTTTAGTCTTTTGTATCGTGCTATACAATCGCATACAATCTGGGTATAGGAATGGCCTATGTGAGGTGAGGCATTGACGTAATATAGCGGAGTAGTTATGTAAAAGGTCTTTTTCATGTCTCAGTTCTCAGTTCTCAGTTTTCAGCTCAGGCAACTGATAACTGATAACTATTTGTTGTAGTCCACCTTCACCTGTCTTCCACCCTCGAGTTCAACTGTAGCAACACGCTTTAGGAAATTAATATCTATCACCTTTCCCGGCCCAGCCGGGGTCTTTACTTTTTGCCCGGTATGTGGAAGGCCTTTAGAAAGCTTTTTGTAATGAGTGTGTTCATACGACAGGCAACACATCAACCTGCCGCAGAGCCCTGAAATCTTTGCCGGGTTTAAAGGGAGATTTTGATCCTTGGCCTGCTTTATTGAAACGGGCTCAAAGTCTGTTAAAAACCTTCTGCAACAAAGTTCCCTGCCGCAGGGCCCAAAGCCACCGAGAATTTTTGCTTCGTCGCGCACACCTACCTGTTTTAATTCTATCCTGGCTTTAAATATCTTAGCCAGGCCTTTCACCAATTCCCTAAAATCGATTCTTTCCTCGGCAGTAAAATAAAAAATGATTTTACTGCGGTCAAAAGAGAATTCTCCTTTCACCAATTTCATACTAAGCCTATGTTGCTCTATTTTGTTATTACATGTTTTCATAACCTCTTTTATTTTTGCAGTATTTTGCTTTATTTTCTCTATGTCAACCTTATCAGCAACCCTTATGATTTTGCGAAGCGGGTTTTTTAGTTTTTTCTCATCTAACAGTAGCTTCTCTTCAGAAAGGACTCGCCCAAAATCAAGGCCCCTGTCGGCTTCTACAATAACATATGCGCCGGTGTGGGTGCTTAGGTCTCCCAAATCATAAAATGCTATTTTACCGAATTCTCTTTGTTTAACCTGCACTGCCCTGCGTATCATGTGTATATGGACGTTTCAGAAACGTTCCTACCCCCAATTATGCTGTTCAACATATAATCAGCAATCAGCTTGGGATTGACATTCGACTGCAACAGCTCCTTCGACTTTAATAATTCCTTCATTAAAATTAAAATGTTTTCAGGGGACAGCTCTGAACTCAGGCCTGTCCCCTTGGAACCTGTCCCCACAAGCATATCTCTAAAATGAGTCAGCAATAAATCGACTGTCTTTAGCTGTTCGTTCTTAGGGCGTTTTATAAATTCTAATGTTTCCGATTGAAATCTATTTTCTATATTTAAAAACTCGTCTATGTAAGAGCCCTTTTCATCATGAGACTTTTGCGCATATTTCGACTCAGGGAATTTTATTGTCTGACACCTGGAGACTATAGTTGGTAAAATAGAGCTTAAATTTGAACCGATTAATATAATAATTACATCCTTGGGCGGCTCTTCTATTGTCTTCAACAAACAGTTAGAGGCTTCCTCTGTCATTGAATCGGCATCGTATATTATATACACCTTCTTCCTTGCCTCTATTGGCTTTAAGTAGGCATCTTTTCGAAGGTTTCTAATCTGCTCTATCTTTGTCTGGCGCGAAATTCCTTCTGCGTGGATATGCCCAATGTCAGGATGATTAAAATGCTCTATCTTCCTACAGGATATGCACCCATCGCAGCCGGTGAGACCGCCGGTTTGCTTCAAACAATTTAATGCCTTTGCAAATTTTAATGCGCATTTTTCCGCTATCTCTTTTTGGCAGCCTAAAAAAAGATAGGCATGGCTTAGCCTTTTTGATTTGATCTCTGCATCTAAAATATCCTCGGCTGTATTTGCGGTTTTATCCTTTATTTTTGTTAATGACATTCAACACTGCCTTCCTTATAATCTGCTGGGTTTGATTCGTATCGTTTTTCTCAACCGAAATCCTTTTTATGCGTCCGGGGAATTTCTTCGCTAATGCAAGATATCCTTTCCTTACCCTATAATGAAAATTGCAGCTTCTGCGTTCAATCCTGTCGGAAAAACCTTTGACATTACGAGAACGCCTTAAACCTTTTTTAACATCAGCATCTAAAAAGAATGTTATATCCGGCGTTGTAGATTTTGTTATGAATCTGTTTAACCTTTCTATATGCTTAATATCAACCCCTAAGCCGTAACCCTGATAACAGACAGTTGCATC
>CP070655.1:557190-563792 GCA_020354945.1 Candidatus Omnitrophota bacterium
CGCAAATCTATAAATAGGACTCCACCGTGGTCGCGTATAGTAGCAACCCATCCGCAAAGTGTCACCTCCTTTTTCATATGGGTCTCGTTTAATTCTCCGCAGGTATGGGTTCGTAACATAGTTTTCAGTTTTCAGTTATCAGTTTTCAGCCTGCCTGCCGGCAGGTTTTCAGTTGATGGTAGCTGATCTGCGAGTTGATTAAATTTTGCCCTTTTCTGCTCGCCGGTTTTCATGTCTTTTAAGGAAACTTCTTCGTTTTTAAGTTCGTCGTCGCCTATGACTGCTGCAAATTTAGCCTTAGTTTTGTCTGCGTATCTCATCTGGGCTTTTAAGGATTTGTTTTGATAATCCATATCGCAAGATATGCCTTTTTTCCTTAGCTGGTGCTGAAGGTTAAATGCTGCTCGCCGGGCCTTCTCATTCATTGTAATTATAAACAGCGTAGGAGCCGGCGGATTATATTTTAGCTCTCCCTGTTTTATTACGCTTAATAATCTTTCAAATCCGATTGCAAAACCGCAGGCGCCTGTTTTGGGCCCGCCCAATTCTGAAACGAGCTCATCATATCTCCCCCCGGCTGCAATAGCATCCTGCGCTCCTAAGCCAGGCGATATTACTTCAAATACTGTTTTGGTATAGTAGTCAAGGCCCCTCACTAAAAATGGGTCAAGTTCATAATTTATATTTTCTTTGTTTATAACATCTAAGACTTCTCTAAAATTTGCCTTACAATCATCACAGAGGTGGTCATTGCTGAGCTTTAAAGAATGCAAGGCCTTTCTACATGTTTCATTTTTGCAATCCAGGATACGTAATACATTGGACTTGTATCTTCTCTGACAATCCCGGCAAAACCTGTTTATTTGAAACTTAAGGAGCTCTTTTAATTGCCTCTTGAATCTCTCTTTATCCTTCTGGCAGCCCAGGGTGTTTACCTTGAATTTATAATCTTTTACAGACATTGCCTTTAAAAGGTCGTCTAGCAATATTATGCTTTCGCCATCAGCATAGGCAGAATATGAACCTATAATCTCAACTCCGATGTGGGTAAACTCTCTTTGTCTGCCGGCCTGAGGCTTTTCTCCTCTATACATCGGCCCAATATAAAATAATTTAACAAATCCCTCGGTTTTATACAAATGATGTTGTATATATGCGCGCACTGCTGAAGCTGTTTCTTCAGGACGCAAACATATACTACGTCCCCCTTGATCAAGGAATGAGTATATCTGCTTCTGCACTATGTCTGTATCTTTACCTATTCCTCTTATAAAAAGGGGCGTAGATTCTATTACCGGAGTGCGAATCTCCTTATATCCGTATTTGGTAAAGATATCCCTGGCTACGCCTTCTAAATAATGCCACAGTCCGGATTCAGGCGGCAGAATATCTTCTGTTCCTTTTAGCGACTTTATCATTTACTTAATCCTTACCTTACCCTCTGCTTCATTACCAGGCCGGGCTTAAAAACAACTGCCTTCTTCGGCGGCACCGGCACTGTTTCTCCGGTGCGAGGGTTACGGGCAATCCTTGCCTTCCTTGATTTTACTTTAAAGACGCCAAAATTGCGAAGTTCGATATTTTGCCCGGATGCCAGGATATCAATTATAGCATCTAATGATTTCTGCAGCACCTTTTTTGTTACAATTTGTTTTATCCCTGTCTCATCAGCAACTCTTATGGCTATTTCTTTTTTTGTCATATTTCACCCCCAATTTTAACAAAGTTAAAATTGTCCCGAACAATGCGATCTGTCTGCCGGCAGGCAGGCGAATAGAAGCATTGGAGGGACTATTTTCCGTAACTAATTATGCTACATTAACATATAAACATACCAGAGTCAAGAATTTTTAGGGACATTCATTGATAGCACAGGAATTTATATAGCTATCAAGGAACCTTCCAGAATCAAGCTCTAAGATGGCGGTTTCTGAACTTATTCGGGAACCTGCCATATTTTCAATCGGGAACCTGTCCCATAAAACGTCCCTATGTCCACATGCGGACGGTGCCTTGTCCCAATAACTTTTCTATTTCTGCTACAAGTTCATCTGACGGGGAAACAGATATGTCTTTTCCTGTGGATAATTGCAGCTGGCGCTTATCCTGAGTTGTAAAATTTAAATAGACAGGTATGTTGCCTTTGTACTTTTTAAAAATCTCATTAAGTTGGCGCAAGGTCTTCTTTTCAAGCCCTCTCGTATATAGTTTTATAGACAATGCCTGAATATACTTTTTTCTGGCTTCATCAAGAGGCAAGACCTCATTAGCAATTATCTTAGGTGTGTCCTCGCGCAAATTTATAGTCCCTTTTATAAATACAATAGCATCCGCTATTACATTTTTACCCGTTTGTTTAAATGTCCGTGGAAATACAAGCACTTCTACAGTCCCTTTTAAATCCTCCAAAATTACAATTGCCATCTTTTCGCCGGTCTTTTTAGTAAAAGTAAACCTTGCCTTAGCTATAACGCCTCCTATCGAAACTTCCTGGCCATCTCTTAGCTCACCCAGCGTAGTAGTAGAGTGAGCCGTAAACATCTTTAGGGCCTTCTCGTATTTAGCCAAAGGATGACCGGTTATATAAAATCCTAATAACGACTTCTCAAAAGCCAGAAGCTGGCTCTTAGGCCACTCTTTTATATCTGGCACTTGTTGAAATTCTTTCTTAAATGTATCATCAGCCTCAAAGGTATCAAAGAAAGACAACTGGCCTGTGTCTCTATCCTTCTGCAAAACATCTGCTACGTCAAGGGCGTGGTCTATCATCGCTACCAGCTGAGAACGGTGAAGCTTAAAGCTATCAAATGCGCCGCATTTTATCAATGATTCTATCACCTTTCTGTTTACCAGTCGTAAATCAACATGTTCGCAAAAATCATATAAAGTCTTAAATTTGCCATGGGTCTTTCTGGCGGAAACTATGGACTCAACTGCTAATCGACCGACATTTTTAACTGCTGCAAGGCCGAAACGTATGCTGTTACCAGCAACAGTAAAATGGGCATAGCTCTCATTTGCATCTGGTGGGAATATTTCAATGCCCATATCTTTGGCTTCATCGATATACAGAACTACCTTATCAGTATTATCGCGCTCGCTGGTAAGTAAAGCAGCCATAAACTCTAACGGAAAATTCGCCTTAAGGTACGCTGTTCGGTAGGAAATCATTGCATAAGCAGCTGAGTGGGAGCGGTTAAAGCCATAACCTGCAAAATATTCTATATTACTGAATATCCTATCGGCAACATTCATCGGTATTCTGTTTTTTATACAACCTTCAACAAATAATTTTCTCTGTTTCTGGATAACCTCAGGGGCCTTTTTACTTATGGCTCTTCGTAAAATATCTGCCTGGCTCAAAGAAAAACCCGCAAGTTTGTTTACAATCTGCATAACCTGTTCCTGATAAAGGATAATTCCATAAGTAGGCTTTAAGATTTCCTCTAATAAAGGGTGGCTATATTTGGCATGGGTGTGCCCGTGTTTTCTTTTTATAAAATCATTGAGCATACCGCTTCCTATCGGGCCTGGTCGATATAGCGCCAATAAGGCGATTATATCTTCAAACACAGCAGGTTTAAGTTTCTTTAGCAAATCTCTCATTCCACGGCTTTCAAGTTGGAATATGCCGATAGATTTTGCATTAGAGAGCAATCCATAGGTCTTTTTATCATCTAACGGTATATTTTCTATATCTATTTCTATCCCCTGGGTGCGTTTTATTATTTTAATAGTCTCATTTATGACAGTTAAGGTTCTGAGACCTAAAAAGTCCATCTTTAGAAGCCCTATCTTCTCAAGCGAACCCATTGGATAGCCTGTGGTTACCTGTTCATCGGCTGTTTTAAAAAGTGGAAGGTAATTTGCCAAAGGCTTCTGGCTTATCACTACACCTGCAGCATGGGTCGAGGCATGCCTGGTAAGTCCTTCTAAAACAAAGGCGGTATCTATAAGCCTGGTAACTCTTTTGTCACTCTTATACATCTGCATAAGCTCAGGCTCCTGCTCTAAGGCGTCACTGAGTTTGATTTTTAAATCATGAGGCACAAGCTTGGCTATCTTGTCTGCCTCTGCGTAGCTAAACCCCATAACCCTGGCAACGTCCCTTACGACTGCTTTAGCCAGCATGGTGCCGAATGTTATTATCTGGGCAACGTTTTCCTTGCCGTATTTTGAAACAACATAATTTATAACCTCGTCTCTTCTCTCATAACAAAAATCTATATCTATATCGGGCATTGTAATTCTGTCGGGATTTAGGAACCGTTCAAAGAGAAGGTTGTATTTAAGAGGGTCTAAGTCTGTTATGCCTAGACAGTAACTTACGACACTGCCGGCGGCTGAACCTCTTCCTGGGCCAACCGGAATACCTTTCTCTTTAGCATATCTTATAAGGTCCCAAACGATTAGGAAATAGCTTACGAAATTGCTCTGTTCTATAACTTTAAGTTCATAATCCAATCTTTCAATTACCGGTTTATCAGGATTTTTGTATCTTCTCTTTAAACCTTCATTTACAAGTTCTTTTAAAAATCCCTCTTTAGCCTTTCCTGGCGGAGGCTGGAATATGGGCAAATGCAGCTGATTTAAATCAAGCTCAAGGTTACATTTATTTGCAATCTCAACTGTATTAGATGTTGCCTGTGGTACATCCTTAAATAAATCAGCCATCTGTTCGGCTGTCTTAAAATAAAATTCGTCTGTCTTAAACCTCATCCGATTTTGGTCATCTAATGTAGTTTGAGTTTGTATACAAAGGAGTGCTTCATGGGCGTATGCATGATTTTTCTGAAGATAATGAAAATCATTAGTTGCTAGCAGCGGTAGCCTTAAATCTTTGCCCATCTGTATAAGCGCCTTATTTACTTTAAGTTGCTCCTGCAGGCCCTGGTCCATAAGCTCTAAATAAAAATTATCTTTGCCAAAGATATCGCTGTATCCTCCTGCTGTTTTATATGCGTCCTGCAATTGACCGGAGAGTATAAGATGGGGCAGTTCTCCTTTTAAACAGGCGCTTAAACATATAAGCCCTTCTGCGTGCTGGGCCAGGAGCTCTTTATCGATTCTTGGCTTATAGTAAAATCCTTCTAAGAAACCGGCGCTGACAAGTTTTATAAGGTTATGGTAGCCTTTTATATCTTTGGCTAAAAGTATAAGATGGTATGCTGAATCAGAAATGCCATGGGAGGCCTTCTCAAACCTGCTTACAGGGGCAAGATAACATTCGCATCCTATAATTGGTTTTATTCCGGCCTTTTTGCAGAGAAGATAAAATTCTATTGCACCGAACATATTGCCATGGTCAGTCATAGCAAGCGCAGGCATATTATAGGCCTGGGCGAGTTTGACGAGTTCTTCTAAAAGGCATGCTCCGTCAAGTAAGCTATACTGGGTATGTCCGTGCAGGTGCACGAAATTTTGTGATTTCATTTTATAAGAATTAAGGATTATGAATTAAGGATTAAGTTGCTTTGTGTAAATATGAGTATAATATTACAATGAAAGGAAGGCGATGTCAAGAAAATCCAAAATTAAGGTTTTACTAGCTGCTTATCTCTGCAGCGCAGCATTACATCGAAACTTCTTTCAGTTTCTATGCTTGCATCATCTGGATCTTGAAAGCTTAGGCTACATTTCAAACGATGATTTTCTCCGCTGGCATCCGGGCCAATATCAAAATGGGGCCAGTTGACTCGCTTTTCATCTACTACACGTCCATCTATTTTATTGGTTATAACCCTTTTGCCTTCAACTGAATCAATGCGCTCTAGCTCTGTATCATTAATAACATGATATCTCACAGTCTTTGTTGTCCGCGGTGATGTAGTATGGTCTGTTGTTATTGTAAAAATAATTTCATACTCTGTTGTATCATCAGCTTTTTCCGACCTCATTGCATCTCCTGTAATATAATTAGCAACTAAATTTGCATCGTCAAATAAGGCTATCGCCGCCTTCTCTACCTTGAACAGTGTTATTTGACTCAGCATAGGAGATATTCCAAAGCCGAATATTAAACCCACTAAAGAAACGGTAATCAATAACTCAAGAAGAGTTACGCCTTTTTGTTTAAGCAATTTTCTCTTCATAATACTAAATTTCTCTTTCAACCCAGGTAACTGTTATTGTTATTTTTTTAAAACTATAATCTGGGTTACTAGTACCGTCTGCACTTAAGTTTTCGGTACTAATTTCATATTGAGGAAGATGCGAATCATCTAAATTATCTACTTCACTGCGCAAGCCTGTAAACTTACCTCCCCACAAATATAAGTCTGCTGGATCTATTTTCGTAGGGTTAACTGTATTGTTCAAATCACCAAATTTATTATCGGCTAACTTTTTCTCAAGCCAGCCCTGCGCTCCAATAACTGCCATTATCTCATGCCTAAAAGTTCCTATATATTTAGCTGCGCTTAAGAAAGCGGCATAAACACCTGCCACTACAATTACTAAGATGACCGTTGCAACTATTAGCTCGACAAATGAAAAACCTCTATTGTTTTTATACATAATCATACCTACATCGTTAAGTCGCTGTAATCAACAGTGGCGAAAATCTGATGAGTAGCAGTAGTGCCTGATTTTGTAATTATGAC
>CP070655.1:563892-570316 GCA_020354945.1 Candidatus Omnitrophota bacterium
AAAGCAACTTGTTGAAATAATGGGCAGCCACAATACCGCCTTTTTAGATTCTAAAGAAGAATATAGCCGCTCGATTGAGGCATTTATTCAGGGACTCGAATGAAAAAAACATCTTTTATCTTATTATTTTTATTGCTCTTGTCCTATGCCCATGCCTATGCCGAAGATACAACTTATACAGACGAAAAATATAACTTTTATATAACATATCCCTCAGATTACCGCACTTTTGAAAACTTCAAAGGGGCGTCAATAACTGTATTTTTCCCAAAACAGGGCTTCTTTGATTTTTTTAATGGTTATGTCAGCGTCATTGCAAAAAGCACAAGGCCAACATCCAGGCCCACCGGGGAACTTATCGATATATATTTTAAATACGATAAAACTGTATCTGGAAAAGAACAGGTTAAAATAAACGATATCGATTTTCTTTCTGTAGTCCAGACAAAAAAGATGTTTTTCTTTGATTTAAAGTTATATATTTTAATAACAGTCAAAGGAACTAAAATGTATACAATTACATATATCAACACTGCGGACAATTATGATAAGTGCATAGATAAGGCAAAACAGATAATGCATAGTTTTAGGTTTCTTGAATAGAAGAGGGCGATATGAATCTGGAAGATGATAAGCACTGCTTTGTCTGCGGCGATAAGAATAAATATGGCCTGCACCTTAAATTTATTATAGATAAAAATAATATTATGCGCACTGAGTTGATTCCTCAAAAACATCACCAGGGCTTTAAAGACATTGTGCATGGCGGTTTAATCGGACTTATCCTGGATGAAATAATGGTTAATCTGCCCTGGAAAATGGGAAAACACGTCGTAAGCGCTGAGTTTAATGTCAGGCTAAATAAAATGGCCAGGGTTGGCGAGAAACTCTCATTCAAAGGCTGGATAGATAGGGAAGACAGAAAGATAATATATACAAAAGCAGAAGCAAAAAATGAAAGCGGCGCAACCATTGCAACTGCAACTGCAAAGTGCGTTAGGGTAAAGTAATAGAAAAATCCGGATATTATGATAAAGCAAATTTTTAACCAAAATAAGGACCTTACCAGAGGCCCTATTTCGCTTAAGATAGTCTCTTTGGCATTGCCCCTTATGGCAATGGCTGTTCTGCAGACTACCCAGAGTTTGATCGATATGTTCTGGGTGGGCAGATTAGGGGCATCTTCTATTGCGGCAGTGGCTATGAGCGGGATGATTATTATGGTCCTTTTTACTATGATTGTAGGCGTCTCAACAGGCACCCTGGCGCTTGTAGCAAGATATGTCGGGGCAAAGAATAAGGAGAAGGCGGATACTGTTGCTACCCAGTCTATCTCTCTGGCCATAATTATGGCGATTTTGACAGTAGCAGCCGGGCTTGTATTTACAAAGAGATTGCTCTTAATCATGGGTGCGGGCCCCGATATTTTAGAAGCAGGAATTGGATATTTGAAGATTCTTCTTTTAGGCGGTGTAACAATGTTTCTGCTTTTTACCGGCAACTCTATTCTCCGGGGCGCAGGGGATACAGTTACACCGATGAAGCTCATGATTCTGGCTAACATCATTAATATCATTTTAGACCCTGTATTTATATTCGGCATAGGCGTACCCAGGATGAATACTTCAGGCGCCGCAGTGGCAACAGTAATATCTCAAGCTGTTTCCGCTTTTCTGGTGCTGTGGATGCTTTCTAACGGACGCTGTATAGTCCATATCCATCTTAAAGAATGGAAAATTAAATTAGAATTTCTTAAAGCAATTCTTAAGATAGGCCTTCCCAGTTCTCTGCAGATGTTTCTCAGGAGCCTGATGATGATGGTTTTAATTGGAATTGTGGCAACCTTTGGCACTTCGGCAGTTGCTGCATATGGAGTTGGCATGAGACTACAAATGGTTATACTTATGCCGGCCTTTGCCCTTGGCGGTTCTGCCGCCACTTTAGTCGGTCAAAATTTAGGCGCCAGAGAGCCGGCAAGAGCCAAAAGGAGCGCCTGGGTCGCTACCATTTTCGATGCGATTATTATGGCTTTTGTTGCAATCGTCTTCTTCCTCCTCGCTTATCAGATTATGGGTGTATTTAATAAGGACGGAAGGATAATTTTTCTTGGAGCTCAATATCTCAGAATTACCACACCCTTCTATATGTTTATAGCATTTGGAATTGTTCTCAATCGAGCCTTAGCCGGAGCAGGAGATACTGTCATCCCTATGATTATCACCTTGCTAACTCTATGGGGATTCCAGATACCCATGGCCTTGTTTCTTTCTAAAGCTACCTCTCTGGGCGTAACCGGAGTGTGGTGGGCTATAGCTTCAGCTTCGGTCTTAAATGGACTGCTTATACTCGGCTGGTTTGAGATAGGAAAATGGAAGAAAAAGGCAGAGCCTGTCATCGTGCAGGCGGATGGATAGACTCATAAAACCTGATGCAGGGAGCGAAAATTATGAAGACATTAATTTTAGACGCAGCGACAGTAAAAAATTTGATAGGGATAAAAGAGGCTATAAAAGCCATAGAAGAGGTTTTTAGACTTCTCGGTGAAGGGAAGGCCCATATGCCGGCTAAACTATATCTCCCCCTTCCTAAATTTAACGGCGATTTTCGGGCAATGCCGGCCTGGGTAGAAGGCCTTAAAGGCT
This sequence comes from Candidatus Omnitrophota bacterium, assembly GCA_020354945.1. Taxonomy (GTDB): domain Bacteria; phylum Omnitrophota; class Gorgyraeia; order JABMRG01; family JAFGKX01. The sequence continues at coordinate 566,535 of CP070655.1, forward strand.
GCGGTATAAAATGGGTAAATGTCCATCCCAAAAACATAAAAGTGAGCCTTCCTACAGTTATGGCTATAGTGATTTTAAGTGACCCTAAAACCGGCTTTCCTCTTTGTATAATGGAGGCTACCTATCTTACTGCTTTAAGAACCGGGGCAGCAGGAGGAGTGGCGGCTAAATTTCTGGCCAGGCAGGAATCCAAAAGAGTTGCCCTGGTAGGTTGTGGAGTGCAAGCCAGGACTCAACTGCAGGCGTTATTAGAACTTTTTGATATCCGATATGTTAAGGCGTGGGGATTTAAACGCGGGGAAGCGGCAACATTTATAAAAGAGTTTGAAAGATTAAGAAACATAAATTTTGAAGTTTCTTCTACGGTAAAAGGGTGTGTTAAAGATAGCGATATAATTGCTGCTACTACGCCTTCGCGAAAACCCCTTGTGTGCCTAGAATGGATTAAAAAAGGCGCGCACATAAATGCTATAGGAGCAGATGCCGAGGGAAAACAAGAACTTGCTCCTGAAATATTAAAAAAGGCCAAGATTGTGGTAGATGATTTAAAACAGGCCTCTCACAGCGGGGAGATAAATGTCCCTTTAGGCAAGGGTGAGTTATCAAAGAGCAAAATCTACGCCGATATAGGAGAGATTGTCTCCGGTAAGAAAAAGGGAAGGACCAAAGGAGAAAAGATTACTGTATTTGATTCTACCGGTCTTGCCATCCAGGATATTGCCATAGCAAATGTTGTGTATAACAAAGCCATAAAGTCGGAAAAGGGAAAATACGCAAATTTTATAAGTTAAATAAAGTAATACTGTAGCCGGGACGCCCTCCAAGGTGCCACCCTCCAGCACAAAAACAAGTCCGAAACACAAAATTAGACGCAAATATAAATTTCTTTCTTGACTTATTTTAATTATAATTTTATTATAGCGTTATAATAGAGGTTAAAAACGATGGATATAAGGCAATTTATAAAAAATAACTTTAAGCATTTTAACGCAGCAGTTCTGGTCGATGCGGCAGAAGGGTGGGTTCAGTATCTTAAAAAAGGCAACAAGATGTTCCTGGCTATGGCAGGCGCGCTCAGCACAGGTGAAATCGGGATTAGCCTGGCGGAGATGATAAGAAAAGATAAAATACACGGTATCTGTTGCACCGGAGCTAACCTGGAAGAGGATATATTTAATTTAATAGCTCATAAAAGTTATAAGAAAGTTCCCCATTACCGCTATCTTACGCCGGAACAAGAACTCAAACTCAAAAATAGCCACCTTAACCGGGTTACCGATGTTTGCATTCCGGAAGAAGAGGCTTTCAGAAAATTAGAAAAAGAACTTCATATAGTATGGAAAAAAGCAGAGAAGCAGCAGGAAAGATACTTTCCGTATGAGTTTATTTATCAGCTTATACGCAATGGCCAACTGGAACAATACTACGAAATCGACCCGAAAAACAGCTGGGCCGCTGCCGCCTGCGGAAAGAATTTACCCATTTTTACTCCCGGGTGGGAAGACTCAACGTTAGGCAACGTATTAGTAGCTGAGACACGAATGGGGCGCTTCAAACATTTTAATTTCCTAAAGAATGGATTAGAACAGATGGATTATCTAATAGACTGGTATCTAAAGAATACAAAGAACGGCTCGGTAGGATTTTTCCAGATAGGCGGTGGAATTGCCGGAGATTTTCCGATTTGCGTAGTCCCGTTGATAAGGCAGGATTTGAAAAAAGAATGCAAACACTGGGGCTATTTTTGCCAGATTAGCGATTCTACCACCTCTTATGGTTCTTACAGCGGCGCCGCCCCCAATGAAAAAATCACCTGGGATAAACTCGGAATCGACACACCCAGATTCATAATAGAATCAGATGCCAGCATAGTTGCTCCCCTTATTTTCCAATACGTTCTTGAGAGCGACACTGAATTAATCTGAAAATATATAATTTAAAAATTTTATTTTTTTACTTGACAAATAAGATAAATTAGTGTATAGTGATGTCCGTAGCAAGTAAGGGAAAGAAGTTTATACCGCAAGGTAGAAACACGGAGCCTTGCGGTTTTTTTATTTTCTGACGTTGTTTGCTATAATTTTATAGGAAAGGAAGGTACTGAAGAATGGCAAAAGGAAAAGTTAAATGGTTCGCTAGCCAAAAGGGTTATGGTTTCATTACCCTTGAGTCAGGCGATGATGCATTTGTGCATCAAAGCGCAATTCAAGGTGATGGCTATAGAACTTTAGATGAAGGCCAGGAAGTAGAGTGCGAAGTTGAGGATACTTCCAGAGGCAAAAAAGCTTTAAATGTAGTAAAGCTATAACTAAAAAAAGCCCGGTTTTTATAACCGGGTTTTTAAAAACCTGCCTTTCGGCAGGTAAAAGGAGTAGAAAATGCAAGCTAGTAAACTTTACGTAGGAAACCTTAAGTACTCTGTGACTAAAGAACAATTGGAAGAATTGTTTGCTAATCATGGAACAGTTCAGAGCGTCACCGTACTTGAAGGCAAAGGTTTTGGATTTGTTGAAATGTCCAGCCCATCCGAAGCCGAAGCTGCAAAAAACGCATTAAATGGAACTGATTTTGAAGGACGCACCCTGAAGGTTGACGAAGCCAGGCCACCTAAAAAAAGAGACTATAACAGAGGCGGCGGAGGTTTTGGCGGCGGTCGCAGCGGCGGTTTTCGCGACAGATATTAATCTAATCGAAAGATTAAAAATAAACAGGGACATATTCCGATTTCTGATAATTTTATGGAGACGGGGCGTGTCCCTATTTATTTATGCTTGACTTAGCTGTATTATAGCCATATTATATTTACACAAGACATAAGTAATCTCGCCATCGGCGAGGTTACTTATTAAATAAAAAGGAGAAGATATGCCGTATGATGGTAGTTTGGATGAACGTGTATTTTCAAAATCCTGGGAAACCGAATCACAACGATTGACCGTAAGTGTTTATTCTTATAATCAGGGCCCAAAGAAATTGCAGATCAACAGGGAAAATAAAAATAAAGAAGGCGATTTTAGATTTGCCAAATTGGGAAGAATGACAAAGGAAGAGATGAAATCTATCCTTCCCTTAATTCAGGAAGCGCTGAGTCATATAGACTAATGAAAGCCTTAAAGTTTATAATTATATTTTTTTCACTTTTAGCAGTAGCTGCATTTTTTATGCCGTGGATAAAAGGCGCCGGGAGTATAGTAAAACCCGTAGATGATTCTACCAGGGCAGTTCAGGATTTAGAGCCAACCGGCGTAACAAAAGGGACTATAAAAGCAACTAAGGGCATCGTAGATATTTTAACTGAAACGCTCACCCCCATAAGGCTTAAACAGACCTTAGCAGGTTATCAAATACCCATATCAAAAAATAAGCAGATAAAGAAAATAGGCGCGGTGATATATTTATTGTATGCCTTACCCGTTGCGGCGATAATATGCGCTATCTTTGGTTTAATATCATGGCACAAAAAAATGTTTGATTTGTTTACCTTTTTGATAGCATCAGCTGTGTTTGTTTTAATGTATAAGCAAGTATCAGCCTTGAATAGCGAAGGATTATTCGCAAAAATTCAGGCTTGCAAAGGATACTGGCTTACGCTATATTCATTTTTAGGGATAAGCCTGGCATCATTTATAAAATTATTAATCCCAAGATAGGGACGTTTCTTGATGGCATAGTGGATGCCATAGCCATCAAGGAACCTTCCAGAATCAAGCTCTAAGAAGGCGGTTTCTGAACTTGTTCTGGAACCAGCCCTATTTTTAATCAGGAACCTGTCCATTTTAGGC